>NZ_PVNK01000224.1 GCF_002994615.1 Enhygromyxa salina | reverse complement strand
GGAATTTTCGCCGAGGGCGCGAAGCCAAAACGCCGCTGTACCGGGCGTACTGCAAGTTTTGGCGACAAAGCCCTCGGCGAAAAGGCCAAGCGAGGCGGCGCGAGGCATTGCACCCCGGGCTGCTAGGAGCCCACCTCGAATTCATGCCGCTCGAATTCATGCCACCACGCCCGTCCAGACCCTCACTCGCGCGGCTTCAGCTGCCCTCGGGCGGCGAGCTGGTACTCGAGCGCGACGAGCACCGAGCGGTCCACGGTGATGCTCCACAACCGCGCCTTCGGCCCCCGGCTCCAGCCTTTTTGCGCCCAGTGCTTGGCGAGCCCGGCGGCCTTGTTCGCGCCCACGGTGATCGTGCTCCCGCCGCTCGACAGGCGCAGGTAGGCGCCCATGTCTTTGTCCTCGGCCTGGCCGGCCACCATGCTCAGACCGGGCGCGACCAGCTTCTTCCCGACCAGGCGCCCGCTCTCGAGCTTGGCCGGCAACGCCACGCTGCGCGAGCCCAACCCGAACAGCCACCGCAGCCGCAGTCGATCCCCGTCGAGCTCGAGCCGGGCCTTGAACACGCCGAGCACGGCCGCGGCCGACAGGCCCATCGCCACCAGGCAGGCCCCGCCGACGATCGCGCTGCCGAGGTCCCCGATCGGCACGCCCAGCGCCACCGCCACGGTCAAGCCCACGCCCCACGCGACCAGCAGCCCGATCATCGGCACGACGATGCCCTTGTCCGCGCCCGACCATCGCGTGGTCTCGCTGGCCGCGGTCTGAAGCTCGGCCGCGTGGACCTTGGTGAGGTGGCGTTCGAGGTTCTCGGCCTTGACGGTCGCCGGGCACAGCGGACACGGCAAGGTCGCGTCCGGGTGGGCGGCCGCGAGCTGGCGGGCGACCTCGACGGCAGAGCGATTTGCGAGCTCAGTCATGACTTGGGCTTCCCCGGCCGGCCCCCGCCACCTTGCTTGACCTGATCGCGCAGCGGCGGCGGCGAGTCGTAGGGCACGGTGTGGGCGTCGTCGATCAACAAGGCGAGCGGAATGTTGGCGTGGATCCCGGGCACGAAAGGACGCGGGAGGTCCCAGCGCCGCGCGGCCCAGGTCAGCGAGACCCGGGCCAGGTTCGGCTCGACGAGCACGGTGGTCAGCTGCGCGGGCTCGGTGAACACCTTGCCATCAATGTAGAAGTCGACCTTCGGCGGGGCCGGGATCGGGAACCCGACGTGGGCGAGCTCGGGGTGCATGCCCTCGACGATCACGGGGGTGCCGGGCGCGAGGTCCGGGTAGACCATGCCCATCGGGCCCTCCTGGATCGCGAGGGGCTGCATCGGATCCCCGGGCACGATCTTCGCGAGCTCGGCGAAGTTGGTCGGCAGCAGCCCGAGCGCGACCTCCCGCATCGGCGCGTCGGCTGGCGGCGGGAACCAGGACTCGAGCCCGATCCAGGCGTAGCGCTGGAACATCATGTAGTTGGTGAACTCGTAGCAGACCGGCAGCGGCTGCAGGTACCACTTGCGCGGATCCCCGGTGATCAGGGTCTCGGGCCGCAGCAGCGCGCTCGGGTCCTCGAGGTTGGGCAAGCTCAGGCCCTCGGCCGGCTCGTCGACGACCACGTAGCCCTTGCCGAAGGGGTTGCGCGGGTACACGCCCGGGTGGTCGAACTCGAGCTTGGACCACGCGGCCACGGTCATCGGATCGATGCCGACGGGCACCCGCGGATCGCAGCCGCCGTAGGCCCGGGCCCACTCGATCGGCATCTCGGTATAGGGCTCGGGCGGACCAAAGCGCAGCTGGCCCCGCGCGGGCCAGTGAACGGCACGATCGCCGTAGACCGCGATCATCTTCTGCTCGTTGCCGACGGTCACCCGGATCATCTGCGAGCCGACCGGGTTGCCGCCAGGCGCGAACGCGCTGCCGCGCACGATCACGTCGGTCGCCATCTTCATCGGCCAAAAGTCGCTGCCCGGCGCGAGCGGAAACTCGGTCTCCGGCTGGCGGATGTCGTGAAACAGCGGCTCGGCCTTGGCCGGGACCAGGCGGTCGGCGACGATGTCGTAGGTCCGCTTGATCAGCCCGTAGGCCAGCTCGGGCAGCTGCCCGGGCGGATAGAAATCGACGACCGCGTCGAGGGCCTCGCTGATCGGCTCGCGCTCGCTCACAGCGGGTTGCTCACGTTCGAGCCCTGCTGGCTGTCGGCGACCGAGGTCGTGCCGTCAGGGTTTTGGGTGGTCGTGGTGTTGTGGAAGCCGTCAAAGGGATCAACGTCGGTCGAGGTCGTGGTCGTGCCCTTCTCCCAGTCGTGCGACACGCCGTCGGAGCCGAGGCCGAGGGGGTGGTTGTTGGAGATCCCCGCGCCGCTGGTGTCGAGGTTGCCCGAGGCCGTGCCCGCGGTCCCGCTGAGGCCGGCCTTCCACGAGCCCTCGCCGGTCGCGTTGTCGCGCGAGTACTCGGCGCTGCCCTTGAGCGAGAGGAAGGGGCCGCCGATCTCGTAGGACACGCCGACGCTGCCCTCACCCGTGGCCATGATCCGCACGGCCCCGGTCAGCATCCCGACGCCCTGCCCCGCGATCCAGGGGATGAACTTCTTCTTGACCTCGCCGATGAAGTTGCCGCCGATGATCCGCGCGATGCTCTGCCCGGCCCGGCTCTGGGCGATCATCTTGCCCGCGCCCTGGCCAAAGTCCCGGGTCCCGCCGCCGTACTTGAACAGGCACCACTCGAGGATCATCCCGGCCGCGATCGCAAACGCGCCCGCGAACCAGTCGCCGAAGGTCATGCCGACGGTCACGGTGTTGAGGTGGGCCGTCGGCGCGCTGGCCAGCGGCATGCTCATTGGCTCGGAGCAATAGGTCATCGGCGACGGCGGCCACGAGATCATCAGCATGCACGCGGTCGACTTGCCGTTCATCTTGACCGTGCTCGCGGTGAAGTTGCACTTGCGCGACGACAGCGGGATGTGGACCAGGGTCAGGGTGTTGTTCGGCGCCGGGGCGACCTGCACGTGGGGGATGAACTTGCCGCAGTCGTGGCCATCGAGGCAGATGCCCATGCCGCTGTGAAACACGCTGGTCGTGAACTTGTTGGCCCCGAGCGCGTAGCCCGGGGGCCACCAGGCGTTGACCGGGCTCTCGATCGCGCACGCGGCCAGCGACAGCGGCGCGGCCGGCAGCGGCGGCGGGACCGGGGGAAAGGGCGGGAGCGGGATGAAGTCGTGGGTCGCGGTCAGGGGCACGACCATGTTGAGGCAGATGTCCCGCTGAATCGTCACTTTGGTCATGCTTGAATCCACCCTTCGGCGAGTCGCAGGCGCCACGATCGGCTCATGTCCTTCGTCGGCGCCTCGATCGTGAAAAAATGTCGGTACACCAGGTAAAAGCGCGACTGCTCGGGCAGCAGCATCATCAGCTGCGGCTCGAGCTCGCGGGTGCCCGTGCGCTCGCCGAGCTCGTAGTCGGCGAGCAGCCGCAGGCGCGGGATCCGAAACGCGAAGCGCGGGCCCTTCGTCATGCCGCTGAGCGCGACGACCGTGTCGATCGGCGGGACGTCGATGATCCAGTCGGGGTGAGCCCGGTGGTAGACGATCCGCAGCATCTCCTCTTGGGTCAGCGGCTGGCCGTGGTGGGCCATGTAGTCGTGGGCCCGCTGAAGGTGCGCGCCGATGTCGGTCGGCATCGTCGCCCAGCAGTAGGGCCGCGGCTCGTCGGTCCAGCGCTTGATCGGCGTCTGGGGGTGCTCGATGTTGGGCAGGAGGCGGTGGTAGTCGGGCGAGAGCTGCGGGTACCCGGCCGGCGACGCGAAGGCCTTGCCGACGTCCTCGGCCAGCTTGTAGGCGTTGAAGCCCCGGCCGTACTTGTTCATCTGGTGGTCGAGGTCGATCACGCTGTCGGCGTCGATCCAGCACTCGGCCGTGCCGCCGTAGGCCCGGTCCCAGGTCAGCGGGATCGACTCGAACGCGCTCGGGCTCGAGTGGCGACCGCCGCCCTGATGCGAGGTCCACCAGCGATCCCCCGACACCAGCAGGCTCTGGCGGTAGGCCCCGACCGCGAGCTCGACCAGCATCTGCGGCCGGCCGGTGCCGTAGGCCTTGCCGAGCACGATGACCTCGAGCTTGCGATCTTGGCGGGGCACGTCGTCGTGCGGGAGCACGCCCAATTCGGTCGGCTCGTCCTCGTCGTAGAGCGGGAAGGGATCTTGAGAGTCGAGCCGCGTGCTGCCGTCTTGGAGGACCTCGAAGGTCGCCTTGGCGACCAGGAGTCCGTAGCGATGCGGGGTGCCGTCGAGCGTCGCCACGCGGACGTCGGCGACGACGGGAGTTTGATTGACGAGGTCCATGCGAGGGAGCGAGGGAGCGCGGGCGCGCAAGATAACAGACGTCTTCACCCGCCCGGGGGGTCACCGGGCAGGGCCAGGATCTCGCCGAGCTCGGCTGGCCAGGGCGCCGTGAAGCAGACCCGCTCGCCGGTCTGGGGATGCGGCAAGGTCAGCGAGCGTGCGTGCAGTGCGTGGCGCCACAGCCCGAGCCTGGCCTCGAGCTCGGCGACCGGCTGGCCGCGCTCGACGACGTCGAGGAACTCCTGCTCGCTCGTCGCGTAGAGCTTGTCGCCGATCAGCGGGTGGCCGATCAACGCCATGTGGACCCGGATCTGGTGGGTCCGTCCGGTCCGCGGACGACACGAGACCAAGGAGATCGGCTGGCCGCGAAATTCCCCGCCCGCGACGACCTCGACCGCGGTCTGGGCTCGCTGCCCACCATCGTCGAGCTCGCGCCGACCGACCTTGATCAGGATCTGAGAGCCCCGCGCGGGGCCGAGCGGGATGTCGATCGTGCGCGCGCCCTCGAAGCGACCCGAGCACAGCGCGAGGTAGTGCTTGTCGACCTCGCGGCGAAAGAAGCTGCCCTTGAGCGCGGGACCCGAGCCCCCGCGGCGCCCGAACACGATCACGCCCGAGGTCTCGCGGTCGAGGCGGTGGGCCATCTCCCAGCCGTGGCCGGGCCCGAGCCGCCGCCGCATCAGGGCCGTCAGCGTGTTGCGGTGGTAGCGAGCCGAGGGATGGACCGGCAAGTTGGCGGGCTTGTCGAGGACCAGGACCTGCTCGTCGCGATGCAGCACCGAGTAGTCGAGCACGACCGGCGGCTCGACCGGCGCGGGTCGACGGATGACCAGCACCTGGCCCGTGCGCACGCGCAGCGAGTTCTTGCGCAACACCCGTCCGCTGCTGCGACAACGCACGCCGCCAGCCGCGAGCATCTTGTGCACGCGGTTGCGGGACAGCCGGGTGAAGCGCAGCGACAAGAAGCGGTCGAGGCGGTGGCCCTCGCTCCCGCTCCCGACCTCGAGCTCGAACTCGATGAAGGGTCGCCCCTGCTCGTCGTGGACCAGGTCGTCGTGGACCTCGACCTCACCGTGTTCGGCCTCCGCGCGCCCTGCGAGGCCCGCACTCTCCTGCGCCCCGACCTCGCCCATGGCCCGCGCATCATAACCAAGGGCCGCGGCCCTTGGCTCTCGCCAGGCCCCTAAGCTAACAAAGCTGGCATTTTGTGATCCGGTGCTATAGTGGCGCCCCATGACGTCCCCTGATCCCAAGTCGACCCAAGGCGCCGAGGGCGAAGGCGGCGGGATGCTCCCGGCTCTGCTCGCGGGCGCCGGCATCCTCGCCGTCGCGGCCCTGTTCATCTTTGGTGGTGACGACGACGCCAAGGAGGCCGCCGAGAACAAGGCCGACGCCAAGGCCCACTCGTCGAGCGCCCAGACCGCGAACAACCCCAAGGGCGGGGTCGCAGCCCGCAAGGTCGACGGCGCCGACAAGACCGGGCGGCCCAAGCCCAGGCTCAACCCGCGCATCGCCGACGCGGTCGTGACCGAGGGCATGGCTCCGATGCCCCACAAGAAGCCCGAGCCGACCAGCTGGGACTCGGTCGACGACGAGATCGCCTACTGGGAGGACCAGCTGCGCGAGGCCAACCGCATGCTCGAGATCCGCCAGCGCGCGGTAGAGCACGTGCCCAAGCAAGAAGAGAAGATCCGCGAGCACGGCACGCCCGGGGATCTCGCCGACTTCCAGCGGCGCAAGGTCGTCGTCGCCGAGAACCTCGACAAGGCTCAGGCCCGCGTCAACGAGGTCGAGCTCAAGCTCGAGGGCCTGCGCTGACCCAAGGCGGCTGAGCGGCTCCCGGACGCGGGTTTTTCGGTGGGTTGGGCGACGCTGCGGTCGCGCGCGGGCATCCCGACTTTCAGGCCCGCACGTTTTCGTTATGCTGGCGGCGATGTCGGCACAGCGCCTCCACCTCACCTTGCTCCTGCCGCTGCTCGCGGTGTTCGTGACCCTCGCCGGGTGCGGGCTCAAGATCACCCGGGTGCAGACCGCGGCCGACAAGCCCAGCAACGTCGCGGTCTACTTCAAGGTCGAGGATCAAAGCGGCGAGCCGGTCGGCGGGATGACGGCCGAGCAGTTCGAGATCTACGAGGACGGCGAGCTGGTCTCGGTCTACGAGAGCCAGCAGACGATCCTCAACCCCGAGGTCGCGGCCTCCCACTACACCCTGCTGCTCGTCGACATGAGCGGCTCGGTCGCCGACTCCGACGACTTCGAGAAGGTCAGCGAGGCCGCGACGCTGTTCA
Source organism: Enhygromyxa salina (assembly GCF_002994615.1). GTDB lineage: Bacteria > Myxococcota_A > Polyangia > Nannocystales > Nannocystaceae > Plesiocystis > Plesiocystis salina_A. Next base: position 7,796 of record NZ_PVNK01000224.1, on the reverse strand, counting down.
CCAGCGAGGTCGAGAAGAACAACAAGGTCGCGATCTACGCCTTCGACGGCGAGGCCGAGATCCACAAGGTCACCGACTTCACCGGCTCGGCGGGCGGCGCCCAGGCCCGCGCCAACTCGCTCAGCGGCTTTTCGCCCAAGGATCCGAGCACCAACCTCAACGGCGCGATCGTCCAGGGCCTCGAGGTCCTCGACGAGGGGCTCGAGAAGGCCGAGAACCCGCTTCGGATCGGGACCCTGGTCGTGTTCACCGACGGCACCGACCGCGCCTCGCGGGTGCCCGAGAGCGAGATGCTCGACGCCGTCAACAGCACGCCCTACGAGGTCTTCGCGATCGGCCTCGGCGCCGAGCTCAGCGAGAAGGATCTCCAGAAGATCGGCAAGAGCGGGACCGCGCTGGCCAAGGACAGCTCCGAGATCCAGGCCGCGTTCGAGACGATCGGCGAGCGCATCGAGCAGCTGACCCAGAGCTACTACCTGTTGAGCTACTGCTCCCCCGCCCGGGCCGGTGAGCACACCGTGACGATCAAGGGCAAGCACACGCCCGAGGGCAAGAAGAGCGAGACCACCGGGACCCTCGAGACCGAGTTCGACGCCGAGGGCTTCGACAAGGGCTGCGACCCCAATCAAAAGCCCAAGTTCGACATCACCAAGGGCGACATGGTCGCCGACCAGCCCGAGGGCAAGACCAAGGCCAAGGCCAAGGCGTCCGCCAAGGCCTCGGCTGGCTAGCAGCCCGGGGTGCTAGCAGCTCGCACTTACAGCTCCGTGATTGCCAGGCTGTAGCTGCCCGAGCCGTTGTAGCCGTCGACGAAGATCGAGATCGTCTGCCCGGCATTGAGCTCGAGGTCGATCGTCGACCACAGCCACACGTTCATGTCGGTGATCGTGTCGTCGTTGCAGGCCAGCTCCGGGCCCTCGCAGCCGCCGCCGCGCACGTACATCAGCGTGTCGTAATTCGAGCCCTCGAGCGAGATCCGGTAGCTCCCGGTCGCGGGCGCGGTCCACCAGTGCTCGGCCTCGGGCGCCGGGCTGTCCCCGCAGCTGCCGCTGAAGTCGTCGCCGGTCCCGAGCGTGGTGCCGTCGGTGAAGGTCGGCACGCCCGGGCCGAGCGCCGCGCCGCAGCCGGGCCCGCCGCCGCCCTCGGCCTCGATCCTCAGGTTGACGAAGCCGGGCTGGTCGGGCTGCCATTCGCTGACGAGCAAGATCTCCTGGCCGGCCGTGGCGTCAAACACGATCGAGGGCGGCGGATCGTCCTCGCAAAAGTCTGCGTTGCCCTCGCAGCCGCCGCCGAACAGCGCGAGGCCCGAGGGGTTCGGCCCCGCGTCCTGGGTCGCGCGATAGATCCCGTCGGCCGGCGCCGTCCACAACCAGCGGCGCTCGAAGGGCGCGAAGCTGCAGCCCTCGAACAGGTCGCCCGCGTCGGCCTCGACCGGCCAGTCGGTCTGAACGGGGACCTGCGAGGGCAAGATGTCGACGTCGTCGCACAGGCTCGGCGGCCCGTCGAAGAGCTCGAGGTTGAGCTGGTAGTTGCCCTCGCTGCCGCCGAAGCCGTCGGCCACGATCGTGTAGATCTGCCCGGCCTCGAGGTAGACGAGGAGCTCGGACTCGACCGAGTCGAAGGAGTCGTCGTTACACTCGACGATCGGCCCGCCGCACTCGCCCTCGAACACGTGCAGCATCGTGTCGTAGTCCGAGCCGTACATGTCGATGACGTACTCGCCGCTGACAGGCGGGACGAACAGGTAGGCGTCGTCGCCCGCGATCTCGCCGCCGCAGAACGACTCGAAGCCGTTGCCCTTGCCCAAGGTCGAGCCCGCGACCGAGTCTTGTGTGCCCGAGAGCTCGCCCGCCGGGCACTCGCCCGGGCCGCCGACGGGGACCAGCGAGAACTCGAAGTAGCCCTCGAAGCCCTCGTCTTCCGTGTCGATCACGAAGGTGTAGTCCTCGCCAGCGACGGCCTCGAACTCGACGATGGTCGGAAACTCGAAGCCCGCGCAGCCCTCGAACGCCCCCTCGCAGCCGCCGCGGAGCACCGTGAGCCAGCCGGGGAACTCGGCGAAGAGCGAGGCCCGGTAGGTCGAGGTCTGCGGCGCGATCCAGGCGATCGAGTAGTCGGGGCCCGGGCTCGGGCCGCACAGGCCCGCGTGATCGCTGCTGAAGTCGAGGTTGAGGTAGCCGTCGAAGAAGAGCTCGGGCGCCTCGCCGAACTCGGCGTCGACGCAGTCCCCGAGCTCGCCGTCGCCGTCGCCGTCGCCGTCGCCGTCGCCGAGCTCGCCGTCGCCGGTCTCGCCAGCGTCCGAGAAGCCCTCGAGCCCCGGGGGGCCGCCGGGCCCGCACCCCGCGGCGAACAACACCGCCACACCAATCAAGCTCAAGCTGCGTAAGCGCACGCACGCATCCTAACCCGGCCGAGCGCAGCCCGGCAGTTCGCCGCCAATTCGACCACCTTTGAGTCCAAAAATCCTGCGCGTGAGAGCAGTCTCGAACCCAGGTCACTTGGGCCGGCCCCGCCCCTGCGGTCATCATCGCGCTCGTGGACGACCTCCGCCAACCCGTGTCCGTCGAGGGCCTGCTGTTCGGTCTGCTGACCTGCGGCCTGTTCATCGTCGTCTTGTTCGCGCTGACCCGGCTCTTGCCCGGCAAGAAAGTGCTGGGCCAACCGCTGCCCGGCAGCGGCGAGCGGCTGACTTACAAGATCAACGGCATGGCCTTGTTCGTCGCCGTGCACATGTTGATCTTCACGGGCGCGTGGTTCTTCGGCCTCTCGCTGACGCCGCTGCTCGACCACTTCTGGTCGCTGCTGATCGCGGCCAACATCATCACGGTGATCTGGCTGCTGCTCATGAACCGGGGCAGCCGCGCGCGCCTGGCCGCGGCCGCCGAGCGCGGCGAAGAGGACGAGCAGAGCGCCAAGCGAGGCGCGCTGGCCCGGCTGTGGTACGGGATCGAGCTCAACCCCCACTTCCTCGGCGTCGATCTCAAGATCTTCGCCTACCAGCCCTCGCTCATCGGTCTGGGCGTGCTCAACGTCGCCTTCGCCTGGGCCCAGTACGAGGAGCTCGGCCACCTGACCCCGCAGATGCTGGCCTACCAGCTGTTTTGGTGGGGCTACCTGTTCACCCACTACTGGATCGAGGACAACGTGCTCTCGATGTGGGACGTGATCGCCGAGCGCTTCGGCTTCATGCTCCTGTGGGGCGACCTCGTGCTCGTGCCCTTCTTCTACTCCCTCGCGGGCTGGTGGCTGGTGAGCAACACCGAGCCCATGCCGATCTGGCAGGTCGTGGGGATCGCCGCCCTCCACGTGACCGGGCTGTGGATCTTCCGCGAGTCCAACGCGCAGAAGAATCGGTTCAAGAAGGACCCGAGCGCGAAGATCTGGGGCAAGCCCGCCGAGACCCTGGGCGGCCGCCTGCTGATCTCGGGCTGGTGGGGGATCGGGCGCAAGATCAACTACACCGGGGAGATCATGGTCTACAGCGCGTTCGCGCTGTGCACGGGCTTCTCGTCGCTGATCCCCTACCTGCTCCCGCTGTGGCTGTGCATGCTGCTCCCGCACCGCGCCTGGCGCGACGAGCAGCGCTGCGCGGCCAAGTACGGCGAGCTGTGGGACGAATACACGAAGATCGCCAAGTTCCGGATGATCCCTTTCCTCTATTGAGATCGTCCCGAGGCGTGAGACCGTGCCGAGGCGTCATCGGGAGGCGCGCGGCTTGTCAGATTGTCAAAGCGCCAGCACCCCTCGCCCAGCAGCGAGGCGCTGGGTGGTGAACCCGCGCTAGGCTAGCTGGCACCTTGGTTGCATAATCGGCCCGAGATGCAGCGATCGGCTCCTCGCACGCTCCGGGCCCGCAGCGCCGTACTGGTCGGCGTGACCGCGCTCGCGGCCTTGACCCTGCCCGGCTCGCGACCCGCCCGCGCGGACCCTCCGACCGCGCAGGACTTCCAGATTTACTACTACATCACCGACGAGCAGGGTCAGCGCGGCCGGCAGATGTCCCAGCAGGACATGACCTCCTTCGTCAACCAGGCCCGCTGCACCTGCGAGCAGAAGATCATCACCCGGATCACCTATCAGGGCTCGACCGTCGACCAGGATCAGCTCAACACCTACGTCGGCCAGAACTGCGCGACCGCCCAGGCCAACGCGGGCCTCGGTCAGTACGCGCCCTGTGCCCTGCTCTCGTCGGGCACGCCCCAGGCGCTCCAAACCGGCAGCGAGTTCTCCTTCGCTCCGATCTTCCTCGCCTACGGCGTCGAGGGTGAGCAGGGCATCGCCAACGCCGTCGCCGACGGCACCTGCAGCGGCCTCGAGGGCTCGGGCGGCCTGTGGATGTGCTCGGGGACCAACGGCTGTCAAATGGGTGACTTCTTCATGCAGGGGAACACCAACAGCAACATCCCCGACACTGGCATCAGCTACGACTACCAGGCCCCGCTCAATCCCCCGACCAACTTCGAGGTCAGCGCGGGGGACTCTGCGGTGGTCATCACCTGGGACGTCACCGCGACCCCCGAGGCCGGCTACCGGGTCCTGTGCGCTGACGAAGACGGCAACCCGGTCGACAACGGGGTCTCGTTCTCGCCGCCGACCGCGACCTCGATCGTCAACGGCACGATCTACTACACCCCGGACAACCTCTGCCCCGGTGGGGTGTTCGGCGACGGCGACGGCGACGGCGACGGCGACGGTGATGGTGATGGTGATGGTGACGGTGACGGCGACGGTGACGGCGACGGCGACGGCGACGGCGACGGCGACGGCGACACCACCGACACCGACTGCGTCGAGGGCACCGAGGGCTGCGCCTGCGGGCCCGACGACAGCTGCGACGACTCGCTGACCTGCGAGTCCGGGATCTGCGAGCCGCTCGACTGCACCCCCGGCGAGCTCAGCTGCGTCTGCACGGCCGAGGGCACCTGCACCGAGCCCAACGAGTGCCAGGACAACCTGTGCCTGGCGCCGTCGAGCGGGATCCACAGCCTCGACTGGGACTACGTCTGCAGCGATCACCTCGGGTTCAACACCACCGAGGCGCGGATCGAGGGGCTCGAGAACGGCAAGACCTACCAGTTCGTCGTCGTCGCCTACGACAAGGCTGGCAACTACGTCGCCAGCACCGAGACGATCACCGCAAAACCGGTCAAGACCAACGGCCTGTGGGAGCAGTGCGAAAGCCAGGGCAACATCTGCGGTGAGGGCTGGTCCTGCAGCGTGTCCGATGAGCCCTACGGCCTCGGCTCGCTGCTCGGCGGGCTCGGGCTCGTGGGGCTCGGCGCCGGGCTCACGCTCCGACGACGACGGAGGCGTGCGTGAGCGCGGCCCTGTTTGCGAGCTTCGTCTGGGCCTTCGCAGCTCCGCCGACGCCTCCGGACGACTCCGGGGACGAAGCAGAGGTCGTAGACGCCGACGCCGAGGACGCCCCCGACAACGCCGAGGACGCCCCTGACAACGCCGAGGACGCCCCCGACAACGCCGAGGACACCCCCGACAACGCCGAGGACGCCCCCGAGGACGCCCCCGCGGCCGAGGACGAGCTCCCACTCGACGAGCGCTACGATCCGATCTTGCCCTACGGCGAGGCCGGGGACGAGCGCGAGCTCGAGTACGCCGACGAGGCCGACGAGCTCGGCGAGGCCGAGTTTCAGGGTCGTGTCGCGTCGCCGCAGCGCTTTGCGATCGAGGTCAAGTTCGGCCCCTACCTGCCCGAGGTCGACACCCGCTACACCGGGACCGGCTTCGGACCCTACGCGACGATCTACGGCGAGACCGACGAGCTCGGCCTCACGACCGGCAAGCCGCGCAAGGGCTTGTTCTCGGTCCTGAGCTTCGAGTGGCAGTTCTACAACATCGGCGGGCCGCTCTCGCTCGGCACCACCGTCGGCTTGTTCCGCGACAAGGCCGACGCGCTCGTGGCCGAGGACGTGCCCGAGGGCGAGAGCCTGCGCGCGAGCGCCGACAAGACCTGGTTCAACGTCGTGCCCGTGACCGTGCTGCTCGGCTACCGCTTCGAGCTCCTCGCCGACCGCTTCCGGGTCCCGCTCGTGCCCTACGCCCGCGGCGGCGTGGCCTACGGGTTTTGGTGGGAGCGCAAGGGCGGCAAGCTCTCGACCAACAGCGCCGGCAAAAAGAGCCACGGCGGCAGCTTTGGCTGGCAGGTCAACCTCGGCCTGATGCTGCGCCTCGACTTCATCGACCCAGCCACGGCCATCGATCTCGACCGCCTGACCGGGATCAACCACACCTACGTGTTCGGCGAGTGGCAGTTCTCGCACCTCGACGGGTTCGGCAGCGACAGCATGATGTCGGTCGGCGACGACACCTTTTTGGTCGGCCTGGCCTTCGAGTTTTGACCCTGCAGACGACCGCGCACGGCTGGACGATCATCGGCGCTCGTTGATCGTTTGGCTTCGGGCCAGCCACGCGAGGCCCGGCCGGTCACCCGTAGGGCGCTTTGATCGGCTTGAAGCGCAGGTCCGAGAAGTCGCGCAGCAGCGAGGGCTCCCCGATCCCGTCGCCGTCCGGCAGGCGAACGCGATGCAGCGCCCCGGCCTTGGCGAACACCAGCGACCCTGCGTCGCGCTCGGCCCACTCCCAGTCGGGGTACGCATCTAGCAGCCCCGACGCCGCGTGCTCGAGCTCGTGCTCGTCCCAGTAGCACCCGCGGCCAGGCGCGGCGTCGACCTGCTCGTGGGCGAGCTTTCGCAACACCCAGCCAGCCCGCAGCGGCTTCTCGAACACGGTGCACGCGTCGCGGGCGTCGCCGGTCCGCTCGACGAGGGTCCACCCATCGCGCAACAGACGAGGGTAATAGACGCCGGGGCACTCACCGCCGAAGTTCTGGGTCGGCACGAACGAGCGATCACGGGTGACCTCGGACGAGGCTCGCAGCGACTTGTGCCCGTACCCCTCGTTGAGCCAGTAGCTGCGCGGCCCCGTGAACAGGCCGCCTCCGTGCCAGCAGTCGCCCTTGCCGAGGAGCACGAGCGCCCGCAGATAGGGCGCGCGCGAGATCGCCGTCCACGAGCCGCCAGTCTCGGAGATCCAGCGGCCGTTCATGGCGAAGTAGATGAAGTGGCTCCCGTCGGGTGAGAGGTCGCAGCGTCGCTCGTAGATCCGCCCACGCAACCACTGGCCGAGCTCGAAGGTGTCCCTGCGTCGATTCCACAGCAGGGTGCAGACGCTCTTCGACGGGCCGCGACGCAGGACGAGGCCGAGGTCCGAGCTCCGCGCGAGGAGCACGTGGATACGTGGCGGGAAGCTCTGTTCCATTCCAGGACCATTCTACCCAGGCGCGCCAGTCCAGAGCCCCTCGGCCTGTCTCTATCGTCTCCAAGTCTCGGGCCTGGGGCCCGACAACCTCGCTCCGCTCGGCCCCCAGGTCCTGGGATACTGTCGCGGGCGCAGCCAGCCTGCTAGCCTGACGCGATGCCGCAGCGCCTCCAGCTCGCGCCGTGGAGCGCCTGGGTCCTGGCCCTGCTCGGGCTCGCGGGCTGTCGTGGCGCCAACCCCGAGCTGCCCGTCGACGGCCACCGCGAGCTGTGCTGCAAGGCGGCCAACCCCGACAACGTCAGCTTCGTCGGCTGCCGCGCGACCACCTACTGCCGCACGAACGAGAGCGTGTGGGTTCGGGGCCCGATCACCTGCAGCCCCGAGGGCACCCCAAACTGCGCGGGCGCGCGCTGCTGCAAGCTCGACGTCGAGGCCGTCGCGACCCGCGGCGGCGCCCTGTCCGTCGTCAAGGGGCTCGTCGAGGAAGCGAGCGCCGAGCCCAAGCCGCCCGCTTCCGCCCC
>NZ_PVNK01000223.1 GCF_002994615.1 Enhygromyxa salina | reverse complement strand
AGCGACCATCGCCGAGGCCACGCTTGAAGTACCAGCTGCCAGCTTGCTCGGTGACCACGCCAGGCAAGCCCTCGCCGTCGAGATCCACGAGCCGATGCTGCCGCCCGTCGATCCCCGCGGGCAGGTTCCGCAGCGTCATCGGGTCGTCGATCTCGTGCAGCCAGGGGTCGATGACGGCCTCGCTGTAGTCGAACTCGAGCGTCGGCAGCTGCGCGCTCTCGAAGTGCTGCGTCTGCTCGTCGCGCCGATAGCTGCGCTGGCTCACCCCGGTCAGCCGCGTGAGCGCCGGGCCCTCGTCGTGGATGAAGTCCGTCGACGCGACCAGGTACGGCGCGGGCCCGAGCTCCGCGGCAAAATGGTGAAACATCAACACCCGCCGACACAGCCGACGCGTGCGCAGCTCGAAACCCGGGCGGTTCGTCGAGAAGGTGTCTTGTCGCGTGGGCCACTCGCGGTCTTCGGTCGGCGAGACATCGAGCTGCTCGCCGTGCATGACGCCGTGCTCGCCGTAGTCGAGGACCACCTCGAACAGCCAGCCGCCCTTCACGAAGGGCGTGGCGTTGCTGTATTTGATGCGCTTGAGGTAGCGCTGCGCTTGCACACTCGTCTGGGCCA
>NZ_PVNK01000222.1 GCF_002994615.1 Enhygromyxa salina | reverse complement strand
GCGCTGGGGGGCGGGCTCGGCTTGGTCGGGGGCAGCGGCGCCGCGTCCCCGATCAGATCGTCGAGGCCCTCGACCAGCGGGGCCGACGAGTCAAACTCGTCGTCGAGCAGCGAGCGCGAGCCCATGGCCTCGGAGCTGCCCTCGCCGCTGTCGTCGTCGATCGAGCGGAAGTTGGCCAGCTCCTCGGCGAGGAGCTGCTCGATCAGGTTCATCCCGCCCGAGCCGCTGGCCTTGTCCTTGGCGTCTTTGGCCTGCTTGGCCTCGCGCACGTCGGCCAGCAGCGCCGAGAGATCGCGGGCCGAGACCTTGAGGCGGTGCGAGAACAAGAACCCGAGCAGGTCGTCGGCGAAGTCGGCGGCGGTCCGGTAGCGCTCGTCGACGTCGCGGGTCAGCGACTTGCGGATGATGTTCTCGAGCTCTTCGGGGACCTCGGGGTTTTGGGCGCGGATGCTGGGGATCTCGGCCGCGCGGACGGACTCGACGGTCTGGTAGTCGGTCTCGCCCAGGAACAGGCGGCGCATGGTCAGCATCTCGTAGGCGAGGATGCCGACGGCGAAGATGTCGGTCCGGCCGTCGACTGGCTGGCCGTGAGCGGCCTCGGGCGAGAGGTAGCTGAACTTGCCCTTGACCACGCCAGCGTCGGTCGACTCGAGCTGCGAGGTCGCCTTGGCCAGGCCGAAGTCGGTCAGCTTGACCTCGCCGTTCCACGAGATCAGCAAGTTGGGCGGCGAGATGTCGCGGTGGACGACGCGGAGGTGCTCGCCGGTCTCGGGGTCGTTGAGGTTGTGGGCGTACTCGAGTCCCTTGAGCGTCTCGTTGAGGATCCAGATGACCAGCGGCAGCGGCACCCGACGGCCGCGCTCCTGGAGGAACTCCAGCAGCTGCTTGAGGGTCGTGCCCTCGACGTACTCCATGACGATGAAGTAGGTCTCATCGGATTTACCGAGGTCGAAGACCGAGACGACGTTGGCGTGGTTGAAGTGCAGGCTCAGCCGCGCCTCGTCGAGGAACATCCGAACGAAGCGCTCATCCTTGAGCAAGCCGGGCAGGATGCGCTTGATCGCGACCTTCTTTTTAAAGCCTGCGACCGAGACGGACTGGGCGACCCAGACCTCGGCCATGCCGCCAGCCGCGAGCCTGTGCAGTGGTTTGTAATTCTGCGCCATGGGGCGTGCCTGCGGATTGTACGTCCAACACCGCCAAACACGGAACTGATCGCCTTTTTCGTCCGGGCGACCCGGTCATGGGTTCAGTCCGCGCGCGCTGGACGGTCGATCTCGGCGCTCGGGGGATCGTAGCGGTTGAGGACCAGCTTGAGCACGCCGAGCCACATGTCGGTCTCGATCGCGAGGAGCAGGCGGCGCTCGTCGTGTGTGACATACGCGCGGAAGGTGTAGGTCCGCTTCTCCTCACGCACGACCCCGTAGCGATCGACCCAGGACAGGGTCCCCTCGAGCAGGCGGACGTCGTCGCCGTTGACGCCGAGGCCCTGGGCCACGCTCGGCATCGGGTCGAGGCGGGCCTTGCCCCGACCGATGACCTCGACCTTGAGCAGGACCTTGCCGTCCATGACGTGGGCAGAGGCCATCTCGCCGTCGCCGAGGTCGAGGGAGCGGACCCAGGCCATCGCCGCGAGGGGATCAAAGGTGTCGCGGGGGACGTGGCGGGTCATCTTCGTGGTCCGCTCGTCCTTGGCGTCGGTGATCCGAATGTGACCCCGGCCCTCGTACTCGATCTCGGTCACGCGTTTTTTGTACCTGCCGCCGGTCCCGAGCCCGCCCCGATCGAGGATGTTGACGCTGGACACCACCGCGCCGTCGCCGGCGTCGATCCAGGTGATCATCCGGTCCTCCATCGACGTCAGCAGCGAGACCACGCCCGAGGTGACCGCGCGACCCTCAATGCGGTACTTCCCGCTTCCTTGTGGGGCGTCACCCCTCCGATCTGCCTGGTACTCGACGACTCCGGCCTCTGCGAGCCCCGCGGGGTTGCCGGCGAAGTAGACGTCGAACACGAAGCGCTCGCCAACACGGATCGCCTGCGTGTAGCCCGGCGGCACGTCGGCCGCGGGCATGCGCCGCCGCCGATCGGCGAATTCGGGCTCGTCGAGGGCCGCCGACCAGCCGACGACGGGATCGCGGTTGGCCTTGGCCTTGGCGTGGACCGTGGGGCTGTGCATGCGTGGGAGGCGGCTGGCGTCTCCGCGGGTCGAGCGACGCGGCTTGTGCGTGTCGGTCGAGCCGCGCTTCTGGGCCCTGAGCCGGGCTTCCTCTTGAGCTTGGCGCGCGATCTGGGTCTGGTCGCGCTTGGGCGCGGCGGCCTCGGCGGGAGCGGCGAGGCCGAGGACGAGCGCGGCGAGCCCCAGCAGCCCAGGCCCGAGCAACCCAGAGAAGTTTGGCCAGGCTCGGGGGGCGCGCTTCGAAGGCATCGTCGCCAATGTTAGAATGCAGACCCGCTCGGCGCTAAGCGGAGCGTGCGATGCTGTGACCCGGCTCGTCATCACACAGGGGGATCCGGCGGGCGTCGGCCCGGAGCTGCTGCTGCGCATGGCCGATGAGGGCCTGTTGCGCGGCGAAGATCGGGTCGTGGCCGGGCGCGCGCAGCTGCGCGAGCTCGTCGCGACCCTCGACACCCGCTGGGCAGCTGCGGGGTTCGCTCGTCTCGAGCCGCTGCTCGACCCGGGGGTGGAGCGGGGCGCCGGGGGCCGCGCGGACGCGCCGCTCGGGCAGTTCGCCGCGCTCGAACGTGGCGTCGACCTCGTGCTCGCCGAGCCCGACCCCGCCCGTCGCCCCGCGCTCGTGACCGCCCCGATCGACAAGGCGGTCGCCGCCGCCGAGGGCCTGCGCCACCCAGGTCACACCGAGTACCTCGCCGAGCGGGCCAAGGTCGCGGACTTCGCAATGCTGATGGCCGGCCCCACGATCAGGGTCGCGCTCGCAACGATCCACCTGCCCCTGCGCGAGGTCCCCGCGCGCCTCGACGCGGCCGCGATCGTCCGCGCGGGCTCGCTCCTCGCCCGCGCGCTGGTCGAGGACTTCGCGCTGGCCCGCCCGCGCGTCGGGATCCTCGGCCTCAACCCCCACGCGGGCGAGCGCGGCCTGCTCGGCGACGAGGAGCAGCGGATCGTCGAGCCAGCGATCGCCGCGCTCCGCGAGTGGGCCGACGCGGCGAAGCTTCCCGCCAGCTTCATCGGCCCGCTGCCCGCCGACACCGCCTTTCATCGCCACCGCGTCGGCGATCTCGACGGTCTCGTGGCCATGTACCACGACCAGGGTCTCGGCCCGTTCAAGCTCGCGCACTTTCACGACGGCGTGAACGTGACCCTCGGGCTGCCCTTCGTGCGGACCTCGCCCGACCACGGGACGGCCAAGGACATCGCCGGGCGCGGGGTCGCCGACACGACCAGCATGCGCGCGGCGATCGAGCTGGCCCGCGCGATGGCCCAGGCCCGTCAGCGAGCGGCCTCGTGAGCGGCGACGCGCGCGACGATCTGCCCGCCGCCCCCCGAGCGATCCGGATCCGCGGCGCCCGGACCCACAACCTGCGCGACGTCGACATCGAGCTGCCCCGCGACGCGCTGATCGTCATCACCGGTCCGTCGGGCTCGGGCAAGAGCAGCCTCGCCTTCGACACGATCTTCGCCGAGGGCCGGCGCCGCTACGTCGAGAGCCTCAGCGCCTCGGCCCGGCAATTCCTCGCCCAGCTGCCCAAGCCCGACGTCGACGTGATCGAGGGCCTGAGCCCGGCGATCGCCCTCCAGCAGGAGAACCGGGCCCGCAACCCGCGCTCGACGGTCGGGACCACGACCGAGATCTACGACTTCTTGCGCCTGTTGTTCGCCCGCATCGGCGAGGTCTACAGCTGGCGCAGCGGCCAGCCGATGCGCCGCCACACCGTCGAGGAGATGGTCGACGCCGTCGAGGCCCTGCCGCCGCGGACCAAATTTTCGGTCGTCGCGCCCGTCGTCCGCGCCGCGCCCGGGGACCACCGCGAGCTGCTCGACGATCTGCGCCGCCAGGGCTTCGTGCGCGTGGCGATCGACGAGCAGCTCGTCGACATCGACGTCGCCGACGCGGACCTCGAGCTCGACCCCGAGGTCCGCCACAGCATCGACGTCTACGTCGACCGCCTCGTGCTCAAGCCCGGGATCCGCTCGCGCCTCGCCGACTCGATCGAGGTCGCCCTGCGCCTGACCAACGGCCACGTCAAGCTCCTGCCCCTCGAGGGCGACCCGCTCGAGTTCTCCGAGCGCTTCACCGACTTCGAGCACGGCCTGAGCTACCCCGAGATCACCCCGGGGCTGTTCTCCTTCAACAGCCCCGAGGGCGCCTGCCCGAGCTGTGACGGGCTCGGGCGCCGACGGATCTTCGATCCGCGCCGCCTGATCCCCGACCCGAGCAAGAGCCTCAAGGAGGGCGCGATCGCGGCCCTCGGCGGGCGCGGGCAGGCGGCGATCGACCGCCAGCTCGCGGCCGTCGCTGCCCACTACAAGATCGATCTTTACGCCCCGTGGGCCGAGCTCGACGAGCTCCACCAGCTGACCTTGCTCCAAGGCAGCGGCGACGAGGTGATCCCGCCGCTGCCCGCCAAAGGCCGCAAGCGGGGCAAGTCGGGCCGGCCGAAGCAGGGCGGCGGCGAGCCCTTCATCGGCCTGATCCCGCTGCTCGAGCAGCGCCTGCGCGACGCCGAGACCCGCGCCGACGCCGACCCCGAGACCGGGACCCTCGCCGAGCTCGAGCCCTTCATGAGCGAGGTCCAGTGCTCGAGCTGCGAGGGGGAGCGCCTCCGCGTCGAGGCCCGCCACGTCAAGATCGCGGGCCGCAACATCCACGAGCTCGCGACGATGACGATCGCGGAGCTCCACGGCTTCTTGACCGCGCTCGTCGGCGAGGCCGATGGCCTCGCGCCTGGTCTTGCGAACGGTCTGGCAAACGGTCTGGAAAACGGTCTGGCAAACGGTCTGGCAATTAGGGCCGAAGACAAGGAGATCGCCGCGGCGATCCTCGCCCAGGCGATCGCGCGGCTGTCGGCGATGATCGAGCTCGGCCTCGCCTACCTCGACTGCAACCGCGCGACCATGACCTTGTCGGGCGGCGAGGCCCAGCGCATCCGCCTGGCCACGCAGATCGGCTCGGCGCTGGTCGGCGTGACCTACGTGCTCGACGAGCCCAGCATCGGCCTCCACCAGCGCGACAACGCCCGCCTGATAGCGATGCTCGCGCGCCTGCGCGATCTCGGCAACACGGTGATCGTCGTCGAGCACGACGCCGACACGATCCGCGCGGCCGAGCACGTCGTCGACATGGGCCCCGGCGCGGGGGTGCTCGGCGGGGAGGTCGTGTTTGCGGGCAGCGTGGCGGCGCTCCTGGAAGATCGGCGCTCACGCACGGCCGCCTACCTGTCGGGCCGCGCCCAGATCGAGCGGCCGACCCCGCGCCGGGAACCCGACGCCTGGATCGAGATCCTCGGCGCCCGCGGCCACAACCTGCGCGCCGTCGATGTCCGGATCCCGCTCGGGCACATGACCTGCGTGACCGGGGTCAGCGGCTCGGGCAAGTCGAGCCTGATCGTCGACACCTTGCTGCCCGAGGCCGCGCGTCGGCTCAACCGGGCCAACAGCTGGGGCCTCGAGCACGACGCGATCCGCAACCTCGAGCGCTGCGATCGGGTCGTGGCCGTCGATCAGTCCCCGATCGGTCGCTCGCCCCGGAGCAACCCCGCGACCTACACCGGGGTGTTCACCGAGCTGCGCAACCTCTACGCCCAGACCAACGAGGCCCGGATCCGCGGCTTCGGACCCTCGCGCTTCTCGTTCAACGTCAAGGGCGGGCGCTGCGAGCACTGCCACGGCGAGGGCCTGCGCCGGATCGAGATGCACTTCCTGCCCGACATGTGGGTGACCTGCCGCGTGTGTGAGGGGCGCCGCTACGAGCGCGAGACCCTCGCGATCACCTATCGCGGCAAGAACATCGCCGAGGCCCTCGACATGCCGGTCGCCGACGCGGCCGAGTTCTTCGCCAACCACCCCGGCCTGCGCATGAAGCTCGAGATCTTGCGCGACGTCGGGCTCGGCTACATGACCCTGGGCCAGTCGGCCACGACCTTGTCGGGCGGCGAGGCCCAGCGCATCAAGCTCGCCCGCGAGCTCGCCCGGCGCCGGACGGGGAGCGGGCTGTACATCCTCGACGAGCCGACGACCGGGCTCCACTTCGACGACGTCCGCAAGCTGCTCGAGGTCCTCGAGCGCCTCGTCGACGAGGGCAACACCGTCGTCGTGATCGAGCACGACCTCGACGTCATCAAGTGCGCCGACTGGGTCATCGACATTGGCCCCGAGGGCGGCGCCGAGGGGGGCCGGGTGGTCGCGGCCGGGCGGCCCGAGGACATCGCCCGGGAGCCGAACAGCATCACGGGCCGCTGGCTGGCGCGGGCGCTGAGCTGAGCTCGTGTCGCCCGGCCGTGCGCGACCGCTGGCGACGCGGCTCGGGGCCTCAGGTGACCGCCCTGAGCCCCTCTTGGTCGAGCAGCACGACGGTGCGCCCGTTCATGTTGAGCAGCTTCTTCTTCTTGAACTGCGCCAGGGTCAGCGAGATCGTCTCGCGCGTCGAGCCGATCAGGTTGGCCATCTCCTGGTGGGTGATCTTGAGCCCGATCTGGACGCCGTCTTCGGTCTCTTGACCGTACTCTTCGGCGAGCTCGAGGAGCAGGGCCGCGAGCTTGGCCTGGACGTCCTTGAACACGAGGTGCTCGATCTTGGTCTCGAGCTGCTTGCGGCGCTTGCCGACCTCCGACATGAACTGGAAGCAGAGCTTGGCGTCGGCGAGCAGCAGCTCGCGGAACACCTCGACCGGGAGCTCGGTGATGATCGCGTTCTTCATCGCCTCGGCCATCTCTTCGCGGGGGGAGCCGTCGATGACCGCGAGCTCCCCGAAGATCTGGCCGGCGCCGCGATAGGCCAGGGTCAGCTCCTTGCCGTCGCGCGTGACCTTGCTGGTCTTCACCCGCCCGCCGTTGATGAAGTAGACCTGCTCGCCGGGGTCACCGGGGAGGTAGATGACCTGACGCCGCGGAATCTCGCGCAGGTCAACCTGCGCGATCAGCTCCTGGAGCTTGGCCGGCGACACGCTGCTCAGCAGCGGGATCTTCCGCAGATGCCACAGAACACGCTTGTCATCTTGTGCCCGGTCCTGGGACTTCTTGCGGACGCTCATCGCTCGTGAGTGTACCGGTGATTACGAAACGCAACAAGAATGTTAGCTCGCTGACGCAGTCGCCAGCTATGCGGCCCTGGAACTGCCCAAAAGGTCATTGAACCCACGAATTCGGCTGTTTTGGACCGGCTGACCGTTGAGTCTCCGCTGAGGCACGCGGGTTGCACAATCGGGGCAGGGTCGACCAGCGCCCACGGCTCTGCGGGGCCGTCACTCAGAGATTTTCACAATGGTTCCAAACACTTACATGCCGCAGGGGAACCCTCGGGGCGCCGCGGATGTGTGTCCAAGGCTGAAAGGATTTCGCATTCTGCGAAATCCTTTCGTAGTTGATGGACGCTCCCGCCGGCCCCGACGCGGGCTGCAGCAGGCCGGCTTCACGCTCACGGAGATCATGATCGTGCTCGCGGTGATCACGATCGTGGCCACGATCGCCTTCGTCGGTCTGCGCAACAACCAGTGGGAGGGCGCGTATCTGCGCTTCACCGACGATCTGGTCG
>NZ_PVNK01000221.1 GCF_002994615.1 Enhygromyxa salina | reverse complement strand
CCCCAAAACACCCCCGCAACCAACCCGAGCCCCCTTTGGGCGCCACGCATCCCACCGCGTCGCTCACACCAGCCCACCGAGGGAGGGAGCGCAGCGACCGACCTGCACAACGCCTGCGGGGGGCAAAAACAGCCGCCCCGGTCTAAATCGCCATTCCTTGCTTCGCGCAAGCGCCGACGTGGGCCTTGAGGTACTTGCTCGGCAGCTCGTGCCCGAGCTTCGCGCCGATCTCCACGGAGATCGAAGGCAGCCGATCCAACGCAACCCCCGAGTCGACGCCCATGCCGTCGAGCATGTAGACGACGTCCTCGGTCGCGACGTTGCCCGAGGCCCCCGGCGCGTAGGGGCAGCCGCCGAGACCCCCGAGTGAGCTGTCGATCGTGCGGATGCCGAGCTGCAGGGCCACCGTGATGTTGGCCAGCGCGGTCCCCCGCGTGTCGTGAAAGTGAACCGCGAGCTCCTCGTAGCGCAGCCCCGCCCGCAGCAGCCCACGGAGGGTCTCGGCGACCTGCCGCGGCGTCCCGACGCCGATCGTGTCGCCGAGGCTGAGCTCGTAGACGCCGAGGTCCACGAGCGCCTTCGAGACGTACTCGACGTTCTCGTAGGGCACGTGCCCCTCGTAGGGGCAGCCGTAGACGCACGAGACGTAGCCGCGCACGGCCATCCCCCGATCCCTGGCCTCACGCACGACCTCGGCGTAGGTCTCGAGCGCCTTGTGTGTGCTCTTGTTGATGTTCTTGCGGTTGTGGCTCTCGGACGCCGCCATGAAGATGGCGATCTCGTCCATGCCCGCGCGCGTGGCCGAGTCGAGCCCGCGCATGTTGGGGACCAGCGCGCTGTAGCGCACGCCCTCGCGCCGCCGGAGT
This sequence comes from Enhygromyxa salina, assembly GCF_002994615.1. Taxonomy (GTDB): domain Bacteria; phylum Myxococcota_A; class Polyangia; order Nannocystales; family Nannocystaceae; genus Plesiocystis; species Plesiocystis salina_A. The sequence continues at coordinate 74,981 of NZ_PVNK01000221.1, read as the reverse complement.
CGGGTTGCGACCTCCATGTGGTCGGCGAGCGCGGGGATCCAGCGGGGATTGACGAAGCTGGTGATCTCGATCCGGCGGATCCCGGCGTCGACGAGGCTCTCGATCATCGCGAGCTTGGTCTCGACCGGGAGCACGACCTTCTCGTTTTGGAGCCCGTCGCGGGGGCCGACCTCGTAGATCTCGGCTGTCGCCGGCAGCGCGTCGAACATGTGGGCGAACCAGGCGTCGTCGCCCGCCGCCGCCGCCGCCGGGTCAGGTCCCGACGCAGGCGCCGGGCCCCGCGCCTCGCTCATGCCCTCGGCGTCGGGCGCCGCTCGTGTCTGGGTCTGTGCCTGGGTCTCGCTCACGTGGTCCTTCTTGAGTGTACAGCGAATGTCGGCGAACGTTTCGAAACGCCGTGAGCGCCGTGTCGCTCGTCGCACCGCAGTGCGAGGAATCACTTGGATGGCGTGGTTGGACGAGGCAGCTCGAAGTGACCCGCCGTCGTCGTGTAGCTCAGGCCCCCGAGCCGTCCGACAGCGCCGAGCTTGGCGGGATCGATCGCCAGCAAGCGCCCGCGCTCGTCCCGCTCGAGCAGGCCATCCGCGAGCCACACGTGGACGACCTCCGCGATGATCAGGGTTGACGAGGGCGTCCCGTGGCGCGTCTCACCCAGGGGGATCGCGTGGGTCAGCCGACATTCGAAGCCGCCGCGCGCAGCCGCGACCCGGGCGGGCGTGACCGCCACGGCTGGCGCCGCCTCGATCCCGCACGCGTCCCACTCGCTGACCTCGCGCGCGTAGGCAGCCGAGCTCGCGTTCATCGCATCCTGGACCCCCTCGCTGACGTGGTTGATCGTCAGCTCGCCGGTCTCGAGCACGTTGGCCAGGGTGTGCTTGGGTCGTCCGTCGGCGAGCCAGCCAACGCCGAGCACGATCGTCGGCGGGTCCGAGCAGACCCCCTGGTAGTACGAAAACGGCGCGAGGTTGCGACGCCCCTCGCCGTCGACCGTCGAGACCCACGCGATCGGGCGCGGGGTCACGAGGTCGGTCATCAGGCGGTAGCTGTCGCGCGCAGAGAGATCGGCGGCCGGGAGCTCGTGAGTCACGAGCCAACGTATACTCCCCGCGTTCGCCGGGGGAAATCATCGTAGTGGCCGCGCGGGTACCTCACCGCCTCACCACAGTAGGGCGATGCATCGTGACGGCTGCGGGGGTTCAAGCTAGCCGAGCAAGGGCCGCAGGTACTGGCCCGTGTAGGACTTCTTGACCTTGGCGACGTGCTCGGGGGTGCCCTCGACGACCAACCGGCCCCCGCCCGCGCCGCCTTCGGGGCCGAGATCGATGATCCAGTCGGCGCACTTGATGACGTCGAGGTTGTGCTCGATCACGACGACGGTGTTGCCGGCGTCGACGAGGCGCTGGAGGACCCCGAGCAAGCGCGCGATGTCGTCGAAGTGCAGGCCCGTGGTCGGCTCGTCGAGGACGTAGAGCGTGCGCCCGGTCTGGACCTTGCCGAGCTCGCGCGAGAGCTTGACGCGCTGGGCCTCGCCGCCGGACATCGTCGGCGCGGTCTGGCCGATCTTCATGTAGCCGAGGCCGACGTCCTGGAGCGTGGTCAGGATCCGCGAGAGCTTGCGGTGGTTGGTGAACAGCTCGGCGCACTCGTCGATGCTCAGGGCGAGCACGTCGGTGATGCTGTGGCCGCGGTAGCGGACCGCGAGGGTCTGCTGGTTGTAGCGCCGGCCGCTGCAGACCTCGCAGGGCACGTAGACGTCGGCCAGGAAGTGCATCTCGACCTTGACGACGCCGTCGCCCGAGCACGCCTCGCAGCGGCCGCCCTTGACGTTGAACGAGAAGCGCCCGGCCTTCCACCCGCGCGTGCGCGACTCGGGCAGCTTGGCGAAGATCGAGCGGATCTCGTCGAAGGCCTTGGTGTAGGTGCCCGGGTTGGACCGCGGGGTCCGGCCGATCGGCCGTTGATCGATCGCAATGACCTTGTCGAGGGCGTCGAGCCCGGTGATCTGGCGGTGGTCCCCGACGCGGCCGCTGGAGTTGTGCAGCTTGCGGCTCAGGGCCGGGAGCAAGATGCCGTTGACGAGCGAGCTCTTGCCCGCGCCGCTGACCCCGGTGACCGCGCACAGGACCCCGAGCGGGAAGCTGACGTCGATGTTGGCGAGGTTGTGCTCGGCCGCGCCGCGGACCCAGATCTCGCCGCGTGGTTCACGGCGCTCGGCGGGCACCTCGATGCGCTTGTTGCCGACGAGGTACTGGCCGGTGAGGCTGTCTGCGCAGCGCTCGATCCCGGCGGCGGTGCCCGAGTAGACGACCTCGCCGCCGAGGTGCCCGGCGCCCGGACCGAAGTCGACGACGTGATCGGCGGCGCGGATCGTGTCTTCGTCGTGCTCGACGACGAGGACCGTGTTGCCGAGATCGCGCAGGCGCTGGAGCGTGGCGATCAGGCGCTGGTTGTCGCGCTGGTGGAGGCCGATGCTGGGCTCGTCGAGCACGTACATCACGCCCGAGAGCTCGGACCCGAGCTGGCTGGCGAGGCGAATGCGCTGGGCCTCGCCGCCCGACAGGGTCGGACCCGAGCGATCGAGGGTCAGGTAGTCGAGACCGACGTTGAGCAGGAAGCCGAGCCGCCCGACGATCTCGCGCAGGGCGCCCTCGGCGATGATCTTCTGGGCCCCGCTGAGCTCGAGCTGGTCGACCCAGGCCTGGGCGTCGGCCACGGTCTGGGCCGTGAGCTCGGCGATGTTGCGCCCGCGGATCCGGACCGCGAGGCTCTCGGGCCGGAGGCGCTTGGCCCCGCAGCTGTCGCACTCGGCCTCGCGGAAGTACTTGCGGTAGTGCTCGCGCGCCGACTCCGAGCTGGTCTGGCTGTAGCGCCGCTCGAGGCTGTTGACCACGCCCTCGAAGCGCATGCCCCACTCACCGTGGCTGCCGCCCTCGTCGGCGTTGCCCCACTTGACGCGGATCCGCTTGCCCTGGGACCCGTAGAGGACCAGCGCGCGCTTGCGCTTGCCGAGCTTGGCCCAGGGCTTGTCGAGGTCGATGGCGTAGGTCTTGGCGACGGCGTCGATGATCCGCCAGGTCCAGCCGGACTCGCGGTCGGCCGCGCTCGACCACGGGATGATCGCGCCCTCGCGGATCGACAGCTTCGGATCGGAGATGACGAGCTCGGGGTCGACCTCCATGCGCGTGCCGAGGCCGTTGCAGTCGGGGCACATCCCGAGCGGCGAGTTGAACGAGAAGCTCTGGGGGCTGAGCTCCGGGAACGCCTGGCCGCAGCACGAGCGCTCCTGCGAGAAGGCCATGCTCCGGGTCTGGGCCGGCTGTTCGCCGGTCTCGGCCAGCTCGGCCTCGACCTGGAGCTCGCCCTTGCCCTCGCGCAGGGCCAGCTCGACGCTCTCGGTGATCCGGAGGCGATCCTGCTTGCGGACCTTGATGCGGTCGACGACGAGCTCGATCGAGTGCTTGTACTTCTTGTCGAGCTTGGGCGGCTGCTCGAGCCGGTGGAGCTCACCGTCGACGCGCACGCGCACGAACCCGCGCCCGCGCAGCTCCTCGAACAGCTCGCGGAACTCGCCCTTGCGGTGGACGACGAGCGGGGCCAGGAGCACCGCCTTGCTGCCCTCGGGCAGCGCGAGCAGCTCGCCGACGATCTGCTCGGCGCTCTGCGAGGCGACCGGGTTGCCGCACTGGTGGCAGTACTGAGTGCCGACGCGGGCGTAGAGGACCCGGAGGTAGTCGTAGATCTCCGTGATCGTGCCGACGGTCGAGCGCGGGTTCGACGACGCGGCCTTTTGCTCGATCGCAATGGTCGGCGAGAGCCCCGTGAGGTGCTCGACCTTGGGCCGCTCGAGCTGGCCGAGGAACTGCCGCGCGTAGGACGACAGCGACTCGATGTAGCGCCGCTGGCCCTCGGCGTAGAGCGTGTCGAAGGCGAGGCTCGACTTGCCCGAGCCGCTGACCCCGGTGAACACGATCAGCTCGCGCTTGGGCACGCGCAGCTGCTCGATCTTGAGGTTGTGCTCGGCCGCGCCCCGGACCTCGATCCAGTCGGGCTCGCTGGCCTGGGTTCGGCGAGCACCCGCGCGCCCGGCCGTCTTCTTCTTGTTGGTCGCCGTCTTCTTCTTGGTCGCCGACTTCTTCTTGTTGGTCGCCGACTTCTTCTTGTTGGTCGCCGACTTCTTCTTCGTCGCCGTCTTCTTCTTCGTGGCCGTCTTCTTCTTCGTGGCCGACTTCTTCTTGGTCGCCGACTTCTTCTTCGTCGCCGACGCCGAACTTCGCGGGCGGGAGCTCGAGAGGCTTCGATCTGCCTGATCCGAGGGCATGGAGCCGGAACTCTAACTGAGTCTTCGTTCAGTGCAAATCGCTGGGTGGGGGTGTCGAGGAGGGCGTGCGTCAGGAGCGCAGCCTGCCGCGCGCGCGCCACGTCAGACATGGCCGCCGCGGGAGTAGCGTGCCCTGATGATGACGGACCGCCACGACTGGCTCATGGTTCAGGTCGACCAAGTCGGCGAGGCGGTCCGCAAGATCGCCGCGGCCCTGCTCGACGCCGGGGATCCAGAGCAGCTCGTCGAGCTCGACGAGCAGACCGACAGCCTGCTCGAGGATGTCTTCGAGCACTCGCACATCACGGTCGTCGACTCCCGCACGGCCGCGCTCATCCTCCGTCCCCCCTCGCGGATCCGCGCGTACGCGCGCCTCCTGGCCCACAAGGCTCGCCTGGTCCACGAGCTCGGCCGAGGCGTCCAGGGCGAAGGCCTCGCCCGCCGAGCGCTCGAGCTCCAGCTCGAGGCCGCGGAGTTCGAGCCCGACCCCGACAAGATCGATCACGAGAGCATCGACGCCCTCCTCGATCGCGATCCCCCGCTGTGCCTCGGCCCCCGCCACCAGCAGCTGCTCGAAGCCCTCGACAGCACCGGGTGACTCTACTGGAGACGAAGTTTTGGTGGGGTAGCCCGAGCGTTGGACAAGGATCGTGGGTCGAGCCACGCCGCGGCGGCGCGACACCTATAATCACAGGCCGACGGCGCCATCTTGCTGGCGCCACCGACAAGCGAGTTCGCGCCCGTGACCGATCACTCCCCTGCCCCGCTGTCTCGTGCTCCGACTCTTCGCCGCGCGTACCTGACCTTGACCGCCGGGCTCGCGCTGATGACCCCGGCGCTCGCCGAGGCCGGTGAGCCGGACAGCGGCGGCGCCTCGCTCAGCGCGTCCGCCTCGACCGACGACGGCGCGTCGGGTGAAGCTTCGGCTGAGGGCGAAGGCCGCGAGCCCAGGGCCGAGCGATGGATCGACCGCCACGCGCCGGAGCCGATGATGCTCGAGCTCGGCGTGTGGGGCGGCGTGCTGTTCCCGTCCTCGCAGCTCGAGCTGTTCGAGGCCGAGCTCGGCCTCCCCGATCAAGGCCGGAAGCTGTACGGCCACGTGGCCCCGGACCTCGGCCTGCGCCTCGGCTTCTATCCCCTCCGTCACTTCGGCGTCGAGGTCGAGGGTGGGGTCATGCCCGCGTCGCTGCGCGACGAGAGCGGCAAGCCGCTGATCTGGGCCGGGCGCGGACACCTCGTCGGCCAGATCGGGCTGTGGCGGCTCACGCCCTTCATCGTCGCGGGCGCCGGGGCGATGGGCGTCGCGAGCCCGCGCTCGGCTGTCGGCAGCGAGGCCGACATCGGCGTCCACTTCGGCGGTGGGCTCAAATTCTTCATCAATTATTGGCTGATGCTGCGCCTCGACGTCCGCGACAACCTGACCAACCGGATCGGCGTTGGCGAGGGCGTGACCCACAGCCCCGAGATCTTGCTCGGGCTCTCGGTCACTCTCAACCGCAAGAGCGAGAAGCCCCTGCGCGATCGCGACGGCGACGGGATCCCCGACCGCGACGATCAGTGCCCGCGCGAGCCCGGCCCCGCGCCGAGCGGCTGCCCGCCCGACGCGGACCAGGACGAGATCCCCGACGACGAAGACAAGTGCCCGACCGAGCCCGAGACCAAGAACGGCTTTGACGACGACGACGGCTGCCCCGACATCGTCCCGTCAGAGTTCGCCGACCTCGCCGGGATCCTCGAGGGCATCAACTTCGACTCCGACAAAGACAAGATCAAGAAGGAGTCGAAGCCGATCCTCGATCGCGCGGTCGAGGTCCTGCAGCAGTACCCGCAGGTTCGGATTGAGATCAGCGGTCACACCGACTCGAACGGCGGCTACGAGCACAACGTCGACCTCTCGCAGCGGCGCGCCGAGGCCGTCAAGCAGTACCTGATCGACAACGACATCGACGGCGGCCGGATCGAGACCCGCGGCGCCGGCCCCAACGAGCCGATCGACACCAACGACACCAAGGCAGGCCGGGCCGAGAACCGCCGCATCGAGGTCAAGATCCTCACGCACTAGCCCTGAATCAAGCGCGGGCTGCTAGGGCCGGTCGCTCGGTGGGCTGGTTTCCTTGGACCCCCGCGGCCGGCTGCGGCGCTGCCACCCCAAGAGTGAGCTCGGGTCATGTGCTCGAACCTTCGCTTCTTGCTCCGTGGGACGCGCAGCGCGCGGAGGGACCGAGCAAGGGAGCGGCCAGTGCGTCGCTTTGGGGTGTGGTAGTAGCTCCGACGATGGGCGAGACCTGGCAGATCCGTCGACCGCGGCGCGGCGTCCCGCGCTCGACGACGCCGAACCTCCGCGGCATGACCCGTGCCGAGCTCGGGGACTGGCTGACCCGGGAATTCGGCGCGCCGCGCTTTCGCGCCGACCAGGTGTTCGCGTGGCTCCACGCCCGGCGCGTGGACGAATTCGAGGCCATGACCAACCTCCCCAAGGCCGAGCGCGCGGCCCTGGGCGAGCGGGCGAGCGTCGAGCGCCTCGGCGTCGACACCGTCCAGCGTGCCGCCGACGGCACCCGCAAGCTGCGGCTTCGAACCGCCGACGGCGAGGCCATCGAGTCGGTCTTGATCCCCAACGATGAGCGCGGCTTCACCCAGTGCATCAGCTCGCAGGTCGGCTGCGCCCTCGACTGCCGGTTCTGCGCGACCGCGAGCCTCGGGTTCACCCGCAACCTCGACACCTGGGAGATCGTCGATCAGGTCGCGCGCGCCCGTGAGCTGCTCACCGCCGACGCCCGCAGCGAGGGCGCGCGCTGGATCCCGCGCGTCACCAACGTGGTCTACATGGGCATGGGCGAGCCCCTCCACAACTTCAACCAGGTCCGGCGCTCGATCGACATCCTCACCGACGACGCGGGCGACGCGATCGCCGGCCGCCGGATCACCGTCTCGACCTCCGGCCTGGTCCCCGCGATCGAGCGCTTCGCTCGCGAAGGTCTCGGCCTCGAGGTCGGGCTCGCCGTCAGCCTCAACGCCACGACCGACGCCGTCCGCGACCAGGTCATGCCGATCAACCGACGCTGGAACATCTCGACGCTGCTCGCGGCCGTCCGCGAGGTCCCGACTTCACGCCGACGCCGCGTGACCTTCGAGTACGTCCTGCTCAGCGACGTCAACGACACCGACGCTGACGCCCGTCGGCTCGTGGCCTTGCTCCGCGAGTTTCGCTGTCACGTCAACGTCATCCCCTTCAACCCCCATCCCCACGCGCCGTTCCGACGGCCGAGCGACCGCCGGGTCGGCGCCTTCGTCGAAGTCCTGCGCGGGGCGGGGGTCCAGTGCTGGCTCCGGACGCCGCGTGGAGACGACATCCAGGCCGCGTGCGGCCAACTCGCCGCAGACGCCTGACCACAGCTGCCAGTTCCAAGCGGGACTGTGCAAGCGTTCCGCGACTCCGACGATGTGCACGACGTGATCCTGCGGATCCAAGTGGCACTTGCAACATGCGCAGTGCCTGTAGGCCCCGACCGCGCGGCCGGGTGCCCCGCCCAAGCCAATCGCAGGTCGGTTCCCCGCAGGTGTGCACTTCAATGCTAACTTGTCGCCGCGATGACGCCCGCCTCGCTACTTTTGGCTCTGCTCTCGTTCTCGCCCCCGGCAGAGGACGCAGCCGAGCCTCCCGCGCCCGAGGTCAGCGACGTGGATCAACACACGCGCGAATACGACGAAGCGCTCGAGCGCGTTCGAACGGCGCAGCGCATGGCCAACGAAGATCCCGGCCGCGGCTCCGTTCAGCTCCGCGACGCGCTGCACTTGTTGCAGGGCTTCGGGCCCACGCTCGCCAAAGATCCCGAGGGTCAAGATCTGCGGACCATGGCTCAGCTCACCCTCGCGCGCTCGCTGCTCGCGACCGAAGAGGCCGAGGCGGCCCGCGAGGCGATGGACGACGCGATCCGAACCTCCCGGGGCGATCCGCTGCCGACCAAGCAATTCGGTCCGGGGCTCACGGCGCTGCACAAGGAGCGCGCGGGCGCCCTCGCCAAGCAGGCGTCCGGCACGATCGAGGTCGAGTGCCGGATCCCCTGTCGCGTGTACATCAACGAGCGCCCGACCCAGCCGCAGACCGACGGGCTCGTGCCCGGCACCTATCGGGTCTGGATCGAGGCCAACGATCGCAGCCAACCCGATGTCCAGACCAGCGTCGAGATCGGCGAGGGCCTCGTCGCCCCGATCGAGTTTGGGATCGCGCCGGAGCCACCGCCAGAGCTGCCGCCCAAGAAGCCCAAGCGCATCATGCCGCGCTGGGCCGAGGTCGTGCTCATGACGGCCGGTGCGGCCGCGGTCGGCACGGGCGCCGCGTTGTGGGCGATCGACGGGACCTGCCCCAACGGCGTCGACCCCACAGACACCGACGCGTGCCCGCAGGTCTACATCACCAAGACCGCCGGCATCGCGACCTTGGCGATCGGCGGCGCGGCGCTGCTGTCCGGCACGATCATGCTGACGGTCGACGAGGTCCGAGCCGGTAGCGATCGCGGCAGCGAAGTCGCCCTGACCTGGCGGGTACAATTTTGATCGCGGGGCCGTAGCCGGCCCCGCCCCCCTGCCCTGTCACCGGCCCGGGAAGGGATCGGCGCGATCGCGGCGCCAGGTCTCCTCGGGCGCGCGCCACTCTTCCCACGCCCGCGGGGCCTCGCGGAAGAACGCGGCCCCGATCACGCCGACGTTGCGGCCCTCGCCCATGCGCTCGGCGTAGCTATCTTCGATGCTCGAGAAGCGGAAGGCCGCGACCGTGTCCTCGCTCGTGCGCCAGCCGTCGATGACCACCGAGCTGAAGGGATCAATGATGTAGCCGCGGTTGGAGAAGCTCGCCGGGCGCCCGTCGATGATGTCGAGGCCGTCGACCGAGGCCACGACCTCGAACGCGCTGCCGGTGTCGTTGGCGACCGCGAGGCTGTAGCGGCCGTCGGGCTCGCCGACCGCCCACAGCTCGGAGCCGACCGAGGCCGCCGGCAAGACATCGCCGCGCGAGTCGAGCAGCGCGAACGAGAGCCCGGCGTGACTCTGGACCGCGTCGTCGGAGAAGGCCCGGGTTCGCTTGATCCGCGCCGCCGCCCGGACCCCACCAACATCGTCGTAGCGGACGCTGAACACCACGTCGGGAGTCGAGGGGTCGGCGCGGCGGAAGCCCACGGTCTCGACGCTCGACCGGCGGCTCTCTCCGTAGGCGGTTCCCAGGCCCGGGCGGCTGTCTTCGGCCGCGATCGCGTCGTCCGCCTCGAAGTCCGCGCCATCCCATGCCCCTTCTCCGCGGGGCGCGGGCGCGGCCTCGGCCTCGGACGCGACGGCCGGAGCCGGGCGACGACCCTCGCGCGATCGATGCTGTTTGTGTTTGGCGCCGAAGCTGGTCCCGAGCGCGCTCTCGGGTGGCGAGGCCGAGTCGCTGTCTTTCGCGCAGCCGGCGGTCAGGGCGAGGGCGGGGAGCAGGAGGAGACCGAAATTGACGAGCCTGTGCATGGGACGGACCTCGGGGGACGCCGCGGGCGCGGCGAGTTGGCGGGCCTAACGTGAGCCCACCGCCGCGCTCTTACACCGCGTCCGGACTGACCGAGGCCGTTTGAACGGGCGCCAACACCGTTCGAGCGGGGCCCTCGGCGCCAGCGACCCCAGGCTCGACGCTGTGGCATGATCGATGATCCATGACGAGCTCCGCTCCCGCACGCCCGGGCCTCGGCCGACGTCCGACGGCTCCCCGCGAATTCGCGCTCAACGTAGCCCTCGAGCCGTGCGAGCTGATCGAGCAGCTCCGCGCCCACCCCGAGGTTCACGAGCAGGACGAACCCATGTCCCGTGGCGGCCGCGACCCCGGCTTCGAGACCGTCAAGCTCTCGACCCGCGAGGTCCGCCTGCGCGCGCGCCCGCGGCCCCTCGACAGCAGCGAGTCTCCGGCCGTCTCACCCACGATGATCGTGACACTGCGCGACCGACCGTGGGGGACCGAGGTTCACGGCCGCTTCGTGCGAGCGTCGAGCTGGGCCGAGTCTGCGATGGAGCTCACGCGCACGACGCTGACGCTCTTGCTGGTCACGGGCCTCCTGACGACCTGTGGGTTGATCGCGTGGCCGGAGCTCGCCGTCGCCGGCGTCGTCGCCTACGCGCTCGCGAGCGTGGCCACCCTCGGCCTGTGCCTGCGCGTGCTGACGAGCCCCTTTCGCGCAGGCATGCGCGAGTATGGGCCCGCGCTGCGCGGACTCGCGGGTGAGCTGCTCGTGCCCCACGCGCTCCCGGAGGTCGACGGCAGCGCTGACCCTTTTCGCCTCGGTGAGCTCGAGCGGCGCCGCCTCGACCTCGACACGAAGCCCTGAGCGCTCTGGCCGGGGCGCCACAAGTCGTTCGAACCTCGCTCGGGACAGGAGCCGATCCCGCGCTCAGCTCGAGTACGCGACCGGAGACGAGGTCGAGGTGCAGATGCGCGAGGCCATCGCGCTGCTCGACGAGCACGTCGCCGGTGACGCGCGCCGGGCCCTGATACTCGACGACCTCGGCGAGGTGCTCGCGGCCGGCGGGGACGACGACGGCGCGCGCGTGGCCCTCGGCGAGGCGCTGAGCGAGACCGCCCCCCCACCTCGGACACGCGCCAGGCCCTCGCGCGGCTCGAGCTCGGGCGCCTCGACCCGGCCAGGGCGCGCCCGCACCCCAAAAGTGTCCCGAATTGGGACGGGCAGATGCCGAGGCCGCGATTGCTGGACCTCGCCCCCCCCCTCGGCTAGTCTGCGCGTCGTTTCGGGGCGTGGCGCAGTCTGGTAGCGCGCCTGCTTTGGGAGCAGGAAGCCGAAGGTTCGAATCCTTTCGCCCCGACTCATTCTGCCCTTCGGGCGCACCCATAGCTCAGCTGGATAGAGCATCGGCCTTCTAAGCCGAAAGTCCCAGGTTCGAGCCCTGGTGGGTGCAGAGGTTTTCTTTGCCCCCCGCGGCCGCTTTCGCACTGTGCCACGCACGGCCGCAAGCGGCCGGTCGCTCGGTCGCTCCGCTCCCTGGGTTTTCTTTGCCCCCCGCGGTCAGCTTCCACCTTGCCACGCACTGCCGCTGCGCGGCAGGTCGCTCGGTCGCTCCGCTCCCTCCCTCGGTGGGCTGGTATGTGCTTCTCGACCTGGGTGCGTGGCCCCCCTGAAGGGGGGCTTTTTTTGCCCCCCGCGGGCGCTTTCGCACTTTGCCACGCACTGCCGGTCGCTCGGTCGCTCCGCTCCCTCGGTGGGCTGGTGTGTGCTTCTCGACCTGGGTGCGTGGCCCCCCTGAAGGGGGGCTTTTTTTGCCCCCGCGGGCGCTTTCGCACTTTGCCATGCCGCTGCGCGGTAGGTCGATCGGGGGGCTTGGGGTCAGGCCAGGACTAGGGGTAGCTCTTGGACCAGGCGGCGCATGCCGGCGCCGCGGTGCGAGCGTTGGGACTTCTCGCTCGCGCTGAGTTCGGCGAAGGTTCGGGTGTCGCCGTCGACCCAGAAGTGGGGATCGTAGCCAAAGCCTCCGTCGCCGCGTCGTTCGATGCGGACGTTGCCGCGGCAGCGGCCCTCGACGCACAGGCAATTGTCGGACATGAAGATCGCGCCTGCGTCGGGCAAGGTGAAGTCGAAGGGGCGAGTCCCGACGCAGCGGACGGCCAGCACGCAGACGTACTCGGCGGCGGACGAGTCGAGGCCGCGGGCCTCGAGCTCGGCGACGAGCTTGGCGTTGTTGGCCTCGTCGTCCGCGTTGGGGCCGGCGAAGCGGGCCGAGTAGACCCCCGGCTTGTCATCGAAGGCTTCGACGCACAGGCCCGAGTCGTCGGCGAGGACGACATCTTGGCTCCGGGCCCCGGCATCGCGCAGCCACCCGGCGATCCCGTTTGCCTTGAGGATCGCGTTGCCGACAAAGGTGACGTCGCTCTCGTCGATCTCCGGCGGGGTGCCGTACTCGGGCAGCGCGCCCGCGCTCACAACCTCGAGCTGGCGGACCGCGGGGAAGCGGGCGCGAGCGAGCATCGCGGCGATCTCGGCGACCTTGTGCTGATTGTTGCTGGCGATCACGAGACGTGGGGACATCAGCTCACACTCCCACCTGGTTCAGCGCCGCCTGCTGCGCGGCCATCAACTCGACGATGCCAGCCTCGGCCAGGTCGAGCATGCGATCGAGTTGGGCCCGGCTGAAGTCGCCGCGCTCTCCCGTGCCCTGGACCTCGACCAACCCGGGCCGACCATCCGGGCTCAGCGCTCCGGGCCGACCACCACGCATGACGACGTTGAGGTCGACATGGGCGCGGCTGTCCTCCTCGTAGCACAGGTCGAGCATCGCAACGGGATCGGCCTCGGCCCCATCCGCCCCCCCGGGCGCCACGATCCCAACCGACACCGCCGCGACCGGACCCAGGCCCGGGTGCGTGGCGAGGCGATCGCTGGCCACGAGCTTGCGCAAGGCGATCTCGAGCGCGACCCAGGCCCCGGTGACCGCCGCGGTCCGGGTCCCGCCGTCAGCCTCGATCACGTCGCAGTCGCAGACGATCGAGAGACCCCCGTCAGGCCCGACGAGCTTTGCGAGGTCGACCCCCGCGCGCAGCGAGCGACCGATCAAGCGCTGGATCTCCTTGGACCGTCCGCTCGCCTCACGACGACCGCGAGGGCTGGTCGCGCCCGGTAGCATCGCGTACTCCGCCGTGATCCAGCCGCCGTGCGCGAGCCACTTTGGCGTCCTCGGCTCGAGCGAGGCCGTGCACAATACTCGGGTCCGGCCGGTCGCGATCAACACCGAGCCGAGCGCGGCGGCGGTGAAGTCAGGGGTTAGGCTCAGGCCCCGCAGCTGCGCCGGGCTTCGTTGGTCGATCCGCTGTGGCCTCGCTTCTTGCACTTCGCCTCGTTGATCCAGCAAACGATGACGAAAGTACCAGGCTTCACGTGGCGCTGCGCTCGATCGCAAACGTGGCACCCAGCGCACCAAATACAAAAAGGCCGGAGCCACGTGGCCCCGGCCTTTCGTCGAGAGTTGGAGGATTACTCCGCGGGAGCGGGAGCAGCCTCACCCGCGGGCGCGGGCGCAGCGGCCTCGCCCTCGGCCGGCGCAGCGGCCTCGCCCTCAGCCGGAGCCTTGGCCTCGGCAGGTGCCTCGGCAGGTGCCTCGGCGGGCTCGTCGGCCTTCTTGGTCTCGGGCTTGTCGTCAGCCTTCTTTTCGTCAGCCTTATCGGCCTTCTTGTCGTCCTTCTCCTCTTCCTTCTTGTCGCAGGCAGGGGCGGCGAAGGTCAGAGCCGTAAGGGCGGCGACGAGGATGGTGGTGTTGAACTTCATCTTCGCGTCTCTCCGTGTCGTTCGAGTCGGTTGAGCCCCTAGAATCGGTCGAGTATGACCCTGGGCGGGGCGATGCGGCGCGTGCGCCGAGATTGGGAGTCTTACCACGTGTCTCGGGCGACCGCAGCCCCCGTCCATGAGTGCAGTGGCCAGGCCCAAGCTGCTTCCCTCCAGCTCGAGGTCCCTTATCGAGCGAGATGAAATTTTCATGCATTGAAAAAATGCAATTCCAAAACACTAACATTTCAACACTGCAATACAGCGTTCCAACAGTGATTTGGCGGATTCAGACAAATAAAACCCAACATTAACAACAGCCAGCAGGTGCCAAGAGCGAGAAAAACTCGATTCGCCCGCCCCAGGTGACTCGTCTGCTCAGAAACAAACAAAAACAACCGCGCACATCACACAGAACGCTCGGACAAAAATGTCACGCGAAGAAAAATTCGCAGGTGTGAAGTCTCAAACGCGGGGTTGCGCCAGGGAGATCACCACTCGCAGCCCCAGTCCTGCGTCGCGCGCTTGGCCTGCTCACGGGCGATCCGGCAAGCAGTCTGAAGGCCCTTGGCCGCGGATGCGCCCCCCGCCGCGGTCTGCTTCCAGCTCTCGACGTTGTCGAACACCACCCGGCGCTGAGCCTCGCGCTCGGTTTCGGGGACCTTGGCCTCGATGCAGGCGACGTAGTCCTTCACGTACTGGTCGCACACGTCGACGCCGACCTCCTCAAAGGACTCGGGCAGCGGGGCCTGGTCTTCGCCGGTCTCGGTCCCGGTCTCCGTTGCGGCCTCGGGCTCCACGGCCGCGCTCGTCGCCGCCCCAGCTTCCGCGGGCTCGGCCGCTGCGGGCTCGGCGGCGACCGGGGCCTGCTTGCCAGCCGTCTGCGCGGCCTCGGGGGTCGAGTCCGCTCCCTTGCAAGCAGGCATCGACACGATCAACAGGGCGAACACGAGCGTGCGTGGGTGCGACATCGCGTCGACTCTATGTGGCTCGGGCAGTGGTGTGAACACCCATGCGCGAGCCGGCGACCGCGAGGCCGTGAAAAAGCTCAACCGCAAGCCCTTCGCAGGCGGTCAAAATCCCGGCCCCCTTCCCTACCATCCCGGCCATGCCGATCACCGATCCCTCCGTCCGCGCGATCTTCCAGCCTGATGACAGCGAGCCCGTGAAGGCGCTGCTGGTCGCGGGCGCCTGCGGCAACGTTGGCTTCGGCAAGCTCGGTCAGTTCGGGCGACTCCTGGCCAAGCACGGGGTCCCGGTCGTGGCGCTCGACCTCTCGGACGAGGTCCTCGGGGTCAAGGAAAAGCTCCGCGAGGCCTTCGGTGGCCGGTTCACGGTCGAGCAAGTCGACGCGATCCTCGCCAACATCACGGTCGTCCAGGGCACCCTCGCCGACGTCCCCGCCGAGCTCGCGCTCGGCTTCGTGTTCGAGGCCATCCCCGAGCGCCTCGACATCAAGCAGCCCTTCTACCGCAGCATCCGCGCCCGCGACCCCGAAGCCTACGTGTTCTCGGCGACCTCGGGCCTCACGACCAAGCACCTGTTCGAGGGCCTGCCCGGGGCCGAGCGCTCCGGCGTGATGCACCCCTTCTTCCCCCACCTGACCAACAAGCTGTGGGAGGTCCCGACCCGGGGCTGCACCACGTCCAAGGACACGCTGAAGGTCATCCGCAAGTTCCTCGGCAAGCTCGGCATGAACCTGCTCGAGACCGCCGACGTCCCGGCCTTCGCCGCCGACCGCATCTTCTGCGGGATGATGCTCGAGGCGGTCCGAATCCACGCGACGACCGATCTCGCCCCCGCGCAGATCGACGACGTCTGCCGCCGCTTGCTCGGGACCTCGCCCTTCTTCGTCCACAACCTGATCCCCGGGGCCAACTACCTGTCGGCGCACTGCATGCAGCTGCTCGGTGAAGAGGTCGACTCGACCCTCTACGAGATCCCCGACGCCTGGACGCCCTACACCAAGGACCCGCACAAGAAGTGGCCCTACGAGCGCGGGCAAAAGTGCCCCGCGGACCAGGTCGCGATGGTCGAGCAGCGCATGCTCGGGATGCTGTTTTCGCTCACGGCCTACATGCTCGAGCACAAGGTCGCCGGCGCCGACGCCCTCAACTTCCTGGGCGAGAACGCCCTCGCGTTCCGGGTCGGGACCCCGGCGATGATCGCCGAGCGCGGGCTCGCAGCCAGCACCGAGATCGTCGAGGCCTTCGTCCGCGATCAGTCGATCACCAAGGCCGATCAGGTCGCGCCGATCGCCAAACTCAGCGACGACGACCTGCGCGAGATCTACGTCGGGACCAGCGTCCACGGCGACGTCGGCCTGATCTCGATCAAGCGCCGGACGATCAACCATCAGCTCATCGCCGAGCTCGACGCGGCCTACGAGCGGCTCGCGGCGGACGACGCGGTCGCGGCCATGGTCGTCGCGCCCGACGGCCGGCTGTGCCGCGAGTTCGGCCACGGCGCCGACCCCAGCTGCTTCGTCCCGGTGCTCGGCAAGCACGATCGGGCGCTCGAGCTCATTCAGGGCTGGAAGCGCACGCTCCTCAAGTTCAAGACCAGCTCGAAGCCCACGGTCGCGGCCCTGGTCGGGCGGGTCCTCGGCGGCAGCAACGAATTCGCCTCGTGCTGCCACGCGCGGATCGCGGGGGCCGGGACCGTGCTCGGTCAGCCCGAGCCGACCGTCGGGGTGCTCCCCGGCCTCGGGGGCTGCCACCAGATCCACCGGGCGTCCAAGCCCGAGAGCCACGCCCGGATCAGCGAGCTGCTGCTGACCGGCCACTCGTTCAAGGCCGAAGAGGCCGCGGACTGGGGCTACGTGACCAAGATCGTCCCGATCCCCGATCTCCCCCGCGAGAGCATGGCCCTCGCCTCGGCGATCGCGGCCGGCGAGACCGAGCGGCCCGCGTTTCGCGACGGTCCCGCCGAGGTCCCCGTGAGCCGCGACGTCAACCCCTGCAACGAGGCCGGGGTCCCGCTCGACGCCGAGCTGCGCGAGCTCATCGCCACCACGGTGAGCGAGATCAACGCGCTGCCCTTCGCCGAGGGCTCGGCGATCGAGGAGCAGCGCGCCGCCGACAGTCTGACCATGAGCAGCTCCGCGGTCGGGGTCAAAGCGATGCTCCGGGGCAAGCCGCCCAAATTCGAGAACCCCCTCGGGTAGCCCGCCGCCATCGCGTAAAATGGCGCGATGAAACGCTGTCAACTGCTGCTCGCCTGCCTGCTGACCCCGACCCTCGCCTGCGGCGACGACGGGGGCAGCGGACAGGCCGACGGTGACGGCTCGACCGCCGCCAGCGAGTCCGCTGGCGAGACCGCCGACGGTGCCGAAGCCTCGGAGGCCGAGGCCGAGGGCGACGGCGACGGCGACCCGGGGGACGGCGACGGCGACACCGGGGACGGCGACGGCGACACCGGGGACGGCGACGGCGACACCGGGGACGGCGACGGCGACACCGGGGATGGCGACGGCGACACCGGGGATGGCGACGGCGACACCGGGGACGGCGACGGCGACACCGGGGATGGCGACGGAGACGGCGACGGCGACGGCGACGGCGACGGCGACCAGTGCCTCGACAGCGAGATCGCCTGTGACGGCCTCGACGAGGACTGCGACGGCATCATCGACAACGTCGACCTCGGCCTGGACGGCTTTTGCGACTGCTACCGGATCGGCATCATCGGCAACAAGGGCGCGAACCCGGCCGCAAACTTCGAGGCCTGGCTCGAAGACAAGGGCACCACGGCCACGCGCTTCGGGACCATGGCGAACCATGAGCTGACCGCGGCCGAGCTCGACGAGTTCGACATCCTGATCGTCGACCGCCTGACCCACAGCTACTCTCCGGACGAGGCCGCCCTGCTCCAGACCTGGATCGAGGCCGGCCACGGGCTGATCACCATGGCCGGCTTCGCCAACGACCAGACCGACATCAACCAGCAGAACTCCCTGGCCACGGCCAGCGGTCTCAGCTACGCGATGCCGATCTACATCGATCCAACCGAGGTCTGGCAGGACCACCCGATCGCCGAGGGCGCCGAAGCCGTCCAAGTCTACGGCGGCTGGCAAGTCCAGGGGCCCGGCATGGTGTTCGTGCGCCCGCAGGGCGAGCCCAACACCTCACTCGGGACCGCGGTCGAGGTCGAGCAGGGCGCGGCGATCGTGTTCTCCGACGAGTGGATCAGCTTCGACTCGGAGTGGGAGATGATCCCGCAGGTCGAGGACTTCTGGGCCAACATGATCGAGTGGGTCGGCCCCAAGTCCTTCTGCGCGAACCCCCAGTAGGGTTTTTTTTGACCCCCCCAGGCGTCCTGCACTCTGCCACGCACTGCCGCAAGCGGCAGGTCGCTCGGTCGCTGCGCTCCCTCCCTCGGTGGGCTCTCATGAGCTTCGCACCGGTTTGCGTGGCCCCCTAGGAGGGGGCTTGGTTTCCTTTTGACCCCCGCAGGCGTCCTGCACTCTGCCACGCACTGCCGCTCCGCGGCAGGTCGGTCGGTCGCTGCGCTCCCTCCCTCGGTGGGCTCTCATGAGCTTCGCACCGGTTTGCGTGGCCCCCTAGGAGGGGGCTTGGTTTCTTTTGACCCCCGCAGGCGTCCTGCACGCTGGGCGGGGGGCTTGGAGACGCTTCAGAGGTTGCGGCGGTTGGCGGCGCGCCAGGCCACGCCGAGCTCGCGGAGGCCGATGAGCTCGGACTCGGGCTCGGGCCGCGCGAGGAGTCGCTCGCGGCGCATGCGGTGATCCTCGACGGGCTGGCCGAGCAGCAGGGCCGCGAGCTCGCGCGGGCGGGCGTTGGCGCCCTCGATGTCGGTTCGGAGGCGGAAGCGCAGCAGGCCCCGCTCGGAGTCGACGGCGGCCGAGAGCAGGCGCTGATCGAGATCGATCGTCACGGTCTTGGTCCCAACCTCGCGCCGCCGGCCGCGACGCTTCTTCTTGATTCGCTGCTCGCGCGTGACCTGGAGATCGCCGGCCGCGAGCAGGCCGCTCACGCGCTCGCCGAGCCCGGGCAGCTGCTCGGGCGCGAGCTCGACGGCGAAGTCGGCCCCGGCGACGAGCTCGCCGAGCTTCTTCTCGCCCGGCGCGACGATCCGCGCGGCCAGCAGCTCCATGCCGGGCGGCGCGGCCTCGCGCAGGCGCTCGAGCAGCTCGTCGGCGATCGTCTGGCGCGCAGCGGCGTCGAGCAGCCCAGCCATGTCCTCGGCCGAGCGCTCGAGCAACAGATCACAGTCGAGGACCTCCTCGTCGGCGCCCATGCCGAGCGCGAGCGCGGGCCCGAAGCTCATGCGCGGCTGGGGCGAGAACCCGCGCGAGAAGCCCATCTCGACCCCCGCGCGCCGGAACATGCGCGGGATGATGCGGACGAGGTCGAGCTGGCTGAGGAAGCGGATGGTCCCGCGCTTGGCGAAGAACAGCCGGACCTTGCTGAACGGGGCCTCGGCGTTGTGCTTGAACGCGCTGTCGTCGGCGAGGTTGCTCGTCGCCATCCGTCCACGCAGACGCGCGAGCGGGACCAAGCTGGGGTCGGCGGGGTCGACCGTCGCGGCCTGCTCGGCCCGGGCCTCCTCGTCGAGGATCTCGGCCTCGCGCGTGGCCGCCATGCGCGAGAGCCCGCGCAGCGCGACGATCCGCTCCTCTCGCATGTCGCCGAGATCGCAGGCCACGCCGCAGTCGTAGCAGACCAGGCGCTTGCGCTCGGCCTCGGCCGCGTCGATCGTGGTGTGGTGGACCTTGGCCCCGGCCGGCTTGCCGCACGGCGGCGAGACCCGGCTGGCGAGGGCCTTGCGGTACTCGCCCTCCAAAAAGCCCGGCTCGAGCTGCATGTCGAGATGCGACCACGGCAGCGGGACGCCGACGGGCAGCGTGGAGGTGTAGTGCTCGGGCTGGATCCCGTGGGCCTCGAGCGCGTCGAGCCAGATCTCGAACGAGAAGCACTCCTTCCAGCCGTCGAAGCGCGCGCCCGCGTGGTAGGCGGCCTCGAGCACGTCGCCGAGGCGCCGATCGCCGCGGGCGAACAGGCACTCGAGCCAGCTCTCGCGCACGTTGTGGGTCTTGATCCCGAGCTTGGCCCGCTTGGCCATGTCGCGCAGCAGCCGGACCTTGGTCTCGAGGTCCTCCATGCTGTCCATCGCGGCCCACTGAAAGGGCGTGTGGGGCTTGGGCACGTGCTGCGAGACGCTGACCGTGACCTGGGGGATGCGCTCGAGCTCGAGCTCGCGGGCGACCTCGCGGACCTTGCGACCGGTCTCGATGATGCCGACGACGTCCTCGTCGGTCTCGGTCGGCAAGCCCATGATGAAGTACATCTTCATCCGCTCGTAGCCGCGCTCGAAGATCCGCCGGGCCGAGGCGAGGATGTCCTCGTCGCTGACGTTCTTGTTGATCACGTCGCGCATCCGCTGGGTCCCGGCCTCGGGCGCGAAGGTCAGGCCGTCGATCCCGACCTTCTTGATCTCGTCGAGCATGCTCTCGTTGAGGCCGTAGGCCCGGAGCGAGGCGATGCCGAGGGACACGCGGCGCTTGGCGAGCTCGGGGACCAGGGCCTTGATCAGCGGGTCGATGCACGAGACGTCGGCGGTGCTCAGCGCGGTCAGGCTGGCCTCGTTGAAGCCGGCGAGGTCGGTGCCCTCGAGCACGGCCTCGACGATGTCCTCGGGCTTTCGCTCGCGGACCGGGCGGTAGATCATCCCGGCCTGGCAAAAGCGGCAGCCCTCGGTGCAGCCCCGGGTGATCTCGACGCTCGCGCGATCGAAGATCGCCTCGGCGTAGGGGATCGGGAAGCGCGTGGGGAACTTGAACTCGTCGAGATCGCGGACAAACACGCGCTCGACGCTCGCGGGCGCGCCCGCGGCCCGGCCGGCCTCCGACAGCCCAACGACAACCTGCAGCTGCGTCCGCGGCTCGACGGCGACCTCGTAGAAGCAGGGCACGTAGATCCCCGGCAGCTGCGCGGCCGCGGCCAGGATCTCGCGCCGAGGCCGGCCCTCGCCGCGCATCCGCCCGATCAGGCGCAGCAGCTCGGGCAGCAGCTCCTCGGCCTCGCCGACCAAGAACAGATCGATGAAGTCCGCGAGCGGCTCGGGGTGCGTGGCCGTCGGCCCGCCCGCGATGACGATCGGATCGGCGTCGCTGCGCGCGCTCGAGCGCAGCGGGATCTGGCCGAGCTCGAGGTTGAGCAGCACGTTGGAGTAGCTCAGCTCGTATTGGAGCGAGACCCCGACGACGTCGAACTGCGCCAGCGGGGTGTAGGTCTCGAGCGAGACCAGCGGCAGCTCGCGCTCGCGCAGCTCGGCCTCCATGTCGCGCCACGGCGAGAACGCCCGCTCGCAGCACAGATCCTCGGCGCGGTTGACGAGGTCGTAGATGATGCGGGTGCCCAGGTGGCTCATGCCGATCTCGTAGAGATCGGGGAACGCGAGCACGAAGCGACAGCGAAGCTTCGGGTCGTCGGCCGACTTCACGATCGCCTGCTCTTCGCCGCCGAGGTAGCGACCCGGCTTTTGCATGCGCGCGAGGAAAGCGGCGTAAGGGTGCGCCTCAAGCGCGTCCGCGCTCTGCGGATCGGTCGTGACAAAGGAGGCCATCGCCGCGCTTGTTAGCACGCGGATCCACAAAACTCACCCGAGCCTCGACCTGCGGGTTCGGCGGCCAGGGGTTGCGCCTCGACGTCCGGCCCTTATGCTCGCGGACGGCTGAGCTTACGAATGAAGGACCTCTACCAATCGCTGGGCGTCGAGCGGTCAGCCTCGCAAGACGAGATCAAGAAGGCCTACCGGGCCCTGACGCGCAAGCATCACCCTGACAAGAACCCCGGCGACAAGGCCTCCGAAGAGCGCTTCAAGGAGGTCTCGCAGGCCTACGAGGTCCTCGGAGATCAGGACAAGCGCCAGCTCTACGACGAGTTTGGCGAGATGTCGCTGACCCAGGGCTTCGATCCGGACCGGGCCCGCGCCTACCAGCGGGCCCGCGCGGGCGGCTTCGGAGGGGCCCCGGGCGGGGCCGGAGGCTGGCCCGGCGCCCGCGGCGGCGGCCACCAGAGCTACTCCTTCTCGGACTTCGGTGACGCCCGCGAGACCTCGTTTGACGACCTGCTCTCACGCCTCTTCGGCGGCGGGCGCATCGACGGCGACGTGTTCGGGCGCGGCGCAAGGCCCCAACATCGCCGCGGCGAGGACATCCACGGCAAGATCCAGGTCACGCTCATGGACTCGCTGCTCGGCGTGGTCGTGCCTTTGCGGGTCGAGGATCGCAGCGGAACCCCACGGACCCTCGACGTCCGCGTGCCCGAGGGCATCAGCGACGGGGCCAAGCTGCGCCTGCGCGAGCAGGGCGGCCCGGGCACCCCACCCGGCGACATCATCTTGACCGTGGGGGTCCTGCCCGGGCGCAACCTCGAGCGTGACGGCACCAACTTGCGCCTGAAGGTGCCGGTGACCGCGCTCGAGGCCTACCGCGGCGGACCGATCGACATCCCGACCCCGTGGGGGCCCGTGACCATGAAGCTCCCGGCCGGCACCCAAAACGGTCAGACCCTGCGCCTGCGCGAGAAGGGCGTGCGGATCCGCGGCGAGGCCCGCGGCGACCTGCTCGTGACGATCGACGTGCGCATGCCCGAGGCCGGCGACGAGGAGCTGCTCGCGGCGCTCGAGCGCCTCCAGGGCGAGACCACCTTGCGCCGCGAAGAGGCCCTCGCGTGAGCGGAATTCAGGCGGGCCGTGATAAGTAGCGCTCATGGCCACGCACCTGCCGATCGTCCCTAGCGCACCCGAGGCCGAGGCAGCCCCAGCCCCGAAGCGCCGTCGGCACCCCGCGTGGCTCAAGGTCCCGATGCCCGCGGGCGAGGCCTACGCGAGCCTGCATCGGCGGGTGCGCGAGCTCGAATTGCACACCGTCTGCCAGAGCGCGGGCTGCCCCAACATCGGCGAGTGCTGGAACAACCGGGCGCTGACGATCATGATCCTCGGCGACATCTGCACCCGCTCGTGTCGCTTCTGCGACGTCGCGACCGGGCGCCCGCTGCCCGTCGACGAGGGCGAGCCCGAGCGGGTCGCGACGATCCTCGCCGAGCTCGACCTCAACCACACCGTGATCACCTCGGTCGACCGCGACGATCTCGCCGACGGCGGCGCCAGCATCTGGGCCGCGACCCTCGCCGCCTGCCACCGCCTCGCCCCGACCATGACGATCGAGGTCCTGGTCCCAGACTTCAAGGGCGCGCTCGCCGACGTCGACACCGTCCTCGACGCCCGGCCCGACGTGTTCGCCCACAACCTCGAGACCGTGCCTCGCCTCAGCCGCGAGGTCCGGGTTCAGGCCCGCTACGATCGCAGCTACGCCGTGCTCCGCCACGCCCGCGAACGCCGGGCGCTGACCAAGACCGGGCTGATGCTCGGGCTCGGCGAGACCCTCGACGAGGTCCGCGAGGTCATCGTCGAGCTCGGCGCCCTCGGGCTGACGATCCTGACCCTCGGCCAGTACCTGCAGCCGAGCAAGAAGCACCTGCCGATCAGCCGCTACGTCCACCCCGACGAGTTCGCCGAGCTGGCCGACTTCGCCCGCGCCCAGGGCATCGCCCACGTCGAGTCGGGCCCCCTCGTGCGCAGCTCCTACCACGCCGAGGGCCAGGCCGAGCTGATCCGACGCATGCAGGGGCTCGCCGCCTACGGCCAGATCGGCTTCGCCAGCGTGAAAGGCCTCCGCTAGGAGCCCGTGGTGCAACCCATCGTGTCGTCTCGCGCCGGAATTTTCGTCGAGGGCGCGAAGCCAAAACGCCGCTGTGGTGGGCCCACTGCAAGTAATTCCGGCGGGCCGACGACAACCCCAACGATGTCGCGGACTCGGCACCTAACCCGCTGATCTCACACAGTTTTTGGGATCCTGTTTCGTCCTGTCTCTCCCACCCGGTTCCCGGGTCTCTCAGCAGAGCAGGAGCACATCCGCAGCACACGGATCTCAACCACGAAGAAGCCGGCCCCGCAGATCCACGGGGCCGGCTTCTTGCAGTCCAGTCGAGGATCGCGCCCTAGCCGTCGTGGATCCAGGCGATGATCGCGTCGCGACGAAAGCGCAGGACGCGTCCGATCCTGACGACGCCGGGGATCTCGTCGCGCTGGACCGCTTCGTACACGGTGTTGCGGTTCACCCGTAGCAAGGCCGCGACCTCGGTGGCCTCGAGGAACTCGGGCAGCTCGGAGAACTCGGCTTTGGACTCGAACATGGCAAGATCTCCTGGCCCGGTGTCTGCGCGATCGCCCCGGAGCGGCTCGAGCTCATGGCGCGAGGTGAAACTCCCAGCGCCCCACGAACACCAGGCCATGCTCGGGATCGCTATCGAGCGCGCGAACCGTGATCGGGCCGCGCATGCTGTCCTCGCTGAACATGATCTGCTCGTAGTTCCCCTTGGATCCGATCCGGCGCATCTTCACGCTGGGCCGATCGACGACCCATTCAATGTCTGGCGTCCGGTAGGGCAAGACCAGATCGTAGGGGGTCCCTGGCCGCACCGTGTAGGTCTGCTTGGTCTCGTGGCTCGAGTCGAAGATCGCAGCCGCCTCGCCCTCCGAGTTGAAGCCCTCCCGCTTGGGCGCGGTGCTCCGCGCCGCGACCAGGACGCTGGTTCGTGGGATCTCGATCAGATCGCCCTCGCGGAACCCATGCCCAGCATGAGAGCCGAGGTGCTCGGCGTACTCGACGGGGCCAACGATGCGGGCGCGGACCATCGTCTTGTGCACGCTGCGGACCTTGGCGGTGAGCAGCTCGGAGCGCGAGCGCTCGAACCCGGGCACGGACTCGCTCTCGACCCCCGACGATGACCAGATCCTCGGTCGTGAGGTTGTCGATCGTCTCGTCGTCCGGGGGCCAGGCGTCACCGAACTGCTGCTCGAAGGCGGCCGCGAGCGCCGGCGGGAGCTTGCCGACCTGAAACAGGTGCCCCTTGGCGCGGGTGTCGACCTCGGTCTCGGTCTCGCCCTCCTCCTCATCGTCGACGATCCGCGGTGGCCGGCTCGGCTTGATCGTCGGCGCTCCTCGCCTACGGCGTAGGTACCACATGATGCCCCCGCCCACGGCTGTGGCGAGGGCCACACCCAAGGTGGCTTGCAGCAAGAAACAGATCCGCTTTATCATCAATGACCCCGCCGGCGGGCGAACGTTTCAATACGAGGCTCATGATGAGCGAGAGCTCAACCCTGATGGGATGGACCCTACCGATCCGATCAAGACTGAAAAGAAGACCAAGAAATTAGGTATGGAGCGAGAGCGTCAAGGCCTCAACCTCATCATTGAACGACGCAAACTCCTCTCGCTGCGGGAGTTCTACGTGTACGAGCCAAAGAACAAGGCTGGGGATTCGGCTTGGGATCCCAACCGTCACGCGCGCTACCTGTTTTTTCAAGGCCGCCTGGAAAACGATGTGGACTGACCGAACGGGGGTCTTCTCGCTCGTTCTCACGGTCGGTGTCATCGGCTGTGAGAGCGCCCGAGTACTCACCGTTGACCCCAGCAAGACGAACACATCGCGCGAGCCCATACCCCAGTGTAGCCAGGCGCCAGTCGTGGACGCGGCGTTCGACCAACTCGGACGGCTCGTGACCGGGCCTGGCCTGTGCCAGATCACCAGCCAGTTCGCCGGTGAAACGGTGGAGCTAGACCTGAGCTACGATGCCAACGGCCGACCTATCGCAGCACAGACCAGCTTCGACAGGCCCTGCGAGCTCGAGGCGTTCGAGGCCGAAGAACCCCGGATGTGTGAGCGAGTCGAATACCAGACTCAGCGCTGGGCTTGGGATGAAAGGGGTCGACTGACGCGTCTGGATCGGATCCTCAATCTAAACTTCCCAGACGGTGGCTCGATGGTCGATGCGGACTTTGGGTGCGCCATGGACACACCGCTCACGCTGGAGCACGCCACCTGGACCTACGATGAACAAGGCAGGGTGACCTCTTGGAGCTGGACTGACAAGACGTGCCAGACTACGGACAGCGGAGAGGAGCATCTGACCTATCTCGAGGGCACCGTGGAGGCCGTCGAGCGCTGGGACGTGGACTCGCAGCCATCCCAAAGCTCCACTCGGTTCGACGTGGGTGCCTGCGATCGAGTCCAGAGCGCACAGAGCACCGATGGCTCTGACTCGGTGACGCGGTACGCCTACGATGAACAGGGGCGCTTGATCGAGGACAGCGACGGGGGTGAGCGAGTGCGCCGGTGGACCTATCCGACCGGCGTTGCCGCAGACAGCAAGACGACGCAGTGGGCCCTCGAGCGGGACGCTGGGCAGCGGCTGATGCGTCTTTCACCCGCGGGCAGGGGTTACGAAGAGGTCGTCATTCGCTTCGACGAACGATCGCGAGTCATCGCCCTCGAGTCAGAATACCAGTCATGGCGCCTGAGCTATGACTCGTGCCCCAACGCCGGGCTGGCAACCACACGCTGGCGAGTGGGAGATCTCTTCTTGAGCTGGCCCTTCCCAACTCCTCCTTCGGCCGGAGCCGGGCCCGCCAGCCTCGACCACTGGCTGCATGCGCAGCTGCCGCTGATGTCTGAGGTCTTGTTGTAGGGCGAACACCTTGGCTCGATCAGTGATCGGACTGCGAGGCCGTGGTGCTGTCATGGTGCTGTGACTCTGCGGAATGAGGCGGGACGAGAGCGGATAAGACAAACGATGGCGCATTTTGGACCGCCGAGATCACGCCCAGCGGTCTCGGCGATCTCGACGCCGAACCCGCCCCGTTCACGAGGGCGACGCTCCCAACTCGGCGACGTTCGGCGCCGTCTCGTGTCCGTGCAGGGCTCGGCTCGGCGCGGTCACGCCCCAAGCCCGGCTGCGGACCTCGGCTCGAGGCACGTCGAAGTCAGCGCGCCCGCTGGCGGGCGCGTCGTTCAGGCAGCGAAATCGAGTTCGAGTTGGCCCAGCAGGGCGGGCCTCGGCCGCGGCGGAGGTCCGCGGGCAGCACGTGTCGATCGCTCGCTACTACCCCGAAGGCACGATCATCTCCTCCGGCTTGAGCAAGTGGTGTGGCGCCGGCGGCTGGCGGCTCGGAACCTTCCTGTTCCCGCCGCGCTGTGCCGCGCGCTGCTCGACGACACCGGCGTGGCGATCTTGCCTGGCGCCGAATTTGGCCGGCCTCGAGATGAGCTCACGGCTCGTCTCGCCTACGTCAACTTCGACGGTCAGCGCTGCCTCGACGCCCTCGCCGACAACGACGACGAGGTCGACGACACGTTCTTGACCACGCACTGCGCCGAGACCGTCGAGGCCATCGAGCGCCTGTGCAAGTGGCTCTGTCCATGACCCCGCGGCCGATTTGGCCGCTCCGCCACGCTCTCTTCGCTGCGCTCCGTTCGCTCTGGGCCTTTGCCTCCTCGGTCGCACGTGGTGTGCGCCGGAACTGGGAGTTAAGTCCTCGGGATCACTCGGGTTTGATCACGCCGGTTTGGGCGTCTCCACGATGCCTCCACGCTCGTGCGTGGCGACCGTATTGGCGGCGTAGGCCGGCGTGGGCTCGTCGAGCAGCCGGATGGCCCCCTCCAACGCCGTCGGCGTCAGATGCATGTAGCGCTGGGTGCGTGGCAAAGCGCAGGGCGGCCGCGGGGGTCATTACTTCTCGGGGACTTCGACGAAGATGTCCCACTTGCCCGAGATCGTGTCTTCTTTGACCTCGATGCGGGGGTCCTCGGAGAACACGAACAGCTTGTCGCCATAGTCGTCTTCTTCCTTGGGCTCACCCCACTTCTTCTTCAGCAGCGCGAAGATCTCGTCCTTGGCCGGCGGGTGGGGCTCGAACTCGATGCCGAACCAGAAGCGCTCGATCTTGCCCTCGTCGGACCAGCTCAGGTGGACCGGGGTCCAGTACTTGGCCCACTCGGTCGGCGGGTACTCGAGGTCGATGCTGGCCGACGGCTTGCCGAGCACGGCCTTGGCCTCGGGGGCGAGCTTGGCGATGTCCTCCTGGCTCTTCTTGGCCTCCTCCTCGGACTCCTTCTTGACGAACCCGGCGTACTTGGCGTCGAGGTCGGCCGGGGTCAGGCCGAGCAGCGGCGCGTCCTTCTCGAACGCGATCTCCTTGCCCTCACCGAGCAGCTGGACCATGGGCTCGTAGCTGGTGAACTCGACGTGGGCCTCGCCCTCGGTGAACGAGTCGGCGATCGACACGCGGAGCTTGTCGTCGGGGTTGAACCACCACTGGACCTTCTTGTCGAGGTCGGTGCCCTCCTTGGGCGCGCCCCACTTCTCGGTTGCGAACTTGATCGCGTCGGCCTTGGGCAGGCTGAAGTACACCCGCGAGAGCTTCTTGGTCTCGTCGTCGAAGTCGGTGTTGAACCAGATCTCGGGGTAGGCCTCGGACTTGATCGTGCCGTCCTCGGGCAGCTCCGGCATCGCGGCCTTGGCCTCTTCTTGGGTCATGCCCAGCTTGATGGCCCCGTAGACCGGCGCCATCGTGACCTTGTCGCCGGTGAACAGCGTCGCGGGATCTTTTTTCTCGACCTTGGGCGCTTCGGCTTCAGTCTTGGTGTCCTCGTCGGCCTTCTTGTCGTCCTTGCCACAGGCAGGGAGGGTCAGGAGCAGCGGCAGGGCGAGCACGGCGGCGCGGGATCGTTGAAGTCGGTACATCATGGGTCGTGTCCTCGGGGCGGTGGCGCGGGCGCCAGCTTGCGGGGAGTGTAACGAGCCTGCATCGCGTCTACCATGTCCGTCGGTGTCGGAATTTCGGCGGCGAAAGGCTCATGAGCGGCTCCGGGACGCCCGGGCTGCGCTCGCGCGGGGCGACCACGAGGCGGCCGCCGACGCGTTCGCGGCCGGGCTTCGCCTCGACCCCAGCGATCGCGCGGGTTGGGAGCTGTGGGCCCACGTCCTCGAGCAGCAGGGCAAGATGATCGAAGCCGGGCGCGTGCTCGTCGAGGCGCTCGAGCACCACGGCGACGATCCGACCCTGCAGCTCTCGCTGGCCCACGCGCACATCGAGACCGGTCAATTCGCGGGGGCCAAGACGGTGCTCGACCAGCTCCGCGCCCGCTGGCCCGAGCAGCGCCCCCCGCTGGCCTACCTCGCCCGCATGCTCCGAGACATCCGCGCCTACACGAGCCTCCGGGCGCTGCTCGAGCAGGCCCTCGCCGGGCCCTTCGCCGGCGACGCAGAATTAGCGGGCTTGCTCGACGCGTGCCTGACCTGGCAAGGCGAGCGCAGCGAGCCGGCGCCGGTCCTCGCGAGCATGCGCGAGCTGCTGTTGATGGAGCACGGCGCGGTCCTGCTCGGGACGGGCCACGACGACGGCCTGACGATCCCCTGGTACTCGACCTACCTGTGCACGAACTACGACGTCGTCGCGACCTGCGCCCGGCTGCTGGGCTTTTCGGCCTACTTCGACTGGCGCTGGTCCGCGGTCGCGGCGATCGATCCCGCCGCGCAGGTCCTCGCGCTGCTGCTCGCCGACGCCCTCGAGGTCGATCGGATCGAGCTCCCGCCCGCCGAAGCCGAAGCCGAAGCCGAGGCCTACCCCGATCCCGAGACGACCCTCGCGCTCGCGTCCTTCGTCGCGCCGGGCTGGAGTCAGGGTGGGCACGGACCCTGGGCCCGGCGCTGCGCGGCGGCTGGCAACATGTTCGCGTTCGGAGCCCTGAACTACGCCGCGCACCCCGAGCCGCTGCCGCCGCTGCTCGGGCTCGCGGCGGGTGAGCGCGTGTGCCTGCCGTGGTGGCGCCTGGGCGAGGCCCGGATCGGCTTCGCCCGCTTTGGCCTGATCGACGACCTCCCGCCCGAGATCGACGCTCGCTCCCCCGAAGACATCGCCGACGACTACCGCCGCGCGCTGGCCGAGTTCGAGCCCGGCCCCAACTTCGTCGCCCAGCTGCGCCACGTGCTCGAGCATCGCCACCAGCTTCAGCCTGGCCTGCGCCGACGCAGCGACTTCGCCCGCATCCTGCCCCGGGTCGAGCCGCGCGCGGGGCCGTCCCGCGAGCTGCCCGACGCGCTCGCGCGCGGCGACATGGCCGAGTTTCTGCGCGCGCTCGGCCCGCTCGAGCGCGAGCCCGAACGCATCGGCGCGCCCGAGCTGCGCATGCTCGAGGCCCGCTTCGTCGACGCCCCCGGGGTCCGCTCGCGGCTCTCGGATCTGCTCTACCGTGTGGCCCCGGCCCGGTTCTCGACCCTCTTGCACGAGCTCGTGGCCCGGCCCGCCGACGAGGTCCCGTGGCCCGAGCGCGACGGGCTCCTGCACCTTTACGGCTGCAACCCGTGGACGGGCGCGGGCGGAGATCCCTCGCCCGCGAGCGCGCAGCTGCAGCGGTGGCTCGAGCTCGGGGCGATGACCAACCGCAGCGAGATCGTCCAGTCGAAGTACGGCCTCCACCACCTCGCCGAGGCCGAGGACTTCGCCCGGATCTTCGCCCAGCTCCTCGCCGACGCCCCCGCGATCGCGCTCGGGACGATCCGCTGGCTCCACGACAACCCCCACCTCCACGGGCCCCACGCCCCTTCCCTGCTGCCGCTGCTCGACCACGATCACGCCGACGTGGTGTTCGAGACCCTCCAGTGCACCCGCGTGGCCAAGCTGCCCCTGTCCGCGACGCAGCTCGAGCCGATCTTGCTCGGCCATCGCCACCCCCACCCCCGCATGATCAGCGCCGCCGTCGAGCACCTCGAGCTGTGGCCGATCGCCGAGGCCCACCCGCGCCTCGCCGAGCTCTTGCGCGCCGACGAGCCGACGATCGTGTGGGCCGCCGCGCGCTCGCTGCTCCGCGGCGGCGAGTCCCTCGACGAGCGCGTCGCCGGAGCCGAGCTCGTCGCCGCGCGCATCCTCGAGCTCGACGCCGACACCCGCGAGGCTGGCGGTGGCCCGATCAGGCAGCTCTTGCGCGCCCTCGCCAGCGCCGACGACTACGCCCTGTTCGAGCCCCTGCTGCGCGCGAGCGAGTCCGCCTCGATCATGAAGATCGTCGCCGCCGCGCTGACCCCCGCGCTGCTCGAGCTCGACGATCCGCACCTCGTCGTCCACCTGCGCCGCTTTCGTGACGCCTTCGGCCTCGATCCGCCCTTCGGCTACGCCAGCTTCCTCGTCCGCCACGGCGATCCCGAGCTCGACCGCGACGCCGTGTTCGGAGCCCAGGGGGCGACCGAGCCCCGGGCCGGCTACGAGGCCAAGGCCGCCCTCGCCCGCTGGGGCGACGCCGACGCCCGCGCCGAGCTCGAGCGCGCCCTCGACTACGCCCCGCCCGCCCGCGAGGCCGCGTTCGAGGCCTGGCTGTGCGTCCTTCACGAGCCCGACTACCCGCGCCTCGACGCCGCGCGGACCGACGACGATCCCGAGCTCGTCGCCCGGGTGTGGACGGTGCTGTGTGCCAACATCGGCGGCGCGCACCCGGCCCCGCGCGGGTGGATCGAGGGTCTGAGCGCCTACCTGCGCGAGAGCCCGGCGCGCGAGGCCGCGTGGGCCAGCTCGATCGAGCAGCAGCTGCGCGCGCAGATCACCAGCAAGTTCGTGGTCGGGGCCCAGTCGGCCTCCTTCGCCGTGCTCGCCGAGCTGCTGCCGAAGCACTTCGACAACCTGGTCGAGCGCAGCCTCGGCGGCACGCCCGAGAGGCTGAGCGTCGACCTGCTCGAGTGGCTCGGCGAGCATCGCAACGACGCAGCCCGGGCGTGGGCGCAGCGGCTCGTGAGCTCGCCGCACTGGGGTGTCCGGCAATCCGCGCGACGGCTGCTGTGCTGAGCCTGCGATGCCCGACCTCGAGTTTGGGATCCATGCAGAGCGGCTCGAGGCCCGCGCGCGCTCGACCTGACCGACGTGCACGCCATCGCTTTGTGAGCGCCCGACGCCTCGTCTATCATGCGCCCATGACGCGTACCGTCGCCCCGCTCGCATTGTTGATGACCCTCAGCGCTTGCCCAGACGAGTCGAACTCGGCCGAGGAGGACAGCACGATGACGGGCGACGAGATGACATCGGGCGACGGTGACGGCGACGGTGATGGGGATGGGGACGGTGACGGCGACGGCGACGGTGATGGGGATGGGGACGGCGATGGGGATGGCGACGGCGACGGCGATGGGGATGGCGACGGCGACGGCGACGGCGACGGTGACGGCGACGGCGACGGCGACGGTGACGGTGATGGGGATGGCGACGGCGATGGGGATGGCGACGGCGACGGCGACGGCGACGGCGACGGCGACGGAGACGGCGATGGCGACGACGAGCCGGGTGCGTGCCTCAACGAGCTCGACGACCCGCAACCCGATGCTTTCATCGGTGACGGGGTGGCCGACATGGATCTGAAGTTGCGCACCGTCCTCGCCGAGCCCCCAGTCGACCTCTACGTGGGCGCGCGGATCCACATCCAGGGCAGCTACTTCAACTGCTGCGACGACGACATCAGCGTGCCGGAGTCGGTGGTCGTGCGGAGCTACCCCACCGAGCGATTCATCCTCGGCCAGGTCGCCTCCTTGAGCGTCCCACCCACGCCGGGTGACAGCTTCTTCACCGCGATCGACGAGGACCTCGAGACCTGGCTGTCGCCTTTTACCCTCAGCTCACACGACGACATGGTCTGCGACGTCTACGTGTGGGACTACGTCCCGGCCACGCGCACGCGGACCCGCCTCTACGTGGACGGCGGTCAGTGTGACACCGCCAAGATCATCGATGAGGAGACCGGCTTTTTCGGCGACGTATTTTTTGTCTCGGCCAACAACATGACGCTGTGGGAGCCAAGCGGGAACACCGTCGACAACGTCAGTCGCAGCAGCGTGTTCATCTCGCGCCAACCCTGCGAGGGTGACGAGTGCCCGGCGACGGCCGACGTGCTCAACTGCCCTGAGGACGACCAGTGGCCCCAAGACAGCGCGTCGATCGACTTTTGGGGCTACTGCTATGAGCCCGAAGACAAGGGCTACGACCACGTCTGCGAGATCCTGAGCGAAGAAGACGACGGCGAGACCGTCAGCTACGCGCTCGACTGCGGGGAGATCCCCTTCGACTGCGACGAGTAGCCGTCGACGCGCCGAGAATGTCGGGGGCTCGCCGTGCCTCGCTGACGCGTCGGCCGATCTGAGCTGGCCCAGCCGAGGCGCGGCCCCTAAACTCGGCCCTCGCCGTGACGGACGACGTCAACAGCTCGGAGCGCCTGTCGCCTCTTCAGCAGCGACTCGGACACCGGCGGGTGGTCTGGGTCGTTCTCGCCTTGGCCTTCGTGTTGTCCGTGCCGAGCCTCGGCGTGGGGCTGCTCGGTGACGACCTGCCGCAAGCCGAGTTTCTCTCCGCGCAGCGCGAGGGGGCGAGCACGCAGCCGTGGTGGGACATGTTCGTCCTCGTGAGCGGACCGCAGGCCCACAACGAGGCGTTGCGGACCCTTGGCCAGCTGCCCTGGTGGACGGCGCCCGATCTCAGGGTGGCCTTCTTCAGACCCCTCACCGTCGTCACGCATCTGCTCGATCATCTCTGCTGGCCGCGCGCGCCGTGGCTGATGCACCTGCACAGCGTGGCGTGGTACCTGGCCGCGTGTGCGCTCGTCTGGGTGGTGGCTCGACGGCTCAGCTCGAACGCCACCGCTGCGGGCGTGGCGAGCCTCGCATACGCCGCGGCGTTTGGTCACCATGTGCCCGTTGCCTGGCTCGCCCACCGCAACGGGCTGGTCTCGGCCGTGTTCTCGCTGCTGACAATCCTCGCCCACGACCGGTGGCGGCGAGACCAAGACAAGCGCGCCGGCTGGCTCGCGCCCGTCGCTCTGGTCGCCGCGTTACTCGCCGGGGAAGCGGGGGTGGTCACCTTGACCTTCGTCACGGCCTACGCGCTCGTGCTCGATCCCGGCTCACGCCAGTCTCGCGCGTTGTCGTTGATACCGAGCGTCGCGGTCGTCATCGCATGGCGGGCGGCCTACGACCTCCTCGGCTACGGTGCCGTGGACTCGGGGGCCTACCTCGATCCCGTCGGAGATCCAGCCGCATTCCTCGCCGAGCTGCCCCCGCGCTATCTCGCCCTGTCGGCGTTCAGCGTCTCGCCCCCCGTGATCCACCAGATTCCCGTGCTGCTCTGGTGGCTGGTGACCCTGGTCCTGTTGGGGCTCTTGGCCGTCTTCGTGGCCCGGGTCAATCGGCCCTGCGCGCGCTTCGGCGTCCTCGCGGCGGGCTTGGGGTGCATCCCCTTGACGGCCAGCCTGCCCTTCGAGCGCCTGCTGATCTTGACCAGCTTTGGCGTGGCCCTGGCCTGGGGCGAGCTCATCGACGCGTGGCTCCTGGGTCGGTCGACGAAGTGGCTCGCCCGCGCGGGCGCCGTGCTCGTAGTTGCCGTTCACCTCGTCGCCTCTCCGCTCGCGTTCTTCGTCCGGAGCCTCGACTTTCGCGCGCTGCATGAGGTCGAGGACACCTTCCAAAAGAAAGCGTGGCCCGGGACGCCCGAGATGGAGGGCAAGACCGTGGTCGTGGTCCACACCTTTCACTATCTCGGCGTCGAGTACCTGCTGCGCTCACTGCGAGCCGACGGACGACCAGCGCCCGCCGAACTCTGGGTCCTCCACGCCGGCAGCGAGCCCCCAGACATCGAGCGCCTCGACGACCACACGCTCGAGCTCCGCGCTGGCCAAGGGTGGCCAGCTGGCCCCGTGACGGCCTTCTGGCGCGACCCAGGGCTCGCCCCTTTCGTGGTCGGCGACCACATCTCGACGCGCTGCTTCGACGCCGAGATCATGGAGGTCGACGCTGGCAAGGCGACCCGTGTCCGCTTTCACTTCGAGGAGCCCCTCGACAGCCCGTCTCGCGCGTGGATTCAGTGGCACAGCGGCCTCCACCGGAAGGTCAACCCCGGGATCTGGTGACCCCTCGTGGCTCCGAGGCCGAGCGGAGCGCACTGTGCGATCCGCTCGGTGGTGCCGACGATCTCGCGCTCGGCCGCGCCGATCAGTCGTTGTTCCAGCGCAGCTGGAGCTCGAGCTCTTCGGCGCCGCCCTCACGCTCGTGCTCGATCGACAGCGACGCCGTCTTGGGGATCGTGAAGCGCTGGCCCTTGACCTGGATGCGCACGTTGTCGTCGCCCTCGAGGCAGTCGGCGATGCGGCGAAGGGTCGCCACGAATTGCTCGGTGTTCACGTTGCGTTCGACGTCGCGGTCTGACATGGCGCGGACGCTAGCAGGCTGCTGAACAACCCACCACGAGCCCGAGCACGCCCCTGACCGCCGATGCCTCTGTATTGCACCTTCGTGCGCTCAGCTGCGCTCACGCAGGGCCGCGGCGATTCGCTCCAGAGCCTGATCCAGCCGCTTCGCAGGCACGTTGACCCGGGTCGGCATCCCCCCGCCGAGCTCGAGCAGCTCGACGAAGTCCAGCCCGCTGTCGAAGGGCGCGGCGATGCTGACGTTGCCGCCGTCGGCCACGACCGCGACGGTCGCGAGCTTCTGACCGAGGAGCAGGAGCTCGGTCTTGTCGAACTGCCCCGCGCCGCCGGGGACCTTGACGAAGGCGATCTCGCCGTCGACGGCGTAACCCTGAGCGAGCTCGGCCGAGCGCGCGGCCATGCGATCGTAGTCGGCGGCCGCGGCCTCGATCGCGCTGCGCTCGAGCCCGGGCCGCATGCCCTCGACGAGGTAGCGCAAGATCTGTTGCTTGAGGACCTCGTCGCGGTAGTGCGCGCGCAGGGCCTTGTCGATCTGCGCGGCCTCGGGCCCGATGGGGCCGATCCGGGTGTCGACGGCGCGGGCGTCATCGTCGGCGCCCGGGTAGGGCTCGCGCCCGCCGAGCAGCCACTTGGCGGCGGCGTAGAGCCCGTCGAGATCGAAGTGAGCGACGATCGTGTCGATCGGCCCGGTCTCGCGGACGAGCCGCTCGTCGATCATCTCTGGGCACGCGCCGTGCTCGGCCTTGGTCGCGAGCACGAAGCGCTCGTCGGCGGCGAAGCTCGCGTGGGCGGGGTGATCGTGGTGGTCGACCCAGCGCGCGAGCCGGGGCCCGAGCTGCTCGATGAACTTGCCCGTGGTCTTGCGGAAGCCCTTGCCGATGCCCTCCGACGCGAACGCGATGTCGACCACGACCACGCGCCCGGCGAGCTCGTGCGGCTTGGGCAGCCGACGCGGACTCGCGAACACGACGGTGGTCACGCCAACGCGTCCCGAGCCGCCCCCAAAGCCGCAGACAGCTCCGAGACGGCGTGCTCGTCGCCGGCCGCGCCCGCGACCTCCACGCCGCGGGCGTAGATCGCAGCCGCGTCCTCGCCCTTGCCCATGGCCTCGAGCAGGTTGCCGTGCATCAGGTACCCGGGCACGTAGTCCGGGTTGCGCTCGGCGAGGGCCGCGAACATCTGCGCGGCCTCGTCGTGGCGACCGAGCCTCTTGTACTCCATCGCCAGGCCGTAGCGCGGGAAAGCCTCGTCGGGCTTGGCCGCGACCATCTGCTCGAGCATGCCGAGGCGGTCCATTGGCCTCAGGCCGCGCCCTTGCGCTCGGCCCAGCGCTTCTTGAAGCGCTCGATGTAGCCCTCGATCTCGCCCTCGGGCATCCCGACCGCGCCGAGGACCTTGGCGGTCTCGTCGAACACGGGGGTCTCCTGGAGGTGGCCGACGAGCAGCAAGTAGGTGCCGACCTCGTGGGCCGGGTACTTGGCGAGCAGCATGTCGACGCCCTCGCGGAGCTCCTCGGGGGTCTTGGTCTCGCAGAAGTCCTCGTCGGTCTCGCCCTGGGTGTGCTTGATCCCGAGGTGGTCGAGGTAGTCGACGAGCATGTTCCGGTGGTGGCGCATCAGCCACTCGATCAGCAGGGCCAGGGCCAGCTGCTCGTTGTCCTTGGCGAACTCGGCGTCGAAGCGCTTGCGCCAGACCTTGCGCCGGCCGGCCTGCGAGAACGCGGTGCTCGGCGTGTTCGAGTGCGAGCCACCGGCTTTGAGCACGGCGCGGATCTCCTTGCCGGACAACTCGCCGTAGTAAGCGTCAACCTTCTCAGGTCCGAGGTTCTTGCAGATGTCGATCGGCTTCACGTTCGCTGCTCTCCCGCGTGGGGGCGGTACCCTAGACGTCCACGCCGCCCAGAGCAAGGCTACTTTGCCCGGCCCTGGAGGAACTCCGAATAGACCTCGAGCGCGCGGCGGGTCACAGGCCCTGCGCTGCCGTCCCCGACGCTGCGGCCATCGAGGGTCGTCACGGGCATGATCCCGCGGACCGAGCTGGTCAGGAACAGCTCGTCGGCTGCCCGCAGCTCCTCGACCAGCACCGTTCGCTCACAGGTCGGCATCCCGAGCTCCTGCTCGAGCAGCCGCATCACGACCCCGCGGGTGATGCCCGCGAGCAGGCCGGTCGAGAGCGAGGGGGTGTGGATCGATCCCGCGACGACCATGAAAAAGTTGGAGGTCGCGCCCTCGGCCACCGCGCCCTCGGCGTTGCACAAGATCGCGTCGTCGGCCCCGCGCTCGTGCGCGCGGCGCAAGGCCAGGATGTTGCCGAGGTAGTTGCCGGTCTTGAGCCCCGGACGGATCGAGCCCTCGCGGCCGACGACGATCGCCGAGATCCCGCGCTCGTAGGCCTCGGCGTCGGGCACGACCAGGGGCTCGACCATGATGACCAAGAGCGGCGCCTCGGCGACGCGGGTGTCGAGGGCGATCGGCCCGACGCCCCGGGTCACGATCACGCGGATCCGGCTGTCCTCGTTCTTGGCGGCGGCCACGGTCTCGCGCAGCGCCCTGGCGATGTGCTCGTTCTCGAAGGGCAGGTCGAAGGCGATGCCCGCGGCGCTGCGACGGAGGCGGTCGAGGTGGGCGTCGAGCTCGATCACCCGATCGCCAGCGGTCCGCAGGGTCTCGTAGACGCTGTCGCCGTAGAGAAAGCCTCGGTCGTACACGCTGATCGTCGCGTCCTCGGGATCGAGGGCGCGCTCGTGGGTCGACAGCCAGACCTTGGTGCTCACGGCCGCAGGTTAACCTCTGTCTGTGGCTGCTCCTAGGAGCCCCGAGAGGGGCTCACGACACGCCCCGCGCGCAAATTCAGCCGCGTACGCGCAGCTCGACGACCTTCAGCAGCGCCTCGGCGGCGATCTTCCCGCTCATCTTCGACTGCCCGCGCTCGCGCTCGACGAACACGATCGGGATCTCGAGCACGCGAAAGCCCGCGCGCACAACCCGATACTTGAGCTCGATCTGAAACCCGTAGCCGCGGGTCGCGAGCGCGTGGAGGTCGAGGGCCTCGAGCACGTGGCGCGAGAAGCAGATGAAGCCCGCGGTCGGATCGTGGATCGGCAGGCCGAGGATCGTGCGCGCGTAGAGACCTCCGCCGCGAGACAGAAGCTGACGATGCCACGGCCACCCCCGCGTCCCACCCCCGGGCACGTAGCGGCTGCCGATTGCGAGGTCGGCCCCGCCCTCGGTGCAGGCCCGCAGCAGCGGTCCGAGGTAGCGCGGGTCGTGGGAGAAGTCCGCGTCCATCTCGAACAGGTGGGTGTAGCCCCGCGCGTGACCCAGGCCCCAGTCGAAGCCGGCCACGTAGGCCTTGCCCAGGCCCTGCTTGCCGCTGCGATGCAACACGAACACGCGCTCATCGGCCGCGGCCCGGCGGTCGGCGAGCTCACCGGTGCCGTCGGGGCTGCCGTCGTCGATCACCAGCACGTGAAAGTCGGGCTCGGCCGCGAGGATCGCGTCGAGGATCGCGTCGAGGTTCTCACGCTCGTTGTAGGTCGGCAGCAGCACCAGCGGCCGCGCCCCGCTGTCGGCGGTCATGCGCAGACCATAGCCGAGGCGCCGGTCCGGCCTGTCCTGCGCCCATCCCACACGTGGCGGGTCAAAATAGCGCCTGGTGAGCGCGCGTTTCCGCACTACACCCTGACCTAACAAAGATAATCCAGACACAACGAAACAAGCACACGTCCGCACGAAGTGTGGTAGCGTGCACACACTCAGACAGACGTAGGTTTCCTTGCGAAAAATACGGTCGCACTACGCTACTCCAGAAGACTTCACCGCCGCGATCCGCGAGGACAACGCGCTCGAGGTGTTCACCACCGACGGCTACGAGCCCGGCGAAGAGGTTTTGCTCGAGCTGTCGTTCACCGGTCTCCCCGGCAAGATGATGGTCCGCGCGATCGGCCACGAGTGGCACGCCGCGCGTCCACGCCTTCGGGTACGCGCCGGCGGCACCGTCATGTGCGCCGGCTCGGAGTGGCGCAAGATACAATTCCTGAAGAAGGTGGCGACGGGCGAGGTCAAGCTGACCGCGCGCCGCCGCCATGTCCGCTTACCCGTGCTGGTCGAAATCCGCTGGCGGCGCCGGGGCCAGCGAGACTTCAACACCGCCGCGCTCTCGGAGATCTCCGAGGGCGGCGGCCTGCTCTTGACCCAGCATCGGCCCGAGGTCGGCGAAGAAGTGATCATCGAGATCACGCCGCCGGGTAGCGCGCGCCCCCTCGAGATCCTCGCCGTCGTCCGCAACTCGAACAACGACGAGGGCGTCGGGCTCGAGTTCATGGCGCGCGACATGGGCGGGGTCCATCGCCTGCGCGAGGTCATCCGACGCCTCGTCGAGCAGTAGCCGTGGGCGCGACGAGCGGACGGCGACGGCTCACGAGCGGCTGGGCGCTCGTCTTTTGCGTATCGGTGTCCGCGAGCCTGGCGGCGAGCGGCGGGTGCGGCGACGAGGACCAGCCAGCGCCGCGCGCCGAACGAGCCGCCCCGCCGTCAGCGGCGAGTGAGACCGGCGCAGACCAGGCCGTGGATCCGGACCCCGTCGAGGCGGTGCCGGATTGCGCGACCCTCGAGCGACGGGCCGGGCACAGCGACGCCGACCTCGCGCTCTTGCCCGTGCTGTGCCCGGGCCTGACCCTCGACCACGGCGAGCTGCGCCGGGTCCTGCTCGCGGCGGGCAGCGCGGCCGAGGTCGCGCCGCTCGTGGCCGCGCTCGACGCCAACGCCGAACTTCAGGGCCTGGCGCGGCTGGCGATCCTCGATCGCGCGAGCCAACCGCTGCCGAGCGAGCTCCCCGATCCGGCGACCGCGTTGCTGACACCGATCGACGACCGCATCCTCGCCGCGGTCGAGCTCGCCCACGCCCAGCTGCGCTCGGATGAGCTCGAAGAGGAGCAGCGCACGCGCGCCCACGCGTTCCTCGCTCGGGTCTACATGCAAGGCCTGCAGTCCCTGGGCGTCGGCCCGGGCCGCCCCCTGCCCCCCTTCGCGCGGCTCCTCGCCGGCCCGGCGCTGCTGCACGGGCGCAGCTTTTGTCGCTTCTACTGGCAGCGGCGCGTCGGCGGGCTCGAGCGGCTGTTCGCCGAGACCGAGCTCGATCTGCTCGCGCTGCTGATCGACCTGGAGAACACCGACCACGCTGGCGATCCGGCGCTGCTGGCCGTCGAGCGCCAGCGCGCCCGGACCTACCTCGAGCGCAAGGGGCCGAGCGCACGGATCGCCAGGCGCGCCCAGCAGCGGCCCGAAGCCCGGGCGCTCGGGACCGATCTGCTCTTGCCCTTCGTCCACGAGCTCGATCGACTGTTCGATCACGGCTTCATCGACCTCGCCCTCGATCGGGCGATGAAGCGCGGCGCCGAGGCTGGCGGCTACGGCCTCGATCCGGTCGCAGCGGTGGTCACCGAAGATCTGCGCGAGCGAGATCTGCGGGAGTACGAACGTCGGCTCGCGCGCCGGATCGAGCGAGCGCGGCGAACCACGCCGAGCTCGCGCCACGGCTCTGGCCGCGAGCTCGAGCCCGAGCTGCCGGTCGAGTGGCACGACGCGGCCCGCGTCGCCGAAGAGGCCCACGCGTGGCTGCGCGTCGCCCACGAGCGCGGCCCCGACTTCGCCCGGCGCCACGCCCTCGCCCGGGCGGTCCGAGCGCTCGAGCGCCGACCCGACGCGCTGCTGGAATTGCTGGCTGCGACCGACGAGGTCGTCCGGAGTCATCACACGCTGCTCTTCGCGCTGCTCGACGCGACCGACGACGGCGGCCTCGCGAGCCTGCGCGTCCAGGTCGGCGCCGGTTGGCCGCCCGGCGACAGCCCCGCGGATCACGACGCTCGCGTCCGACGCCGCTTCGCCCTCGCAACCCGCGACGCGCTCTTGCATCCGCGCTAGCGCGACCAACTACTCGTCCTAGATCGAGCGCTGAATTCAAAAATCTGAATGATTTAGGGCTTCGCCGCCGCAGCGCTCGACTCAGGGCGGGGTCCGATCACAGGGCTCTCGCCCGCTGCGGACCGGCTCGCCGTCCTCGCGGACCTTCACGGTCGTGATCTTGCCCTTGCGCGCGCCGAGCCACCGCGACCGTCGAGCGCCCCGGGGATCGCGGGTCTCGACCCGGACCAGCCCGCCGCGCGCCTCGTCGCTGGCCACCGCGCACTCGCCGGGCAGCAGCTCGACGTCGGCGAGCTCGAGCACGTGGCCGTAGTCGGGCTCGCCGTCCACACAGACCCGGGGCGCGGACTTTGGCGCGCAAACCTGAGCGTCGGTCACCGACCACCCGCTGCTGCCCGCGCAGCCCGACGCCACGCACAGCAACGCGGCGCCGATGGTCACGGCCAAGCTGTGGCATGGTGTTCGACGATGGCGAGCGCCGCCAAAAAGTCCCGACGCCGACGCCGGCCCAAACGGCGCGGGCGGGTCGACCTCTCGACCGTGGTCAACGAGGTCATCGCGCAGCGGGTCCCGGTCGAGGTCCAGCGCCTCTCGAAGCTGCGCAACCTCTGGCTCGAGCTTTTTCCGGCCAGCTTCGCCGATCACGTGTGGCCGATGCTCGTCCAGGGCGGCCGCTTGATCGTCCACGTACACGACAGCCAGTGGCTACACGAGATGACCTACTGGCGCCAGGACGTGCTGACCAAGCTGCACGCGGCGTGGCCCGAGAGCGGGATCGAGCTCATCGACGGATTCGTCGGCGAGCTGCCGCCGCTGAGCGAGCGCAGGCCTCCCCCCCCTCCCCCTCCGGTCCCCGTCGATCGCGCGCCAGTGCTCGAGCCCGAGGTGCCAGGCGAGACCGTCGAGGCCCTCAACTCGATCCGGGATCCGCAGCTGCGCGAGGCCCTGGCCCAGGCCCGGATGATGCTCGGAAAGCCACGCTGACGCGGATGTCCTGGCGAGAGGCCTTTTTTCCGCCACCGAGTGCCCCAACGCGACTAGCCACCGTCGCGCTCACCGATGTGACAGACCTACGTAGAAAAACCCGTGTGATCTTCCACGCTCAGAAACCAGGCGACACCTGGAACGTCGCTTGCTTTTTGGTTGGGCATGCCCCGCCACCCGCTGCTCCGATCCACCGGCCTCACCCTCGCCCTGTTCGGCTTCGGGGCTTGCCTGGCAGGGTGTGACGTAGACAACGAGGATCTCGAGGCCGTCGATGCACGGGCCTTCGAAGAAGGCGTCGCCAAGGATACCGAAGGCGGCGCCTTTCGCGTGGTGCTCTACAGCCGCGACGGGCTCACGGTCGGAGCCAAAAACACGATGATCGCGCGGGTTGGGTTCCACGACCCGAACGCTCCCGAGGACCCGGGCCTCGGGATCCCCGGAGCAGAGCTCACCCTCGATGCCCACCTCGCGAGCGGGGAGTTCTTCGCGGACGCGGTCGAGGCGACCTACATCGGAGAGGGACGCTATCAGATCACCGGTCTCGAGCTCCCCGAGGCCGGTGTTTGGCAGTTCGACTTCTACATCGCGGTTGGCGAGACCATCGACGAGTCGGTCGCCT
Source organism: Enhygromyxa salina (assembly GCF_002994615.1). Taxonomy (GTDB): domain Bacteria; phylum Myxococcota_A; class Polyangia; order Nannocystales; family Nannocystaceae; genus Plesiocystis; species Plesiocystis salina_A. Next base: position 32,751 of record NZ_PVNK01000221.1, on the reverse strand, counting down.
TCGTGTTCGAGATCTCCGAATGATCCCCGGTACAGTGGCCAAAAAATCGGAGACCAAAGGGCACGGGTTCCCGCAAACGCCGTTTAAACGGCCAGAACACACTGTCCTACATCGGTCCCCGATCACAAAAAAATATGCTTGACGCGCGGTGGGCTCATGCCGTTATCTACATAGGTCCTTTCCGGACACCCACCTACACCACCTACACTGTCGCCACGACGTTTCGGGAGATTCCTCATGTCACCGTTCAAGACCGCGCTCCTCGCTCTCGCCCTGCTCTGCCCCCTCACGGCCTGCGACAGCTCCGATTCAGGTGACGTCGAGACCCGGGCCGTGGCGAACTTCGCGGACGGCATGGCCTGCGACAGTGATCAGGGCGCGTTCCGCGTGGTCCTGTGGAGCGACAGCGGTGACATCGAGGTCGGGCGCAACGATCTCGTCGTCCGTCTCGGCTTCCACGATCCGGTCAACCCCGACGCGCCCGGGCAAGGGATCCCCGGCGCCCGCGTGAACTTCGACGCGTGGATGCCCACGGCCAACGAGGCGATGGCGACCACGCCCGTGGTCAGCTACCTCGGCGACGGCCAGTATCGGATCGAGAACGTGGTCCTGCCCGACGAGGGCGTGTGGAACTTCGACTTCGAGGTCAGCGTCGGCGACAACATGTACGAGACCGTCAGCCTGGCGTTCGCCATCGACTGAAGTTATTCCCCGTCTCCCTTACGGCGCGTCCCCCGTCGAGCTTGCCTCGGTCGGGGGATGCGGTCTTAATGGCCCCACCCTCCCCCGCCCGATCCAAGCCATGGCCAACGAGTCCACGACCAAGAACCCCACGGCGACGTGGCGCTACGTGATCCCCAACGCGGTGACCTCGGCGAGCCTCGTCCTCGGGCTCGGGGTGCTCGCGGTCGCAACCCAGGGCGAGTTCGAGCTCGCGGGCTGGCTGATGGTCTGGTGTGTGTTGCTCGACAAGCTCGACGGGACCTTCGCCCGCCTCCTGGGCGCGAGCAGCAAGTTCGGCGCCCAGCTCGACAGCCTCGCCGACATGGTCGTGTTTGGGGTCGTGCCCGCCGGAACCACCTTGCTGCTGCTGCGCGCGCGCCCGGATCTCATGGCTCCGTGGCTGGGGCGCGAGCTGCTCATGTACGCGATGCTCTCGCTGTTCGCGGTCTGCGCGAGCCTCCGCCTGGCCAAATTCAACGTGCTCGCAGACGAGGACGGTCCGCCCGTGTTCTTCGGGCTGCCGACCACGGTCACGGGCGGGATCTTGGCGCTGCTGCTCCTGATCGGTCTCGACCACCAGATGATCTTGCTCTTGCGCGTGCTGCCGGTCCTCGCGCTGATCCTCGGCCTCCTGATGGTGTCCAACATCGTGCTGCCGAAGATCGGTCACAGCTCCGGCCTGTTCATGCAGGTGTTCCGCGCGGTGACGATCGGCCTGTGCTACGTGTTCGGCTTCATGCGCGTGTTTCCAGAGTACCTGCTGGGCATCAGCTTGTTCTACATCCTGACCGGGATCGTGCTCGGCCTCCTGCGACGCGACGAGCTGCTCTCGGGCAAGGGTCCCGAAGACGGCGCCGACCTCGATCTCGAGCCGCAACCGGGCTGAACATGAGCGACGCCGCGCAGATCCTCGCCCGACTTCGAGACGAGCCGCGCCAGCTCGACGCGCTGATCGAGCTGGGCCTCGACCAGGTCCTCGCCCGCCCCCTCGCAGAGCTGGTGGATCACCAGTGGCTGGCCACCGCCGTGACCGACGGGCTCCGCGCCTCGGTGCGCTCAGCGGAGTTCGAGCCGTGGCTGACCCAGCGCGTCGAGCAGGCCTTCGCCCGCGTCGACGGCATCGACGACGCCGGGGCCGCGCTCGGCGAGCGGGTCCCCGTGACCTTGCTCGGTCCCCTCGAGCAGGCCCTCGGTCGCGACTACCGGCCCGAGCGCGAGCTCGTCCGGGCGCTGCTCGACCATCCGTCCACGCGCACGATCCTGCGCGAGATCCTCCAGGCCAACCTCCTCGAGTTCGGCAAGCGCATGCGCTCGATGATGCCCGACGCGACCAAGCTGCCGGGCGGAGGTCTGGGCGGAGGTCGGGGCGGAGGCCTGGCCTCGCGCCTGGCCGGGGTCGCCAAGGGCGTGGCTTCGGCCGTTGGCGGTGAGCTCGAGCGCCAGCTCGAGCCCAAGGTCAAGACCTTCGTCGACGACATCCTCGGCGTGACGATCGACATGATGGTCGACCGGGTCAGCTCGGAGGGCTTCGCTCCCGAGTTCGCGCGCTGGCGCATCGACGTGCTCCACGCCGTGCTCGCCCAGCCGATCAATCGCCTCGTCGCCGAGCGCCACAAGTACCCGCCCGCAGACCTCGCCGCCGACGCCGCCGCGATCCTGCGGGCCGTGGCCGGGTGGCGCGAGCTCGGCGAGCGGATCGAGGCGGTCCTCGCCGAGCTGATCCGCGAGCACGGCCAGGTCAGCGCCCGGGAGTTCCTCGATGGCTCCGGGCTCGAGGACGCCTGGCGGCCGCAGCTGCACCGAGCCCTGAGCGACCAGGCCCACGCCATCGCGGCGAGCGACGCCTTCGCGGCCTGGCTGACCCAGCTCGTCGACGGCTGATCGGCGCCAGGAGCCCGCGAAGCTCGGTTGGTCGACGCCCCCGAGTCGCTGTACGTTGGGTCGATGCGTGCATTGACCGCTTCTTGTCGTCTCCTGGGGGGCTGTCGTTCGTGGACCTCGATCACCTTGCTCGCCGCGGCCCTGACCGCGAGCGGCTGTGGTGACGACGTCACCACCACCACCAGGGGCGACGCCGACTCGGAGACGGCTGGCGATGGTGATGGCGACTCCGGCGACGGCGACGGCGATGGCGACGGCGACTCCGGTGATGGCGACTCCGGTGACGGCGATGGCGACGGCGACGGCGACTCCGGCGATGGCGACGGCGATACGGGCGACGGCGACGGCGACTCCGGCGACGGCGACGGCGACGCGGGCGACGAGTCCTGCGAGCTCGCCCCGCAGGCCATGACCCTGTCCCTGACCGGCTCGCAGGCGCTGCCCAACAGCTGCAACAGCCACACCTTCACGGGTCGGCTCCAAAACGGCGGCGGCGCGGTCTGGGCCCTCGACGCCTGTCCCTGCGACGCCCAGTGCCTGATCCCCGATCCCTACACCCTCACGATCAACCTGCCCGACATGGACCTGCTCCCGGCGACGATCATGTGTCCCAAGATCGAGATGATCAAAAACGAGGACTGCGAGGTCGAGTCGATCGTGATCCGCGATCTCGACAACAACGAGCTCGCGACCTGGGTCGGGAGCCACGCCCCCTCCGCGCCGCTGACCATGCCCGAGCTCTCGGTCGCTCCGGTCAACGGGACCATGTGCCTCGACCACGACCAGTACGCCCTCGCGTTCACCCTCGACAACAGCGACCTGACCCTCTCGCAGGGCGACGCCGGCGTGCTCGGCAACGGCGACGCGGCCTGGGACGCCAAGAGCTACGCCTCACGCGAGACCGACGAGGGCCCCGACTACAGCTGGGTCCTCAACAGGTAGTCGGCCCCCCGCGGGGGGTCATGACAACTCTGATTTAGGTCTCGCAGCCCGTGGTGCTAGCAGCCCGGGCTGCTAGCAGCCCGGGCTGCAATGCCTCGCGCCGCCTCGCTTGGCCTGTTCACCGAGGGCTTTGTCGCCAAAACTTGCAGTACGCCCGGTACAGCGGCGTTTTGGCTTCGCGCCCTCGGCGAACATTCCGGCGCGAGGCGACACGAGGCATTGCACCCCGGGCTGCTAGTAGTCAATCTGGACGCCGAAGCTGGGGTAGATCGGCAGCCCGACCAGCGAGCTGCGCTGGGACCAGTCGGCGGTGTAGATCGAGACCTCGGGGTAGCGGCGATCGTAGACGTTCTGAACGTCGAGGTAGGCCGTAACCGCGACGCGCCGCAGCGGCCAGCGCTTGTCGACGCGCAGGTCGAGCTGGTGAAACACGGGCTGGTAAGTCGTCCCGCGCTCGCCCCGGATCGGCTGGTAGTACCAGCCGAAGCTCGAGTTCGTGGCCTCGCCGCCGAGGACCGTGTCGAGGGGGTTGCCCGAGACGACGCGAAAGCGGAGGCCAAACCGGAAGTTGCGCGGCAGCGCGGCGCTGAGCAAGACCACGAGGTTGTGGCGCTGGTCGAACACGGCCGGCAGCCACGGCTCTTCGTCGGGCTGGACCCGCGCCCACAGCAGCGTGTAGCCGATCCAGCCGTCGAGCTTGCGCCCGAGGGCGCGGCGCAGGAGCAGCTCGACGCCCATCGAGCGACTTCGGCTCGTGCGCCGCTCGATCGTCGAGCTCGAGAACACGATGTCGACGGTCGTCGGGATGACCTCGCGCCAGAACAAGGTCCCGCGGGCCTCGAGCTCCCACGGCAGCTTGGCCTCGACGCCGGTCGCGGCCTGGATCGCGTAGGTCGCCGCGGCGGATCCGTCGCGGATCTCGCCCTCGATGCCGGGGTCGAAGTACGCGAGCAGGTAAAAGGGCACGTCGGCCACGCCGCCGAGGAAGCTGCCGTTTTGGGTGATGAGGTTGGCGCTGGCGTCTCCGCTCGCGGCCACGACCGGGATCGAGAACATGCCGAGCTTGGCGAAGTACTCGAGCTTGGGCCGGACCTGGCCGTGGACCTCGATCCGCGGGTCGAGGCGAAACAGCTGGCGGCCGGCGTAAGAGAACAAATTGCCGCGCAGCGAGGGCACGATCGACCACTCGCGGTGGCGGATCGTGGTCGCCAGCCACAGGCCCAGGCGCAGCTGCTGGCCGTCGAATTGCTCGTCGCTCGCGAGCTGGTCGGCGTCGAGGATGTCGCCGCCGACCTCCTCGACGAGGCGCTCGCGCCGACGCCAGCGCTCGTACACGAGGTCCGACCCGAGCTGCAGGGTCAGGTTCTCGCGTAGATCGCTCTCGGCCTCGACGCGGCCCGAGAGCACGGTCGCGTCGCGCCGAATCAAGAAGTCCTGCTCGAGGCGGGCGCTGTCGAGCCGGATCGAGGGGCTCACGAGCACGCGCCAGTCGCCGTCGTCGACGCGGTAGTCGAGGTCGAAGCGGTGAAAGGACGCGGCGTAGTCGAACAGGTTGGGGCTCTCGCCGGGGCTCGGCCCCGGGCCGCGGCCGCGCAGGCGGTCGCCGGCCCCGATCGCGCGCAGCGAGAGGTGATGGTTGCGGCGCACGGGCAGGTCGACGCGCCCGAGGTAGTCCCAGTAGGTCGGGAGCAGGATGCCGGTCGGCCCGACCACGCTCTCGACCCCGAGCAGCACGGCGTCGACGTGGCTGCGACGAAAGCCAAAATTCATCGAGCCCGGGCCGACCGGCGCCTCGAGGGTCGCGCCGAGGTCAAACAGATCGATGTGGGCCTGGCCATGGACCGCGTCGGCCCGGCCTGGTCTGCTGAAGATCTCGATTAACCCGCCGCTGAAGCTGCCGTAGCCCGGGCCGTAGTTGCCGGGGCTGAGCTCGACGCGATCGGTCATCGGAGGCGAGACCACGCTCGCGATCGGGACGACGTGAAAGGCCCGCGGGATCGGGTGGCCGTCGAGGTAGACGCCGGTCTCGGTCGGGTTGCCGCCGCGCAGAGACAGCAGCCCGAGGCCGCCGGGGCTCCGGGCCACCCCCGGCAGGTTGAGGGCGGCGAGGACCGGATCGTCGCCGCTGCCTGCGTAGTGCCGGGCCTGCTGGGCGTCGAGGCTGTGATCGGGCTCGGCGACGCCCCCGCGCTCGACCGTGACCTCGGTTCGGTAGGCGCCGGTCTGATCCGGTCGGAGGTAGAGCTCGATCGTCCCCGACGACGGCGCCTCGGCCCACTGCTCGAGGCGCTCGAAGCCGCCGGAGACGACGACCACTCGGATCATCCCCGCGGGCACCTCGGCGACCTCGAAGCGGCCCTCGCGGTCGGTCTCGGCCCGCCGCATCCAGGTCACGGCGTCGGGGTCGAGAGGCTCGTGGGCGCGCCTGCCGGGGCGGACCGTCGCGGGCGCGGCGACGATCATCACGACGGCGCCCGGCACCGGAGCTCGGGAGCCGCCGCCCTCGAGCACGCGGCCCTCGACGCGCACGAGCTCGTCTGGCGCCGGCTGAGGCGCCGCGCGATCGGGCGGCCCGGCCCACGCCCGCCCGGGCCCGACAACGGAGCCCAGGACGATGAGGGCGGCCGCGCCCAGCTCGAGCGCCCGATGTCGTGCCCGGCGCGTCAACTCCCGACCTCGAAATTCAGGCGCGCGACGCCCTCGCCATAGCGATCGTCGCTGTAGACCAAAAAGATCTGCGAGGTCCCCGGATCGGCGAACTCGTCGACCACGAAGTCCTGCGGCGTGCCGCCAAACTGAAAGCCACCGACGGCGTGGACCGCCCCGGTCGTGTAGGGGAACTCGACGATGAGCTCCTGCCCGGGCTGAAACCAAAACCTGGAGGTCTCGGAGTCCTGGCGGGCAACGAAGAAGGTCTGGGAGAACTGCTCGAGCGGGTCGTAGCCGGGCACGAGGGTGATCGTCGACCCGGGCGCGGCCTCGAACTCGTGCTGCTCGGGGTAGACGCCGACGACCTTGCCGTCGATGAAGACGTCGATGACCGGGCGCGGGGTTCGGTTGGCGGCCTGGACGTAGACCGCGGCCGGGATCTCCCAGATCGGGATCGGGGACTCGATGCCGATCGAGTCGCCGTAGGCCAGCAACCACCAGCTCGGCCCGACCTTGACGTTGCGGACGATGAAGCCGCAGCGCTCGAGCAGCTCGTCCCGATCCCGGCGCGCGGTCCAGCAGTCCTCGGCGCTGCGTCCCCCCCAGGCGATGACCCCGTAGTAGACGGCCACCCGGGTCCCGGCCAGAAGTGGGCCGAGCTCGGGGAGCTCGAACTCGAAGCGCCCGTCGCCCTCGCCGAGGCGACACGGATCGTCCATGGTCAGGTCCTCGATGTCCTCGCAGCGGACGTCGTAGACCGCGCCGATTCTGTCGACGCCGGAGACCCCGCAGTTGAAGGGATCACACTGAAACCACACGCTCTCGAGCTCACTCGCCGGGACCTGGCCCCGGTCGGGATCGATGACCGTGGCCTCGAAGGCGAAGCGGTCGTGGGGCATGGGCTCGGCGATCGGCGCCTCGCTGGGGACGCCGACCCGGCCCGGGTTGAGCGGGCCGAGCTCGACGACCGACCCCTGGACCGAGATCAGCTTGGTCTGGTGGATGTAGGTCGCGGCCGGGATCGTGAACTCGCAGCCGACCATGGCCACCGCCGCGAGGGCGAGGGCGAGGGCGAGGGCGGGTGCGCACGCGGGCCTGGGCATCCGCCCCCAAGCATAACGTGATCGCCGAGCGACCGCGCGATGTCAGCTCGCTCCGCGCGAGGTCGCGGCGCGCAAGCTCGCGACCAACCCGCGCAGCGCCTCGGGCCCCTCGCGGGCGGCCCGGACCAGCGCGCTGCCGACGACGACGCCGTCGACACCAGGTGCGAGGGCGGCGACTTGGGCGGGCTCGCGGACGCCGAAGCCAACGCAGATCGGGAGCTCGGTCCGTCCGCGCAGATCGTCGAGCTGGGCGTGCAGCGCTGGGCTGCTGGCGTCGAGGGCCGCGCCGGTCACCCCTGTGAGGCTCACGGCGTAGACGAAGCCGCTCGCGTGACGCACGAGGCGCTCGCGCCGGGGGCCCGGGCTGGTCGGGGCACACAAGGCGATCCAGTCGAGGCCGGCGGCGCGGGCCGGCTCGCGCAGGATCGCGGCCTCTTCGGGGGGCAGGTCGACGACGAGCAGGCCGTCCACGCCAACCTGACGCAAGCGGGCGCAAAAACCCGCGACGCCGGCTGGCTCCCGCCGAGCTCCGGACAGCAGCGGGTTGGCGTAGGAGAACAGCACGATCGGGAGCTCGGGGAAGCGCGCGCGGAGCTCGGCGGCGAGCTCGAGCACGCGCTCGAGGGTCGCCCCGGCCGCGAGCGCGCGGACCATCGCGGCTTGGATCTCGGGGCCGTCGGCCGCGGGGTCGGAGAAGGGCACGCCGAGCTCGAGCACGTCGACGCCGGCCTCGCACGCGGCGATCAGGCCCTCGAGGCTGGCGGCGCGATCGGGATCGAAGCCGGTCAGGTAGCCGACCAGCGCGGCCCGTCCCTCGGCCCGGCAGCGGGCGAAGCAGGCCCCGATCCGCCCCTCGCGCTCGCTCGGCGGCTGCGCCTGGCCGCTCACGGTGCGCCCTCCCCTGCCCGCTCGTGCCGGGTCCGCGCCCGCTCGACGAGCGCGAGCGACTCGGCGTCGAGCCGGCCCATGACCGTGTGCATGTCCTTGTCGCCGCGGCCCGAGAGGTTGACGAGGATCTTGGCCTCGGGTCCGAGCTCACGGGTGAGCTGCTCGAGCGCCGCGATCGCGTGGGCGCTCTCGAGCGCGGGGATGATGCCCTCGGTCTGCGAGAGCAGGCGCAGCGCCGCCAAGGCCTGCTCGTCGTCGATCGCGAGGTAGCGGGCCCGCCCCCGCTCGCGCAAGAACGCGTGCTCGGGCCCGACGCCGGGGTAGTCGAGGCCAGCCGAGATCGAGTGGGCCTCCTGCAGCTGTCCGTCGTCGTCTTGGAGCACGAGGCTGCGCATGCCGTGGTAGACGCCGACCTCGCCGCGGCTCATCGTCGCCGCGTGGCGGCCTTCGAGGCCCTCGCCGGCGGCCTCGACCCCGATCAGCGCGACCTCGGGGTCGTCGACGAAGGCCGCGAAGATCCCCATCGCGTTGGACCCACCGCCGACGCAGGCGACGACGGCGTCGGGCAGCCGCCCGAGCCGGTCGAGGCACTGGGCCCGGGCCTCGTCGCCGATGACTCGCTGAAGCTCGCGGACCATGACCGGATAGGGATCGGGGCCCATGACCGAGCCGATCACGTAGTGGGTGTCGGCGACGTTGGCGACCCAGTCGCGCAGGGCCTCGTTGATCGCGTCCTTGAGCGTGGCGGCGCCGCCGTGGACCGCGTGGACCTCGGCCCCGAGCAGGCGCATGCGGAACACGTTGAGGGCCTGGCGGGCGACGTCCTCGGCGCCCATGTAGACCACGCAGGGCATGCCGAAGTAGGCGCACACGGTCGCCGTGGCGACGCCGTGCTGACCCGCGCCGGTCTCGGCGATGATCCGGGTCTTGCCGAGCCGACGCGCGAGCAGGACCTGGCCGACGCAGTTGTTGATCTTGTGGGCCCCGGTGTGATTGAGGTCTTCGCGCTTGAGCCAGATCTCGCCGCCGCCGATCGCCGCCGCGAGGCGCGGCGCCGGGGTCAGGGGCGAGGGGCGACCGACGTACTCGGCCAGGATCCGCGAGTATTCGGCGCGAAAGGCCTCGTCGGCCCACGCGATCGGCCACTCCCGGGCGAGCTCCTCGACCGCGGGCATCAGGGTCTCGGCGACGAAGCGGCCGCCGAACTCGCCAAAGCTGGCCAGCGAGGGCGGGCTCTCGGGATCCGGGGCTGTCGCCGACATCGCGGCCAGCTTTACGACTCAGCCCGGCCCGCGGCAAGCCCGGATCAGGGCCGCGATCGCCTCGTGGTCCTTGTGGCCCGCGCTGGCCCCCGGGGCCTCGGCGCCGCTGGCGACGTCGAGGCCCGCCGGGCGGACCGTGGCGATCGCCTCGGCGGCGTTGCTCGGCGTGATCCCGCCCGCGAGCCAGACCGGGATCGGCGCGAGGGCCTCGACGGCCTCGGCGGCGAAGCCCCAGTCGGTCCGCTGTCCGGCCCCGCCGAAGCCCGGGACGGCGGCGTCGAGCAGGACCCAGCGCGGCGCCGGCTCCGGCACGCGCAGGCGCTCGAGCGCCGGCGTGCCGCGCACGACCCAGACCCAGCCGATGTCGTAGCGAGCCGCGAGCTCGGCGTAGGGCTCGACCGGGGCGTCGCCGTGGGGCTGGAGGAGGTCGAGATCGAGGCTTGCGATCGCCCGCTCGGTCTCGCTCAGGGAGGCGTCGACGGACACACCGACGCGCACGAGGCCGTCGGCGCCCGGCGTCGCCGCGAGCAGCTCGGCGGCGTCATGGGGCTCGACGAAGCGCCTCGACTCGGGCCACAGGTTGAGCCCGATCGCGTCGACGCCCAGCGCTGCACAGGCGCGCAGATCCTCGGCGCGGGTCAGCCCGCAGATCTTCAGACCCGTGGCCACTCAGACGGCCATCAGCTCGGCGAGCTTGGCGCCCGGATCTTCGGCCTTCATCAGGGTCGAGCCGATCAGCACGCCGTCGACCCCGGCCGCGCGGAGACGGGAGACGTCCTTGCGGGTCTGGATCCCGCTCTCGCCCACGAACAGGAAGCTCTTGGGGACATCGGGCCGGTGGCGGATGACGCGATCGAGGTCGACCTCGAAGGTGTGGAGGTCGCGGGCGTTGAACCCGATGATCTTGGCCCCTGCGGCCATCGCCCGCTCGATCTCGTGGTCGCTGTGGGCCTCGGCGAGGACCTGGAGGCCGATATCGTAGGCGAAATTGAGCAGATCTCGCAGGAGCGGAGGCTCGAGCGCCGCGGCGATCAGCAAGATCGCGTCGGCGCCCTCGCGCCGGGCCGTGACGATCTGCTCGCGGCTGAGGATGAAGTCCTTGCACAAGATCGGGACCGAGACCGCGGCTCGCACCGCGCGAAGATCCTCGAAGCTGCCGTCGAAGTGGCGGTCGGTGAGCACGCTGATCGCCGAGGCGCCGCCGTCGACGTAGAGCGTGGCGATGTGGCGTGGATCGGCCTGATCGCGCAGCAGACCCTCGCTGGGCGAGCGTCGCTTGAATTCGGCGATCGCCCGCGGCTTGGGGCCCGTCGCCAGCGCGGCCCACAGATCGAGAGGATCGGGCGCCCCGGCCAGCTCGGCGTCGATCTGCGCGAGGCTGAGGTTCCCGGGTCGGCCCGACGCCAGCTCCGATCGCTTGGCCGCGAGGATCTCGTCGAGGTAGGTGGCTTGGTCGCTCATCGCTCGCCCGCGCCAGCGTAGCCGATTCACCGCCGGGTCGACCAGCGGGGTCAACCAGCGGGCTCAACCGAGATCCACGCCCAGATCCACGCCAGATCCACGCCCGCTCCACGCCCGGCTCCACGCTGGATCCAGCGTCAGGGTCGCCGCCGGGAGGTCTCGACGAGGCCCTCGAGGACCCGCGCCGCGGCCCCGCTGTCGATCGCCTCGGCCACGCGCAGGGCCGCCGAACCCAGGGTGGAGATCGGTTCATCGCCCGCCACGACCAGCGCCAGCGCGCCCGCGTGAATCACGGCGTCTCGGTAGGCGCCGGGCTCCCCGGCCAGGAGTCGGCGCAGCGCGGCGGCGTTGTCCGAGGGGTCGCCGCCCGCGAGATCAGCGAGGACCTGCTCGTCGAGCCCGGCGTCGGCGCGGCGCAGGACGTGCTCGTGGAGCTCGCCCTCGCGCCACTCGACGACCAGGGACTCGCCCTCGGGGCTCAGATCGTCGATCCCGGCCGGCGCGCGCGGGGCCGCCGTGACCCCGGCCCGAAACCCGTGGACCACGAACACCCGCTCGCTTCCGAGGGTTCCGAGCGCCCGGGCGAGGTCGTGGCAGCGGGCCGGATCGTAGACGCCGAGGACCTGCCGCCGGACCCGGGCGGGGTTGGTGAGCGGGCCGAGGAGGTTGAACACCGTCGGGACCCCGAGCGCGGCACGGACCGGCCCGGCGTGGCGCATCGCGGGATGCAGGGTCCGCGCGAACAAGAACCCGACCCCGAGCTCGTCGATGCAGCGCCCGACGGTCTGTGGCGGGGCCTCGACGTCGACGCCGAGGGCCTCGAGCACGTCGGCGCTGCCGCTGCGGCTCGACGCCGCCCGGTTGCCGTGCTTGGCCACGGCGACGCCGCAGGCCGCGACGACCAGGGCCGTGGCCGTCGACACGTTGCGGCGCGGGACCCCGCTGCCGCCCGTTCCGCACACGTCGATCGGGCGCGCGCGGGTGGTCAGGACCCGGGTCGAGGCCTCGCGCATGGCTTCGGCCGCGCCGCTGATCTCGCCCATGGTCTCGCCCTTGATCGCCAGCGCCATCAAGAGGCCGCCGATCTGCCCGGGCTCGCAGGCGCCGGACATGATCTCGCGGAAGATTGCGGCCGCGGCCGAGGTGCTGAGGTGGTGTCCGCGGGCGAGGGTCCGCAGGCCCGCGCGGATCGCTTCGGCTTCGCTGGTCATGGCCGCGACGATACCCGGCGTGGAAGCACCGCGCGTGGCCGAACCGGCAGGGCGGCGCCGTGATGGCAGCTGGCCAGCGCGGCGACGACCGCGGCCGGTCGACCGTCCTACTCGTCGACCTGGTCGGCCTGGTCGACCTGGTCGGCCTGGTCGGCTTCGAGCTCGGGCTCGAGCTCGGGCTCGTCCTCGCCGCGAGTGCTGCGAGCCGAAGCCGTGGGGTAGAAGGCCTCGGCCCAGGACCGCTTGCGCCGGGTCTTCGCGGCCATCGAGAGCAGCTCGGCGTAGACGCTCAGGCGCACGGCGTTGACCTCGTCTTTCCAGGTCTCGATCTCGAGCCGGCCTTCCACGCGGCTGAACTCCGCGTCTTTGCGCTCGGACAGGACGACCTCGCCGCGGTCGATCACCGGCTCGAGCAGCGCGAGCTGGACCTCGCGGAACTTGTCTTCGAACAGGCTCAGGCCCAGGCGCTCGGCGGTGTCGCGCGCGACCGCGACCTGCTTGGCGAGGGCGTGGCGGATGTGGGCCGTCAGGGCCCCGGGGAACAGGGTCTCGTACTCCTTGCGGCTTCGGTCCTGCCGCACGAGGTGCAGGGTGTTGACGTGGATCTCGCGCAGGGCCTCGTCGAGGCTCGAGTCGGCCACGCTGGCGCGGGCGCGGGCCTGAACGACGGCCCGGCGGGTGGAGAGATCACGCTGTCTGATCGTGTTGAACTGCTCCAGCGTCGCCGTTACGGGGGCTGCCAGGGGGACGGTTTCATCCGTTGCGAGCAGGGCCGCCTCAAGATAGACGAGCTCTTCCCAGTACACAATGATTGATCGGCTTGATGACAACACGCGCATGATTGAACGGACGACACGCGCCGAACGCGAAGTGGACAAGCCATAATCCAAGCCCGACGACCGACACATGGCGAGCGCGAAACAGGGGCCCCACGCGGGACTTGGTGGGTCTGGTGAGAGCGCGCTGGCGTGTCCGCGCCGGACCGACTGCAGGTGGTGACGGAGCACCAGCGCTTCGGCGCGGCAGGTGGTGAGGGTGGAGCGGGCGCGAGGTCTGCCGATCGGGCGGAGCGGTGGGAGCAGCGCGGGCTCGCTACGCGTCGCTAGGCCGGCTCGGACGGCGCGAAACGGCCCTGGCGGGCTCGAGCGCCGTTGGATCGCGTGGGCTGTGTGAACCTCGAGCTTGTCCTGGGTTCGTGTTCAGTGATAGTGGTTGGGGACGACGCACGCGGGGCCGCAGGCAGTTCAACCCCCATCTTGCGTGCAAAACGCTGATTTCGGCGGGTGAGGTGGGGGTTGAACGGTGTTTGAAAACGGGAGAGAGGAACATGGAGGCCGGAATTCGCGGGCGAAATCGCCCTGCGTGCGTTGGGGGGTGAAATTTGGTGTGATCTCGGTAGGTTGCAGCGGTGCCCCTTCCGCCCTCGAAAGAGGGCGGCCCCATTGAAGCCGTTCCCCGGGTTCCAGGGTGGGTCAGAGTAGACCTTCCGCCCTCGAAAGAGGGCGGCCCCATTGAAGCAAGAACACCGAAGGTCCCCGACTGCGCCAGCTCGAGGCGCCCCTTCCGCCCTCGAAAGAGGGCGGCCCCATTGAAGCCCGCGATGGAGTCCGGATCCCAGCCGGTCATTGTTCGACCTTCCGCCCTCGAAAGAGGGCGGCCCCATTGAAGCCTCTGCCGACATCCGTCGACATGGTGTGTAGTGAGCCCTTCCGCCCTCGAAAGAGGGCGGCCCCATTGAAGCGTGGTCGTCGAGAACGTGCCCGAGTTCGAGCAGTGGGAGCCTTCCGCCCTCGAAAGAGGGCGGCCCCATTGAAGCAGGGAGGAGAAGAGGTCGCTGGTGAGGATTTGCTCGGCCCTTCCGCCCTCGAAAGAGGGCGGCCCCATTGAAGCTCAAAGATCGCGGTGTGTAAGGCCGCGTAGTGGTCGGCCTTCCGCCCTCGAAAGAGGGCGGCCCCATTGAAGCATCATAGGCTGGGGAAACGGCTCGATGTCTTCAAGTCCTTCCGCCCTCGAAAGAGGGCGGCCCCATTGAAGCGCGCACAACCTTCGCACCATTGTGGGGAGCGGTCGCCCCCTTCCGCCCTCGAAAGAGGGCGGCCCCATTGAAGCGCGCACAACCTTCGCACCATTGTGGGGAGCGGTCGCCCCCTTCCGCCCTCGAAAGAGGGCGGCCCCATTGAAGCGACGAGGAGCCCACCCGCACCTTTGAGCTCGCCCTTCCGCCCTCGAAAGAGGGCGGCCCCATTGAAGCCGGATCCCCTTCGACCCCCGCAGCCAGGAGACCTTTGGTCTTGCCCCAAAAAATCGGACACCTCCAGAAGAGGGAAACTGGTCGGCCTCTGCGTCGCCGAGCTGGCCGGCGGCGCGGGTCCGCGGACCGGAACAGCTCGGGAGCCTGCCCTCAGCCGTCAGCACCCGGGGCCCTCAACGATATTTGACCCTCGGAGGCGGAGCCCACGCGACGCGGGCTTTCCCCGTCTCCGCGCGGCGAGCAAGGAGCCACGGCACGCGCGCAGTGGGGCCTCGTCCGCGAGCAAGTCGCCGGGCTGAACTCGCCGACGAGACGCCTGATTGGTCGCACGTTTTAGCGGCCGGCTGGCAACGTCCGCAGATGCAGAGGCGCGACGATCCTCGCGCCGGGCGCCGCGGTAATATTCGCGTTGCCACCTTTTTAGAATTGCCGCGCATGTTCGACAGTGGTACCGACCGACCGAGCATGAAAAAGTCACACCACCGCGTGGCGGCCGCCGGGCTTGGGGGTGCTCGTGCTGATCTCCGGTCACGCATCTGCCCAGGGTCCAGAGTTTGTACCCGCTCCTCCACAGTGGGCTGCAGACGCCGAGGTTGCCTCCATGCTCTTGCAGCCGACCAACGGCAAGCTAGCGATTGGTCTTCCTCTGGCTCGGACCGCGTTGCACGTTTCGGGGGACTCGGTGACATCGAAGCCCAGAGCCGGCTCTGTGACCATCGGCTCAACGGAATCACTACACATGCAGATGGACAGGAACGATATCCGAGTGTCAGGAGGGGCACCCGACACGTTCGGGTCACTGTCACGATCGAGGTCAATCCATGAGCCGCCTTGGTCCAATATTGCTCTTCCTGTGCGCGGCCTGTACGGAGCATGGAACCGGAGGAGCACTTCCTTCTGCTGCCGGTCCGCAGGGCGGTTTGGCGCGGCGGATGATGGAGATGACCGGCTCTCCCATGATGTCACCGGAGGAGAAGAGGGCCTTTCAGGGGCGTGAAAGGCTTCGAGAGCAGCAGCGCGCGGCGGGGATGCGAGTTTGCGAGGAAGGCGAGCACGGGACCAAATGGAGGGAGGACTGCAAGGTATGCCAGTGTGAACATGGCCTGCGGACCTGTCCCTTGGTCTGGTGTCGCCACACCTCAGCCGAAGGACCGTAGCCTTCCGCCCTCGAAAGAGGGCGGCCCCATTGAAGCGTGGGCGCCCTTGAAGGGGCTGGCTACCAGGGCTGGTCTTGCCCAAAAATTCGGACACCTGGTTTTTTGGGGCAAGACCACGCCACCTTCCGCGCCGCTCGAGCGGCGGTTTGAGGATCGGACCCACGAACTCGCGCTCGAACTCTACAACCCCTCATCTGCCTCGAAGCAATCGACAGTCCCGTCCTCGTTGCAGACACCATCGAAGCACCAATAGAGGACTCCGCCGCAGTCGCCGCCCGGCCAGCACGGGCCGCCATTCTCGCAGCAGATCACATACTCTTCCCCGCCCTCGTGGGCGACGTACTCGGCGCACTGCCGCGCCGCGCAGGCATCCCCAAGCGGCATGTAGGCGGCCACCTGTCCGGTCTGAGGGTCGATGACTTCGCCGTGGCCGACGCTGAACGGGAGCGAGTTGGCCGGGCAAGACGCGGTGTTCTTGAGCCTGGCGGTGTTGCTGCTGCGCTCGTAGCAGACCTCCAGCCCGAGCTTCGGGGCGTCGGGCCCAGTGTACTCACACGCCCCGGGCACCGACGTGCACAGGTGGCTGTACTCGGCGTCCGCGGTCAACGGAGCGACCATGAGCGCGAGCGCGAGGATCGTCAATGTGGTCCGATGCATGAATCCAGGCTACCTGATCGAGCCCGTCGGGGTCTGGCCCAGCCCGAGGAAATTGGCGAGCAGGTCGTGTCCGTGCTCGCTCAGGATCGACTCGGGGTGGTACTGCACGCCGAACACCGGCCGTTCGCGGTGGCGCACGCCCATGAGCTCGCCCTCGGGCGTGCGGGCGTCGGCGAGGAGCTCGGGCGGCAGCGTGGCCTCGTCGACGATCAAGCTGTGGTAGCGGGTCGCCTGGTAGGGCGAGGGCAAGCCCGCGTAGAGCCCGGTCGCCGCGTGGACGATCGCCGAGCGCTTGCCGTGCATGATCCGGCCCGCGCGCTCGACCGTGGCCCCGTGGACCTCGCACAGGGTCTGGTGGCCAAGGCACACGCCGAGGGTCGGCAGCGGGTCGCGCTCGGGCGCGCACACGATCCGGCACAGCTCCTGGCACACGCCGCTGTCGGCGGGCCGACCGGGGCCGGGCGAGAGCAGCAGATGGCTGGGCCGGTCCGCGAGCACCTGCGCGGCCGTGATCGCGTCGTTGCGGTAGACGTCGACCTCGGCGCCGAGCTCGAGCAGGTGCTGGACCAGGTTGAAGGTGAACGAGTCGTAATTGTCGATGACGAGCACGCGCGCGCCGGGCCGTCGGCGCGCCGCGGCGGGCCGGTAGCGCTGGCCGCGGCCGAGCTCGATCACGACGCCCCCCCGACCCTGGCCATCTCGATCGCCCGGAGCACCGCCGCGGCCTTGCGCGCGCACTCGTCGTCCTCGGCCTCGGGGTCCGAGTCGTAGACGATCCCGGCCCCGGCCTGGACGCGGACGCTGTCGCCCGCGAACACGACCGAGCGGATGCAGATCGCAAAGTCGGCCCCGCCGTCGAAGCCAAAGTAGCCGACCGCGCCGCCGTACCAGCCGCGCGGCGCGGGCTCGAGCTCGTCGATGATCTCGAGCGCGCGGACCTTGGGCGCGCCGCTGAGCGTGCCCGCGGGGAAGGTCGAGCGGAGGGCGTCGACGACCCCGAGGCCCTCGGCGAGGGTGCCCGAGACCTCCGAGACGATGTGCATGACCTTGCTGTAGCGCTCGATCACGAACGACTCGCTGACCTCGACGCTGCCCGGGGCGGCGATCCGACCGATGTCGTTGCGGCCGAGATCGATCAACATCAGGTGCTCGGCTCGCTCCTTCGGATCTTCGAGGAGCTCGCGCTCGAGCGCGAGGTCCTCGGCGAGGTCACGACCGCGGCGGCGGGTCCCGGCGATCGGGCGCACGGTCACCCGACGATCCTCGTGATCAACGCGGACCAGGACCTCCGGCGAAGCCCCGGCCAGGGTCGCCGAGGGCAGGTCGAGCAGGTACATGTAGGGCGAGGGGTTGGTGACCCGCAGCATCCGGTAGACGTCGAGGGGCGAGGCCTCGGCCCGGGGCTGATCGAAGCGCTGGCTGAGCACGACCTGAAACACGTCGCCGGCGACGATGTGCTGCTTGGCGCGGACGACCTGCTCGGGGTAGCGGCTGCCGGCCCAGGCCGCGGCCAGGCGCGCTGGGGGTGCGGCGACGCCCTCGTCGAGGATCATCGGCGCGAGGGTTGGGCCTGTGCGCAGGGCCGTGATCACGGCGTCGACCCGGGCTCGGGCGGCCTCGCGGGCCCGATCGACGCCGCCGTCCTCGGCCGGGCACGCGGTCGCGAGCACCCGGACCTTCTGCGAGAGGTTGTCGAACACGACCAGGGTGTCGGTCACGAGCAGCTCGAAGGCCGGCAGCGCCGACGCGTCCTGCTCGGCCCAGTCGGGGGTCGGGACACGCTCGAGATCGCGGACCATGTCGTGGCCCCAGACGCCGACCAGCCCGCCCCAAAAGCGCGGCAGCTCGTCGTGCTCGCCCGGCGGCGCGTCGGGGTCGGGACCCGCGCGGTAGCGATCGAGCAGCGCCTCGATCAACGCCGCGCCGCTGCCCTCGCCGAAGCCGCCCCGGGGGCCGCTCAGCTCGGCGAGGTCGGCGGCGAAGCCCGGCCCCGGCTCGCACTCGACGACCAGGCGACCGTCGCGCCACGCCCCGCGGACCACGGCCCGGTGACCGACGCCGATGATGCTCCACCGCGCCCAGCGCTCGCCGCCGACGACCGACTCGAGCAAGAAGGCGTGCTGGTCCGGGCGCTCGCGGAGGCGCGCGAGCACGGCGACCGGCGTCTCGCCGTCGCACAGCAGCTCGCGCCACACGGGGAACAAGGCGGGGGGGCTCGGCACGGTGAAGCGATCAGTCTGCGCTCGCGCGCTCGGCCTCGGCCTCGGCCTCGGCCACGAGCTCGAGCCGCCCGAGCGCGGCCTCGAAGTGCTGCGAGAGCGCCGAGTTCATGACCGGCGCGAAGTAGCCGCCAAGCACGGGCGGCAGCGTGCCCTCGTCGACCAGGGTCACGCGCACGAGCCCGCCGTCGAGCGGCTCGTAGCTGATCGAGCCATGGTTGTTGATCTCGTCGGTCTCGACCCGCCCGTCCCAGCGAATGCCCGTGGCCGGGTCTGCCTCGACCAGGGTCATGGCCCCGGTGCTCCCCTTCCCCGACCACGAGATCGTGGCCCCGACCCCGCTGCCCTCGACCTCGACCAACATGTCGGCGCCCTCGAGCTCGGGGTCGAACATCCACGCGTCCCAGCGCTCGAGGTCGGCGATCTGCGCGTGGATCTGGGCGACGTCGGCTTCGATGTCGACGCTCTGCTCGACGTGCCACTCGCGGGGCAAGAACACCCCAACGACGACGACGGTCACGGCCGCGAGCAGCAGCACGATCCCGACCCACTTGAGCATGAGCTTGGCGGACGGCGCTTCGCTGCCCGCGAGGCTCTCGTTGGTGGCGGCTTCGGTCATGGGCTCCCCTCGAGGCTGAGAAGATACGCGACGAGCTGCTCGAGCTCGGCCTCGCTCAGCTGTGAGGTCGTACCGTGCAGATCGTTGGGGTTCTTGGCCGTGAGCAGCGCGTACAGGTCCGCGGCCGAGCCGTCGTGAAGGTAGGGCGGCGAGTTCCACAGCGCGTGGAGCGTCGGGGTGTCAATCCCGGTCAGGGGCTCGCCGAGGCGGAGGCCCGAGCCGGGTCCGAGGGTCCCGACGTCGTGAAGTAGCGGGTCGGCCGGGGCCAGCCACATGCTGTCGGTCAGGCCCTCGCCGCCGTGACAGTCGCTGCACCCGAGCGCCGGGGACTCGAACAGCAGCTGCCCGGCCGCGGCCTCGGGCGTGAGCTCGCCGTTGGGTCCGCGCGCGGGGCTGCGCGGGTACGCGACGAGGCTCTCGACGTAGGCCGCGAGCGCGTCGAGATCGTCCGAGAGCCCGGCCTTGGGGTCGCCGAGGGGCTCGCTGACCGTGCCGCCTTGCCAGTCGGCCTCGTCGAGCAGCCCGGACCCGCCAAAGGGCCCGCGCATGTCGTGCTCGAAGTCCTGGATCTCGTCGAAGTTGGCGCTCCAGTGCACGGGCCCGTGGCCGACGCCCCCGCGCCCGAGCAGCGAGATCGTGTTGCGCAGGCCCTCGCCGCGATCGCTGAAGTCCCAGGTCCGGCGGTCGGCCTCGCCGTCGAGGTGACAGTGGGCGCAGGCGATGTAGCCGTGCTTGGCGAGGCGCGGATCGTAGGAGTCGTTGAACAGCTGCTTGCCGCGCAAGAGCTCGGGCGCGAGGGGCTCCTCGGTGACCAGCGCGATGACCTCGATCGGCTGCGGGAGCACGTCGTAGCTGCTGACGTCGTAGACCAGCAGCTCGCGCGACAAGCTCGCGTCGACGTAGAGGTGGCGGTCGTCGGGCGACAGCGCCACGCCCGACGGCGCGTAGCCGACGTCGAGCAGGGTCCCGGCCTGCGAGCCCGTGAGCGTGTCGTAGCGCTCGATCGCCCGGCCGCCGCGCATGGCCACGAACAGGTAGTCGCCGCGGCTCGAGTAGGTGCCCGCGGCCGCGAACCCGCGGTTGTCGAACTGCTTGCGGCGATCGAAGCTCTCGAGCCCGGGGACCAGGCCCATGCCGTCGGGCTCGCCGAGCTCGATGAAGGACACGACCGCGCGGACCGTGGTCTCGAAGGTCAGGGCCTCACCGCTGAGGTACTCGCCGTGAAGAAAATTGGCCTGGATGCTGGGGATCGCAACCTCGTCGGCGATCGGCGAGACCAGGATCTGATCGAGGTAGCTGGGGACCCCGCCGATCTCGGTGTCCGAGGGCGGCGTCGGGTCGTAGGCGAGGGTCACGAGCTCGACGGCGTCGGACGCGGGATCGTAGAGCGCGAGCTCGGCCTCGTCGTCGGGTGAGCGCCAGCGGCTGATCGCGACGCGGCCGTCGGGCCACAGCGCGAGCCCGCGGGCGTCGGCCAGGGCCGCGTGAAAGGACTCGGCGACCGGCTCCTGCGCGAAGTTGATCCGGGCCAGCGCGCCCGTCCCCGCCAGGCTCACGAACACCTCGTCGCCGCGGGCGAGCGCGGCCATCGGCCGGGAGCCACGCGGCAGGTCCCAGGCCGGCGCGGGGCCGTTGTCGTAGTCGATGATCTGGATCTGATCGGCGTCGGGGCACGCGACGATCACCTGGCCCGCCAGCCCCGGGCCGACCGCGCGCGGGCCCGTGCAGGTCGCGTGGCGAGCGACCTCGAAGGTCGGGGCGTCGGCGTCGCCCGAGCGACGCACGAGGACCAGCTCGCTCGAGTCCGGCGAGACCACCGCGACGGCGTCGTTGGCCGGATCGGCGATCAGCGTGCCCGTGTAGCGCGGCTCGTGGCTTGGCTCGTGGGTCGCGGTGATCGTCACGTTGGTCGCGAGCGAGTCGTTGTTGGCGTCGTAGACCGTGAGCACCGGGTAGTAGCGGCCGGGCGCGTCGTAGCTGTGGTTGGCCAGCGGCGAGGGCGTCGGCTCGGGCTGCGCGCTGCCGTCACCGAAGTCCCAGTGGTAGAGCACGGCCCCGACCGAGGCCGAGGCGTCGAGCTCCGTGAGCTCGTCGACGAGCACGTAGCGATCTTGGCCCGCGTCGGGCAGCAGCTCGCCGTCGCCGTCTCCGTCGCCGTCGCCGGTGTCGCCGTCTCCGTCGCCGTCTCCGTCTCCGTCTCCGTCTCCGGGGTCGCCGTCCCCGTCTCCGGGGTCTCCGTCTCCGTCTCCGGGGTCGCCGTCCCCATCCCCGTCTCCACCGTCAGTGGTTCCGCTCGCCTCGGACGCATCGGCCCCGCTCAGGTCGTCGCCGCACCCGATCGTCGCCAGCATCAGCACCGCGCCGAGCACGATCTGCGCCCCGCGCTCTCCCCTCAGCCTCTCGTCCGTCTCCACGGTCCGCACCCTACCCTGCCCGGCCTAGCCGGCGGTCGTGAAGCTCGCGGTGAAGGTCTGCTCGACCGGGTTGCCGCTGTAATCGACGACGCCGTTGGCCGTGATCTCGAAGGTGTAGCTGGTCCCCGGCTTCAGCAGCTGCTTGGGCGCGAAGTTGACGATCGCCTCCTGGGTCGAGATCCAGCCGTCGACGCGGGTCACGTCGGGATCGCCGTCGGTCTCGTAGAGCCGGACCGAGCCCGCCCACGCGCTCTTGGGCTCGACCATCTCGTTGAAGGTCACGCCGAAGCGGCTGCTGAGCTTGATGTCGGTGGCGCCGTCGGGCGGCCACACGAAGTTGACGTAGGGCGGGTCGGCGTCGGGTTGCTCGGCGTAGGGCGCGATCGCCGAGCCCTGGTTGGGGTTGGCCTCGTCGTCGACGCTGAGCACGGCGACGTTGCCGATCGGCGTGAGCGTGTCGAGGTCGCCGTCGAGGTCGAGCTCGGCGACGATCGTGACCTCGTCGGGGTCCGACCAGTCGTAGATCCGCGCGATGTTCGACTCGCCGACGAACGCGAGCTCGTCCTTCGGGAACACGTAGCCGCCGTTGCCCCCAGACTTGTTCTCGGCGTGGAACACCGGGTTCGAGGGATCGTGCAGATCCCAGATCAGGATCCCGCCGCCGCCGTCCTTGATCGCGAAGAAGCCGTAGCCCCCAGCCCAATTCGAGAAGTAGGACTCGCGCGGCTGGTCGAGGCTGTCGAGGATCGAGAAGTCCCCGCCCGCGATCGGCTGGGGGTTGTCGGGGACTGAGACGTCGAGCATGACCGTGCGCGGGCCCTCGGCGGCGCTGACCATCAACAGGTTGCCAACAACCTGGACCTGCCCGGCCCGGTGGGTGGGGTTGAAGTTGTATTGCTTGGCCAGGGTCGGCGCGAGGGGATCGGAGGCGTCGACGACGTAGATGCCGTTGTCGGCCCCGGCCACGTAGATCCACGGCGCCTGGTAGAACACGCTGAGGGTCACCCGGGCGTAGGCGTCGGGGTACAAGAAGCCCGGGAGCTCGAGCTCGGTCACGGCGCTCGGCGCCGCCGTGTTGCTGACGTCCCACAGCTGGAGCCCGCCCGAGAACCCCAGCAGCGGCTGGACGATCTCGTCGACGACCGCGTACCAGCTCCCGTCGACCTCGGCGAAGCCCGTGGCGTGGGTCTCTCGCATCTTGTCCGAGGTCCCGTAGCCGACCGCCTGCGGAGCGCAGGGATCGCTGATGTTGAAGAAGGTGATGCCGCCCCCGCCCCACTCGGGCGCCCACGGCATCATCAGGAGGCCGTCGAACATGACCACGAGGTTGTGGTGGTCGGTCGTGTCCCCGGCGCCGCCGTCGAGATAGGCGCAGTTTTGATAGAGCTGGTCGGGGGTGAAGCTGACGGCGGGACCGCCGGGGCCCGTGGTCCCGCCCCACGCGTCGGGCTCGGGGTAGGGATTTGGAGGATCGCCGTCGCCGTCGCCGTCGCCGTCGCCGTCGCCGTCTCCGTCTCCGTCTCCGTCTCCGGGATCGCCATCTCCGTCTCCAGGGTCACCGTCTCCGTCGCCCTCCCCGTCTCCGCCATCGCCGTCCCCGTCGCCGTCCCCGTCTCCGGTCTCGCTCGCCGCGTCGGCCTCAGCGCCGCTCGAGTCGCCGCAGCCGAGCGCGGCTCCCAGCGCGCACAAGCCGACGAACATCCCCGCACGCGTCAGGCCAGAACCTCGAACCGACATGGCCGGAGCATAAAAGCTTTTACGGCCAGGCTGCTAGCAGCCCGGGTCCTGAGCCGGATCCGGGGCCACGATCACGCGGTTCCGGCCCTCGGCCTTGGCCCGGTACAAGCACTGATCCGCGGCCTCGATCAGCTGCGAAGCGCGCTCGTACTGCGATCCCCAGATGACCAGGCCGATCGAGATCGTGATCGGGATCTGCTTGCCCTCGAACTCGAACTCGTGGTGCTCGATCATCCCGCGGATCAGCTCGGCGAACACCTGCGGCCCGGGGAGCTCGAACTCGTTGAGCATGACCACGAACTCCTCGCCGCCGTAGCGCGCGACGAAGTCGTGCTTGCGCGCGCGCCTTTGAACCAGCTGCGCGACCTCTCGCAGGACGTGGTCGCCCGCGCGGTGGCCGAAGGTATCGTTGCAGCGCTTGAAGTGATCGATGTCGAAGAGCAGCAGCGCCAGCGGCCGCGTGTAGCGATCGGCCCGGGCGACCTCGGTCTCGACCTTCTCGTCGAAGCTGCGCCGGTTGTGGACGCCGGTCAGGGCGTCGTAGCGGGTCATCGTGAACAGCTGCTCGTGGTAGGCAGCCTCGACGTTGCCGCCGCTGATGAACTTGAGCACGGTCCGCCCAACCTTGATCCGGTCGCCGTCGCGCAGGTACACGTTGCCGACCGGCTGGTCGTTGACAAAGGTGCCGTTGGTCGAGCGTAGATCTCGAAGCTGGGCGCCGCGCTCGTCGACGTGGACCTCGACGTGATTGCGCGAGACCGAACGGTGGTTGACGCAGATGTCGTTGTC
Source organism: Enhygromyxa salina (assembly GCF_002994615.1). Classification (GTDB taxonomy): domain Bacteria; phylum Myxococcota_A; class Polyangia; order Nannocystales; family Nannocystaceae; genus Plesiocystis; species Plesiocystis salina_A. Next base: position 8,788 of record NZ_PVNK01000221.1, on the reverse strand, counting down.
GCGGCCCCGGCCGATCCTCAGGACCTTGACGTCGAGATCGTACTTGTGCCCGATGTTGTCGCCATGGATCACCACCAGACAGGCCGGGCGGCGGACCATGTCCTCGAGCGAACGCAGCGTCGTGACCACCGTAGGCTCACGAATGGCGGTCGCCGAATCGTCGGGCGGCACGGAGGTCATCCCACCCGAGCGTACCAGGTTGACAGGATATTGGCTCTCCTACACGCCCCTAGGAGCCACTACATGGACTTTTGGCCAAAAGCATGGCCGGCTTTGACTTTCGCGAGGGCTCGGTCGACAACCCTTCGACATGACCGAGCGTGACCCCTCCCTCGCCGTCGCCGACCCCGAGATCCACGAGCTTATCCTCGAGGAGGATCAGCGTCAGCGCCACAGTATTCGCTTGATCGCGAGCGAGAACTACGCATCGCGGGCTGTGCTCGAGGCTTCGGCCAGCAGCCTGGCCAACAAGTACGCCGAGGGCTACCCCGGCAAGCGCTACTACGAGGGCATGCAGGTCATCGACCCCCTCGAGCGCCTCGCGATCGACCGCGCCAAGGCGCTGTTTGGGGCCGAGCACGCCAACGTCCAGCCCTACAGCGGCTCTCCGGCCAACCTCGCCGTGCTGCTCGCGCTGTGTAAACCGGGTGACACGACCATGGGCCTCTCGCTGCCAGCCGGGGGTCACCTGACCCACGGTTGGAAGGTCAGCGCGACCGGCATCTACTACAAATCGGTCCAGTATGGCGTGCGCGAGACTGACCATCGCATCGATCTCGATCAGGTCCGCGCGCTGGCCAAGGAGCACCGCCCGAAGCTGATCTGGGTCGGTCACTCGGCCTACCCGCGGACCCTCGACTTCGCTGGCTTCGCCGAGATCGCCGCAGAAGTCGACGCCTACCTCGCCGCGGACATCGCCCACGTCGCCGGGCTCGTCGCGGGCGGCGTGCATCCGAACCCTGTCCCCCACTGCCACGTCGTCGCGAGCACGACCCACAAGACCCTCCGCGGCCCCCGCGGCGGGCTGATCTTGTGCCGCAAGGCTCACGCCAAGGCGATCGACAAGGCGGTGTTCCCAGGCCTCCAGGGCGGGCCGCACAACGCGATGACCGCGGCCAAGGCGATCGCGTTCAAGGAGGCCGCCCAGCCGAGCTTCCGCGACTACGCCGAGCGGGTCGTGGCCAACGCCAGGGCCCTGGCCGACGCCCTGCAGGAGGCCGGCCACACCCTCGTGACCGGCGGGACCGACAACCACCTGATGCTGATCGATCTCAGCCCCCGCGAGCTCTCGGGTCGCAAGACCGCGCACGCCCTCGATCGCTGCGGCATCGAGCTCAACGCCAACTCGATTCCCTTCGACAAGCGCAAGCCCTTCGATCCTTCGGGGCTCCGACTCGGGACCGCGGCCCTGACCTCGCGCGGGCTCGAGCCCGCACACATGAAGACGGTCGCGACGATGATCGCCCGCGGCGTCGACGAGATCGCCCGCTGCGAGGGCGCGGTCTCGGATGAGTTCGCAGACCGGATGCGCGGCGAGGTCTCCGAATTCCTGGCCGATTTTCCTGCGCCGGGGCTCTGACAGCACGTTCGCGCGGAGCCGGCTATGCTCCGCGCGTGCGACGATCTCACCCTCGTCTCCGAGGCTCGGGGCTGGCGCTTGGCTGCGCCGCGCTCGCGTGCGTGTTCGGGCTGTCGAGCAGCGGCTGCAAGGATCCACCCGATCCGGACCAGCGCGTGGCCCCGCCCGCGGTCGACAAGGACAAGGGCGACGCGCTCAAGACCGAGGCCTACCGTGAGGCGCTGGAGCTCGCGCTGCCGGACGCCCGCGCGGCGTTGATCGCCGCAGACCCCCTCGCGGCCTACCAGCTCGGCCTGGCCCCCGCCGCCACGCCCCCGCTGCGCTCGGCCGAGCGCCGGGCGCTCGAGCGCCTCAGCGATCCGGCCCGGGCCGCCCTCGACGAGCTCGACGAGTCCTACCTCCCGGGGGCCGAGGTCGTGATCCTTCGGGTGATGCGCTTCGCCTTCGCCCGCATCAACGACGATCTGCGCCGCCGAGCCCCCGCCGAACAAGACCCCATGGTTGGGCTCCACGCGATCTCGGCGACCCTCGACGAGCTCCGCTACCGCCTCGTCCACGACGACTGCGACACGGCCTGCCAGGCCCTGCCCGCGGCCCTGGCCGAGGACGTCGCCGCTTTGCGCGGGCAGCTGCGCGCGGCCTCGGTCGCGGGGGTGACCGAGGCCGGGCTCGCCAGCGCCGCGCTCGCGGCCGAGGCCCGGGCGCTGGCGAGTCGGCCCGTGGTCGCCCAGACCGAGCCGCTCGCGACCGGCCTCGAGCAGCTCGCCGCGGCCTGCGACGCGCACCGCAGCTGGCTCGAGCAGCTCGCGCTCGCGCTGCCCAAGGCCGATCGCCACGAGTGGACGGCCAAGCCCGCGCCGCGCAAGCTCCACGCCGACGCGGCGATCGAGCGCTTGCCGGCGATCCTTGGCGAGAGCGCGCTGGCCCGGCGGCTGTCCGTCGAGGAGCGCATCGACCTCGCGCCGGGTCCAGCCTTCGTCGAGATCGAGCGCCACGTCAGGCGCTGGCAGGCGCTGCGCGAGACCCTGGTCGGCGATCCCGATCCGCGCGCCGACGACCCCCCCAAACCCGTCGACGCGGCGCGCTGCGAGGCCGCGCTCGGCCGGCTCCGCGCCGGGCTCGAGGCCGTGCCCGAGGTCGGGCCCCCGTCCCTCGACTGCGCCCGCTACGTCGCGGTGATCGGCGACGGGCCGATCAGCGAGGGTCGGCTCGTGCTCGAGCTCCTCGATCTGGGCGTGATCGAGCCTCAGCGCCGGGCGCTGCGGACCGCCGAGCTGCCCGAGGTCGCGCTCGTCGCCGGGCCGTGGTCGGCACAGGTCCACACCCACCTGCGCCGCCTGATGCTGCTCGCGCGCCTGTCCGAGCACGCGGCGAGCGCCCACGCGATCGAGGAGGCCCGCCGCGCGCTGTGCTTGGCCGAGGCCGCCCTGTGGATCCACGCGCGCCTCGGACCCCCCGACGAGGTCGCCCTGACCGTCGGTCCGCCCTGCGCCGACATCGGCGACGCCGCGACGATCACCGCGCGGGTGACCGGAGATCCCCGCGCCGCCCTGGCCGGCTTCGGCCTGTCCTTGATCGGCGACGAGCCAGCGCGCATGGTCGGCTTCGACCGCTTCTTCTGGGCGCCGCTGGGGCTCATGAAGATCCTCGCCACGCCCAAGGGCATGCACCCCGACGAATACTCGCTGCCAGACGACCCCGAGCCCGCGCCCGACCCCGAGGTCGAGGTCGAGCTCGAGCAGCTCTGAGCCCGGCGAGCCCGCTGTTCATGGCGACCCTCGAACGCAGCGAAGACCTCGGCCGGCGCCTCGATCCGGACACCCGCGGGCGCCTCGACGCTGGCGAGCACGAGACCGTGGCCGCCGAGCTCGCTCGCGCCGACCGCCACGCCGAAGCCGGCTGGGTGCTCGAGCAGATCTGGGCGTTCGACAAGGCGACCGAGCACTACCTCAGCGCCGGCCGCCTGCTCGACGCCCTGCGCACGGCGCTCGAGGCCGGATCGCCCGGCCCCTGGCGCGCCGTGCTCGACGCCCTCGACGCCCACCGCGAGCAGCCGAAGCTGCTCCGCGACGCCGCGAAGCTGCTCGAGCGACGCGGACGCCACGACGACGCCGCCCACGTGCTCGAGCTGGCGGAGGCCGGGCCACAGCTGCGGGCCGCGGCCCTGGTCAAGGCCGGGGATCCGCTCGCGGCCGCCCAGACCCTGGCCGAGGCCGGGCTCCCGCGGCGCGCGCTCGAGGTCCTCGGCCCCCTCGACAACGTCGCTACTCTCGTATCTGGCACATCTGGCACATCTGCCGCGCCAGGCACGTCCGGCGCGACGGCTACGGGCGGGGCCTCGACGCCCGCGCGGCCCCGCGAGCACGCGCTGGCGGCCGCGCTGTGCTGGGATCTCGGCGACGCCGAGGGCACGGCGCGCCACGCCCAGCGAGCCCGGCGCGCGGGCGCGACCGAGGGGGAGCTCGGCCGCAGCGTGCGCGGCCTGCTGGCCCGAGCGCTGTCGAGCCTCGGCCACGATCTGGCGGGGCAGCTGGTCCTGGCCGAGGCCGACGACGCGGAGCCCGAGCGCAGCCCGGCCGAGCTCGCGCCGCACGGCCGCTATCGGGTCACCGCCACGCTCGCGGCCGCCTACGCGGGCGCCGCCTACGTCGGGGTCGACCGCGTGACCCTGCAAGAGGTCGAGATCCACTTGCTCCTCGCCGAGCAGGGCGACATCGATCAACCGGGGCCGCAGATCCACCGGGCGCTCGAGCGCTTCGCCGGGGCGGCCGAGCGCGCCAACGCTCTCGCCCGGCCCGCGATCCGCCCGATCTTGCGCCTCGACGCCGAGGTCGGGCTGCTGGTCATGCCGCGGCGCGAGGGCCCGGTCCTGCGCAGCCTCATCCGTCCGCCTGGCCTCGAGCAGGCGATCGCCCGCGCCCGCTCGCTGATCGCGTTCATGCTCGACGGGCTCGCGGCCGCCCACGCCGTCGGGCTCGTCCACGGCTCGCTGCTCCCCAGCCAGATCGTCTGCGATGCCCTCGGCCGCCCGCTGCTCGGACCCTTCGGCGCCCATCACCTGTCGGGTCTCGTCGCGACCCGCACCGGTGGCCTCGAGGAGCTCTTGTCGATGACGCCGCCCGAGCAGCGCGCGGGCGCCGAGCCGACCCAGGCCGGCGACATGTACATGATCGGCTCGCTGTGGGCCGCGCTGCTCACGGGTCGGTTCACGCCGACGCTCGCCGAGCTCCCGGCCAGCGAGCGCGACGAGATCGCGAAGATGCTCGACGAAGATCCCCGCGCCCGCCCCCCTGCCCGCGAGGTGCTCGCGCGCTTGCGGATGCCGGTCGATGATCTCACCGAGCTCGCGGCCGCGGCCCCGAGCCTCGACGACGCCGAGCTGCGCGCAGACGGCCTCGGGCCGGTCGAGATCGATCCGCGCCTCGGCCGGTCGGTCGACGTCGTCGCCGCCGAGAGCTGGACCGACACCGAGCTCGATCTGTTGTGCACCGCTCGCAACCCGTGGCTGCAGAACATCCTCGACCGCGAGGGCCGGGCCTTTCGCCTCGCCGCGTGGCCCGACGGCTGCCGGACCCTCGACGCCGACACCCGCTGGTCGAGCGTGCTCAACCCACGCGCGCTCGAGCTGCTCCACCCCGACGGCGAGCCCAACGCCCCGGACACGACCGACGCCCCGGCCAACGCGATCTTGCGCGACGCCGTGGTCTCGCGCATGGATGGCGCCGCGATCGTCGTGACGCCCGCGGGCGAGCTGATGCTGGCGCTGGACTGCCTCTTGACCCGCTGACCGAGGCGTCGAGCGGGCTCATTCCAGGAACGCGCGCACGCAGCCGTCGACGAACACATCGATCAGCGACTTCTCGTCGGGCACCGGGAACGCGGGGTGCTGCTCGTTGAAGCGGCCGTTGTTGAGCAGCGAGCACAGCCCGTGGACGGACGCCCACAGCTGGAAGGCCGCGAGCTCGATGTTGATGTCGTCGCGCCACGCCCCGGCCTCCTTGCCCTGAGCCATCGCCTGGCGCACGGCGTGGAGCGGTCGCAGGCCCCGACTGATCTCCTCGGGGGCGAGCTCGGTCCACTCGAGCTGGTCGTGCTCCATCAGGACCGAGTACAGCCACTTGTTGTCGCGGGCGAAGTCGATGTACCGGCGAGCGATCTGGCGCATCGTCTCGATGGGGTCGAGCTCCTGCTGCAGCGCCGGGCTCAGGGCGTCGTAGAGGAGGTCGATGCCGTAGACCCGGATCTCGCGCAAGATCGACGCCTTGCTCTCGAAGTGCTGATAGAGCGCCGTCGCGCTCACCCCCAGGCGCGACGCGATTCCGCGCATCGTCAGCCCATCTTCCCCGAGCTGACTGCCGAGCTCGAGACTGGTCTGAATGATGGCTTCCCTCAAACCTGCATTGCATCGCCGCGACACCAGCCTAGGATAACATCAATCCGGCTCATGAGTCCGGACAAAGCGCACCCGATCTCGTCGACGGGCGATGACCTCAATCTCGGTGAAGGTCCCGAGTGGTCGGTCGTCGTCCTCGCCACGCTATTGGTGGCAGTCGCACTGTGGTCAGTGCCAAGCGCGATTCAGGCCGGCGACGCTGGCGAGTTCGCCACCGTCATGCTCTCGGGTGGCGTCCCCCACCCCTCGGGCTACCCGTGGATGCGAGCGCTGGGATTGCTGGCTCGGGGGCTGTGGGCGTTGGGGCTGCCGCCGGCGACCGCGGCCGCGCTGCCGCCGGCGCTGTGTGGTGTCGCGGGCTGGCTGCTCATTCATCGCTGCTGCGTGCTGCTTGGGCGGCCGTGGGTCGGCGCCTTCGCGGTCTCGCTCGCCGCTGCGTCGCCCCTCGCCGTATTGCACGTCAACGACAGCGAGGTCTGGGGCCCACATCTGATGCTCGCGGGCGCGTTTCTTTACGTCGTCATTCGCACGCGGTCCGGACCACGTCCTTTTCTGCTGGGGATCAGCCTTGGCCTCGCCGTCAGCCATCACCTCACGGCGGTGTTGCTCGTGCCCCTGGCGATCGGCGCCGCGCTGCCGCGGGAGCGTGATCTCGTCGGGCTGCTGCGCAACGGGGCGCTCGGCCTCGCGGGCAGCCTCGTCGGCCTCTTGCCCTTCGCGAGCTTGCCACTCGGCGGCGGCGGCGGATGGCGTTGGGGCCAGGTTCAGACCTTCGACGGACTGCTCCATCACATTTTGCGCGTCGACTACGGGACCTTGAGCTTGAGCCTCCACGAAGAGGAGGTCGCCGCCGCCGACACGGTCAGCCGGGCGCTGGCGAGCGTCGCGGAGGTCCTCAGCGCCGGCCTCCTGAGCTCGACCGGGAGCTCGGCCGGGATCTCGGCGTGGATCGGAGCCGGCGCGCTCGTGCTCGTGCTCGCGCTCGCCGGGCTGTGGGTCCGCGACCATCGTGACGAGCTGTGGAGCGGCGTCGCGCTCGGCTGGGCCCTGAGCGTGCTGGCCAGCGCCCTGGCCTTCCCCGCCGCCCAAAACATCGACCCCACGGGGCCCTTCGGGGCCTGGATCCTCGAGCGCTTCGACCTCCTGACGATCCTGTTGTTGGTCGTACCGCTCGCCCTCGCGCTCTCGTGGCTCGGAGATCGCGTCGCGGCGGTCACCGACAAGCCGTGGCTGATCCGGGCGGGCGCGGGGGCGATCGCCACGGTCCTGATCCTGGCCCAGCTCGGCGCCGTGCTCGAGCGCGGTCGGCCAGCGGGCGAGCGGGGCGTCGAGCTCGCCGCGATCGATGTGGTCGCGAGCCCCGACCCGGCGGGCCCGGCGATCCCGAGCCGCGGCGAGATCCCGGTCCGCGCGATCGTGTTCGGGACCGAGGACCACCGCAGCTTCCCGGTGCTCTACGTCCAGGAGGTGCTCGGCGCCGGGTCGCACACCCTCTACATCGACGCCCAGCTCCTCGCCCACCCGTGGTACCGCGCGCGTCTTCGAGCCCGGGTCCCGAGCCTCCCCGACGTCGACAAGCCCCTGAAGATGATGGGCATGATCTGGTCCGACCCCGAGCTCGCCGCGGTCCCGATCTACCTCGCCAACGTGTTCTCGCGACCCGCCGCCGAGCTCCCGAGGGTCCCCGAGGGCGTGCTGTGGCGCGTGCCCCCGCCGCCGGAGTTCCCGAGCTACGCGGCGGCAGACTGGACCTTCGACAAGATCCTCGAGCGCCACCTCGACGCGTGCGCGCGCATGCGAGTCGAGGCCCCGGACTTCGCCGGGCTCACGCACCCCCGCGGGCACCCGTGGTCGGCGGATCTGTGGTTTGCCTACGTCGACAAGGCCCGGCAGCTGGCCGCGACGCTGGCCCGCGCCGGGCGGCAGGACGCGATCCCGGCGGTCGGCGAGGCGCTCGAGCAGCGGACAGGCGCGAAGCTCTGATTTGCGAAATCGCGCATCACACGCGAATTCTCGGCGAAATTGACCCCCAGCCTCGCGGCGCCGGGTTCAGAAAATCCTCGATCGCCGTCATACTCCCCCAATGCCCGTGCTCGAGCATGAACTCGAGGTCGCCATCGAGGTGGTTCGCCGCTGCGCTGCGATCGCGCTCGAGATCCAAGCCGGTGGTGACGACAGCCTTCAGACCACCGACAAGGCCAACGACCAGGGCCCCGTGACACGGGCGGACCTGGCGGTCGAGTCGGCGATCGTCGCGGCCCTGCGCGCGAACTTTCCCGACGACGCGATCCTGGCCGAAGAGAGCGCGGCGCAGTCGAGCTGGCGTGGCCACGACCGGGTCTGGATGATCGACCCCGTCGACGGGACCCGGGACTTCGCGGGCGGCGACCGGAGCTGGGCGATCCACGTCGGCCTGACGATCGCCGGCCGGCCCGCGCTCGGGATCGTCCACGAGCCCGGCCACGATCGGCTCAACTGGGCCATCAACCACGATCATGCCCAGCGCGCGTGGTATCGGCTCGGCACCGAGGGCGCGGTCGCGGCCCTGCATGGCCTCGGTCGCGTCGAGTCGCGCTGGCGCCTGGTCACGAGCAAGAGCCACCGCAGCGCCCGCCTCGACGCGATCATGAAGCTGCTCGAGATCACGCCCGAGCAGACGCTCCGGACCGCGAGCACCGGGGTCAAGGTATCGATGGTCGCGCGCGGCGAGGCCGAGATCTACGCCCACCCGACGGCCGGCACCAAGCTCTGGGACAGCGCGGCCCCGCAGGCGCTGCTCCACGCGGCCGGCGGTCGCCTGACCGACATGCGCGGCG
>NZ_PVNK01000220.1 GCF_002994615.1 Enhygromyxa salina | reverse complement strand
CAATCGACCCTGACTCCGGCTCCCCCGCCGCTCGCCCGCACCCAAGCCCACCGTGCCCCCAGCTCGGCCGCGCCTGCGCCGCGTCGACAGAGGCCCCGAGCCACCTCGGCCGCGGACGCGTGGGTGCGCCCCCCAGCCCAGACCCTCCGCGAAGCGCTCCGCATCGATCTCGGCGCGACCCCAGGACCGCCCTCGTCACGCCGCCGCCGCACCTCGCTCCGGTCCGGACCCCTTCTGGCGACCCGCGCAAGCACCCTCGCGCCGGCCCCAGACCCCTCTTGGCGCTCTCGAGCACGCCTCGCGGCGGCCCGGATGCGTTCACGAGCAACTCGCACCGATCTCGCGCTCGCCCCGGCCCCGAGTTGGAGCGCTGCGCATCGATGTCCGGATCGGGTCGAGGCCACCTCGAGCGCAGCTCCGCCGCTCTCGAGTCGGTCCCGACCCGACTCAGGGTGCGCGCACCCTGCGCGAAACAGGCTCGCTGGCCGGTCACGATGTAGGTGCAAAGCTCCGACCTGCGACCCACGACAAGCTGCGAATACCGCTCCCCCCCTCCCGGCCCGCGCGATCCCACCCATGGATCCGAGCCAAGTCGCGCCAGCGCCCCACCACCTCGCGCGAGCGACCGCGGCCCGAGCGCGGCCCGAGCTCCCCGCAATAGATGTGAGCTTCATCCACGAAAAAATCCATTGATCCCTGAGACAACCACCTGTCGAGTTGCACTTCGCACCGATCTGCCCTCAATCGTCATACATCAATGAATATTATCGTCGATCATCGCTGGCGAATTGAGCGACACCGCATAGCTTCAAATCCGTGAACATCCACGTTCTTCAGTACATACGAATCCCCAACCTCTCGCTGCTTCGAATGCAGCGACTCGCCAAGACCCTGATCCGCGACAGGCCCGACCAAACAAACGATGCGATCGACATGGCCGCCGCGGACCTCGAGAGCCACATCAAGACCGTCGACGCCGCCTTGACCTCTCGCCTCCAGGCAAGCAACACCGAGCTGCTCAAGTCCGAGGGCAACTTCGATCGCGCCACGGACGGGCTGTGGCTGTACTTGATCCGCGTGCTCGAGAGCGCCGAGGCCTACGCCCACCCGGGCCTCGACGCGCTGCCCGAGGAGCTCGCGGTCACGGCCGACCTCGCGGCCGCGCGCGCGATCGCGGCCAAGGCCCGACGGCTGCGTCAGCGCCTGTTTGGGAGCTTGGGCGGGGCGTTCACCCAGTACTCCTACGTCGAGCAGGTCGAGTCGATGGCCGCGATTCACCGCCTGATCAGCGACGAGGGGCTCCGCGACGAGCTCGTCGCCGTCGTCGGGCCCCAGCTCCCCACCCTGCTCGAGGCCTGTCAGCAGCACTACGAGACCATGGTCAGCAACCGCCTCGGCCGCGAGCAGAACCTGGTCGGGGACCTTCGAGAGCTGCGCCACGAGCTGCGCTGGTGCATCGTGCAATACAACAACGCGATCTGCACCCTGCTGCGACGCGATCAGCCCGAGACCGAGAAGGTCGTCGAGCAAGCGTTGCGCGCGGTCATCTCGGTCCGCGCGCGCAACCGGGTGTCGAGTGACCGGAGCACGGAGGAGATGCTCGACGAGCTCGACACCCCCGACGACGAGCTCGGCGAGCTCGAGGTCCCCAACGAGCTCGACGTCCCCGCCGGGCTCGTC
>NZ_PVNK01000219.1 GCF_002994615.1 Enhygromyxa salina | reverse complement strand
CCACCCCGTCGGCGACCGAGGCCGCGATCGCCGACGCCGTCGCGTCGGTCGAGTCGAGCCGGGCGCGCACGAGCGGGCCCGCGGGCGATCCCTTCTCGACCCGCCCTCCCCGCCACACCTGGGCCAAGGGCAGCCCCGAGGCCCGGATGCGCGCGCTCTTGTGTGAGGCCCGCGCGGCCGGCTGCACCGACGTCCACGTGACCGGCGGCCAGCCGGCGCGTCTGCGTCGCCTCGCCGAGCTCGCGCCGGTCGGCGACGCGCTCCCGGGCCCCGGCCAGATCGAGAAGATGCTGATGCCGCTGCTCGACGAGGCCGGTGACCACGCCAAGGCCCGGCTCGCCGAGTTCGGCTACACCGACTTTGCGATCGAGGTCCCGGGCGCGGGACGGCTCCGGGTCAACTTCGCCAGGGGCCAGACGGGCCTCAAGGGCTGCTTTCGCCTGGTCGTGCAGGAGCCGCCGAGCCTCAATCAGCTCGGCCTCCCCGTCGAGCTCCAGAAGGTCGCGCAGTACCACCAGGGCCTCGCGGTCGTGTCGGGCCCGAGCGGCCAGGGCAAGACCACGACGATGGCCGCGCTCGTCGATCTCGTCAATCGGTCCAAGCCCGACCACATCATCACGGTCGAGGATCCGATCGAGGTCGTCCACCCGATCCGCAAGGCGGTGATCAGTCAGCGCCAGGTCGGGCTCCACACCAAGAGCTTCTACGCCGCGCTCAAGGGCGCCCTGCGCGAAGACCCGGACGTGATCATCATCGGCGAGCTGCGCGACCGCGAGACCGTGGAGATGGCCATGCAGGCGGCCGAGACCGGTCACCTCGTCATCGCGAGCATGAGCACGCCCTCGGGCGCCAAGACCATCGATCGGCTGATCGACATGTTCCCGCCCGAAGATCAGGCCCAGGTCCGCTCGACGCTGGCCGGCGCCCTCAAGATCGTCGTCTCCCAGCGCCTCGTCCCCAACGTCGCGGGGACCAAGATGATCGCGGCCGCCGAGCTCATCACCGGCAACATCCCGCTGTGGAGCCTGATCCGCGAGAACAAGCTGTTCCAGCTGCCCAGCCTGCTCCAGCGCGGGCGCAACTACGGGATGATCCGGGTCGAGGACTCGCTCAACGACCTGCTCGCGCGCGGGCTGATCGACGAAGACACCGCGCGCCAGTACGCCGACGACCCCCGGGCGATCAACCCCGGCGGGGTCAAGCCCGTGGCCGCGCCCGACTCACCCGGCGCCGCCCCCCCCAACCAAGACATCGGCAAGGCCGCGCTCGGAGCCGTCCGCAGCATGTTCGGCCGCGGCCGCAAGGACGACAACTGACGCGATGCCAGCCCTCGACCGCTACTTCGAAACCATGCTCGACACCGGCGCCTCGGATCTGCACCTGAGCGTCGGCTACCCCCCGATGCTGAGGCTCAAGGGCGACCTCGTGCCCCACGGCGAGCAGGTGATCGACGAGGCCCGGATGCGCAAGCTCCTCGACGAGCTCCTCGACGAGCCCACGCGCGAGCGCTTCCATCGCGACCGCGACCTCGACTTCGCCTACTCGCTGAGCTCGGGCGGCGAGGTCCGGGCTCGCTTTCGCTGCAACTATCTGTACAAGTACACCGGCCCCGGCGCGGTGTTTCGGACGATCCCGTCCAAGATCCTCACGGCCGAGGAGCTCGGGCTGCCCGAGCAGGTCCTCAACCTCGCGCGGAGGCGGGCCGGGCTGGTCCTGGTCACGGGCCCGACCGGCAGCGGCAAGAGCACCACCCTCGCGGCGATGATCTCGTGGATCAACCACAACCGCGCGAGCCACATTCTGACGATCGAAGACCCGGTCGAGTTCGTCCACCAGCCGGTCAAGAGCCTGATCACGCACCGCGAGGTCGGGACCGACGTGCCGAGCTTCGCCGACGCGATCCGCTCGGCCGGACGCGAGAACGCCGACGTGATCCTCGTCGGCGAGCTCCGCGGACCCGAGACCATGCGCCTCGCGCTGCAGCTGGCCAGCTACGGCGTGCTGATCTTTGCGACCGTACACACGAACTCGGCGGCCGCGACGGTCGATCGCTTCATCAACGTGTTCCCGGCCGGTCAGCAGCCGGCGATCCGCGGGATGCTCGGCGAGTCGCTAGCTGGCATCGTCGCCCAGCAGCTGCTCAAGCGCGCCGACGGCAGCGGCCGCGTCGCGGCCCACGAGATCATGATCGGCACCAACGCGGTCTCGACCTGCATCCGCGAGAACCGAACCTCGATGATCGACAGCCTGATCCAAGGCGGCACCCGCGAGGGCATGCAGGGCATGGACGCGACCCTCGACAAGCTCGTGCGCGAAGGTGCCATCAGCGCACAGGACGCCCTCGACAAGGCCCTCGACAAGACCAGCTTCGCCAAGCAAGCGCACGTGCGCAGCCAGCTCGATATGGTCATCGAATGACCTGACTGACCCCCATTGCGGGTCACTCGCACCCATCAAGCGTGGCACAGTGGCGGTGCGGGTCTCGACCTTGCAGCGCATCACTACAGGAATCTGCGCATCCGGCGTGCTCTTGCTCGTCGACTGTACGATGCCAAACCCCGCGTTCGACGAGCGCGAGACGATGGGCGACGCCACGGAGGTGGTCGGCGACGGGGAGGACGAGCCCGGCGATGGCGACTCGAACGACGGCGACGGTGACGGTGATGGTAACGGTGACGGCGACGGCGACGGCGACTCCGGTGATGGCGACGGCGACGGCGACCCCGGTGATGGCGACGGTGATGGCGACCCCGGTGATGGCGACGGCGACGGCCCGCTGTGTGGCGCGCCCGAGCACTACGCCGACTGCGACTTCAACGACCAGGACGACCTGACCGACAGCCCCTTCGCCGCCCTCGGCCTCGGCTGCACCGGTCCGGACAGCGAGACCATCCCGGTCGTCGAGCCGGCCCTGACGGCCAACAACCCGGCGAGCTGGCGGGTGGCCACGCACTTCGGCGAAGCCGAGGGCCCGCACTTTGGCGGCTACCTGTGGGCCGCGCACGACAACGAGTTCGTCTCGCCCGGCGGCGATCTGCCCGACATCCCCCCGAACACCTCCGGGGCCATCTTGATCCTCAGCACCGGCCTGCTCCCCGAGCCGGACGAGTCGGGTGGCGTGGTCCTCCAGCCCGGCTCGCAGACCAACTCGGACAACAACGCGAACGCCAGCGGCGGCGAGTTCCCCGAGCCCATCTCGCCGCAGCTCGGGTCCAATTTCGGCCAAGGTGGCAACCCCTTTTACGACTGCGACGGCGTCAACGACTGCTCCGACTCGCTCTACGAGCAGTGGTTCGTGGACGGCTGGAACCAGCTCCACAACAAGATGTGGCTGAAGTTCAAGGTCACCCCGCCGGCCGAGGTCTACGGCTACATGTTCGACTTCGCGTTCTTCACCTCCGAGTACCCGGACTTCGTCAACACGACCTACAACGACATGTTCGTGGCCTGGTCGAACTCCGAGGCCTACACGGGCAACCTGACCTTCATCGGACAGTCGCCGATGAACACGACCTCGCTGGCCCAGGCCGACGGCTTCAGCCACACGGACGAGGACCCCGCCCTCGCGGGCACCGGCTTCGAGGGCTACGGCAGCACCAACTGGCTCCGCGCCCGCGGACCCGTCGCGCCCGGAGAGGAGGTCGAGATCACCTTGTTCATGTCCGACCTCGGCGACAAGAACAATGGCAGCGTCGTGCTGCTCGACAACTTCCGCTGGGACTGCGGCGGCTGCGAAGTCGACGACTGCGGCTTCACGCCCTGAGTCAGCCGAGCGTCAGGGCGCCCGCAGCAGTCGCCGTCGGCGTCGCCGTCGGCGTCGCCGATCGATCGCTGCCCCGTAGACGCCGAGGCCCACGAGCACCAGCTCGAGTCCCCGCCCCTCGTCGCGGCGCTCGAGCGCACCCTGGCACGCTTCGTCATCCTCGAACTCGCCCCCCGCGTCGCCCGTGCCGCCGGTCTCCTCCCCGACGCGGTCGAGCGCGCCAGCAACATCGCCCTCGACCGCCTGCCCAACGGCGATAGCGAGCGCGACGAGCTCGTCGAGCGCCGGCCGCTCGTCGCTCTCGAGCTCCAAGCCCCAGCCGGCGACGCGGCAGCTGGCCAGCAAGGAGCCTGGCGTCGAGGACAGCGGCATCGGCCCAGGGGACCCGCTCCCCGACCCCGAGGACTGGTCTTTGGGTCGAAAGCCCAGACCAAACGCTCGGGTGATGGGCTCGCGTCGATGTCCGGAGCCTGGCAGATCTCGGCGAGCCCCACGACGATCGCCGAGCTCCACGCCCGGCTCCACGCCTACCTCCGCAGGCGCCTGGCCGCGAGCGCCGACGCCGAGGAGCTGGTCATGACGACCTGGCTCGGCGCGCGCTCGCGCCGAGCGAGGAGCAGTGCTTTGGAAGCCAAAAGCCTGTCGCGCCGAGTGAGGAGCAGTGCTTTGGGAGCCAAAAACCTGCCGCGCAGCTCCACGCGATCTCTCGTACAACCAAGCCATGTGCGGACGCCTGAGTCTGAGCGCGCCCAACCACCGCGCCGCGGCCAAGCTGCTCGCCGACGCGGTCCCGGGCTTCGAGGTCGAGGGGCTCGCGCGCTGGCTCGAGCAGGCCGGCTACCGGCCGCGCTACAACGTCGGCCCGGGCCAGGAGCACTGGCTGATCCGTGGGCGCGAGGACCGGCCGATCCTCGACCGCGGGGTCTGGGGCTTCGCGATGGGGGCCAAGCCGGGCAAGCTGGTCATCAACGCCCGCGCCGAGACCGTCGCGACCAAGCCGATGTTCCGCGCCGCGTTCGCGCGCACGCGCTGCCTGATCCCGGCCGACGGCTTCTTCGAGTGGCAGCGCCGCGAGCACGAGCGCCAGCCGTGGTGGTTTCATCGACCCGAGCGCAGCGCGCTGCTCTTCGCGGCCCTCGTCGACCCGCCGGCCAGCCCCGACGCAGCGGCGCGCTTCTCGATCGTCACGGTCCCGGCCAGCGAAGACCTGCGCTGGATCCACGATCGCATGCCCGCGATCGTCGACCCCGAGGCGGTCCGGACCTGGCTGTTCGCCGACCCCCGTCGCGCGCACGAGCTCCTCGGTGATCGTGAGCACGAGCTCGAGGCCACGCAGGTGTCCACGCGCTACAACTCGCTCGGGTACGACGAGCCCCTGCCCCTCACTCGAGCGCGTTGAGCCGCCGGTGGATCGCGCTGTTCTTGGCGTAGATCTGCAGGTAGGCCGCGAACTGACGATCGAGGAGCTCGCGGTGCTCCGGCGTCGGCTCGAAGCGCTGGGCGATCCCGACGCGGGCGGGGATGTCTTCGACCTCCAGGTGCCCGAGCCCGAGCGAGGCCAGCAGCGCGGCGCCGCGGGCGTTGCAGGCCCGGGGCTCGACGACCTGGTGGATCTCGCGGTCGAGGACGTCGGCCATGATCTGACACCACAGGTTGGACATCGCGCCGCCGCCGATGAAGCGGATCGGCTCGCAGCGGGACCCGACGAAGCGCTCGAGGTATTTCAGCAGCCAGCGAGTGTTGAACGCGACGCCCTCGTAGACCGAGCGGATCAGCTCGGGCCGGCCGGTCCGCAGCGAGAGGTTGTGAAAGCCAGCGCGCAGGGTCGCGTCGGCGACGGGGCTGCGCTCACCGTAGAGCCAGGGCGTGAAGATCAGCCCGCCGCTGCCGGCCGGGGCCGCGGCGCCGACTCGCTCGAGCCGCGGCCAGAAGTCCTCGGGCAGCTCGCCGGTCCCGAGCTCGTCGTCGGCGAACAAGAAGTGATCGCGCAGGTGCTCGAAGCAGGCGCCCGCGGTCTCCTGCGCGGCCGCGACGAAGTAGCGGCCCGGGAGCGGCGAGGGCAGCGAGGCCATGTTGTGGAGCACGTCGGTCTTCTTGAACCGAACGTGGCAGGTCACCCACGACGAGGTCCCGACGTAGATGTGGGCCTGGCCGTCGTCGACGGCGCCCGAGCCGACGGCCGCCGACTGCAGGTCGGGGGTCCCGCCGACAACCTGAACGTGCTCGGCCTGGCCGAGCCCGAGCGCGCTCGCGGCCTCGGGGGTGAGGGTTCCGATGATCTCGCTCGCGCCGCACAGATCGGGCAGCTTCTGGCGCGGGACCCCGATCCAGTCGAGCAGCCCCTCGTGGTAGCGGATATCGTCGAGCCTGCGGTTGTCGGTCACCCAGTGGGTCGCGATCGAGTCGTAGGTCGCCGCGAAGGTCCCGGTCAGCTTGAAGTTGAGCCAGTCCTTGGGCTCGAGGAACATGGCCGCGGCCGCGTAGACCTCGGGCTCGTTGTGGCGCAGCCACAAGAGGTGCGAGACCGGCTCCTTGCCCGCGAGGCCCGGGACCCCGCCGGTCAGGCGCAGCCAGCGGACGAGCTTGCGCAGGCCGTAGCCCTCGATCCGGATCAGCCCGCGGCACAGCTCGGGCACGTAGCGGGCGCCGCGAGAGTCCATCCAGATGATCGCCGGGCGCAGAGGCTGGCCCGCGCCGTCGACGGCCACGGTCCCGCACCAGTGACAGGTCACCGCGACCGCGACGACGCGCTTCGCCGCCTCGGTCTGGTCGAGGACCCCGCGCGCCGCCGCGCAGATCGCCTGCCACCAGTCGGCCGGATCCTGCTCGGCCCCGCCGCCCGGCGACAGCGACAGCGCGACCGGGCGCGTCTGCCAGCCGACGACCTCGGCGTCGAGGGTCACGACCGCGACCTTGGGGCCCGAGGTCCCCAGATCGATCGCCAGCACACACTCGCCCGAGCCGCTCACGAGGCGATTGTCGCCAACTCCGCCAGCCGAGGCCAGTCGACGTCGAGGATCAGGTAGTTGCCGACCACGTCCCCCGCGACGAGCCTGGACCCGACCACGGCGACCTTCGTGAGCGCGAAGGGCCCGTCGAAGCGGGCGAGCTCGCGGCCTCCCTCGGCCAGCTCGCCGGTCTCGACCGCGTAGCTCTGGACCTTCTTCTCGCAGCCGACGCCGCGCCGCGCTCGCGAGGCTCGAGCGCGAACAAGATCAGCTCGAGACCATCGACGGCCACGACCATCGGCTCCTCCCGCTGCGCGAGGTACCCACGCACGCGCGCGATCTCGGCAGGCCCGATCCCCGCGCTCGGCTCGTCGATGCCCGCGAGCAACCCCAACCCGAGGCCCGCGATCGCCCACGCGGGGTCGTGGGTCCACTCGAGCTCCGCGTGCGCGACCTGGCACCCCGCTCGCCCGCAGCGCCGCCGCCAACGCGACGGCGGCCTCATGCTCGAGCGCAGCCTCGCCTCGGTGGACCAGGTAGACCGTGGCCATCGGAGCCAAGCCTACCTGCCCTGCCCTTCCCGGGCCCAGCGATGGTGTAGCTTCTGGCCATGCCTCGCTACCGCTTCGGCGTCCTCGATCAGAGCCCGATCGCCGAAGGCCGCAGCCCCGCGCAGGCCGTGGCCGAGACCGTCGAGCTCGCGATCCGGGCGGAAGCGCTCGGCTACACGCGCTACTGGCTGGCCGAACACCACTCGAGCGTGAGCTTCGCCGGGCCCTGCCCCGAGATCCTGATGGCCCATGTCGCCGCGCGGACTCGCTCGATCCGGGTCGGCTCCGGCGGCGTCATGATGCTGCACTACAGCGCGCTCAAGATCGCCGAGCAATTTCGCATGCTCGAGACCCTGTACCCGGGCCGGATCGATCTCGGCGTCGGCCGAGCACCGGGGGCGGACACCCTCGGGACCGAAGCCCTGTGCCCCAACGCCGGGCCCCCCGACGTCGAGCAGCGCCTGTTCGAGGCCAAGCTCCGCGATCTGAGCGGCTTCTTGCGCGGCGAGCTCCGGCCCGAACACCCCCACGCGCGGCTGTTCGCGATGCCCGGCGGCGACGGCCAGCCCGAGCCGTGGCTGCTCGGCTCCGGGACCGGCAGCGCCGCGCTCGCGGCCAAGCTCGGCTGGAGCTTTTGCTTCGCCCACTTCATCGGCGGCGCCTCGGGCGTGGCGGTCGTCGACGCCTACCGCCAGGCCTTCAAGCCCTCACCGTGGCAACCGCGCCCGCGCGTCGCGGTCGGCGCCTTCGTGCTCGCCGCCGACGACGACGCCGAGGCCCAGCGCCTCGTCAGCAGCACCGAGCTGTGGTTTCTCAACCTCCAGCTCGGCCGGCGGGTCCCCTTCCCCACGCCCGCGCAAGCCCTCGCGCACGAGTGGAGCCCCGCGGCCGCCGCGATGCGTCGGCAGCTGCGAGCGCTGCGGCTTCACGGCGGCCCCGCGACCGTGGCGCGCGGGCTCGAGCGCCTCGCCATGCTCTACGAGACCGATGAGTTTCTGGTCGTGACGATCACGCACGATCACCAGGCGCGCCTGCGCAGCTACGAACTGCTCGCCGAGATCGCCGAGCTCGATCGAACACCATAGACGGGTCGTCTCAGACCCCCGCGAGCGGCCGGTCGCTCGGTCGCTCGGTCGCTGCGCGCCCTCGCTCGGGAGCTGGGATGAGCTTCGCCATCGTCTGCGTGCCCCCCTGAACACGGGCTCGAACGCAGTTTGCTCTGTTCACGGGTCACGCTGTCGCGTGCTCGAGCGGACATGGCGCAAACTCCCTCTCGACAGGGCCCCGCCCCGGGGCGTGGTAGCATCCCAACCAACTACTGACGCTTGGAAACCGCCATGTCCTTGTCTCGTCGCTTGATCCCCGTACTCCTGCTTCCATTGGTCTTCGCTTGCGGCGTCGCCGAAGACGACCGCAACATGCCGATGTTCACGACCGGCGATGGCAGCGAGACCAACGCCGACGGGGGCACGGGCGAAGCGGGCTCCGACATGGGGACCGGTGACGGTGACGGCGACTCCGGTGATGGCGACGGCGAGCCCGGCGATGGCGACGGCGAGCCCGGCGATGGTGACACCGGCGATGGTGACACCGGCGACGGCGACACCGGCGATGGTGACTGCGCGACGGATCCAGCCCAGGTCGGCTCCAGCTGCGGCCAGGCCAGCGCCTACCACGGCACCTACGCGATCGGCGAGGTCGCCGCTGACCTCCCGGTCGGCACGATCACCGCGACCGACAACGGCCAGGGCAACGGCGCCGAAGACTGGTATCAGGTCGACTTCCCGATCGACCCCGACAACCCGCGCCCAATGGCCGGGATGGCTGTCATCGAGTTCGCCACCAACGACAACAATGACTACCGCTTCGAGGTCTATCGTGACTGCGGCGCCGAAGCCTACGGCCAGGGCCTCGCGGCCGAGTTCGGCGCCAGCTCCCCGCCGCTGACCGAGTGGAGCTTCAGCGACCTCGCCCCGAACGAGGAGCAGCTCGAGTACGCCGAGAACACCCTGTGGCCCACGACCGTGTGGGTCCGCGTGTTCCGGTTCCAAAACGACGGGACCTGCAACAACTACCAGCTGGCCGTGTCGCGCAACTGAGCCGCGCTCAGGCCGAAGTGCGAGCCAGGTAGCCGTTGATCCAGGCGGCGCTGGCGTTCCAACCGTCGACGGTGTTGTTGAGCGCGGTCTTCTCGACCAGCGCCCCGACCCCGAAGATCTTGGCCTCGACCTCGAACTCCACGAGCCGTCGGCAGCGCGCCTCGCCCGAAGCCACGACCCGCATCGTCCCCGCGACCCGGACCTTGTCGCCGAAGGCCGCGAGCAGCAGCCGCCAGCGAAACACCCCCTCGCTCCGGACCCAGTCGCCGATCTCCTCGTACCCGACCTTGTCGCCGACGAGCTTGGCGACGGCCCGGGGCATCTCGAGCTTGGGGATCATGACCATCCGCCGATGAAGGGTCTCGCCGTCGTCGGTCCGCTCGGCGATCTTGCACGAGGGGAAGCCGAGCCCGGCCTCGTACATCTCGACGTTGAACGCGTCGTCGAAGTACAGCTGCCACAAGCGCGCGGGCGGGCAGTGGATCTCGTGGTCCAGTTCACGACGCTGCATCGCTGATGCCTACCGCCCTTCCCCCGGCCGCGTCCAGGGCACCCGTCACCCGCGCTCGACCTCGGTCATCAAGCGCCCGCCCGCGACCGGCTCGGCCGACAGCGCCGCCAGCACCCCGCCCATCATCCCGCCGACCACGCCGACGGTCGAGACCTCGCTGCCCGCGAAGAACAGGCCCTTGATCGGCGAGCGCGCGCGCAGCCAGGGGTTGCGAAAGCGCTCGGGCGTCGGCTCCAACCCGTAGATCGACCCCGCGTAGGGCCGGACGAAGTGATCGGTGCTCAGCGGGGTCGAGAGCTCGGCGTGGACGATCATCGGCTCGAGCTCGGGCAGATACTCGAGGTACTGGGCCAGGATCACGTCGTGGAGCTCCTGCTTGAAGGCCTCGTAGTCCTCGTCGCGCCGCTGCCAGCGAGAGCCCCGCCAGCGCTCGAACGAGGACCAGGGCACGAAGGTCACGACCTCCCCGGTGTGGCGCTGCCGCGGTCCGGGGTCGTGCTCGGGATCCTTGAGCGAGGGGAACGAGCAGTACAGGATCGGCGCCCGCGGGACCGGCTGGCCCGGCTTGACGGCCCAGCCGCTGACCTCGGTGTCCCAGGTCTCGTAGAACCACTTGTTGGCCGCGCCCGCGCCGGCCTTGGTGATGTCGCCCTCGAACCCGAGGTAGAGGCACACGTGCGGCGGCGCGGGGTCGAGCCGGGCGACCGCCCGGACCCAGCCCTCGTCGGCGTACTCGGCCGGCAGCAGGCGCTTGACCGTGGACCACACGCCCGCGGCGCTGATGATCCGATCGGCGCGGATGACCTCGCCGGGCCCGCCCTCGCGATCGCGCAGGCGCACGCCACAGACCGCCCCCTCGTCGATCAGGATCTCCTCGACGTCGGCCCGGATCTTGGTCCAGCCGCCGGCCGCGGCCACGGTGTGCAGCAGGCAGCGCGCGATCTGATCGGAGCCGCCGACGGGGTAGTAGGCGCCCCACTGAAAGTGGCGGGTGACCAGGGCCTGCATCGCGAAGGACGAGCGCTGCGGCGTCGAGCCGTAGTAGCCCCACTGCGAGACCAGGACCGCGCGCAGCTGCTCGTTGTCGGTCAGCTCGGCGACGACCTCGGCGGTGTGGCGCTCGAACCACTTCTTGGCCCCGCGCGCGAACACGGCCTCGGCCCGGCGCCCGATCCCCGGCGGCAGGCTGCGACTCAGGTAGTAGCCGCGCATGCTCCCGGCGACCTCGCGCGCGAGCGCGAACCATTTTTCGATCGCCTCGTGCTCTTCGGGGAACGCCGCGAGCAGGTTCGCGCGGAACTTGTCGGGCGTGTCGGGGAAGTCGATGCGGAAGCCCTCGGGCCAGTAAAACTCGTCGTAGACCTCGCCGAGGCTGGCCCAGCGGAGTCGATCGTCGGTCAGGTGGGCGAGCAAGCGCCCGGGCATCGAGCGCTTGGTGACCTCGCCGACCGCGTGGACGCCGACGTCCCAGCGCCAGCCCTTGCGCTTGAAGGTGTGGGTGAAGCCGCCCGGCTCGTAGTGCTGCTCGAGCACCAGCACCCGCTTGCCGAGCTTGGCCAGCAGCGCCGCCGCGCACATGCCACCGATGCCCGACCCGATCACGATGTAGTCGAGGTCGCCGTCGGGGGTGCGCGTGCTCCAGGGCTTGGTGTGGGCCATTCGCTCCGTCTCCCCGCGAGCTCGTCGTGATCCTCGAGGCGGGCAGATCCTAGGCCCGCGCGCCAGGCCTGACAACGGCGACGATTGCTGGCCCCGGGTCGCGGCGCCTCCAACGCTCTCGCGGCGGCCGAATTCGCAGAGATCCAGCCAGGACCGGCTGAGGGGCTACTCTCTCGACATGGAGGAACATCCTAGCAGCCCGGGGTGCAACGCATCGTGTCGCCTCGCGCCGGAATTTTCGCCGAGGGCGCGAAGCCAAAACGCCGCTGTACCGGGCGTACTGCAAGTTTTGGCGACAAAGCCCTCGGCGAAAGGGCCAAGCGAGGCGGCGCGAGGCATTGCACCCCGGGCTGCTAGATGTCATCGCCTCGTTTGTTCTGTTTTGGCCTCGGCTACAGCGCCGAGCGACTCGCCCGCAGGCTCGCCGGGCGCGGGTTCGAGATCGCGGGGACGACCCGCGACCCGGCGACCAAGCGCGCCGCGCTGAACGAGCCGAGCTGGGAGCTGTTCGCGTTCGACGGCGAGGCGCCCCTCGCAGACGCCGAGCGGGCCCTGGCCGGGACGACCCACCTGCTGCACTCGATCATGCCGGGCGAGGGCGGCGACCCGGTCCTGCGCTGGCACGCGGAGCTCATCGACGCGCTCCCGCAGCTGCGCTGGATCGGCTACCTGTCGACGACCGGGGTCTATGGCGACCACGGCGGCGCGTGGGTCGACGAGGACAGCCCCCGACGCCCGAGCAAGCCGCGGACGCAGCGTCGGCGCGTCGCCGAGGACGCGTGGCTCGCCCTCGGCGCCTGCGTGTTTCGCCTCGCCGGGATCTACGGCCCCGGGCGCAGCGCGCTCGAGCGCGTCGAGTCCGGCAAGGCCCGCCGCGTGATCAAGCCCGGCAAGCTGTTCAACCGGATCCACGTCGACGACATCGCGCGGGTGCTCGCGGCCTCGATCCTGCGCTCGAAGGAGCCCGAGCACCGACGCGAGGCCAGGGTCTACAACGTGTCCGACGGCCACCCGGCCACCAGCGCCGAGGTCCTGAGCTACGCGGCCGAGCTGCTCGGCGTCGAGCCGCCCCCCGAGGTCCCCTTCGAGGACGCGCAGATGTCGGCCATGGCCCGCAGCTTCTGGCAGGACGACGTCCGCGTGGCCAACGCGCGCGTCCGCGGCGAGCTCGGCGTCGAGCTCGCCTGTCCGGACTATCGCGCGGGGCTCGAGGCCTGCCTCACAAGCCGGCGGCAGCCCCACCCACGACAAACATGAGCAGGCCGACCACGAAGGCGATCGTCACGTAGTAGATCAAGGTGGTCGCAATGCCGATGCCCCAGGCCCAATTGGCCGACGAGCACGGGTGGTGGCCGAGCGCGCGGTACTTGCCGCGGATCTGGCTGCCGAAGTACCAGCCCAGCGGTCCGGTGATCCAGCCGAAGCCGAACCAGAACCCGCCCGCGGCGACGAGCAGCCACAGCTGGCTGTCGTCTTCGAGCTTGCTCAGCTCGTTGGGCTGGTGGAAGCCAGGCGGCGGCTGGTAGGGGTTGGGCGGCGCCGCGCCCTGACCGTAGCTGACGTGGCCGGTCGGGCCGGGCGGCGGCTGCTGACCGTAGGGCGGCTGCTGACCGTAGGGCGGCTGCTGACCGTAGGGCGGCTGCTGGCCCTGGGGCGGAGGCTGACCGTAGGGCTGCTGACCGTACTGCGGCTGCTGGCCGTACTGCGGCGGCTGGCCGTACTGCGGCGGCTGGCCGTAACCCTGTCCTTGATTCGAGTTGCCGTATGGGTTGTTCATGGTGGCGCGACGGTGGGCGGGACGAACTTGGCGCCCCAACGAAAATTCCCTGACTCAAGCCAGGAGGCGATGGAGAGATTGTACAGGTAAAGTGGTGCTGCGCAGGCAATGTTCGAGCTGACCTTCCTCGGCCACCAGGGCTGGCTGCTGTCGACGGCGACCACCAACCTCCTGATCGACCCGCTGCTCGGCGATCACTTCGGTCACGGCGGCCTGCTCGGCGATCTCTACCCGCCGCGGACCCTCGACCTCGCTCGCTTTCCGCCGATCGACGCCGTGATCCTGAGCCACGAGCACGACGACCACTTCGACCTCCCGTCGCTCAACCGCCTCGATCGGCGCATCCCGATCTACCTGTCGAGCCGCTCGTCGAGCGCGGCGCGCGGCCTGCTCGACGAGATGGGCTTCGCGCGCGTGAACCTGCTGGCACCAGACGACGAGCTCGAGATCGGCGAGCTGCGCTACCGCAGCTTCGTCGCCGAGCACGACGGCGCCAAGCAGGGCGACGAGTGGGACGTGTTCCCCTTCCTCGTCCGCGACCGCGGCGGCCACGGGAGCCTGTGGTCGTCGGTCGACGTGCGCCCTCGTGACGCGGATCTCGCCCAGCTACGCGCGCTCGCGCCGCGGCCCGGCGTGTGGGCCTACGCCAACAACTGCTCACGCGCGAGCTTTCAAACCATGAGCCGCAGCCGCGCGCCCGACGACCTGCCCGCCTCGGACTCCGACGACACGCCGCTGCTCGCGGCAGCCGTCGCCCGCCGCCACGCCCAGCTCGAAGCGAGCTGGGGTCGCCCCGTGGCGACGCTGATCTGCGGCGCCGGCTGGAGCTTCCCCGGTCCGCGGGCGTGGATGAACCATCACCTGTTCCCGGTCGACTCCCAGCGCCTCGCCGCCAGCTTGGCAAACACCTGCGCAGATCGGGCAGTCGCGCCGCACCCCGGTCACACCCTGGTCCTGCGCGACGGCGAGCTGATCGCGGAGCGAAGCCAGCGCCCCTTCATTCAGCCGCGACCGCGCGCGACCTGGCCCGCCCGTGACCATCGCGGCGCGGGGCCGCAGCTCGTCGACTACCGCCCGGCCTGCGGACGCACGCCGATCACGGCCGCCGAGCGCGAGCTGCTGCTCGACGAGCTCGTCGACTTCGCCCGTTACCTGTACGGCACGCCCCTGTTTTGCCAGCTTCACTCGCTGCCGACCTCCCTCGCGGCCGACGCGGGCGGCGAGGTCCGGGCCCAGCTGTGCCTCTCGCTGCGCTGCGACGACGGCCCGCTCGTGTTGCGCTACGAACCCCACGCGTGCCGCTTCGAGGTCTGCGCCGAGGGGCTCAGGCCGACGAGCTTCGCCTCGGGCCTCGAGTGCTGGGCCAGCGATCTGCTCGGCTTCCTGCGCGGGGAGCTCGGCGCGAGCGCGCTGTGCTACGCCGGGCGCCTGCGCGTTTGGAACCATGCCCCGAAGCTGCTGCGGGTCTCCCCGCGCGAGCTGTGGATGTACGGCAGCCCCTTGCGTCGGCCCGAGCGCGCCGCCCGGCTCTACCGACGCCTGCTGGCCGCCGAAGCCGATCCCGTCCCGCGCGTTCCCGCGCGCGAGTCGAGCTGACACCGCCGGGTGGCTGGCCTGCGCCCGGCCCTGGGATCGTCGAGCTCGGGCTCCGCTTTGTTCTCGCCCCGACGGGTGCAGGGGCCCAGTCCTCGGGCCCAGCCCTCGGGCTCAGGGTCGGAGCTGTCGCACGGCTCAGCCCTCACCCGAGTCGCGCGCTGTGGGAGGCGGGTCCGCGCCGTCTTGCGCGACCGGCTCGCGCTGGTGAAAGCGTGGGTCGCCATCCTCGACCGGAAACCCGATGTGGAGGATCCGGGCGCCGGTCTCGGCGACCGGGTTCACGCTGTGGCCAACGATGACCCCCGTGTCCGGCGCCTCGTAGTCGGCGATCAGGTCGCCGAAGGGCGTGGTCAGCCGCGCGACCGCCTCGCCGGACTCGACCCGATCGGTGACGCCCGGGAAGACCTCGAGGAGGCCGCCGTGGTCGGTGTAGATCCAGTGCGAGCGGTCGCAGAGCACGGGCGGCGGCCCGAGCTTGACCGCGCGCGGACGGATCATCTTCTCGCGGGCGAGGACCGAGCGCAGCCCCGTCAGCGTGCGCTTGATGTAGTCGCGGTGGAAGCGGTGGGGGTTGCCGATCTCGACCGTGACCGCCGGGATCCCGAGCTCGGCCGCGGCCCCGCGCAGGGTCCGGTCCGAGGGCGGGTTGTGGACGATGATCTGCGGACGCTGGAGGTAGGCCATCCGCGCCGCCCTCTCGTTGGTCATGTCGGCGCGGACGTAGAGCGAGTTGACCCGGCCGAAGCTGGCCGTGTGGAGATCGACGAGGAAGTCGAACTTGCAGACCAGGCGCTCGAGCAGGCGGTTGACGTAGACCGAGGCCGCGTTGCCCTCGGCGTGGCCCGGGAACATATGGTTGAGGTCCCAGGGCCCGAAGTAGCGGGTGTGGTTGAGGTAGCCCGGGACGTTGACCACGATGACGCCGACGACCGTGCCGCGCAGCGCCTTCGGATCGAGGCGGCCAAGCAGGCGGCGGATGACCGGGATCCCGTTGAGCTCGTTGCCGTGCAGCGCCGCCGTCAGCCCAAACACCGGCCCGGGCTTGGCCCCCCGCGCGACCAGGACCGGGAGCTGGATCGGCCGCGAGAGGCCGTCATGGGCGATCTCGACCAGGAGCCGGGTGATCCGACCGACGGGCAGGTCCTCGGGCTCGAAGTACTCCACGACCTTGGCCGGGGCGGACATCGGCGTGGACATCGACATGGACGTGGGCATTACTTCGAGCCGGGGTCGGCGGCCAACGAGGCGTGCATGGTCGCGAGCAGCGCCTTGGCATCAGCAGCCTCGAGCCCGCCCGGCCGCCAGCTGATCCCGAGGCCGCGGTGCTCGATCTTGGGGATCACATGGAAGTGAACGTGGAACACGGCCTGGTGGGCGCCGCGTCCGTTGTTCTGGAGCACGTTGTACTGGTCGACCCCGCTCGCGGCCATGACGGCGCGAGCGATGCGAGGCAGCGCGCGCCCGATCGCGGCCGCGTACTCGTCGTCGAGCTCATGGAGGAAGGCCTTGCGCTGCTTGGGGATCACGAGGGTGTGCCCTGGGGCCAGCGGCGAGATGTCGAGGAAGGCGAGCACGTGCTCGTCCTCGTAGACGCGGTGGCAGGGGAGCTCGCCGTCGAGAATCTTGTCGAACACCGTGGCTGTGTCGCTCATGTCGGCCCGAGTGTAACGGCCCTCGAGCTCGCGTACACCGCGCAAAACTGGCGAAATTGGGGCGCTAGACCATGTTTGACAAAGTGTCCCGGGCGACCTCGGTTTGACCGCCCCAGGCGCGGCAGCTATCGTCTCGCGCCATGATCCGCCTCCGCGGTGTCCGCAAGAGCTATACGACCAACAAGGTGGTCAACGAGGTCCTCAAGGGCATCGATCTCGACATCGAAGCGGGTGAATTCGTGGGCATTGTCGGGCGCTCGGGCTCGG
This sequence comes from Enhygromyxa salina, assembly GCF_002994615.1. GTDB lineage: Bacteria > Myxococcota_A > Polyangia > Nannocystales > Nannocystaceae > Plesiocystis > Plesiocystis salina_A. Next base: position 28,090 of record NZ_PVNK01000219.1, on the reverse strand, counting down.
GCAAGACCACCTTGCTCAACATCATCGGCGCGCTCGACAGCCACTACGATGGCTCCGTCGAGGTCGACGGCAAGCAGCTGCGCGAGCTCGATGACGTCGAGATCAGCGCGTATCGAAATCAGAACATCGGCTTCATCTTCCAGAGCTTCTACCTGCTCGAGCACATGACCTGCGTCGAGAACGTCGCGCTGCCTGCGGTGTTCGCCCGCGGTGAGAGCGCGGTACCCCACGAAGCGGCGCTGGCCCGCGCGCGCGAGGTCATGGAGCAGGTCGAGCTGTCCGAGAAGTGCGACGCGCTGCCCAACACGCTGTCGGGCGGGCAAAAGCAGCGCATCGCCATCGCCCGCGCGCTGTTCAATCGGCCCAAGGTGATGATCTGCGACGAGCCGACCGGCAACCTCGACGTCGCGACCGCGCAGTCGATCGTCGCGCTGTTTCACCGCCTCAACCAAGAGCAGGACATCACCCTGGTCATCGTCACCCACGATCGTCTGATCGCGGGCGCGTGCAAGCGGGTCGTGCACATCACCGACGGCCGGATCGTCGACGGCAGCGGCGCGCTGTTCGACGCAGCGGAACCCGAACCCGAACCCCAGCCCGAACCCGAACCCGAACCCGAGCCCGAACCCCGGGCCAGGGCCGAGCGCCCCCTCGACGACCAGCCCGAGCCCCGGCTCACGAGCGAAGCGGGGCTGAGCGCATGAGGGCCACACGACTCCTCCGCGTCGCGCTCGACGACATCAAGCGCAACCGCAGGCACTTCCTGCTCGCGTCGATCGGCGTCGTCGTCGGGATCGCCGCGTTCACCTTTTTTCTGGCCCTCGGCGGCGGCGTCCGCAAGGTCGTGCTCGGCAAGATCTTCCCCCTCGACAAGCTCGAGGTCGTGCCCAAGAGCTTCGACGTCGACGTCTCGCTCCTGCGCGTGCCGCTGGGCAACGAGATCATCGACGACACCAAGGTCGAGCAGCTCGAGTCGATCCCCAGCGTCGTCGCGGTCTACCCCAAGATGAAGCTGACCATCCCCTCGATGGTCTGGGGCGGCCAGAAGCTGTTCGGCAACAACCTCCGGGCCGAGCTCGTCGCCGACGGCGTCGATCCCGAGCTCGTCCGCGAGGACATCAGCCGCCACTGGGCGTTCGAGGACTTCGAGGCCGAGGCCGAGACCTGGGAGGGCTGGAAGACCCTGGCCACGGCCACGCCCTGCGAGAACAACGAGCAGTGCGTCGAGCAGCACGGCGAGCAGACCTACTGCTGGGGCGTCGAGCAGCTCGCGAGCTGGGAGAAGGCCGCGGCCCGGGCCAAGAAGCGCAACACCGAGCCGCCGGCCAAGCCCCTCGAACAGCCGCGGTGCCGCAACTACATCCCGATCATCATCTCGCACCACATCGTCGAGCTCTACAACGGCTCGGTCCGGCGGGCCCACGGCTTCCCCAAGATCAACCCCGACTCGGCGATCGGCTTCACCTTCGATCTGACCTTTGGCGCGTCGATGGTCGACGCCTCGGCCAAGGACTACACCTACGAGGCCCGGGGCATGCTCGTCGGCTTCTCCGACAAGGCGATCGACCTCGGCATGACCTTTCCTGTCGGCTACGTCCGCCGCCTCAACGTCGAATTCGGCGACGCCAAGGCCGCGACGATGTTCCACTCGGCGGTCGTCGAGATCGAGTCCAAGGACGACGTCGCCGCGGTCGCGGCCGCGGTCGCGGACCTCGAGCTCGAGGTCACCGACACCGGGGCCGAGCAGGCCGCGCTGCTGATCACCATCTTCATGATGGTGTTCGGCTTCGTCAGCGTGGTCATCGTCGGGATCGCCGCAGTCAACATCATGCATGTGTTCTTCATGCTGATCTACGAGCGCCAGCAAGAGCTCGGGATCATGCGCGCGGTCGGGGCCAGCCGCGGTGACATCCGCCGGATCATCATCGGCGAGGCCGCGATCGTCGGCGCGCTCGCGGGCGCCGTCGGGGTCGCGATGGCGATCGGCGCCGGGCGCCTGTTCGACTGGGTCTCGGCCAGCTACATCCCCGACTTTCCCTACAAGCCGCGGACCTACTTCGACTTCGACCCGCTGCTGCTGCTCGCGGCGTTTGGGTTTGCGATCGGCTTTTGCGTGCTCGGGGCCTTCTTCCCGGCCAACCGGGCCGCGCGGACGGATCCCGCCCGGGTCCTGACCGGCCAGTAGACGCCAGGCCCGACCTTCGTCGGCGACCCGGTCGGCCCCGTCGAACCGCTCGACCCCGTCGAACAGCTCGGCCCCGTCGAGCCGCTCGGCCCCGTCGAGCAGCTCAGCCCCGTCGAGCAGCTCGGCCCCGTCGAGCAGCTCGGCCCCGTCGAACCGCTCGACCCCCGTCGAGCAGCTCGGCCCCCGTCGAACACCTCGGCCCCGTCGAGCAGCTCGGCAGGGACTCGACCCGCGTGAGCCCGCCGCTCAGGCTAGAGCGAGCTCGGGGAACAGCCCCTTCAGCTCGAGCTCGCGCTCGCGCGCGCGCCGGGTCATCGCGCGCAGCCCGACGACGCAGCTGGCCGGGATGTCCCGCGCGAGCACGACCCCGTTGGGCGCCTGGTACAGGACGACGCCCGCCGCGCGCAGCCGCGCCGGGCTGACCTCGAGCATCACGTGGACCGCAGCACGCTTGCCGACCTTGCTGACCAGCGTCGGGGCCAGGTGCACGTGCGTCCGGGCGACGGGCAAGATGCCCTGCTCGGCGATGCTCGGGACGGCGTCGACCTTGGTCCCGTGCCAGACCGGCCCCTCGCCTCCGTAGGTCGCCCACGATCGCTCGAGCCCCTCGCGGGTCACCGCGCGGTTGTCGAGCGAGTGGCCCTGGCACGCGCGCACGCGTCCGCCGTCGAGCTGGAGGCGCTGCTTGTTGTTCTCGCGCACGACCAGCTCGAGCTCGGCGAGGCTCATCTGCAGGGCTGAAAGGACCTGGTCGACCGCGACCCAGCCGGCCTCGTCCATGTCGAGGCCCTGATCGGTGGCGTGGTGGCGGAGCAGCCACGACAGCCGCTTGCTCTTCTTGACGAGCCGGCGCTCCATGCTTGATGTCATGTTAGCTTGCATGACGCCAAGATGGGCCCGCGAGGGTGACCGGGCAATTCGGCTGTCTGGATATGCTATCCACAACTTGGATAGTTCATGTCCAAGGTTCCAGACTTTGAACAGCTGGCCGCGTTCGCGGTGTTCGCCGATCACCTCAACCTGACGCGAGCCGCGAGGGAGCTCGGCCTGTCCCAGCCCGCGCTCCACACCCGGCTGCGCCGCCTCAGCGAGGTCCTGGGCGCGCCGCTGTACCGCCGCGAGGGCCGGGCCCTGGTCCTGACCGAGGCCGGGCAGCGAGCGGCCCGCTTCGCCCGGGAGATCGGCGCGCGGCTGCGGGACTTCACCGAGGAGCTCGACGACGCGCGCGCCCGGGCGCCGATCTGCCTCAGCGCGGGCGAAGGCGCGCTCTTGTACCTGCTCGGGCCAGCCCTGCGCCGCTTTGCGAGGCGCGACGCCCTCCAGGTCCTGGTCCGCGACGCCGAGGGCACGATCGAGGCGGTGTCCGGCGGCGTCGCCCACCTCGGGGTGCTGTCGAGCGACACGGTCCCGACCACGCTCGAGCACGAGTCGATCGCCGAGGTCGGCTTCGCGCTCGCGGTCCTCGAGCGCGATGAGTTGGCCGGGCGCGCGCGGGTCTCGTGGAACGATCTGCGCGGTCGACCGCTGATCGCCCCGGCCCCGGGTCGCCCGCACAGGCTCGCGCTCGAGGTCGGGCTCCGCCGCGAGCTCGGGGCCGAGGTCGAGATCGCCGTCGAGGTCGGAGGCTGGCCGCTGACCTTGCAGCTCGTCGCGCTCGGGGTCGGTGTCGCGGTCGTCAACGACTTCTGCCGCCCACCTCGGGGCGTGAAGCTGGTGCCCTTCGCGGGCCTCCCAAGCCGGAGCTACGTGGCCGTCCGCGATCCTCGGCGCGTGCTCGACGCGCGCGCGCTCGACCTGTGGACCAAGCTCGTGGGCTGAGCAGCTTTGCGGCGACGGCTTCAAGCAGCAGGGCGTCGAGGAGTGCGACGACGGCAACAACATGAGCAACGACGGCTGCGACGCAATGTGCGTGGCGGAGTGCGGCGGCGAGGTCATCGTCGACGACTGGAACGGCTGGACCTACTGGAAGGTCCCGGTCATGGGCGCCATGACCGACACCAACATCGAGACCGCGTGCTCGGACTGCGGCCTCGACATCCCCTGCGCGGGCCCCGACAACTGCAGCTACAACGACGAGGTCTGCGTCCAGACCAACAACGAAGACAGCTGCGGCAACCCGATGCAGGACATGGCCAGCCTGCTGTGCAACGACGACGCGCCCTCGCAGTGCCAGGATCTGTGGGGCATCTACCAGTACATGGGCCACAATTGGATCAACGACTCGGGCTGCGGGGCCGAGCAAAATTCGTGGTGCTCGGTCGGCAACAACCAGGTCGACAGGTTCACCTTGTGCGTGACCCAGTGAGCGCTCACCGAAGCGGCGCGGCCCGATCGGCGGCCGGGTGCTCGGGGCTCAGCTGTCGACCGCGAACTCGATGCCGACCGCCTGCAAGCGATCGATGAACGCCGGGCCGAGGCCCGCGGCCGGGGTCGCGACCCCGCCCCGCAGCGGCAGCTCGTCGCGGGCCTCGGCCAGCATGATCGCCGCTTCGGACATCATCTTCGACGTCTCGGTGTAGCCTGGATCTCCGCCGCTGACGTGGGCCCGGACCTCTCGCCCGCCGCCGCGGCCGATGAAGTCGAAGCGAAACCAGCCCTTGTCTCGCGTCTCTTGGTCGGGCCCGCTGCCCGAGGGGCGCAGCTTGGTGATCAGCTTGCGCCCGATCGCTAGCTTGGCCGCGCCGTAGAACACGCCGAAGAAAGCCAGCGCGCCGAGGGCCTCTGCCCGGCGGCGAAACCCAAAGTACTGGTGATAGCGCAGCTCGCTCCCGTAGCGCTGCGGCTGAAGCTCGGCGCTGCGACGGACGACGAGGGGATCGAGGACCGGGGACGGCAGCGCCCACATGTCGAGGGCGTCGACTCGCGTGAGCAGGCCTTGGCCCGAACCTCGATCGGAGCCGCCGCGGCCCGAGCCGCGCATGGCCTCGAGCGCCGAGGCGGTCGTTCCCCCCGAGGCCGAGCCCCTGCCGCGCATGTACGCGTCGATCGTCATCGGCTGACCCGCGGGCAGCTGCATGGCCGTAAACAGCGCGCCCATGTCGGCGGGGATGCAGTCGAAGCCGCAGCCGGGGATGATCAACACCTCGCGCGCGACGGCGCGCTCGTGGTAGCGGTCGACCATCGCCCGCCACCACGTCGGCTCGCCCGTCAGGTCCACGTAGTCCGTCCCAGCTTCAATGCAGGCCTCGATCAGCGGCTCGCCGTGGAGCGCGTAGGGCCCGACCGTCGTCATCACGACTCGAGCCTGGCTGGCCATCGCCCGCAGTGAGGCAGGATCGTCGGTGTCGGCTTCGATCAGCCCGACGTCACCTGCGCCATCGAGCTTCGCCCGAACTCCCTCCAGCTTCGCGCGGTTGCGCCCTGCGATCGCCCAGTGGAGCGCGCGATCGCTCGAATCTGCGCGCGCGAGGCGAGCGCTCGAGTACTGCGCGATCAGCCCACCAGTAAAGCCTGTCGCGCCATAGAGGACGATGTCGTAGGGGCGGTCGGAGACCATCGGCAGCAGCCTATCAAATACCAGCTCGATTCACGCCTGGGCCCCGCCCCGCTGACGTGCGAAAATAACGTAGTGATGGCGCGTCGCAATGTCTTCGTATCACTCACGATGCTTACCAGCATCATCTGCGGGCTCTCACTCGCCTGCAGCCCCGATGACCAACAACATTTTCGCGCCGACTACACGCCCGCCCCCTCGGCCTGGATCCCGGCGCCGCTGCCCGAGGCCTACTGCGAGATCCTCGTCGAGGGCAAGGGCGTCAAGGACATGGAGACCGACTACCTGCCCCATGTGATCACCTGCGAGAACGGCGGGGCCAACCTCGAGGCGCTCAAGGCCCAGGCGATCGCCGCCCGCTCGGTCGCCTACTACTACATCGCCAACCAGGGCAGCGTGTGTGACAGCCAGGGCTGCCAGGTCTACACCTGCGGAGCCGAACCCTCGGCCGCGGCCTACCAGGCCGTCGAGGAGACCAGCGGCATGTACCTCAACTTCAATGGGGTGCTGACCTACGCCTTCTATGTCGCCGGAGATCCCAACACCCCTGCGCCGAGCTGCGTCGGCGATGTCGACGTCGGGACCGAGCACTGGGTGACCTACAACGAGAACATGGCCGGGCCCGACGTCGAACAGACCGCGCTCGGCTGGGTGTTCGAGCCCGACGAGAACGGCTTCGGCCAAAACCGCGGGTGCATGTCCCAGTGGGGCGCGCGCTGCCTCGAGAACAACAACGGCTACGGCTACGAGGATATCCTGCGCTTCTACTACGGCGAGGACACGAACCTCACCCAGGCCCAGGGCGCGTGCATTGGAGAGGTCGGGGACGGCGACGGCGACTCCGGCGACGGCGACTCCGGCGACGGCGACGGCGACAGCGGCGACGGGGATGGCGGCGACTCCTCGGACGACGGCACGGCGAGCGGCGACGGCGAGGGCGAGGGCGACACCAGCGAAGAGTGCTACATCGGCGCGCTCGACTGCATGTGCACCATGGGTGGGAGCTGCGACGAGGGCCTGATCTGCGTCGACGGCTACTGCGAGCCCGAGGGCTCGGCCGACGACGGGACCGAGGGCGACGGCGGCGGTGAGACCGGGGGGTCGGGCGGATTTCAGGACGACGCCTTTGTCGATGGTGTCGGCTGCGGGTGCGCGGCCGAGCCCGCGCCGGGTCGCGAGGGCGCGCTCCTCGGCTTCGCGCTCCTCGGCCTCCTCGGCCTGCGCAGGCGGAGCGCAGACCGGCGCCGACGCTGAGCGATCATCCGACCCGGCGCGACTGAAGGAGCGCGCGTAGCCTCGGCCGTGGTGGGGGCCCTGGTGGGGTCTACCTGGAGCCCGGCGTCCAGCGAGCGGGATGCGAGCGGGTCCGCGCGACCGTCGACCGGGTTCGACGCCCGACCGGGTTCAACGCCGCGTGCGGCGTGGCCAAGCCGGACTGAGCGGCAGCCTTGTCGACGCCCGTCGGCCGTGCTCCCCTGCCCTGACCATGCCGACGCTCACGGTCCACGACCTGCGCATCGCCTACCACCACTTCCCGGCGGGCCCGGCAACGCGCCCACACGCGCCGGTCGTGTGCCTGCCGAGCACCGGGCTCTCGGGCCTGCAGTGGCGGCGCCTCGCCAAGCTGTTGAGCAAGCGCGGTCACGAGGTCTTCGCGGTCGATCTGATCGGCTACGGCGAGTCCGAGACCTGGCCCGCCGGGCCCGACCGCGGGCCATTTCGCACGCGCTACGACGTCGACGTCGCCGACGCGCTGTTCGAACGGTGTGAGGGCCCAGCCCACCTCGTGGGCCACTCCTACGGCGGCCGCGTCGGGCTCCTGGCCGGGCTCCGCGACCCCGCACGCCTCCGCTCGCTCGCGCTGTTCGAGCCGACCTGCTTCGGCGTCCTGCGCTCGACCGACGACAGCGTCGGGCTCGACGAGCTCGGCGACTACGACGCCGACGGCCGCTTCCTCGCCGACGACTTTGGCGGAAGCGAGGCCTGGGTCGCGCGCTTCGTCGACTATTGGAGCGGCGCCGGGACCTTCGCCGAGTTCGACGCCGACGAGCGCGGGCGATGGATGCGATCGAGCCGCAAGATGTTCGAGGAGGTCCGCGAGACGACCCTCGACGACGTCGCCCACCCCCGCTACGTCGAGGCCCTCGGCCACCTGTCGACGCTGGTCATGTCGGGCGAGGCCTCGACTCGCGCGGGCAGGCGCTGCTGCGAGGTGCTCGCCGAGGTCATGCCCGAGTGTCGGCACGTGGAGCTCGCGGACGTCGGTCACATGGGCCCGGTGCTCGCCAGCCGCGAGGTCGCGGCGCTGATCGCCGAGCACATCGCCGAGGTCGAAGCCGGGACGCCTCGGTGACGGTGCTGCTCGCGCTCTTGGCCCTCGCGCTGCTGTCGGGCCTGTTCTACGGGCTCGGCGGCGCGGCCAGGGCCGACCCCAGGCCCGCGCTCGGGCGCGACCCGGTCCGGCCGCTGCCCCCTGCGGATCAGCTGCCGGGCGCAGACCCCGGGCGGGCGATCGCTGTCGACTCCCCGGCGGTGATCGAGGGCCACGCCGAGCGCTGGCCCTGCCCGGTGTGCGAGGGCCAGGTGCGCTGCGAGCAACACCGCGCCGAGACCATCGCCGAGCAGCGTCTGCGCATCGCCAGGGTTCGATGCCCGCGCTGCGGCTTCGAGCGCGACCTGTACTTCAAGCTGCGTGACTGAAGCTCCATCCGCCAGCGATCCAGCTTGGATCAGGCCTGCCCCAGGATGGATCAGCGATCGCGCGAAGATCGCCGCGGGCAGGTCTAACTATTTGGAATTACTACACCACGCGACTCGAACGACGATTGCAAATGTACCTGGCGAGCGCCACGGAGCGCACCAGGAGAAACACCATGCGAGTCAGCTTTTACGGAGTCCGAGGTTCGATCGCCACCGCCGGCGAAGCCACCCGTCGCTACGGCGGCAACACCCCCTGCGTCGCCGTCGAGGTCGCGGGCGAGCAGCTCATCTTCGACGCGGGCACGGGCATCCGCGCGCTCGGCAGCGACCTCGCCCGCGCGACCGGGGTCGGGCGCGTCCACGCGAACCTGTTCTTCAGCCACCTGCACTGGGATCACATCCAGGGCTTCCCCTTCTTCGGTCCGGCCTACGTGCCCGGCAACCGCCTCGACATCTGGCACGTCCGCGCGGGCGATGGCGCGCCGCCAGCTCGCGAGGTCCTCGCCGATCAGATGCGACCGCCAACCTTCCCCGTCGGGCTCGAGCTCATGGGCGGCGATCTTTGCTTCCACGAGCTGAGCCTCGGCGACGTCGTCCGCGTGGGTCAGGCCCGGCTGCGCCACGCGGCCGTCGATCACCCCAACGGCTGCGTGGCCTGGCGCGTCGACCACGACGGCCACGCGATCGTCTACGCCACCGATCTCGAGCACGAGGCCGACGCCCCCCCGCCGGCCCTCGTCGAGCTCGCGGCCGGGGCCGACCTCCTGATCTACGACGCGATGTACACCCCCGAGGAGTACGCGGGCGTCAGCGGTCCCAGTCGGCGCGGGTGGGGCCACAGCACCTTCGAGGCGGGCGCCGCCGTGGCCGAGGCCGCGGGCGTGCGCGAGCTGTGTCTGTTCCACCATGACCCCAGCCACGACGACGGCTTCATGGACGCCCTCGCGGCTCGGGCTCGCCGCCGGTTCCCCGCGACCACCGTAGCCCGCGAAGACATGGTCATCGAGCTCGGGGAGCCGCGCGGCCACGCTCGCGTCGCGCTGCCGGGCTCGCCCTCGGTCGAGGCCGTCGCCGCCCTCTAGCCGACGCTCGGGAGCCATGGACACCAAGTCGAGCACCCGGCCCGCCTCCGGCTTTGCACGCCCGCGCGCGTGGGCCAACCTTGGGCTCGTGACCAGCGAGCCCAAGCCCGGCCGCGAGCCCTCGCCGCGCGACAGCGTCGCGCTGGCGGCCGCCCCCTTCTTGACCCGCGGCGTCGAGCTCGACGCGCTGCTGGTCGCGGTCGTCGACACGATCGTCGATCGCCTCGCGGCCGAGCGCGGGACCCTCTACCTCGTCGACGGTCGCACGCGCACGCTCTACTCGGTCGTCGCTCACCTGCCCGAGCTCGCCCGCATCCGCCTCGACTTCGGTCAGGGCGTCGCGGGCACCGTCGCGGCCGAGGGCAAGGTCGTGAGCGTGTCGAACACCGCGACCGATCCGCGCTTCGACGCGACCTTTGATCAACGGACCGGGTTCACCACCCGCTCGATGCTGACGATGCCGATCCGCGACAGCGGCGGCGAGGTCATCGGCGTGCTCCAGCTGCTCAACGCCGCCCGCGGCCAGTTCAACGCCGAAGACGAGCAGCGGGCGATGGTCCTCGCCGGCCAGGCTGGGCAGGTGCTCGAGGCCACCAGCCTCTACGCCGAGCTGCGCGCGCGCGGACCGGTCGAGCTCGACGGCGACGACGCGGCGCGGCCGGGCCCGAGCTACACCTTCAATCAGATCGTCGGCGAGTCACCGGCGATGCAGGCCGTGTACGCGGTCGTGCGCAAGGCCGCGGGCACCGACGCGACCGTGCTGATCAACGGTGAGAGCGGGACCGGCAAGGAGCTCATCGCCCGCGCCGTCCACGTCAACTCGCCGCGCCGCGACCAGCCCTTCGTCAAGGTCGACTGCACGACCCTGCCCGAGGCGCTGATCGAGAACGAGCTCTTTGGCCACGAGCGCGGCGCGTTCACAGGCGCCGATCGCAGCACCCAGGGCAAGGTCGAGGCCGCGAGCGGCGGCACGCTGTTCATCGACGAGTTCGGCGAGCTGCCGCTGCCCCTCCAAGCCAAGCTCCTGCGGGTCCTGCAAGATCACGAGTTCGAGCGCGTCGGGGGCACCGAGACGATCCGCGCCGACATCCGGGTCATCTGCGCGACCCACCGCGACCTCCCGGCGATGATCGATCGCGGTGACTTCCGCGAAGATCTCTACTACCGCGCGCGCGTCGTCCCGATCGTGCTGCCGCCGCTGCGCGAGCGTGGACGCGCGGACCTCCTCCGCCTCGTCGAGCACTTCGTCGACCGCTACGCCAAGCGCCACGAGCGAAGCATCCGCCGGGTCTCCGAGGCGGCCCTCGCCCGGCTCCTGGCCCACGATTTCCCCGGCAACATCCGCGAGCTCGAGAACTGCATCGAGTCGGCGGTCGTCCTGTGCGACGGCGGGGTCATCGACGCCGACGACCTGCCGCTGGTCGTTCGGCCCCGCGCCCACGCCAAGCGCTCGCCCGGCGGGCCGCAGCTCGGCGACCCCGAGCTCACACTCGCCGAGCTCGAGCGCGCCCACATCGAGGCGGTGCTCGAAGCCTGTCAGGGCAACCAGAGCGAGGCGGCCCGGCGCCTCGGCATCGGGCGCAACACCCTCGCGCGCAAGCTCGGACCATGATCGAAACTCGAAGACCTCCGTGGTTCGACCATGCAGATACGCTGGGTCGGGGTTCGGGATCGTCGAAGTGGCCCGAGACGCTCGACCCAAAATTCGGCTAATTTGCGGTGCTAGCGTGGGCACGTGACCGACGACGAGCTCATCGCTGCGATGCGGGCTGGAGACAAGACCGCTGGCAACCGGCTGGCCCTCCGCTACCACAACGAACTGAATTCCTACTACCGCAAGCGGGTGCCGCTCGAGGAGGCCGATGAGCTCACACAGGTCACTCTGTTGGAGACAGTGGCCCGGATCGAGCGTTTTCGGGGCGAGTCGAGCTTCCGCCACTACGTGTTCGCGGTGGCCCGTAACGTCCTGGCCGAGCGCAGTCGGCAGCTCGGACGACGCGTTGTGACCGAGTCGGCACCCACGAGCGAGCCACCGGACTCCCAGACGCCGCCCAGCGAACGAATGGCGCGGGCCGAGTACCTCCAGCGCCTGACCGAAGCCGTCGCGCAGCTCGAGGACCACTATCAGAGCGTGATGAGGCTGCACATGAAGGGCGCGAGCAACCGCGAGATCGCCGACCAGCTCGACCTCCGATACAACACCGTTCGCAGCCGCCTGTCCCGGGCTTTTGCCGCGGTACGCGAACGCCTCGCCCCGTGGGTCGACGAGATCCTTCGTGCTCGCATGCCCACCGAGGTCGAGGATCCGAGCTGAGCGACTGGGCGGTCGAATTGTCGCCACCCCCGCGGAAACCGGCCTGGCACGCGCGGTCCGCGGGAGCGACCCGGGTCCGGGCCACTTTGAATGCGCGTTTTCATACCAACCATGACTATGTGCAGCTACTAACCAAGCAAGTAGGCATGTTCGCAGATCCTGCCTTGCCGCCGCTCGAGCCCTCGGGTGCAGCCTGCTTCGCATGGCATGACAGTCGGACCTGAGGTCTCCTCTCGCCGGTCACAGCTGCCACTTTGTCACCTCCGCTGCACCGATGGCGGACAGCCGCCGATGAAAACCGGCTCGGAGGGAGCCTCCACGCGCCCTTCGAGCTTTGCTCCTGAACCTGGGTCGCGTGGCACGACCGTTGCACAACCCGTGGGGGCGATGCAGGCGATGCAACGGCTCCTCTCCCGGCACTTCGGACTCGTCAAGTTCTTCGGCATCGGCCTGCTCGTGTTCTTTGCCGGGAGCGCCCTGACCACCCACCTCGCATCCAAGCTGCTCCTCGATGTCTCCGCCGCCGCGAGCTCGGCCCGCGACGACAGCGAGACCGGCGACGAGGACGACGACGCCGAAGACGGCGACGCCGAAGATGAGAAGGCGCAAGCCCAGGCCAAGATGAACGAGCGCGCCCTCGGGGCCATGGCCAACAAGGGCACGCGCAAGCAGATGAGCGCGGACGAGGTCGTCAACAACAACATCTTCTGCCCCACCTGCGCGCCGATCGACGAGCAGCCCGTGCTCGCCAACGCGACCCAGCTGGTCGCCGGCGAGGTCGCCAGCCCGCTCGCCCTTCAGCTGCTAGCGACCATGGAGTCCGACGACCCGGCCTGGTCGATGGCGACGATCCGCGACCTCGACAACAACAGCCTCGGTCCGTACACCGCCAACGAGCAGATCCGTCCGGGCGTCACGATCCTCGCCGTCGAGCGCGGCCGCGTGGTCTTGCTCAACCAGGGGCAGCGCGAGTACATCACGCTCGGGGCCGAGCCGCCCAAGCCAGCGCCGACCAAGAAGGCGCCGACCAAGAAGGCGACGACGAGCGCGAAGCGGGGCAAGACGGTCGCCCTCGCGGGCGCCGAGCAGGCGATCGACTGCAGCAGCGAGAACGCCTGCACCGTCGACCGCAAGTTCGTCGACCAGCTGATCAAGAACCCGCAGCAGCTCATGACACAGGCCCGCATGTACCCGGTGACCAAAGACGGCGAGACCGCCGGCTTCCGGGTCTCGGGCGTGCGCACGGGCAGCCTCGCCACGATGATCGGGCTCAAGAACGGCGACGTCGTCAGCGAGATCAACGGCAGCAAGCTCGGGACGATCGACGACGCCCTCGCGATGTATCAGAAGCTGCGCCGGGCCAGCCACCTGTCGGTCACCGTCGAGCGCGGCGGCGCGGTGATCACCAAAGAAATCTCGATCAAGTAGCGTCCGCGAGGCGCGCCTGAGGAGGGCGCCGCCCCGGCGGCGCGCACAGGGCCGGCCTGTTACACTCGCCGCCGATCGATGTCCGAGCCCCTCCAACTCGTCGTGCTGCTGGTCATCGAGGAGCTGCAAAGCGGCGACTTCCTGGCGTGGCCCTTCGCCGAGCCCGACAAGGTCGCCCACGGCCGCACGCGCGAGGAGGCCATCGAGCAACAGGAGCTGTTCTTGCGCGAGCACCTGGCCAAGGCGCCGGGGGCCGCCCTCGCCATCTACGACCCTCACGCCGAGGCCGAGCTCGAGCTCGTCGAGGTCCCGCTCCAGCGCGACGACCTGCCCGATCGGGTCTCGCTGCCCGAGCCCCTGACCTTCCCCTGCCTGATCGTGCCCGCTGGCGCCGACGCGTGGGCGGTGGTCTTGAACCTGCGCCACGCGGTCTGGATCCCCGGCGGCCTCGCCGAGCCCGAGCTGCGCGCGGCCAAGATCCGCGACGAAGTCGAGCGGGTCGTGTCCGCGCGCGAGCTCGACGGTCACGCCTTCTTGGGCTTGCTGAGCGGCGCCGACCCCTTCGAGCTGCATCCGCTCACGATCGAGGTCGAGCGCGAAGAACGAGCTGGCGCCGAGGCCCGAGCGGCCGCCCGCCGACGCCGCGCGCGCGAGCGCAGCGAGTCCGACGCGCGCAAGCTCCTCGGCCGCGTCGGCACCGCCCTGGTCGAGGAGCTCCGCCTGCGTCGGCGAGCGCCGGTCCTCCACCGCGAGCGCGAGATCGCCAGCCTCGACGCGCTCCTGCGCGGGCCCGAGCGCCTCGCCCTGATGCTCGTCGGACCCGAGCTCGCGGGCAAGACCGCGCTGCTCCACGGGATGATCGACGGCTGGCTGCAGGGCTCGCGCTCGCGCGGCCGCCTCGCGACCTTGCCCGAGATCATCGCGACGAGTGGGGCCCAGCTGGTCGCGGGTCAGTCGGGCTTCGGTCAGCTCGAGCAGCGCGTCAACGACGTGATGGCCGCGGCCGAGATGCTCGACGCGATCCTCTACTTCGACAACCTCGGCGATCTGTTCGCGCGGACCAGCGGCGAGCTCGGCGACGTCGCGTCGAGCATGCGCCCGTGGCTCGAGCGCGGCCGGGTTCGGCTCCTCGGCGAGATCACCCCCGAGCTGCTCGAGCACCACGAGAAGCGCCACGTCGGCTTCTTCGCCTACTTGAATCGGATCCCGGTCACGGCCCTCGACGCCGACCAGACCCGGGCGATCCTCGAGGCCCGGGCCAGGTACGACCGCCGCAGCGACCCCGACCGCCCGACCCTGTCGCTGCCGCCGCAGCGCGACGCCGTCACCCCGCTCGTCGATCTCGCCGAGCGCTACCTCAGCTACCGCGCGTTCCCAGGCAAGGCCGTGCGCTTCTACGCCTCGCTGCGCGCGACCCAGGAGGGCGAGCTCGGCGAGGGCGGCGAACCCCGAGCGATCGGCCCCGACGAGGTCTACCGCGGGTTCTCGATCCACTCGGGCATCCCGATGTTCCTCCTGCGCGAGGATCGAACCCTCGAGTACCAGCGCATCCTCGACTACTTTGGCGCCCGCGTGATCGGCCAGAGCGAGGCGATCGGTCGCGTGGCCGAGACCCTGTGCACGGTCAAGGCTGGGCTTCAGCCCGCGGCCAAGCCCCTCGCAACCTTCTTGTTTGTCGGGCCGACCGGCGTCGGCAAGACCGAGGTCGCCAAGACCCTCGCGCGCTTCTTGTTCGGCTCCCCCGAGCGCATGATTCGCTTCGACATGAGCGAATACATGGATCCGCTCGCGGCCGAGCGCCTGATCCGTGGGACCGATCGCGACGACGGCGTGATGACCCGCAAGGTCCGCCAGCAGCCCTTTTGCGTGGTCTTGCTCGACGAGATCGAGAAGGCCCACCCGGCCGTGTTCGATCTGCTCTTGCAGGTCTGCGGTGAGGGCCGGCTGTCGGACGCGCGCGGGCGCACGACCTGGTTTCACAACGCGATCATCATCATGACCTCCAACCTCGGGGCCGCGCATCGGCGCCCGAGCACCGGCTTTGGCGGCGGCGAGCGAGACCGCGACCCCGCCAGCGATCAGCGCGCCGCCGAGCGCTACTACCTCGACCAGGTCGACACCCACTTTCGGCCCGAGTTCGTCAACCGCATCGACCGGGTCATCCCCTTTCACCCCCTCGACCGCGCGCAGATCCTCCACGTCGCGACGGTCTCGCTCGCGCGGGTCCGCGAGCGCGACGGGGTCGGCGAGCGCGGCATCGAGCTCGAGGTCAGCGAGACCACCCTCGCGCGCCTCGCGACCGAGGGCTACTCCGACACCTACGGGGCCCGGGCGCTGCGCCGCGAGCTCGAGGATCGCCTCGTCGCGCCCCTCGCCCGGACCCTGGCCAAGCTCGGCGATCGGGCCGAGGGCGGCACGATCCGCGTCGAGGAGGCCCCGAGCACCGACGCCAAGCCCCGCGAGGCCGCGGCCAGGCGCAAGCGCGAGCGCGAGCGGGTCCTGACCAGCGAGACCCAAGACAGCCTCACGATCGAGGTCGCGGTCCCGAGCGGTCGCGCGGCCCGGCGGACCCTCGACGCCCTGAACCGGGTCTCGACCCTGCGCCGGAGCGCGGCCGCGGCCCTCGACCTCAACCCGATCCGCGAGCTCCGCGACCGCCTCCGCGTGCTCGTGGCCGAGCTCGGCTACGGCGCCCACAAGCGCAAGGGCTCGCGCTCGGCCTGGGAGCACGCCGCCGATCTCGGGCGCCTGCAGTCAGAGCACGGCCGCCTCGTCGGGACCCTCGAGCGCCTCGACGAGCTGCGCGAGTCGATCGAGTCGGCCGAGGAGCTGACGATCGCCGCGCTCTACGAGGGCGAGCCCGCCGATCTCTACCAGAACGCCGCCGAGGACGCCCACCGCGCGCTCCAGCTCGCGATCGTCGACGCGCTGCTGCTCGAGAACGAGCGCCACACGATCACCGTCCACCTCCAAGAGCAAGACCCTCGCGGCGCGTTCTTGATCTACCTCCTGCCGCTGCTCGACTGCCTCGGCGAGCGCGGCTGGTCGGCCACCTTCCACGTGTTCGGTGACAAGGACAAGGCCGAGGTCAGGTGGCCCGAGGGCCGCGCCTGGGGCCCTCCGCGCAGCCCCGCGTGGCTCCGCCGCCGGCTCCTCGCCGAGTTCGAGCCCGGCGCCGACAAGGCCGCCAAGCGCCGGTTTCGCGACCTCCTGATGTGCGTCCAGGGCCGCCACGCAGGCGCCGTCATCGACAGCCAGCTGGGCCTGTTTCGCTACGAGCACCCCTGGCAACACGAGGGCCGCCGCGACAAGGATCAGCGCCCGACCCACCTGCGCTGTCGCTTCGTCTCCCGCAGCGCGACCCTCAACGCCGAGGCCTGGGACAAGGGCCCGGTCGAGGTCGGCCGGCCGCTCGGGCGCAAGCAGCTCGACGCCACGCCCAAGCTCGCCCACTTCGACGAGCGCGGCATGCTCGACGGCAAGATCACCACCGGCCGCATGGCCCTGACCCCCGCGCAGTTCTGGCCACAGATCGAGCAGGTCCTGTTCGCCTCGCTGGTCGAGCGCGCGTTCGAGGGCGACCACGACGAGGCGGGACGAGACTGACCCATGGCCCAGCTCGACTTCTCCGTCTCGGTGTTTCAGCGCCAGTCCAACAACTTCAGCCAGTGGTGGTCGCTGGGCTTCGGCGCGCGCGAGGTCTATGTCGGTGGCCGGACCTCGTCCAAGCTCCGCGACCGCTTCATCGCCGAGTGCCGTGAGCGCGTGCGTCGGGCCCTGCCCGCCGAGCTGCCCGCCCTGAAGCTCGTCCGCGGCCGTCGGCTCCACCACGTCCAGCTCGACCTCAGCGTCCGGACCGACGACGCGCGCACCCGCTTCGCGCGGCGGGTCCCGGTCATCGTCGAGCCGCGGCCGCTCGGTCCGACCCGGACCCTCGACATCGCCTACCACCCCATGCGCCCGCACGAGTGGTTCCCGCTCAACGAGCGCTACTCGTTGCAGGAGCTGGCCAACGCGGTGTTCCAGCGGCGCTGGTCGGCCGCGGGGCTCGAGCCCGAGCAGCTCGAGCAGCTCGTCCGCCGCGGCGACGAGACCCTGAAGATCATCGCGTTTCGAGCCGAGCCGAAGTCGCTGCTCTCGCAGCTGGCCAAGCAAAAGGGGCCCGAGATGGCCCAGATCGGGACCCGCAGGCGACGCCCCGGCACGACCTTGCTCAGCGAGCTCGGCTTCGATCTCACCCGCAAGGCCGTCGACGACGAGCTCTCGCCCGGCATGGTCCGCGCGCCCTACCGCGAGCAGCTCCGCCAGCTGCTGTGTGGCTCGCGCAAGGCCCCGGTCCTGCTGATCGGCCCGCCCGGGGTCGGCAAGACCACGCTGCTCCACCGCATGATCGTCGACCTGCTCGAGGCCGACGGCTGGGCCGCCCACCAGAACCTCGATCGCGTCCACCACGTGTGGCAGATCAGCGGCCGCCGGATCATCGCGGGCATGAGCTACCTCGGGCAGTGGGAGCAACGCTGCATCGAGCTGCTCGAAGAGACCTACGCCAAGCGGATCGTGCTGTGGGCCGAAGATCTCCACGCCTGGGGCCGGATCGGCGAGTCGCGCCAGAGCGATCGCAGCCTCACCGCTTTTTTTCGCGGGCCCGTCGCCCGCGGCGAGCTCACGCTGATCGCCGAGTGCACCACCGCCCAGTATCAGCAGCTCCAGGCCGACGCCTCGGGCTTCGCCAACCTGTTCACCACCATCCACGTCGAGCCGACCGACGCGGGCACGACCATGCGCATGCTCGTCCACGAGGCCCGGAAGCTCGAGCTCGCGCTCGGCTGCGGCTTCGATCCGCGGGTCTACCGATCGATCTACGAGCTCTCGGGCTCGCTCTACTCGGGCACCGCGTACCCCGGCAAGGCGCTCGAGCTCGTCCGCGCGCTCGGGGCTCGACACCGAACCTCGCGCGAGCGCGCGGCCAAGATGCAGCTCGCCGAGATCCTCATGCACCAAGCAAGCGGCGACGCCGGTGGGGGCGGCGAGGACACCGGTCGGCCCAAGGTCGGCACGCCCGAGCTGATCGAGCTGTTGTCCGAGCGGACCGGGATGCCCGCCCTGCTCCTGGCCCCCGACGTCCCCCTCGAGGCCGACGCGGTCGCGTCGAGCTTCGCGGCCCAGGTCATCGGCCAGCCCCAGGCCGTGGCCGTGGTCCGCGATCTGATCGTCCGCATCAAGGCCGGGCTGTGCGACCCGGGCCGCCCCTACGGCGTGTTCTTGTTCACCGGCCCGACCGGGACCGGCAAGACCGAGATGGCCAAGGCCCTCGCCGAGTACCTGTTCGGCGACGAGAGCCGGCTCGTTCGCCTCGACATGAGCGAGTACAACGTGCCCGGCGCGGCCGCGCGGCTGATCGGCGATCGCTTCCAGCCCAGCGGCGTGCTGACCAGCCGGGTCCGCGCCCAGCCCTTTTGCGTGGTCTTGCTCGACGAGGTCGAGAAGGCCGATCCCTCGGTCCTCAACCTGATGCTGCAGCTCTTCGACGACGGCCGGCTGAGCGACGCGAGCGGCGACGTGGCCGACTTTCGCCACGCGGTCGTGATCATGACCTCCAACCTCGGCGCGGGCGGGAGCTCGTCGATGGGCTTCGGCGGCGACGACCGCCGCGCGATCATGCTCGACATCGCCAAGGCCGTGCGCGAGTTCTTCCCGCCCGAGCTGTTCAACCGCATCGATCGGGTCGTCGAATTTCGCCCCCTCGACGAGCCCGCCGCCCGGATCATCGCGCGCAAGGAGCTCGCGCGCCTGCTCGGGCGCCGGGGCCTGGCCGAGCGCAACTCCTTCGTCCGGACGACCGAGGCGGTCCTGGCCAAGATCGTCCGCGAAGGCTTCAACGCCCGCGACGGGGCCCGCTCGCTCAAGCGCTGGCTCGAGGACAACCTCGGCTCGCTGCTGGTCGACACGCTCACGCGCTCGCGCGCGGCGAGCATGCGCCTGCTGTGGATCTATGAACCGCGTGGGGAGCCGCGCGATCAGGCGCGCGCGGCCCTGCAGGTCCACGAAGAGGCCCTGCGCGAGGCCGATCCGATCCCCGAAGACAGCCGCCTCGGTGAGCTGCTCGAGCAGCCCAACGCCGCGCTGCTCGAGCAGGTCCCGGCCGCGCTCGCGTTTCTGCGCGGGCTCGAGCGCAGCCCCCGGCTCGAGCAGCTGTCCAAGACCCTCGCGACCTTGCTCGAGGCCTACAACCGCCACGCCGCCGACGAGGGCCAAGACAGCGCCCCAACCCATCAGACCGAGGCGCTCTACAACCTCGAGATCCTGCGCTCGGAGATCCACGGGCTGCGCGAGGCCCTCGAGCTCCACGCGACCTACGATCAGCGCCTCAGCGGCCAGGTCGAGGAGCGCGAGGGGCCCCACGAGGGCCTCGGTGAGCAGCTCGAGATCGATCGCTTCTCGCAGGAGCAGATGCGGGTGCGGACCTTCGGCGGCGGCAGCCAACCCAGCGTCCGCCGCTTCGACCGGCGCCAATTCAACCCGAGCCTGCCGCTGCGCGAGCGCCAGGCCATGCTCCGTGCGATCGCCGAGGTGTGGTTTCTCGAGCGCGCGCTCGAGCGCGCCCGTGATCCTCGCCAGCACGTGGTCTTTCTCGAGCTCTCGCGGATCAGCGATCCTCGCCGCTCGGGTCGCTTCGCCGCCGACCAGACCGGGCTGTTCGCCGAGCTCGCCCACGCCTACCGCAGCCGCGGCCGCGGGGAGCTCGAAGCCTGCGCAGGCCTGCGCCGCGGCGGCGGGATCGACGACGTGGTCTCGGTCCGGATCCGCGACCCGGAGCTCGGGCGCGAGCTGTTCGAGCAGCTGTGCGCCGACGATCCCGAGCTCCTGGTCCTCCAGCTCGTCGGCCCGAGCGTGCGCGAGTTCTTCGCGGGCGAGTCGGGCTGCCAGGTGCTCGAGACCCTCGGCGGCGGCCACGAGATCGTCCGGGTCCGCGTGCTCGACGGCGAGCCCAGCGACGAGCCCGCCCAGCTGATCACCCGGACCCTGGCCCAGCGCCAGGCCTTCATCGAGGCGCTCGAGGCCGGGACCGAGCTCCCGCCCAACCCCGACGCGATGCTGCCGATCATCCGCCGCTTCCGGCTCGAAGAGGCCCGGCCCGGGCGCCCGGCCAGCGTCGAGGTCGAGGACTACCCGCTCAGCCACGTGTCGAGCCACAGTCTCCCAGGACCTGGGGGCCGAGCGCAGCGAGGGAGTCTTGGAGACGACAAAGACAGCCTCCCAGGGCCTGGGGGCCCGAGCGAAGCGAGGGGGGCGGGCCGCAAGCCCGAGTCAGGAGACGACGAGCCCCACCGCGCGCAGCTCGAGCCGGTCCTGGCGCTGCTGTGGCTGATGCGGGTCGGCGTGGCGATCGGCGAAGATCGCGAGCGCCGCAACACCGACGCCGGGCTCGGGCCAGGGGGCGACTCATGAAGCCCTCGCTGCGCGTCTACTTCGTGACCCACCACGACGGCAAGCTGACCGGGACCCTGCTCGCGCGCGGCTACGCCGAGCGGGCCCCCGCGGTGTTCGGCGCGAGCGAAGCCGAGGTCTACGCCGGCCTCGAGCAGCTCCTCGCCGACATGATCGTCCGCGAGGAGCCGATCGACTCGTTCTTGTGGGACGAGGCCCTCAACGTCCGGACCGTGGAGATCGAGGTCCACCCGCTCGCGGTCGTCCACAAGCGCTGGGTCATCGGCAAGGACGCGATCTCCCTGCGCCTCGCCTTCGCGTGGTCGAAGCTCGACAAGGGCGGCTACCGGGTCGTGCTCCCCCGCTTCGACTGGTGGTTCATCCTCGAGGATCTCGACATCGCCCCGCAGGTCCTCAGCCAGGCCGTAAGCACCGCGCTGCTCGGCGAGGCCGCGCGCTCACTGTTCGACTTCCGCTCGCTCGGCCCCGAGCGGATCGAGACCTGGTCGCCGCCGGTCCTCGGCCGACGCAAGCGCAAGCGCGGCGAGCCCCCGAGCTGGGCGGCCTTCCCTACCCTCCACGCCGTCGCCGAAGAGCTGGTCCAACACGCCCGCCGCCGACGCTCGCGCCTCGTCGAGCCCCCGGATCTGCGCGGCCACGCCCACCTGTGGGAGCGCGAGACCCCGGCCTCGATCTTGCTGGTCGGCGGGCCCGGGGTCGGCAAGACCACCTGGGTCGAGGCCCTGGCCCGCGAGTTCTCCCGGCGGCGCCGAGGCTCGCGTCCAGCTGGCGCCCGGACCAGCCCACGGATCTGGTCGACCTCGGCCGAGCGCATCATCGCCGGGATGATGTACCTCGGGCAGTGGGAGCAGCGCTGCCTCGACATGGTCCACGAGCTCTCGCACGAGGGCGACTACCTCTACGTCGGCCAGCTCCCGCCGCTGCTCGACGTCCGCACCGCCCGGAGCTCGATCGCGGACTTCTTCCTGCCCGCGATCGAGGCCGACGAGCTCAGCCTCATCGCCGAGTGCCACCCCCACGAGTACCAGCAGCTCAAGACCAAGGCGCCGCGCCTCCTGGCCGCGTTCACGACCGTCAAGATCGCCGCGACCCCAGCCGTCGCGATGCCAGGCCTGCTCCGCGCCTACCAGGCCCGGGTCAACCCCAAGCTCGCGCTCCCGCCCGAGGCCCTGCGCCGCGTCGTCCAGCACCTCGAGCTGTTTCGCCGCGACAGCTGCTTTCCGGGCAAGGGCTTTCGCTTCCTCGACTGGCTCAACCAAGAGCAGGGCCTCGACGAGACCACGGCCCTGGTCGAGCGCGCGCGGCCAGAGCCCGACGACCCCAACGACGACAGCGGGAGCGAAGACAGCGGCGCGGCCCCGCCAACCTATACTCCGCCGGGCGAAGTCACCCTCCTGCGCGCCCAGCAGGCCTCGGCCGCCTTCTCCCGCTACACCGGGCTGCCGCTCGAGCTCATCAGCGAGGAGTCCGTCGCCGGGCCCGAGACGATCGCCGCGCGGCTCCGGGCCGGGGTCGTCGGTCAGGACCAGTCGTGCGCGACCGCGGCCCGGGTCCTCGCGCGCTTCAAGGCCGGGCTCGACGATCCCGAGCGCCCGGTCGGCAGCCTGTTCTTCGTCGGCCCGACCGGCGTCGGCAAGACCGAGCTCGCCAAGCAGCTCGCGCGCTACATGTTTGGCGCCGCCGATCGCATGATCCGCCTCGACATGTCGGAGTTCATGCTCCCGGGCTCGGCCCAGCGCCTGCTCGCGGTCGGGCCCGGCGTCGAGAGCCTGGCCGAGAAGGTCCGCCAGCAACCCCTGTCGCTGATCTTGCTCGACGAGATCGAGAAGGCCCACGCCGAGGTCTTCGATCTCCTGCTCGCGGTCCTCGGCGAGGGCCGGATGACCGACGCGGGCGGATCGCTGGTCGACTTTCGCATGACGCTGATCGTCATGACCTCGAACCTCGGTGTGTCCGAGCGTGGCGCGGCCGGGTTCGGGGCCACGTCGGCGCGCGAGCAGGCCAAGGGCTTCGACGCGGCCGTCCGCCGCCACTTCCGCCCGGAGTTCTTCAACCGCATCGACTTCGTGATCCCCTTTCGCAACCTCGCGCCCGAAGACATCCGGGCGATCGTCGAGCTCGAGCTGGCCAAGATGAGCAAGCGGACCGGGCTCGCGCGCCGCGAGCTTCGCCTGAGCGTGAGCGACGAGGCTCGGGCGACGCTGGCCGACTGGGGCTGGCACCCGACCCGCGGGGCGCGACCGCTCAAGCGCGTGCTCGAGGAGCAGGTCATGGCCCCGCTAGCTGTGCTGCTCGCGCGCACGCCGACGCTGCGGGCCCGAACCATTCACGTCCTCAGCGCGAGCGAGGGCCCAGCCCCGAGCGAAGCCGAGGCGCTCACGGTCGTGCTCCCAGCCCAGCGGCCGACCGTCGCGCGCTGACAGATGCCCTGGCATACTCGCGCGGTGCGTGCCCTTGCCTTGAGCTCAAACTTCGCCCGCCTCGAAGCCTTCGCCCTGCTCGGGGCCGCCCTCGCCCTGACCGCGTGCCCCACACAGGAGCCGTCGGCCGAGACCGAGACCGAGACCGAGACCGGCGAGCCCAGCTGCCTCGACACCGACACCCCGGGGCCCGACATCGTGGTCAACTTCAACTCCGAGATCGAGGAGCTGCAGCTCGGCGAGTGCGTACCCGAGCGCCTGATCATCACCGGAGGCGGCGTGACCAACCTGAGCGCGCTGTCGAACGTGCGCGAGATCGGGATCCTCGAGATCCGCTTCGCGCCGATGCTGACCACGCTGACCGGGCTCGAGAACCTCCAGCGGGTCGACACCCTGATCATCACGGGCAACAGCGTGATGCCGACGCTGCTCGAGTGGGACGATCTCGCGACCGTCGGCTCAATCATCATCACGAGCAACGACGGGCTGACCGATCTCGGCTCGTTTCCGGCCCTGAGCTCGGCGGGCCGGCTCGAGATCGCCAGCAACCCCGACCTCACGGACTACAGCGGCTTCGAGGAGCTGACCATGCTCAGCGGCGGCCTCGAGCTGTCCGACTCGGCGCTCATCACCGACTTCACGGGCCTCGACAAGCTGACCACCGTCGGCGGCGATCTGAGCATCCAAGACAACCCCGCGCTCACGAGCTTCGAGGGGCTCGGCGTCACCACGGTCAACGGTGACCTGAGCGTGGTCAGCAACGAGGACCTGTCCGAGTGCCTGGTCACGGACTTCGCCGCCGCGATCACCGTCGGCGGCGCAGAAGTGCTCAACGGAAACAAGATGGATCTGTGTGATTAGCGGTCGCGCTGTCCCAGCGCCGCCCCAAAGCGGAGGGCACGAGCGCCCACCCTCGGGCCTGGGCCGGAGTCTGATATCTTCCGGTCATGCGATTTCATGACTGGACCCGCGCACCTTTGCTCGCGCTGCCCTTGTTGGTGACCGGATGCCCGGGCGGCGAGGCCGAAGATGGGAGCGACGGCACCGAGACCGAGACCTCGGGCGACGGCGACGGCGACGGCGACGGCGACGGCGACAGCGGGGACGGCGACGGGGACGGCGACGGCGACGGCGACGGCGACGGCTGCACGCCGAAGGAGATCGTCTGCGTCGACGGCACGGCGCAGATCTGCGACGACACTGGCAGCCTCAGCGAGGAGGTCTGCAGCGACGAGTGCGTCGGCGGCCTCGGCTGCGTCCTGTGTGTTCCGGATACGAGCATGTGCGAGGGCGACACGATCGCGAGCGTCTGCAACGAGGACGGCACGGCCTGGAACGAGAGCTACTGCGATCCGCTCCAGGGGCTCACGTGTGACGCCGGGGCCTGCACGGGTCCTTGCAGCGAGATCTCCGGAGGCTTCTTGGGCTGTGACTTCTACCCGACCGTGACCGCCGGGGCCTTGCTCGGCCAGGCCCTCGATCTCGGCGTGGTCATCGCCAACGGCAACGACCAGGGCACCTCGGTCTGCGTCACCCAAGGTGGCGGCGACAACTGCATGCAGCAGAGCTTCGTCGGACCGAACACGGTCCAGCCCCTCGCGCTCGCGGATGTCCCCGAGCTGTCGGTCGTGATGCCGTCGGGTGAGCTCGAGCCGAGCGTGCTTGCCGAGGACGCGGGCTATCGGATCCGGACGGAGCTCCCGGTCAGCGTCTACCAGTTCAACCCCAACGAAGGGGCCAACACCGGCAGCGGCGACGCGTCGCTGCTGTTCCCCGCGCGCTCGTGGGGCACCGAGTACATCGTCGTCTCGCGCAACCACTGGGTCTTCGGCGAGAATTTCGAGTTCCCGGGCTTTTACGCCGTGGTTGGCCGCGAGCAAGACACCAAGGTGCAGCTGTTCCCCTCGAACACAGGCGGCGTGGTCGGCGAGGGTGGCGGGGTCTCGGCCGACGGCACGGGCGAGGTCACCCTGCACCGCGGCGACGTGCTCGAGGTGTTCAGCTGGCGCGCGCCCGACCCCGATCCGATGCTGCCGATCCCCTCGGATCTGACCGGAACGCGGATCGTGGCCGACAAACCGATCCAGGTGATCGGCGGCTCGAAGTGCACCAACGTGCCCTTCGACGTGTCGGCCTGCGACCGGCTCGAAGACGCGATCATCCCCGTCGAGCTGGCCAGCGACACCTACCTGGTCTCGGCGCCGATCCAACCACAAACCAACGGCGCCGAGCTCGCGCGCCGAATGGTGCGCATCATCGCGACCAAGGACGACACCGGCCTGTCCTACAACCCCGCGGTCATGGGCGCGCCGACCAGCATTCAGTACGCAGGTGACTACGTCGAGTTCGACGCGACCTCGAGCTTCACGATCAACGCGAGCGACAAGGTCCTCGTCGCCGAGTATATGACCGGCGCGGCCTTCGGTGGCGGCGGCGACCCCTCGATGAGCCTCGCGATCCCGACCGAGCGCTACCTGAGCGAGTACCTGATCTACGCGCCGACGGACTACAGCGAGAACTGGGTCAACGTCGTGTTCGACCAGAACACGACGATCGAGCTCGACGGCGACACGATCATCAACGCGGCCGGGTCCGAGCAGGTCGGCGTGAGCTCGTGGCGCGTCCGCCGGGTCCCGCTGTCCAACGACGGCGACGGGACCCACCGGCTCGTGGTCCAAGAAGGCGGCATGCCCTTCGGGCTGTCGGTCTACGGCTACGGCACGGCGGTGTCCTACTGGTACCCGGGCGGCATCGACCTGCCGACGGGCTGAGGGTTCACGAGGCCTCGCACTGCCACTCGCGCCGCCTGGCGTCGAGCCACTCGCGGTCGGCGATCAGGCGGGCGTCGGTCCAGCCCAGGCACCCACCGAGCGACCGAGCGACCGGGCTGCGCTCGGGCGCGACCGACCGCGGGGGGTCTAAGCTTTCTTGCCCCCGACCCCGAGCTTCGTCGCCAGCGCCTTGCCCAGCCAGCCGCCCTTGGCCCGGGCATAGATCCCGCGCATCTCGACGGCCATCTTGTTGTGGCTGACGCGAAAATCGATCAGATCCTGAACCAGCTGCCGCGACTGCCGATAGCGCACCGCGCCGTCGATGAAGTCGATCCAGCCCTCGACCCAGGTCCAGAACTTGCCCCCCTTGGCCGCGGCTCCGCTCGCGCCGCTGTCGAGCTTGGCGAGCTTTTGCTTGTGGATCGCGCTGGCCTTGTCACGCAACGCGTGGCGCAAGGAGGCCTCCTGGGCGGTCCCGGCCGTGAACTCGGGCAGCCGCGCGACGAGCATGCCAGTGTCGGTGAAGCCGAAGTCCGAGTGGGCGTCGAGGCTGCGCAGGGCGTCGAGGCGGGTCTGCTCGTCCTCGCTCGCGAGCTGCTTCAGGCCGGCGTGGACGGCGTCGAGCGCCTGCCAGCGGTAGATGAAGTCGAGGCCGGTGCCCTTGATGTTCTGGGTGCCCATGATCGTGACGTGGGCCCCGGGCGGGACGGCCCGCGCGCACTGATCGATGATCTGATCACCGGTCGCGCCCGCGTCCCAGACCACGATCAGCTGGGCGCGAAACAGGCCGACCCAGGCCTTGCTCAGCTCCGCGGTGAGGCTGGCCAAAGCGGCGGCGTCGCGGGCTTCGAGCACGGACTCGAGCTTGGCCGCGAGGCGTCCGGCGATGACCATGCGAGCGATGCGGTCGCGCGTGTGCGAGAGCAGCTCGTCGTAGTCGGCCGCGCGCCCGACCTCGTGCGGGTGGATGAGCTCCGCGTCCTCGACGCTGTGATCATGGGCCTCGCGCAGCGCCTGGTTGAGCGTCGCGTCGCTCGCGAGCTTGGCGACGACGGTCTCGAACTCGTGGCTGCCCTCGGCCCCGCGCAGCTCCTCGACGTGCGCGCGGATCTTGGCGGCTTCGCTGCCCTCGGGGTCGAAGCGGCGGCCGAGCGCGCCCAGGCCCATGCTCAAGATGGTCGCGAGCTGCTCCCACCAGCCCTCGACCGGCGCGCGGACTCGCTTTAGCAAGGCCGCGAGGCGCTTGCGCGCGCGCGTGAGCCCGGCCCCGCCCTGCGCGAGGGCCTCGGCGTCGACGAGCTCCTGCTCGCTCGCAAAGGCGTCGAGCGCCCGATCAAGGAAGATCTGGAGCCCGGCCAGGTTGGTTCCGATCAGCACGTGGGCGTCGACGGCGACGTCGTTGACCAGGATGCGCGAGAACACCTCGGACCGGCTCACGCGGTCGTCGCGGTTGTTGACGACGGTGATGACCGCCCGCGCCGGGTCGGCGGCCGCGGCCAGCTCGACGCAGCCCGTGCGCCGCCAGTTGTTCAAGAAGCCCGCGCGCTCGTTGGCCGAGCAGCCGTTGACGAACGAGAGCGTGCGCCCGCGGACCTGGACCTCAGGGTAAAACTTGAGCACCCCGAGGTCGGGGTACACGTAGTCGGCCATCGTCACGATCGCGAGCTCGTCGTCGATCCCGAGCTGGCGGGCGAGCTCGGCGACCAGCGCGATGTTGCGCGGGTGCTCCGAGTAGGGAAACAGCCCGAGCAGATCGTCGGGCAGCAGGTCGCCGTCGTGGTCGCCAACCTCAATCAACTCGGCGCCGCGGTCCTGGGCCGAGTCGCGCAGCACCGGGTTGAAGCCGAGCTCGGAGCTGATGGTGGGGTTGCCCTCGGGGATGAAGCGACCGACGACGGTCGCGACGTCGATACCGGCCGGGCCCTGGATGTCTTCGTGGTCGGGGTAGGTGTTGGTGATCGTAGCGAAGTCGTCGCGCATCCACCCGCGCTGGAGGATGTCGACGTACTCGGGGTTGAGCGCCATGCACTCCCACAAGAACACCTCGCTGCGCAGCCCGGCGGCGAGCTGAAGGAGGTCGCGCTGCTCCCAGATCGTGGCCTTGCCGTAGGGCCGAAAGGTGTAGATCTCGACCTGCGGACCGAGGGGCGCGGCGTGGATGAACATCGCCTCGCACCCGGTGGTCTTCGAGAAGGTCCGAAACCCGAGGCCGTGAAACAGCCCGGCCTTGAGCCGCTCGGTCCCCGAC
>NZ_PVNK01000218.1 GCF_002994615.1 Enhygromyxa salina | reverse complement strand
CGGGGTTGCACTTGGTGCACTTCGACTCGGGCAGGGCGTGCTCGAGACACCAGTCGGCGGCGAGGGTCGGCGGGTCCTGGGGGTTGCAGGACGGGCACGCGGACTCGGGGAAGCCGTGGCCCTCGCACCAGTCGCCCTGGGCCTTGAACTCGGCGATGAGCTCGGGGTTGCACTTGGTGCACTTCGACTCGGGGACCTGATGCGCGGCGCACCAATCCGCGGGCTGCTCGGCAGCCGCCGGGCTGGGCGTGGCCTCGCGTGGCGAGGGCTGAGCTTCGGTGGTCGGCTGCTCCGAGCCGCAGCCGATCAGCGTCAGCAGGAGCAACGCCACGCACGCCAGGGCCGCGTGCGCCTTTGGCCAACGAGGGCGGCGGCTCATTGCAAGGCCCCCGTGGCTGCGGCGAGCTCGACCTGCGCGGTCGCGGCGGCGAGCAGCAAGTCGGCGTAGTCGAGCTTCGCGGCGACGAGCTCGAGCCGCACGACCAGCACTTCGTCGTAGGCGACCGCGCCCTTTTCGTAGCCCACGGTCACGAGCTGCTCGCTTCGCTCGAGCTGCGCGAGGCCCTCGCGCTCGAACCGTCGCGCCGCGTCGGTCGTGCGTTGGACGACCGCGTCGGCGGTCTTGGCGGTGAGCGTGGCCGTGTTGCGGGCGGCCTCGAGCTCGGCGCTCACCCGGGCGCCGCGGGCTTGGGCGACGGCGACCGTGCCCTGTCCGCGATCGAAGACCGGCAAGGCGATGCCGACGAGCCCGAGCATGACGTGATCGGACTCCTCGTGGACGTAGCCGAGACCGACGGCGAGGTTGGGTGCGCGCAGAGACCGGCCGAGCGCACGCGAAGCCCGAGCTGCGCGAGCCTCGGCCTCGAGCGCGCGCAGATCCGGGCGGTCGTCGACCCAGGCGTCGTCCGATCCGACCGGGATGCTGAGCTCGCGCAGGTCTCCGAGGGCGACCAGCTCGGTCTCGGCCGTGACCCCGAGCAAGGTTGCGAGCTGACCTTCGGCCTGGTCGACCGCCGCGCGAGCGCGCTCGACCTCGAGCTGCGCGTGAGCGACCGCCAGCGACGCGCTCGACTCCTCGAGCCCGCCGACATCGCCGAGCTCGTGCCGTCGACGGGCGACGGCCTCGGCAGCGCTCGTGAGCTCGACCTGGCCCTCGGCGATCTCGACCCGCTGTTGCCAGTAGAGCGCGGCGACGAAGGCGAGGCTGACCTCGCGCAGGAGCAGGCGCTGCGCGTCCTCGCCGCGCGCCCGGCTGGCGTCGACTTGGGCTCGGGCCGCGTCGACTCGATGACCGCGCTGACCGCCGACCTCGAGCCACTGTGTCGCCCGCACGGACACGTCCGCGTCCGTTCCGTCGGCGCCCAGGCGCGGGCCTGCGGTCGCGATGATCTGGGGGTTGAGCTGCCAGACCTCCGCGGCCTCGACTCGGCTCTGAGCCTCGGTGGTCCGGGCCCGGGCAAGCTCGAGGGTCGGCGCCTGCGCGCGAGCGAGGGCCAGGGCCTGCTCGTAGCTGAGCTCCGTGACAGTTTGGACAGGTTGGACCGGTGGTGCCGTCGCGCCCGCGAGGGCAGGTGACGCCCACAGCAACGCGCAGAAAAACAGGCTGATGAGCCTCGTTCGAACCATTTTTTCAACTCTCCCTGGGAACGCGAGGCCGCGCAGCAGCGCGAACTCGCCGACTGAACCTCGAAGCCCGTGGGGCAACCCCTCAGACCGCCTCGCTTGGCGTCTTCGCCGAGGGCTTTGTCGCCAAAACTTGCAGTACGCCCGGTACCGCGGCGTTTTGGCTCCGCGCCCTCGATGAAAATTCCGGCGCGAGACGACGCGACGGGTTGCACGGGCTGCTAGACGCGAGCGGGTTCAGGTCAGGGAGCGGGGGGGTCGAAACACGCCGGTCGCGACATGACAGCCGGGGGTCTCGAGCGGCGGCAGCCCGCGGGTGGCGACGACACGCAGGGTTGTGCTCGAGAGCTCGTCGAGACTGACGGCGAGCAGCGTGCGTGCGTCGCAACAGCGGGAGCAGTCCTCGCTGCAGTCTTCGTCGCAGGGCAACTCGTCGTCACTTTGGGTCTCGTCGTGCTCGGCGGTGGCCTCGCGCTCGGCCGCCTCACACGGACACCAGGGCGCGCAGGCCTCCGGGCTTGGCTCGCGCTCGAGCGGCCCGGACCCGATCGGCACCACGAGCAGCGCCAGCAACCACACGAGTGTGATGCGAGCGGCGCTGAGCATGTCCCGAGCTCGAGCCATGGGGCCGGCACACTGTAGCAGCGCGGTCGAGCGAACGCAGCCGTCGCTCCCGCGCATCCCTCGCGGGGGCCGCCAGGCTAGCAGCCCGGGGTGCAATGCCTCGCGCCGCCTCTTCGCCGAGGGCTTTGTCGCCAAAACTTGCAGTACGCCCGGTACAGCGGCGTCTTGGCTTCGCGCCCTCGGCGAACATTCCGGCGCGAGGCGACACGATGCATTGCACCCCGGGCTGCTAGGAGCCTTGCCAGACTCGCTGAGCGCGCTCGGCCTCCTCGATGAGCTCGGACAAGGGCGGGAGGCGATCGTCGCGTTCGATGATGATCGCGCGGGGACGCAGGTAGCCACGCAAGGCGCTGAGGATGGCGTAGGTGTGATCGGAGACGGAGGCGCGGTGGCTGTCGACGGCCCAGCCCTCGGGGTCGACGTGACCGCCCGCGAGGTGGAGCCGGGTCACGGCGTCGAGGGGGAGACCGGCGAGGCGGCCGGCGATCGACTCGGCGAGCGGGGGAGGCAGGCCGGCGTCGGCCAGCGCCTGGCCCAGGCCTGGGTGGGGCTCGGCGCGCTCGCGGCGGGTCGGGGAAGAGAGCCAGCGCTCGTTGAGGGCGTCGACGCGCAGGTTCTCGAGGTCGAGGTGGAGCTCGCAGCCGCTTCGGTCGACGAGGCGTGAGACAAATTCGGCCTCGTCGAGCTCGGCGCCGGGCAGGGCGATCGTCGTGGCCGGGAGCTCGATGGCGACCGGCAGCGCGAGCAGATCCTGGGCCGCGTGGATGTGGTCGACGAGGACCGCGAGCTGTGCGTGGGTCCGCGCGACGGGGACGAGGTGGCCGAGCTCGAGGCCGCGGGGGGACCGGGTCGAGGCGAGGTGCTCGCTGTACTCGACCGCGCCGCAGCGGCGGGCGATCGCGGCCACGCGCTCGAGGTGGCGGCGATCGATCGGGCCGACGGTCGCGAGGGACGCGTAGACGTCGTGGAGCACGATCGCGTGGTTCGCGGCGAGCTCGTCGAGCAGCTCGGGCTGCGCGAAGAAGTGCGAGGGGGTCAGCTCGAGGACCGGCGGGCGCGGGTCCCCCTCGGCTCGCCGGGCGACCAGCGCCGCGAGGTGCGGGCGTCGGAGTCCGAACCCGGCGCCCAACCACCTTCGGGTCGGCGCGCGCGGCCGCGAGCGGCCGGTCGATCGCTCCTCGCTCTGGGGGCGGGTATGAGCTTCACAGGCGTCGGCGTGGGGGCTGGAGGTCACTCGAGCCCCCCGGTCCGGGGAGCCTGGGGCGAGCGTGCGCCAGCGCAGGCGCTCGGCCTCGACGAGGTACTCGCAGTCCGCAGGGTCGAGCTCGACCCCGACCCAGCCCTCGTCGAGGGCGGCGAGGGCCTCATGGACGAGGTAGCGGCAGCGCAGCTTGCGAGGGCGACGATCGATGCGTGAGCAGGTCCGCGCGAGCTCGAGGGCGAGCAGATCCGGGGTCCAAGCTGGCGGCAGCAGGTCGTGACGCGAGGCGGCGTGGAGCCGTGGCAGGCAGCGCAGGACCTCGCTCGGGCCGGGTCCGAGGGTCGCGTCGAGGTCCTCGATCCGGGCGGGCTCGCTGCGCAGGCAGTCGAGGTAGCGATCGCCGAGCGCTGGCCACACTCGGGCGCTGTGGGGCACGGTCGCCTCCACGGAGCGCAGACGCTTGAGCTCGAGCCCGAGCGCGGCCCGCTCGAGCTGCCTCGGCGCGATCGCTCGAAGCGAGGCGAGCTGCTCGGCGTCGAGCTCGAGATCCGCGAGGGACTCGCCGAGCCCGTCGGGATCGCGGGCGTGAACGGCCCGGAGCTCGGCGTCGACCAGCAGCCGCGCGAGGGCCTCCTGACAGGCGCCGAGTCTCCTCGCAGCGGTCTCCAACTCAGGACCTCGGACCCGGCGGCGCAGAAGCAGGGGCGAAGAAGTGACGCAGCTCGAGGGCCTCACCATCCCAGCAGGCCGCGGCGGCGTAGCCGGCAGGGCAGGGGAGGTCTGCCATGCGCCAGCGGTGGGCCGCGTCGCCCGCTCGCTCGGTCCGCAGCAGCTGCGCGGGCTCGTCGCGGCCGTAGCTGATCGAGAAGGCCGTCGACGAGAAGCTCAGGCCGGTGCCGATCGCCTTGAGGTAGGCCTCTTTGCGCGTCCACGCCCGGTAGAAGGCCGCCGGCTCCTCGGTGCTCGGGAGCCGGCGAAAGACCTCGACCTCGTCGGGCGCGAAGAAGCTCTCGGCGATCGACGCGAACTCGCGCCCGGGCCGGGCCTCCTCGACGTCGACGCCGAGGCGCAGCTGTGGGCGCTCGTAGATCACGCCGACGAGCCCGACCGTGCCCGAGTGAGACAAGTTGAAGCACAGCGGGGCCGGGCCCTGCTCGGGATCGGCGACGAGCGCCGGCTTGCCGTGCTCGCCATAGGAGAAGCACAGCGCGCGGGGATCGGTGTCGAGGTAGCGGGCCAGCAACCGGCGCAGCTCGGCGCGAGCCCGGTAGGACTGCCGGCGCTTGGATTCGATGATGATGCGGTCGGCCTTCGCGGTCTCCTCGTCGCTGAGGAGATCGCGATCGGACTCGCTGATCGGGCGGGCCAGATCGATCTCCCACAGATCGAGGACCCCCGGGCGTCGGGTGAAGGCCTCGGCTGGTTGGGTCCTGGTCGGGGGCATGGAGAGGTACCGAGGTGTGCCGCGGCCTCGCACTGCGCGAGGGCAGGAATCGCGGCGAGCGTCAGGTGCGTGTTGCGCCAGGCCTTGGGCGCCTCGCTCCAGGTGTACACCCACGCGCCGCCGTCCGCAGGCTCAACACCCTTGCTCCGGCTGCGCCAGTTGCTCAGCGCCCGCGACGCGTGCTCGTTTTGCGCCTTGAACGGCCCTCGGATCCGTGGCTCCAGGCCGCCCGTGTCGGCGCTCGGCTTCGCTCCGGGCTGGCTGAGGTTGCGGTCCGTGGTAGCGTGCTGTTGGGAACCAGCGATGCCCGCGCGACTGCGCGAGCACAGGCTCTCCTCGGTGAGACGGTGACCATGGCCCAACCTTCGGATCGCTTCCAAGTCCTGACCTGGGCAGAGTTCGATGAATTCTGGCGGGCGCTCGAGGCGTCCCACGAACAGACGCCCTACACCTTCGACGCGTACGACGAGGAGGTCGCACGCATCGCGTTCAAGGCGGGGCGGGAGAGCATGCGTCGCCAGGTGGTGGCGATGGTCGAGCACATGCTCGAGTCGAACCGCGCGGCGCCGCTCGGGCTGCGCGTCGACCCCGAAGGCCGGCCGGCGACGGCCGCCGAGATCAGCCGCGCGGTGCTGCGCGAGATCGCCGATGACGTCAGCTCGCTGATCCGGGCTGAAGACAACTAGCAGCCCGTAACGCAGTCTCCCGTGCGCGTGCTCGCGCCCTTTTGCGTGTGATGCGCGGTGTCAGTCGTTCAGGTTGGGGAGCGTGGCGCGGTCGCGTCCTTCCCAGGCCCGCACGCTGAGCTCGAGCGCGAGATCGGCGAGGGCCAGGAGTTCGGTCAGCTCGCGCTCGCTCGTGGGCTCGAGCGCGCCGCTGCGTTGGAGCTCGACGCCGAGGAGCTGGAGGTCCGCGCTGATCGCTCGGGCCCGGCGTAGCTCGGCGAGCTCGTCGGACGGAGCGCCGTGGTTGACGCTCCAGGTCTCCCCGGCGACGCTGCCGTCGGGGCTGAGGCGCACTCGCCAGTGAGCCGATCGTTGTCCGACGGTGGCCTCGCCGCCCATGGCCCCCGCGGACGCCCACACATCTACCCGCGCCGGAGGGCCGTCGAAGTCATCGAGCATGATGCTCGAGGCCGGACCCGAGCACCCCGCGCAGGCTTCCGAGGGGCGAATTCGGAGCCGGCCGGAGATCCGATCGTCCGGCCTCACGATGACCAGCGCCAGCTCATTCGGGGCCGCGACCACCACACGATAGCGCGCTCCGGGCGGGAGCAGGGCAGATGCGTGGGGCGATGGCACAGACTCGAGCGCGACGTAGCGGCCATCTCCGATGCCTTGGGCGACGATCGGCGCGCTCGAGAGCTCTGTCGGTGGGCTGGGCTCGACGTCGGGACGGACGCTGACGCAGCCGCTCGACAGCGCGCAGGAGAGCATGAAGCACGCGAGCGAGCCCGTGCTGAGGTTTGCTTTGGACATGGTTCGATCCCCTCGTGGGTGCCGGTTGGGTGGCCCCATGGGCTCCTCGGCCCTGGCCGGGAGGGGTTTCAAGTTGTTCGCATGGGGGGCTAGAGCGGGGATTGGTGTGAATCCACGCCGCCAGGCCCAGCTGGGACCCCAACCTCGAGCAGGCTTGCAGCTCCGGGCCCCTCGAAGACGACAGCGTGTGCTTTCCGATCGCGATCCCCGCGCCGTCACCAGCTGGGCACGACTACCGGGCGCCCTGTCAGGGAAACCTCAACGACCGATCGCCAGTGCGCTGCCTCGATCTCGAGGCGATCGATCAGTCGGCTCAAGTCGCGACAAACTTCACACTCGACGGATTTGCGCAGGCCTGGAAGGGCCGCTACGCCGTCGTCCAGTCTCAGGGCGTCACTCGCTTGCAAGATCTGCAGGACATCATCGGACCGATCGCCGTGAAATCGGGCCATCGACCGCCTGGCTACAATGCAATGGTCGGCGGCGCGACCCACTCGTGTCACATGTACGGCGACAGCGGCACCTCGCGGTGCTCGTCGGAGCGCGAGCGCGGCTGTCGGTCTCCTAGCAGCCCGGGGTGCAATGCCTCGCGCCGCCTCGCTTGGCCTCTTCGCCGAGGGCTTTGTCGCCAAAACTTGCAGTACGCCCGGTACAGCGGCGTTTTGGCTTCGCGCCCTCGGCGAACATTCCGGCGCGAGGCGACACGATGCATTGCACCCCGGGCTGCTAGGACCGAGACTTGGAGACGATGAGAGATGGCGAACGGATCGCGGGCTCGTGCGACATACTCTGTGATTGACACGATCGTCGGGCCAAATCTATACATCGACAAAGACCACAGTCTTCAAGACAGTGGGGCTTGCTTCGGGCGCGGCGCAGGCCGCGTTCGTTCGCGTCGGGGATGCCCCTCCCCGACATGCTCCCGGGATCAAGTCGGCCGAAATTGACGACTCTCTAAACGGACCGAAAGAGCTTGGCCTTCGCCGATGGCCCGCGACCGGGCCATCGGCCCGTCCGTGTCGCATCCCTCGAGCATTTAACGATGACGCAGCTCAGCGATCACCTCGAAACCATTCTCAACGAAGCCGAACGGAGGGCCCTCGTCGCGGTGCTTCGCTCACGGCCGGAGCTGACCCTCGACATGCTCGAGGACTGCTTCGGCGGTCGCTACGGCGCGACCTTGGAGTCGATCACCGTCCGCGAGCTGATCGAGACCCGGATCGAGCTCGAGCTCCCCGACGACGGAGGCCCCCCGATCGATCGTGGGGCCCTCGAGCAAGCCAAGCGCCTCAGCGGCGAGGCATTCGACGCCTGCGTACTCCAGGCGATCTGCAGCGCCGGGGGGCACGCTGTGTCGGCCAGGTACCTGCGCGTCCGCGTCGGCGGTCCCCGCTGGAAACTCCTGAGCTCGTTGCGCCGCCTGGTCGAGGCGGGCGAGGTCGAACGCAGCGGCGTCACCAGCTCGACCCGCTACCGCCCACTAACCATCCTCAGAGACTAAGCCGGGGCCCCACAGACGAGGACCCCACCGACGAGGGAGCGCAGCGGACCGGTCGTCGGTCGTGCAATGATCAGTGGATCGCGTGGGGCAGACTCAGCGCGAAGGGGGCGATGGTTGCGTCGAAGCGCTCGCCATCCTCCGTGACCATCTGGTAGCTGCCGTGCATCGTACCGAAGGAGGTCGGGAGCGGGCACGCGGAGGTGTAGTGAAACACCTCGCCCGGGGCGAGCACGGGCTGCTCGCCCACGACCCCGGGGCCGCGGACTTCCTCGACGCGCGCGTCGGCGTCGGTGATGACCCAGTGGCGGCTCAGCAGCTGGACCGTCTCGTCGCCGACGTTCTCGAGCTCGACGCGGTAGGCGAAGAACCACAGCCCGTCCTCGGGCCGCGATCGCTGGGCGACGTAGCGGGCCTGGACGCTGATCCGAATGTTGCGGGTGACGGTCTCGGAGGTCTCGGGCATGGCCAGCGCTCCTGCCTCAGGGCACCGCGATCCAGTTGGAGTCCAGGTCGAGGCCACCCTCGTCCCGGTCTTCGAAGAACTTGGTCGCGCGTGCTCGCAGGAATTCGTCGTCGAAGGGTTTGATGATGTAGGCTGTGGCGCCGTTGCGAAGCGCCCAGTAGCGGTCGACCTCGTTGCTCATGGTCGTGACGAAGATCATCGCCGGGGCGTCGGCCTCGTAGCGCTCGCGCAGCCGTCGGAGCAGCTGCATGCCGCTGAGACCCTCGAGCAGGATCTCGGCGACGACGAGATCGGGCTTGACGACCTCGACCAGCGCCCACGCGGCGTTGCCGTTGTCGGCCTCGTGAACCGCGAGGGTGTGCGACTCGTCTGTTGGCGGCGCGACAGCGCCAGGCCCGGCGCTCGTTCCCGGATCACGCGCGGCGCGAGCTGCTTCACGCAGCAGCTCGACGACCCGCTTGCGACTGTCGGCGTCGGGGTCGACGACCATGACCGTCTTCCATGCCGAAGACTTGGCCTCGGGTGCGATGACCTTGGGCGGCGCCGGGCGGGGCGGCGCGGGGCGTGGGGGCACCGTGGAGGAGGGGGACAAAAGGAGGAGCTCCTGTCAGACCGTCACTGGCGTGACGCGTCGCCGAACGACCTTGGATTTGCTGAGGCGGTAGACGATGCGCGAGACGGCGAAGGTTCCGGTTCGCGTGCGTCGGGCGATGTCCTTGACCGAGTTGCGGCCGTTGATCAGCTCGAGGACGTCGAGCTCGTCGCGGGCGAGGACCTCCCGGGCCATGCGGCTGACCTTGGCGTCGTCGCGCACGTAGACGTCTTCGAGCTCCGGCATGTGCGGGCCCATCATCGCGTTCTCGTCGAGGCGGCGGAGGCCGTCGAGGAGCGCCTCCGAGACGGCGAGCTCGACCTTGGCCTCGTCGGCGCCCGCGGCCGCCGAGGCCTCGAGCTGCACGAGCGGGACAAATCCGGCCCGGCCCTTGCGAAAGGTCAGCACGTGACACGTGATCTCACGCGCCTGGGCCAAGATCGCCGCGGCGAGCTCGCCGGGCGTGATGAACCCGGCCTCGACCAGTCGCTGACCGAGCGGCCGACCAGCCGGATCCCGGCCGACAATGAAGGCCTCGAGCTCGTCGTCACGCATGAACCCGCCCTCGACCACGAAGCGGCCGAGCTTGAGGTCCTCGTCGTCGCCGAAGTACTCGGCCAGGCGGATCTGACCGCTGGCCAGGTGGAGGCGAGAGTCGCGACCTTCTGAAGCGATCGACAGCACGCCGGTCACCGAGTCGTCGCTGAGCATCTCGAGCAAGGACTCGAGGCGCTGGGCCGCGAGGTCGACGTGGATCGCCTGCTCACCGGGCGGGCTCGGCAGCTCCTCGGCGCCCTCGAGCTCGTTGAACAGGTCGTCGACCGCGGCCTCGTCGAGCTCGCCGAGCTTCGGGAAGTGCTTGCTCAGGAGGCGCGCGAGCTGGACCTTGCGCTGATCCGGCACGTCGTCCATGTCCGCGGGCAGCCGCGCGGCATCGAGAGACGCGACCGTCTCGCTGACGACCTTGAGCAGCGCGGGGGTCGAGAAGGGTCGCCGCACGGTCGGCAGACCCGCCGCGGCCGGGATCGGGTTGGGGTTGCGCCGGCTCACGATCAGGATCCCCGGGATGTCCGCCGCGCCGGGCAGACGCACGAGCTCACGCAGGACCGACGCGCTGACCGTCGGATCTGCGGACGCGTCGAGCAGCAGCGCGACGATCGAGCCGTCACCGCTGGCGCCGTGGCGCTTGAACAGCGTGACGGCGTCACGCTGGCCCGTGGCGTTGTAGACCTCGTAGCCCGCCAGCCGCAAGCTGGCGGTGGCCAGCTTCGCGGTCGTCGGGTTGGGGTCGTAGTAGAGAATCCCCGGGGCCGTGCGCGCTTTGGGCGAGTCGGGCATGAAGCCGGCAAAGTCTACTCGGAATCGGCCTCGCCGTGGTAGCGTCCCCGCCATGGTCATGGGCGCCCTGGAGCGGCTCGATCCGCCGCGGGTCCTCGGAGAACTCACGCTGCTCGCCGCACTCGGCGAGGGAGGCATGGCGACGGTCTACCTGGCCGGGGTCGGTCACGGCCCGCTGGCCCGGATGTGTGCGGTCAAGCTCCTGCGGGCCAATCTGCCGGATCACGACTACAGGACCCGGTTTCTGGACGAAGCGCGGCTCGTGGTCCGGCTTCACCACAACAACATCGTCGACGTCCGCGCTGCCGGGGAGATCGACGGGCAGCTGTACATCGCGATGGAGGCGATCGAGGGCCGCGATCTCGCGGACGTGTGGGATCGCTGCGCGGAAGTCGGGCGTGCGTTCCCTGTGCCGCTCGCGGTTCACACCTGCCGAGAAGTCCTGCGCGGTCTGCACTACGCGCACACCTTTCCAGGCCTGGGCCTGGTCCATCGCGACGTCTCGCCGTCCAACGTGCTGCTCGATTGGGCAGGTGCGGTGCGCCTCGCGGACTTCGGGCTGGCGACCTCCAGCCTCAAGGCCAGCTTGACCCTACCCGGGGTCGTGTTCGGCAAGGTCGGCTACATGAGCCCCGAGCAGGCCCGGCATGAGCCGCTCGACGGCCGCGCCGACGTCTACGCCGTCGCCGTGATCCTCTGGGAGCTCCTGACCGGTCGACCCCTGCGCTCGCCCGACGGCATGAGCACCGACTCGGTCTCGCGCTTCGAGGCCCCCGCGCCGGGCTCGCGCAGTCGCCGGGTCGACGCTCACCTCGACGAGATCGTCGTCAAGGGCCTGGCGCGGGACCGCGATCAGCGCTGGGAGAGCGCTCAGGCCATGATGCTCGCGCTCAACCAGTGGTTGGCCGACCACTCGCCGGAGATGGGGCAGGAGATGGTCTCCGACTTCATGCGCAAACTCTTCGGCAACGCGCGCGAGGTCGAGTCCTCGATGCGTGCCGAGTTGCTGCGTGAGCTCACGAGCGCCCACCGGGCCGCCTCGGGCACCCAGATCCTCGAGCAGAGCGCGGCCAGCCCGGCCGCCGAGCCTCGCGACTCCCGCAGCTCCGCCCGCTCGGGCCCGTCCACGCCCGGTCTCGACGCCAAGGAGCTCATCGACCCTGGCACCGTCATCGCCGATCGCTACCGGGTGCTGTCGCGGCTCGGACGCGGCGGCATGGGCTACGTGTACCTGGGCGAGCACGTGACCGTGGGTCGCTCGGTCGCGATCAAGGTCCTGACCCACGATTGGAGCTGCACGACCTCGGTCGCCCAGCGCTTCCGGGCCGAGGCGCGGGCCGCGAGCGCCGCCGGCCACCCCAACATCGTCGAGGTCTTCGACGCTGGCGAGCTCGCCGACGGGCGCCTGTACCTGGTCATGGAGTTTCTGACCGGGCGCAATTTGTTCGAGGAGGTCCAGACCGTCGGTCCGATGCCCATCCCGCGCGCGCGTCACGTCATGCGGGACGTCGGCCGGGCGATCCGAGCCGCGCACGAGGTCGGCATCATCCACCGTGACCTCAAGCCCGACAACGTGATGCTCGTCGATCGCGGCCGCGATGAGGGCGAGGTCGTCAAGGTCCTCGACTTTGGGATCTCGTCCTCGGCTGAGCGCGCCGAGGGCGAGCAGCGCCTGACGACCGTCGGCCAGGCCCTCGGGACCCCGGAGTACATGGCGCCCGAGCAGGCCAAGGGTCACCAGGCTGACGAGCGCTTCGACATCTACGCGCTCGGGGTCATGTTCTACGAGCTGCTGACCGGCGATCCGCCCTTTCACGGCACGAACGTGTTCGAGATCGTCACCCGCAAGACGAGCGAGCCGGCGCCTTCGATCGGGACCAAGTGCGAGGGCATGCCCGCGGAGCTCGTCGCCTTGATCGACGACTGTCTGTCGCTCGAGCCCGACGATCGCCCCCGGACCGCCCAGCTGTTTCTCGCCCGGCTCGAGGACGTGCTGCGTGGCCTCCCGCGTGACACGGGCGCGACCAAGATCGCGTTCGAGGCGTCGTTGACTCGCGGGCTGGCGCCGACGCTCGAGCCCGAGCCCGAGCCCGCGGCCGCCGATCCGGGCGCCGCCGCGGAGCCCGAGCCCGAAGTCGAGTCCGGGCCCGAAGTCGAGTCCGAGAGGCGTCCGCCGCCCCTCGCAACGCCGCGTCCGACCGAGCCGGTCGTACAGAAGACCCCGCCGGTCTACTACTTGTTGCTCGCTGGGACGGTGCTCGTCATCATTTTGGGGCTGTGGGTCGCGTTCATGGATCGCGGGCAGTCGAAGGGCGACGACTCCGTCGGGGAAGACTCGGCCGCGGTCGCCGAAGCCGGAGAGGGCGCGTCCGCCGACGCGGGTGCAGATCTTGCGGGTCAGGGCAGCGGCGGCGATGGAGACGGTGACCGTGGGACCACGGACACCGGCGGGGTCGCGGAGGCGCAGACCGAGACCGGCGGCGCCGACGAGACTGGCGGAACCGAGACCGGCGGGACCGAGACCGGCGAGGCTGTAGCAGCCCCGTCGATCGCCAGGCACGAGACGGCCGCGTGCAAACAGGTCCGCGCCGACGCGGAGGCAGCAGCCAAGGGCTTTAATTGGGCCAAGGTCCTGAGCCTGACCGCCAAACGCAAGTGTTGGTCGAGGGCCGCGCGCAACGATCGAACCCGGCTGGAGGTCGAGGCGCTGATGGAGAGCGAGCGCTGGGAGGCCTGCGTCAAAGCGGGCAAAAACCACCCGAGCGGCAAGGTCAAGGGCTGGGTCAACGTCTGCAAGGGTCACCTGTGACCCCCGATGCCGGCCGAGCGCTCGCGCGCTGCCGCGCCTTCGTGCGGGTTGTTTGTCCTTCCGAGGCCTGAGCCCTTGCCCCGCACCCCAAATTCGTTGTTTGCTGCGGTCCACGCGAAAGTCTCGACGCTCGATGATGCCGCTCGCCCGCCAGTTCACGACTCTCTCCACCGTCCCTCAGACTCGGGGCCGCGCTCCAAACCCTTCGCTGCGCCCGGGCCCCGGGGCCTGTCGGGCTGTCGTCGCAGTCACGCTTGCCTTCGGGATGATCAGCCTCGGGGTTCCGGCGAAGACGCGAGCCGCCGGGCCGCCAGCGCCGCAGCTGGTGGAGAAGGCGGCGGAGGACACGCCGGATCGGGTCGGGCTGCGGGTAGACACGGACGATCTCGGCGGCGCTGGCGAGCCGCTGAAGGTCAAGATCGTGGAGACGGCGAGCCTGGTGTTCGCGGAGCAGCGTGTGGAAGACGGGCGCGACGGCGAAGATCCACGGATCGTGATCGTGGTCGAGCGGACGGGGACGGAGGAGAACCCGGGGTTTGTGGTTGGGTTTTCGATCGAGAAGGGCGAGGAGATCGTGCCCGGGAGCGCGCGGCAGTCGGACTGTTCGCTGTGCACGCGGACGGAGCTGGTCGCGCGGATCGAACAGGAGTTGCCGGCGCTGCTGGAGCTCGCGGGAGAGCATCAGGTGGCCGTGGAGGGCGTGGAAGAGGGCGGCGAAGACGGGGGCGACGGGAGTGACGGCGGGGAGGAACTGCCGGGTGGGGATAAGAAGATCGGGCCGCTTGGGTG
>NZ_PVNK01000217.1 GCF_002994615.1 Enhygromyxa salina | reverse complement strand
CTGGACGGGTCCAACGGCGCTTGGCGGCGAGGGAGGCGAGGTCTCGAGGGTCTACGCGTCGAGTTGGCATCTGCCGATCGTCGGCGTCTACGCTCGCTGGCGACAGATGTCCTCACCGAGTGCTTACCCCGCCCGAGCAGCTCCTCGTGCTGGGCCATCGCCGCCGTACCTGCGCCGACGGCTCGAGCTCGGCGCGAGCTGGGCGCCGAGCGAGCGCGCCGAGCTCCTCGACGAGATCGCGCAGCTGCGTCGGCAGGGGGCGTTTGAGGCCGCGCTCGAGCGGCTGCGGGCCGCCGAGCAGCCAAGTTGGAGCCGGCGCTCGCGTCAGCTGGTCGCCTCGGAGATCGGCTCGCTGCCCGACCGCCACCTTCGCGACATCGACGCCGCGTGCGTCCACTGGCGCGCGCATCGTCGCCGCCATCCGGACGGTCGCCACGACGCGAGCGTCGCCCGGGCGATGGAGCGAATGAGCTGCGCGTCGCGTCGGTGAAGCGCGACTCGAGCTTGGCGTCGGTCGCCGCGAACTTTGCGGTGGCCGCCGGTTGACCGCTTCACGGCTGCCAGACCACGCTTGGCTCGATGTCGACCTATTACGCCGCTGTCGCCCAGATGTCGAAGATGCTCCGCAACCTCGACGCGTGGCTCGACGAGGCCGAGGTCTTCGCCGCGACCCGGAAGATGTCGGCGGACGAGCTCCTGAGCTTCCGGCTCAGCCCCGACATGCGGCCGCTGAGCTTCCAGATCGAGAGCTGCTGCGAGGCCGCGACGCTGGCGGCGAGGTGGCTCGCGGGGGCCGACGTCCCGGACCTCGAGCCGACCACGGTCACCCTCGCCGGGCACCGCGAGCGGATCGCGTCGGTCGCGGAGTTCCTCGAGGGCCTGTCACCCGTGCAGTTCGAGGGCGCCGGGCGGCGGCCGGTCGCGCTCGCGTTCTTGCCCGGCAGGATCATCGATGGCGAGGACTACCTGATGGAGCTGTCGATCCCCAACTTCTACTTTCACGCCACGACCGCCTACGCGCTGCTGCGGATGCGCGGCGTCGAGCTGGGCAAGCGCGACTACGTTGGTTCGCTGACGGTCTACGTCCCCCGCGACGAGGGGCCCGGATCGTCGGAGCGCCGCGTCGACGAGGCGGGCGACGACGAGCCGGCCAAACTCAGTCGGTGAGCGCAGTCCATTGCGCTGGCGAGGCTGCCCCTCGCAGGTCGAGGGCGAGTCCGCAGGCTTGGAACGCCGCGCGGGTGTCCAGCAGGAGGGGTTCGAGGGAGTCGCGCGCGGAATGAGCTCGGCTGCGTGACAGCGTCGAGCGGATCGGTCATCTTCGATCGCGATGTCGAACCCCTCCTCGCCGCGCAATCTTGGTCGAACCCACTCTTTCGAGGCGCTGGAGGTCGAGGGCGAGCTACCCTCGGATCTGGCCGGAACCCTCTATCGGGTCGGGCCGGGCTTGTTCGAGCGCTTCGGCGTCCGCGTGGACCACCCCTTCGACGCCGACGGGGCGATCACCGCGGTCCGCGTGGCGGCCGGTGGGGCCCGCGGCGCGACGCAGATCATCGAGAGCGAGGGCTACCGCGAGGAGGAGGCCGCCGGACGCCGGCTCTACGGCTCGGGCGCGTCGACCCTTCGCCAGCTACGCAACAACTTCACGGGTCGAGCCAAGAACACCGCGAACACCTCGGCCTGGGCCTGGAACGGCGGTCTCTATGCGCTGATGGAGGGCGCCCGCCCGACCGAGCTCGACCCCGAGACCCTCGCGGTCGCGGGCGAGCGCGACCTCGGCGTGGTCGCGCGGACCTTCTCTGCGCACCCGCACCGCGTCGCCGAGCTCGAGACAACCTTCAACTTCGGGGTCCGCTACGGCAAGCACTGCGGCCTCGATCTCTACGCGCTGCCCGACGCCGGGCCGGTCCGCCAGATCGGCGCCATCGACCTCCCCCACAACACCCTCGTCCACGACTTCGTCGCGACCTCCACCCACCTCGTGTTCGTGATCTGCCCGGTCGAGCTCATCATGTGGCGGGCGCTGCTCGGGATCGGCGGGATCGCCAAGATGCTGCGCTGGACCCCCGCGCTCGGCTGCGAGCTGATCGTCGTGCCGCTCGCCGAGCCCGAGCGACCCAAGCGCATCTCTTGCGATGCCTTTTGGGTCTGGCACTTCGCCAACGGCTTCGCGCACGGCAACGATCTGGTCCTCGATCTGTGCCGCTACGCCGACTTTGGCTCGCTCGACGCGATCGCGACCGGAGTTCGGCGCAGCGATCCGCCTCGATACCAGCGCGCATTCATCGACCTTGACGCCGGCCGGGTCCGCTTCGAGCTCCGCGGTGACGCTGGCGTCGAGTTCCCGCGGGTCCACCCGGCGGTCGAAGGTCGCGCGCACCAATTCGCGTGGGTCAGCGTCGAGCCCGAGGGGCCCGAGACGGGCGAGGGCGTGGGCCGGATCGAGCCCGAGCGCGGGACCCTGCGCGCGTGGATGCCGGCGGCTGGGATCAAGAGCGGCGAGCCGATCCCGGTCCCGCGGGGCCGAGGCGACGATGAGACCGACGTGTGGGTCCTGAGCCTGTGTCACGACGGCGACAGCGATCGCAGCTTCGTCGCGGTCCTCGACGGTCACGAGCCCGAGCGCGGGCCAGTCGCCAAGCTGTGGTTCGACCAGCGCATCCCCCAGACCTATCACGGGGTCTGGGTCGGCGCCGACAGCGAGAAGACCGCGTAGCAGGTCGCGGTCGTCGCGGCGGGTCTCTTGTATGCTGCGCCCATGGACCTGAGGTTCAACCTGATCCTGGGCTTCGTCGCGGGCGTGTTCTTGGGCTGCGGCACCCCCGCGGAGGACGAGCAG
Source organism: Enhygromyxa salina (assembly GCF_002994615.1). Classification (GTDB taxonomy): domain Bacteria; phylum Myxococcota_A; class Polyangia; order Nannocystales; family Nannocystaceae; genus Plesiocystis; species Plesiocystis salina_A. Next base: position 2,732 of record NZ_PVNK01000217.1, on the reverse strand, counting down.
TGTCCGACCGGCAAGCACCAGTGTGACTGCGAGACGGACGGCTCGTGTGATGGGGACCTGCTGTGCGTCGACGGGACCTGCATCTTCCCCGAGGGGACCGAAACGACGGGCGAGGGTGATGGAGACGGGGACGGCGACGGAGACGGAGACGGCGACGGAGACCTGTGCGACGTCGGCATGGCCAATTGCGCGTGCTACGGCAACATGACCTGCGACGAAGGGCTCGAGTGCACGGACGGCGTGTGCGTGCCCGAGACCTGCGCCCCGGGCACCCAAGACTGCCCCTGCTTCGACAACATGACCTGCAACGAGGGGCTCGAGTGTGACGCCGACCTGTGCGTGCCCGAGAGTTGTCCGCCGGGCTCCCAGGACTGCCCCTGCTACGGCAACATGACCTGCGACGGCGAGCTCGAGTGCGTCGACGACAGCTGCGTCGAGCTCGTGTGCATGCAGGGGCAGCTCGACTGCGAGTGCTTCCCGAACGACACCTGCGACGACGGGCTCTCGTGTGAAGATGGCGCCTGCGTGGCCGACTGCCCCGAGGGCGACGAGGGCTGCGCGTGCTTCGGCAACATGACCTGCAGCGGCGAGCTCGAGTGCACGATGGGGATCTGCGAGATGCTGCCGTGCCCGACCGGTGAGCTCGGCTGCCCCTGCTACGGCAACATGACCTGCAACGATCAGCTGGTGTGCGTGATGGACGTCTGCGAGCAAGACATGCCCTAGCAGCCCGGGGTGCTAGCAGCTAGGCCTCGAGGGCCGCGTGCCCGAAGCCCAGGGGAGAAGTCTCGAGCCGGCGATCCAGATCCGATCCGATTGGATCAGATCAGATCAGATCGCCAGCGCTCGGCGTCCTCCGCCTGGCTCAGACCGTGATCCCGGCCAGCGGCCCGTTGCCGTCGTCGCCGAAGCTCGCGATGTCCACGCCCAAGCTCTGGAGCATCGTGATGAACAGCTCCGAGACCTTGCCGTTGTCGAAGCTCAGGTGCTGACCGTTGATGAGCTGGCCGCCCGCGCTGCCACCCAAGATGATCGGCATGTTGTAGTGCGAGTGGCTGTTGCCGTCTTCGATCTCGCTGGAGAAGAACACCAGCGAGTTCTCGAGCAGGTTCGAGTCGCCCTCGGTCACCGCGCGCATGCGATCGAGCAGGTAGGCCAGCTGCGCGACCTCCCAGGTGTCGATGATCCGGAGCTGGTCGAGCAGCGCCGGGTCGGAGCCGTGGTGGCTGATGTCGTGGTGGGCCCCGGGGACGCCGAGGAAGTCATAGCTGCGCCCGCTCGCGCCGTTGCCGAGCATGAAGCTGACGACCCGCGTCGTGTCGCAGCTGAGCGCGAGGACGATCAGATCGAGCATGACCTGAACGTGGCTGGGGAAGTCGGCGAAGGTGTAGGAGAAGCTGCCCGTGTCGCACACGGGGCCGTCGCCCGAGTTTTGGATCCGCAGCTCGAGGTCGCGGACGCCGTCGAGGTACTGCTCGAGCTTGATCCGGTCGGTCGCGCCGAGCTTCGACTGCAGGGCGGTCGCGTCCTGCTCGACGTAGTCGAGGATGCTCATCCGGTAGGCGCGGCGGCGGGCGATCTCCTCGGCGGTCGCGGCGGGATCGTAGCCGCCGAACATCAGGTCGAAGGCGACCTGCGGCGAGGTCAGCTTGGGCAGCGGCGTGCCCTCGTCGGCCCACGAGATGTTGCGGGAGTAGGCGCAGGAGTAGCCGCTGTCGCAGTTGCCGACGCTCGCGCCGCCGTCGATCCCGAGCTGCAAGCTCGCGATCGAGGTCGCGTCGCCGAGGTGGTTGGCGAACACCTGGTCCATCGAGATGCCGTTGACGATGTCGGTCTCGGACTTGTTGACGTGGCGACAGGTCAAGAAGCCGCCGGTCCCGGCCGCGTGATCGCCGGGGCCGTCGGGCTTGGCCGGCTCGTTGTCGAGGCCAGACAGGACCAGCGTGTTTTGCTCGACCATCATGTCGAACAGCGGCTGGAGGATCGCCGTGGGCGCGTAGTCGGGCCCGGTCGACTGGGGGACGAAGTCGTCCATGTCGATGCCGTTGGGCACGTAGAAGGTGACGAGGCGCAGGTCCGGAGCGCCGCCCGCGTGGGCCTTGCGAATGCTGCGCGGCGCGAGCGACTCGAGCACGGGCAGCCCGAGGGCCACGCCCGCGCCGCCGAGGAAGGCTCGACGGGTGAAGCCGTCGCGCTGCCGGGCCTGGGCGTGGCGATCGGCGACGAGAGAGAAGTGGGTTCCGAGGTGACGCTTGCGTAGCAGTCGCATGTCAGTTGCCCTCCGGCTCGCCGCGGCGCTGGGTAAAGGGGTCGCTGGTGACGATCAACTTGATCAGATCCGGGAGTCGCATGTCGGCGAGGATGAACTCGCTCTCGATCGCCTCGAGGTAGTCGACGTCGTCGAGGGTCAGCCCGCGACCGAGGGCGTAGATGAAGGTCTTGCGGACCGTGCAGTGGGGGAACTCCTCGTCGACCGCGAGCAGATCCGCCATCTCGACCGCGTTGACGAAGGGGTCGCCGTCGGTCGGCATCTCGCCGCTGGCGTCGATGTCGAAGCCCTTGTCCTGGGTCCGGAACCCGCCGATCGCGTCGTAGTTCTCGAACGCGAGGCCGATCGGGTCGATCATGTCGTGACACTGGGCGCAGAGCGGATCCTCGCGGTGCTTGGCCAGCTGCTCGCGCATGGTCTCGCCGGCGTCGGGGTCGGGCGGCGGGACCATGCGCGAGCAGCT
>NZ_PVNK01000216.1 GCF_002994615.1 Enhygromyxa salina | reverse complement strand
ACTCTGCCACGCACGGCCGCAAGCGGCCGGTCGCTCGGTCGCTGCGCTCCCTCCCTCGGTGGGCTGGGGTGAGCTTCGCTGTCGCCTGCGTGGCCCCCTAAAAGGGGGCTGGCTCCTTTAGACCCCCACAGGCGTCAGCAACTCTGCCACGCACGGCCGCAAGCGGCCGGTCGGTCGGTCGCTGCGCTCCCTCCCTCGGTGGGCTGGGTATGAGCTTCGCTGTCGCCTGCGTGGCCCCCTAAAAGGGGGCTGGCTCCTTTAGACCCCCACAGGCGTCAGCAACTCTGCCACGCAAGCGGCCGGTCGCTCGTTCCTCGCTCGGTGGGCTGGGGTGAGCTTCGCTGTGGGGCTCATTCTCGGTCTCGGCGTCGTAGGGTGCTGGCGAGGCCGAGGAGGCCGAAGCCGAGGAAGGCCAGCGGGGCCCAGGGGCCCTGGTTCGAGTTGACGTCGCAGTTGCAGCCGCGGCCGTTGAGACCGGCGTCGTTGCCGAAGCCGAAGCCGGCGGTGCCCGACTCGTCGCCTGCGGTGCCGCCGTCGGGGCCGTCGTCCCAGCCGTCGGCGTTGTCTTCGCCCCAGTCGGAGGTGCCGTCGCCGTCGGTGTCCCAGCCGTCGGAGGTGCCGTCGCCGTCGGTGTCCCAGCCGCTGTCGGAGGTGCCGTCGCCGTCGGTGTCCCAGCCGGTCGAGGTGTCGTCGGCGGTGCCCCAGCCGTCGGAGGTGCCGTCGCCGTCGGTGTCCCAGCCGTCAGAGGTGCCGTCGCCGTTGGTCGTCGACGAGGTGAAGGTCGTGCCCATGCCCGGATCGGGCTCTTCGGTCGTCGGCTCGGGGTTCTCGGAGCAGTCGTTGAACGCGCAGCAGGGATCGAAGGAGATGCCCTCGATGATCGAGCCGAGCGCGGTCTCGAGCTCGGCCTGGGTGTCGGCGTCGAAGAAGTTGTTCTGGCCGCCCGAGCCCCAGCTCGCCATGTTGGCCAGCTGCTGCTGGGCTTCGGGGGTGTTGAGCCCGTCGCCAAAGCCGATCACGTAGGTCTTGACCCCGGCGTCGAACATGACCTCGAGCGCGCCCTGAACCTGGGCGTCGGTCGAGTAGCCGCTGTACTGGCCGTCGGTGATCAGCACGTTGACGTACTGCGTGGTGTCGTCGGTCGGGTAGATGTCGGGCGGGTTGACCTGGTAGGCCAAAAGGTTGTCGAACACCAGATCGAGGCCGCGGTGGGTGTAGGTGCCCGAGCCCTGGCAGATCCCGAGGCCGCTCGGCAGACACGCGGGCATGTGGCTGCGGGTCGACTGATCGAAGAAGGGCGGGACCTGGCTGCCGTCCTTGAAGGTCCAGGTGATGCTCGGGCCGCCCCAGGGGTCGGAGCAGCCGGGCATCTCGCACGAGGTCGAGGGATCGAGGGCCCAGCCAAAGTTGTCCTGCATGCACGGCCCGTACTGGACCAGGACCTTCTCTTCGGCCGGGGCGTCGCCGCCGAACACCGTGAGCCCGAGGTGGATCAGATCCTCGACCGGGCGCCCGACGTTGTCGACCTCGACGTCGAACAGCGAATTGTTGCCCGAGGCCAGGGCCGAGCGGGCCCGGTCCCAGCCGGTCTCGCCCGGCTCGCCGGGCAGATCACCGACGTTGAGCATCGACGAGGAGGCGTCGAGCAAGACCATCACACGCGGGAGCCCAGCCGTGCACTCGGGCACGATGACCTGATCGGCGATGTCCTGGACGACCTGGCCGATCGCCGCGAACAGCTCGGGCGGGTTGTCGGCGGCGATCGACTCGGTCGTGCCGCCCGCGGCCGCGAGCTCGTCGGCGAACTCGAGATCGGCCGCGTCGGCGACCGCGATCACGTAGGTCGGGATGCCCTGGTTGTCGTAGAGATCCGAGGCGGTGAGCGAGGGGTTGTCTTGCGGCGGATCGAGCTGCGGAAACCCGACCTGAGAGGTCCACGCGCCGTCGGTCACGACCATCAGCCCGTAAAAGCGCTCCTGGCCCGGGACCACGTCCTCGGGGTGATCGACCTTGGCCTGGCCGATCACGACCTTGGCGTGATCGAGGGCGCCCTTGGTCCAGGTGCCGATGCCCGAGCAATTGCCGGGGCCGTTGGGGCACAGCGGCGGCGGCGTGGCGTTGAGCGAGCTGATGATGTCCTGGCCGTTGCACTCGAAGTAGGTCTTGTCGGGCGACTCGGGGTCGTACCAGTTCACGTCGAGGGCCTGGCCGTCGACGATCCCCGACATGTCCATGGGGATCGTCGTGCCGTCGCCGTCGGGGTCGGGGTCGTGGCCGTAGCGCATCAGCGCGACGTGCATGTTCTCTTGAAAGTACCCGCCGTTGGTCGTCATCAGCGAGGTGATCGCGCCCACGGCGACCTCCCAGCGGGTCTGGCCCATCCCGAAGGGCTCGCTCATCGACGACGAGTAGTCGAGCACGATCATGAAGTTGGGCTTCTTGAACGTGCACTCGTTCTCTTCGAAGCAGCCGCCCCCGCCGCCCGCGACCGCGACCGGATCTCGTTGAGCCAGGAACGCCAGCCCGATCCCGCCGAGCAGGGCGAGCTGAAGCGCCAGCCGGCGATGAGCCGGTGTTAGTGCGAGTCGTCGCATGTATGAGTCCCCTCCGCACGGACATGGTCGCACGAAGGCGCGGCTTCGATCACGCGCGGGCGCGGCGCCTGATCGCGAGCAGGCTGCTAGGGCGCCACGTGGGCGGCGTCGCCGGCGATCAGGTCCGCGACCCAGTCGACCAGCAGCACGCCGTCGACCGTCAGGTTGTAGTAGTCGCTCCCGCTAATGTAGGTGTGCGAGTTGCCGGTCTTGTAGAAGGTGCCGAACTCGGGCCCAACCAGAACGTTGTCACGCAGGTCGTAGAGCGCCTCCTCGAAGTCCGGGAAGCTCGGGAACACGGCCATGCAGTCGTTGGCTCCAAAGCCAAAGAAGGTCGAGATGGTGCTGTCGTCGTGGGACGAGATCAGGCCCTTGGCCGCGTTCGGGTACTTCTGCTGGACGTAGCTGAGGTAATTGACCAGCCCTCCCCCGTCCTCGCCGAAGCACTCGGGGCAGTCTTGCGGGAGCGAGGCGTCGACGTTCCACACGTCGCGGAACTGCTGCTGGAGACAAGGCGCGAGGTACTGGTCGCGGAAGAGCGGACCGGAGTCGTCGACCAAGGTGACGTCGTTGTTGGGGAAGAAGCTGGCGAAGGTGTCGTAGTTGGACGCGGCCCCGAACCCGCCGCCGCTCTCGCCGGTCAGGAACACGTCGGCCGTGTCGGGGAAGGTGTCGACGATCCGCTCGAGCGCGAGCACCACGTTGTCGTGGCCGACGAACTGCTGGTCCTGGGGCCCCCCGGGCACGTTGCCGTTGGGCTGGCTGCCGAAGAACACGTCGCCCGTGCAGTAGGGAAAGTAGATGAAGTTGTGGTCCATCAACGGGTTGTCGGGGTTCTCATTGTCGAACAGCCCCTCGTAGGGCCCCGGGTCGAACGCGTTGGCGTTGATGCTCGACGGGTTGGCCAGACAGCTGATCCCGTTGAAGCACGCGCCGCCGCCCTCCATGTAGATCGCGAGCAGGTCGGTGTTGTTCGAGTAGCGGACCCCGACGCCCGCGGGTGAGCCGTCGCGGCAGTACATCCCGTCGATCTCGACGTACTGCCACTCGCCGACGGGCGCCTCGGGCAAGGGGTTGGCGGGATCGCCGTCGCCGTCGCCGTCGCCGTCCCCGTCGCCCGTGTCGCCGTCGCCCGTGTCCCCGTCGCCGGGATCCCCGTCTCCGTCGCCCGTGTCCCCGTCACCCGTGTCGCCGTCGCCCGTGTCCCCGTCGCCGTCGCCCCCAGTGTCTCCAGCCGTGCCGGTCTCGTCTTCCATCCCCGGTGTATCGTCCCCGCAACCCAACATGAGGAACGGAGCCAGCAATCCCAGGAACGAAAGCTTTTTCAGCAGCATGGCAGGGATGCTACGAGTGTGACGAAATTCACTCAACATGAATTTAGGGGTTTTTGCGCTTCCATCGTGGATTTTCGCCCACGCAGCCCGCGCAAGGCGCGCACAGGTCTCGCGGCTGTAAGAACCGCCCCCGATTCGGCGTAGCCTCGCCTGGGTGCCTCGGTCAGAAGCGATAGCCGAAGCTCAGCGTAAAGCGCGGCTGAAAACCGGGGCTCGTAAACACGCACTGCTCCGGCAGCGTGCAGATCTGCGGGGTCCGAGCGACAACGCCCATGCGGCGCAGCCCACCGGAGAAGGCGACGTTGATGTGCGAGGTCAGATCCCACGACCAGCCGATCGACGCCCCGCCACCGAGCGCGACCGAGCGCAGCCTGGGCAGCGAGACCACAAACTGATGACCAAGGGTGAGGTGGGCGGCGAAGTAGACGCCGGTCCACGGACGCTTGAGCCAGCCGATGACCTCGAGGGTGTGACCGAAGCCGACGAGGTGTCCGTAGCCGGGGTTGGGGTAGGCGTACTCGAGCAGGGCGCCCACGCTCAGGTGGCGCCCGAGCCCGCGGCGATAGCCAAGTTCGACGCCAGCGAAGTCCGACAGGAACAAGGCGTCGAGCATGACCTGGTTGGTGGGTCGGGGATCGAGGAACTCCCATCGATCACGGACCGGCTCGATCGCCTCGGCGCGCCCGGGGCTCAGGCACGCGAGCGCGGCGACGAGCGGGAGGCCGCAGCGTGAGGCCCACCGTCGCGCTCGGGCTCGGCCTGAGTCTGACGGGCAGCCTCGCCCTGGGTGGCTGCAAGGAGATCCCCGAGGTCGCCTACGAGACCGAGCACTTCGAGATTGCGCCCGACTTCGATCACCCGATTTGCGCGGGCACCTTGGCCCACTTCGAGCAGCATCTGAGTTTTGTCGAGTCCTCACTCGCGCGCCGGGTCCCCTTCGGAGAACGGATCACCTTCTACTGGATTACAAAGGATCTCGACAATTGGTGCAGTCGACGGGCGCTGGGCTGCTACTACCCGGGCACCCGCGTGATCATTGGCACCGGGGAGAGCGTCTCGCACGAGATCGTCCACGCGGTCCTCAACGCCGAGGCGCAGACCAACTACTTCCTCGAGGAGGCCCTCGCCGAGCAGTACTCCGGCGTCGGCTCGTACCACCGCGACGAGCTCGACACCCGCCCGGATCCGAGCGAGCTGCTGTGGCTGTCGCCGACGGACTACCGCTTCGGCGTGCTCGACTACGCGGTCGCCGGGCACTTCATGGCCTACATCGAGACCGAGTTCGGCAGCGGGTCGACCCGCGCCCTCGCCGACGTCGTCGTCAGCGGCGCCGGGCCCCCCGAGCTCGAGGCCAGCTTCGAGCGCTTCACCGGGATCAGCTTCGCCCAGCTCGAGAAGAACTACGAGGCCTTCGCCAGCAGCTACTACAAGGGCCTCCACGACGGCGACATCCCCGAGATCCTCGGCGAGCGCTGGCTCGACGTGTCGCTGCGCTGCGACCGAGACGACACCTTGGGGCCGCTGCCCGACGCGTCGCCGGGCATGTATCGGAGCTTGCGGCTGGTGCTCCAGGAGCCGCAGGCCGTCGACGTCGAGCTGGTCGCGCCCGAGCATGTCAGCGCCCAGTTCGTCGACGTCCTCCGCGAGCGCGGGGCCGGGCGCGTGGTCGACTTCTTTCACCCCATGCTGAGCGGCGAGCGCGAGCACGAGATCGTCCACGGCGGCGAGTCGAGGACCTTGCAGCTGCGCAAGGGCACCCACCTGGTGATCATCTCGCAGTCCGGCTACGAGTACAGCGACGCGTTCTTGCGCGCGGTCCCCCGCGAGTTCCCCCGCAGCGACGAGGAGCTCCCGTGAGCCCTTGGCCCCGCCGGTCGCTCAGTCGCGGGGCGCGGGCTCGGGAGCCTCGAGCTCGCCCTCGGCGTCGCGGACCATGACGACGCGGCTGGCCTGGTCGAGGTCCGCCGCGCAGCGGAAGCCGAAGTGGTGAAAGGGCTCGTTGCGCGGCACGTGGGGCCGGCGGAAGTAGGTCGTGGCCCGGTCGGGGCCCCAGTACCAGCTGCCGCCGCGCACGACCTTGAACTTGTAGCCCGGGCACTCGTCCTCGCCGTCGCAGGGGCCGCGGGGGTTGACGCCCTCGCAGGCCTCGCCGCAGTCCTCGTAGGACTTCGAGTACCAGTCGGCGACCCACTCGAAGGAGTTGCCGGCCATGTCGTAGAGGCCGTACTGCGTCGGCGGCCGCGAGCCCACGTCCCACACCCGGCCGGTGTCGGGCTTCTTGCCCCGCTTCTTCAGCCCGCAGGCGCGGCCCTCGGCCTCGGTCTTGATGATCGCGAGCTCGCAGGTCGCCTCGTCCTCGCCCCAGGGGTAGGTCCGCCCGTCGGTCCCGCGCGCGGCCTTCTCCCACTCGCTCTCGGTCGGCAGGCGCTTGCCCTGGGCCTCGCAGTAGGTCCGGGCCTCGAACCAATTAATCCCGTTGATCGGCTGCTGCGGGCGGTCGAAGTCGAGGTACTGGGGTCCAGACTTGGGGCACTCGCCGGCCTTCTCGCAGGCCTTGTACTCGGCGTAGGTGACCTCGTTGCGATCGATCCAGAAGGTCTGCAGCCAGATCTCGGCGCGCGGGTGGGCGTTGTCGGGGCCCTCGTCGATCCCGCGGATGAACGCGCCGCCGGGGATGCACGACATCTCCGCCGGGCCTTCGCCGCACGCGAGCATCGGCGTGCCATCGGGGGCCATCGGGAGCACGTCGGGCTCGGGCTCGCCGGTCTCGCTCGCGGCCTCGGTCTCGCTCGCGGCCTCGTCGGGCGCCGGAGGCTCGGGCTCGGGCGCCACCGCGACGGCGGACTCGTCGGGGGGGCTGGCGGGGTCCGAGGTCGGCCCGGGCCTCTTGGCGTCGCTGCAGGCCGCAGCCGCGAGCATGATCGAGAGCGAGAGCGCCGCCGCGGACCTGGGACTCATCGTCGGCGTCCATACCACGAGCCGCGGCGCAGTCACCATGCGCGCCCCCTCGACGTGCTATGAACACCCCGCCTTGGGCTACCGCAGCCTCCGTGAGTGTGTCGTCGACCTCGAGCGCCACGGGCAGCTCGTCCGGGTCGCGCAGCCCCTCGACCCCAAGCTGGTCATCCCCGAGATCCAGCGGCGGCTCTACGCCGCGCAGGGGCCGGCGGTGCTGTTCGAGCGGGTCGAGGGCAGCCCCTTCCCTGCCCTCACCAACCTGTTTGGGACCCTCGAGCGCTGCCGCTTCTTGTTCCGCGACAGCCTCGCGCTGGTCGAGGCTGCGATCGCCGCCAAGGCCGACCCGAGCGCGGTCCTGCGCGCGCCGTGGAAGTTCCGCCGCCTGCCCTTCGCCGGCCTCCGCTCGCTGCCGCGGACGCGCTTTGTCCGGGCGCCGGTCCTCGCCGCGCGCACGACCCTCGATCAGCTCCCGCAGATCGTCAGCTGGCCCGACGACGGCGGCGCCTTCATCACGCTGCCGCAGGTCTACAGCGAAGATCCCAACGACCCGAGGCCGCTGCGCTCGAACCTCGGCATGTACCGGGTCCAGATCTCGGGCAACGACTACGCCCACGACGAGGTCGGGCTCCACTACCAGATCCACCGGGGCATCGGCGTCCACCACAGCGCCGCCGCCGAGCGCGGCGAGCCCCTCAAGGTCAGCGTGTTTGTCGGCGGGCCCCCGGCCCACACCCTCGCCGCGGTCATGCCCCTGCCCGAGGGCCTCTCGGAGCTGGTGTTCGCGGGCATGCTCGCCCGTCGGCGCGTGCGCCTGCGCGAGCACGAGGGCTTTCGCGTCGCCGCCGACGCCGACTTTTGCATCGTCGGCACGATCGAGCCGACCGGGCCCGGGGCGACCAAGCCCGAGGGTCCCTTCGGCGATCACCTCGGCTACTACTCGCTGCGCCACGACTTCCCCGTGATGCGGGTCCACGCGGTCTGGCACCGCGAGCGCGCGATCTGGCCGCTGACCGTCGTCGGTCGGCCCCCGCAAGAGGACACTAGCTTCGGCAAGCTGATCCACGAGCTGACCGGCCCGATGGTCCCGGTCTCGATCCCCGGGCTCCACGCGATGCACGCCGTCGACGCGGCCGGCGTCCACCCCCTGCTGCTCGCGATCGGCTCCGAGCGCTACGTCCCCTACCGGCCCGACCGCCCCCAGGAGCTGCTGACGATCGCCAACGCGATCCTCGGGTTCAACCAGGCCTCGCTGGCCAAGTACCTGCTGATCGCCGCGGCCAACGACGACCCCAGCCTCAACGCCGAAGACGAGGCCGCGTTCTTGGCTCACGTGCTGCGGCGGGTCGACTGGACCCGGGACCTACACTTTCAGACCAAGACCACGATCGACACCCTCGACTACTCGGGCGCGGGCCTCAACGCCGGGTCCAAGCTGGTCATCGCGGCCCGCGGGGCGCCGATCCGTGAGCTCGGCCGCGAGCGTCCGCAGCTGTCGCTGCCGCCCGAGTTCGACGCCGTCGAGCTCGCGCTGCCGGGGGTCCTGGCGATCGCCGGGCCGGCGTTCGCGGCGGCCGAGGCCGGCTACGCGAGCGCCGAGCAGCTCGCCGCCGCGCTCGAGCACCAGCGCGATCGGCTCCGCGAAGTTGCGCTGATCGTGCTCGTCGACGACGCCGAGTTCACCGCGCGCACGCTCAACAATTTTTTGTGGGTCACCTTCACGCGCAGCAACCCCAGCCACGACGTCCACGGGGTCGGGGCCTTCGTCGAGCACAAGCACTGGGGCTGCGCGGGGCCGCTGATCATCGACGCGCGGATCAAGCCCTGGCACGCGCCGCCGCTGGTCGAGGACGCCGAGGTCAGCGCCAAGGTCGACGCCCTCGCTCGCCCGGGCGGTCCGCTGCACGGGCTGATCTGAGCCCCATCGCGCCCCCTCGATATTGGGCATTGGGCGCAGCGCTCGAGCTCACCGGGGGTCGCCCGCCGACGGCTCGCCCTCGGTCTCGCCCTCGTCTTCGTCTTCGGTCCCCGGGACGACGAAGGGCTCCGCCAGCCGGGCCCACGCGGGGATCTCGTGGGGCCGCCAGTCCTCGTCGCAGTGCGGATCGCCGAGCTTGGGCTCGTCGGGCAGGACCAGGTTCCCGGCCCCGAGCAGCGCGACGATCAGCGCCCGGGCGTCGGCCGCCCCCGGCGCCTGCCCCTGGACCGACCCCGGCGCCTGCCCCGGCGCCGACCCCTGCAGACGATCGATCGCCTCGACGAAGAACTCGTCCCCGGCCTGACGCACGTGCAGCGGCAAATGCCGGACCCCGGCGATGTGCAGCTCGCCGTCCTCGGTCTCGACCAGGGTCAGGTAGAGCAGCAGCGAGGTCCGCCGCGAGAGCTCCGGCTGGTGGCTGGCGAAGTTCCCGAGCGAGTAGAGCACCAGCCCCTCGCGCCCGTCCTCGGCCTCGAGCTTGGCCCAGGGCTGGACGACGTGGGGGTGGCTGCCGACGACCGCGAGCGCCCCGGCCTCGACCCAGCGCCGGGCCAGCTTGCGCTCGCGCTCGCGCGGGGTGTGGACGTACTCCTTGCCCCAGTGCGGGGTCACGATCACGGCGTCGACCTTGGGCTCGCGCTTCTTGTAGCGCCCGGTCGCGCGCAGGCGCCGGATCACCCCCTCGACCGCGGTCCCCGAGCCACACTGCAGGACCTGGTCGAGGTCGTCGGGTACCCGGTTGGTGCTGTTGGTGCAGGCGATCCACGCGATCTTCAAGCCCTCGACCTCGGTCACGGTGTAGAGGCGCTCGAGCATGTCCGACTCGCGGGTCCCGACGAACGCGAGCTTGGCCTTGCGCAGCGCCGCGATCGTCCGCTCGACACCAACCGGGCCCCGATCGAGGGCGTGGTTGTTGGCCGTCGACACGATGTCGACCCCGGCCGCGACCAGATCCTTGGCGATCGAGGCGTGATAGTTGAAGCGCGGATAACCCGTGTAGACCAGACGATCGAACGCGCGCCCCGGGTCCTCGACCTCGAGGAAGTCGCGGTCGAGGCCGTGGGCCAGCGGCCCTTCGAGGTTCAGGTAGGTCAGATCCGGCTCGGCGAGGAGATCGGCGATCCCAGCCCACAAGACGGCCGCGCCCTGCTTGGACGCGTAGGCCTGGATCTGGAGCTCGCGGTGGAGCAGCAGATCCCCGCCGAAGGCCAGGGTCACCCGCCGACCGGGCTCACAGGCGCCGTCGAAGCGCAGGTAGTCGTCGGGCAGGGTCCACGGCGGCTCGGGCTCGACGACCGCCTCGAGCCCCGCCTCGTCGGACGGCACGTCGGGGTCGGCGTCGGCGTCGGCGTCGGGGTCGGCGAGCAGGGCCTCGGCGGCCGCGAGCGGGGCGGTCGGACTCGGCTCGACCGCCCCGTCGTCGGCTGGCGAGGGCTTTTGGCAGCTGCAGCCGAGAGTCACGAACAACGCCAACATCGACGGCACCGGGTGTGATCCTGAGCTGGCGAGGCGCGGCACAGGCCAAAGTGTAGCCGCCCACATGGGCTGAACGCGAAGCCACCGCCCTGGGCTCATGCGCGGGTGACGTGCTATACGCTTGGCGTCGCGCGACGGCGCCGGAGTCACTTGTCGAGCAACGAGCCACCCTTCGACGGGCCCCCACTGTTGACCGACACCGCGGGGCCCCCACTGCTCGCCCCCGGCGAGCTCGGGCTCGGCAGCCTGCTCGCCGGTCGCTACCGGATCATGGGCATCCTCGGCGACGGCGGCATGGGCTCGGTCTACCTGGCCGAGCACGTGACGCTGGGCAAGCTCGTGGCGATCAAGGTGCTCAAGCCCGAGCTGACCCACGACGCGAGCCTCGTCGAGCGCTTCTTCCGCGAGGCCCGGGCGACCGCCGCCATCGAGCACGAGAACATCGTCGAGATCCTCGATTTTGGTCAGACCCCCGAGCACGCGTTCTTCGCGATGGAGGCGCTCGAGGGCTGCGAGCTGGCCGACATCGTCGGCCACGGCCGCGCGATCGGCTGGGCCCGGGCCAAGCCGATCATCGTCCAGATCGCCCGGGGCCTCGCGGCCGCCCACCGGGCCGGGATCGTCCACCGCGACATGAAGCCCGGCAACGTGTTCTTGATCGCGCGGGCCGGGACCGCGGACTTCGTCAAGGTCCTCGACTTCGGCATCGCCAAGATCGACGACGGCGTCAAGCTGACCCAGGCCGGCATGGTGTTCGGGACCGCGAGCTACATGGCCCCCGAGCAGGCCGCGGGCAGCGTGGTCGACGGGCGCGGCGATCTCTACGCCCTCGGCTGCATGGTGTTCGAGATGCTCACGGGCCGGGTCCCCTTCCCCGGCGACAACTTCATGAAGGTGATCGGCCAGCACATCGGCGAGCCGCCGCCGCGGCTGCGCGACGTGGCCCCCCAGCTCGACGTGCCCGCCCACGTGATCGACAAGCTCGAGGCCCTCGTCGCCAAGGCCCTGGCCAAGTACCCCCACGAGCGCCACGCCGACATGGTCGAGTTCGAGCGCGCCGTGATCGAGCTCGACGGCACGCTGCCGCCGAGCCTCGACCACGGGGCCCCGCTGCCGGCCCCGCTGGCCGGGCCGCCGCGCGTGGCGCTGCCCGGAACCCCGCCCGCCGACTCGACCGTGATGATGCCGGGCATGGGCGGCGCGGCGATCTCTGACCTCGATCAGCAGACCCTGGCGCCCATCGCCTACCTGTTCGTGGCCTTCGCCCACGGGACCGACGGCGTGCTGACCAACGCCGAGATGCGGACGCTCGCCGATCGCCTCCGTCGCTGGGCTCCGCAGGTCGGCCTCGACGGCATCGGTCACGTGCTGCGCGAGGCCGTGTCGAGCTACGGCGGATCTGGCAGCAATTTTGGCAGCAAGTCTGGCAGCAAGTCTGGCGAGCTCGCGCAGGTTCGGGCCCAGCTCGTCGCCAGCTTCCCGCCCGCGAACCTCACCCAGCTGCTCGTCGACCTGCGCGAGATCGCCTCGGCCGACGGCCAGGTCTCCGACGCCGAGCAGCGCTTCATCGCCGAGACCGCCCGCGCCTTCGGCCTCGAGGGCGACAACCGCCTCAGCTCGCTCGCGTTCATGTACCTCGCGCTCGGGTCCGTGACCGAGGGCACCGTGGCCCCGACCGAGATGAAGGTCCTCGGCGAGCAGCTGCGCCAGTGGGCGCCGGGGGCTTCGATCAACGAGACCGCCGCGGCCCTGCGCGAGGCCGTGGCCGAGTACAAGCGCCTCCCGGGGGTCGAGGCCCGCCTCGCTCGCGCGCACGCGGCCGCCGAGACCCTCCGCCGCTCGACCGACGCCGAGACCCTCCGCCGCGTGCTCGCCGATCTGTGGCGCATCGCCGGGGCCGACGGTCACATCTCGCCCGAGGAGCAGCGCTTCATCATGGGGATGGTCGAGCGCTTCGGGGCCAACTGAGCGAGAGCCTCGACCCCACCTCGACCCT
This sequence comes from Enhygromyxa salina, assembly GCF_002994615.1. Classification (GTDB taxonomy): domain Bacteria; phylum Myxococcota_A; class Polyangia; order Nannocystales; family Nannocystaceae; genus Plesiocystis; species Plesiocystis salina_A. Next base: position 1,121 of record NZ_PVNK01000216.1, on the reverse strand, counting down.
ACCGCCGGCAGCGACTGAGCCCCGCGCGGCCACTTCGCGTCCGGTCCCGCGGGCTGTTACGCTCCTCGCGCCCGTGAGCGGGCCACGCCGCCGTGACTGATCCGACCGAAGACGAGCTCATCGGGGTCGTGCTCGCCGAGCGCTACAAGGTCCTCGACCGGATCGGCGAGGGCGGCATGGGTGCGGTCTACGTCGGGCAGCACGTCACCCTCGGCAAGCGGGTCGCGCTCAAGGTCCTCAAGCAGGAGCTGTGCTACGACCAGACGATCGTCGAACGCTTCTTGCGCGAAGCCAAGGCGACGTCGCGGATCGAGCACGAGAACGTCGTCGACATCCTCGACTTTGGCCACACCCCCGGCGGATCGGCCTTCTTCGTCATGGAGTTCCTCCGCGGGCAGGAGCTGACCCAGCTCATCGAGCAGGTCGGCCGGGTGCCCTGGTACCGGGCCAAGCGCATCCTGATCCAGCTCTGCCACGGACTCGGGGCCGCCCACGACGAGGGCATCATTCACCGCGACATGAAGCCGGGCAACGTGTTTCTGATCAAGCGCGGCGGTCGCTCGGACTTCGTCAAGATCCTCGACTTCGGCATCGCCAAGGTCGAGGACGAGGCCGCGCTGACCCGGGCGGGCATGGTGTTCGGGACCGCGGCCTACATGGCCCCCGAGCAGGCCACGGCCGGCGAGCTCGACGGCCGCGCCGACATGTACGCGCTCGCGTGCATGGGCTTCGAGATGCTGACCGGGCGGCTGCCCTTCTCGGCCAAGCACCCGATCAAGATGCTCAACTGCCACATCCGCGAGCCGGCCTCGAGCATGCGCACGCTGGTCCCCGAGGCCGAGGTCCCCGAGGCCGTCGACGCGGTCATCCTGCGCGCGCTCGCCAAGCTGCCCGACGAGCGCTACGCCAACATGTACGCCTTCGCCGAGGCCCTCGAGGCGATCCCGCAGGGCGAGCCCACGGTCGATCAGCCGCCCGCGGTCGAGGCCACCGTCAACTTCGACGCCAAGGCGATGAAGGCGATGAAGGCCGCGCAGGACCGCAAGCAGGCCGAGCAAAACAGCGAGCAGACCGAGCCCCGCAGCCTCGTGTTTCCCCACGGCGGCGGCGAGGTCATGGCC
>NZ_PVNK01000215.1 GCF_002994615.1 Enhygromyxa salina | reverse complement strand
GCGCCTCGCGCTCGAGCACGGCCTCCTCGCCGCGGATCTGTGCCTGTCGGCCTTCTTCGCCGAGAGCAAGACCAAGGCTCGGCTCGCGCGCCCGGGCCCCCATCCACGCCATCAGCGCGTCGAGCCCCTCGGTCCGGCGCGCGAGCCGAGCCTTGGTCTTGCTCTCGGCGAAGAAGGCCGACAGGCACAGATCCGCGGCGAGCCGGGCCTCGTCGAGGGCCTCGCGGGCCTCGTCGAGCAGCGCCTCGCGCTCGAGCACGGCCTCCTCGCCGTCGCGCCGCGCGAGCGCGACGATCTTCTGGCGGAGCTCGGTCGCCCGGGCCAAGGACTGCTCGATCACGCGGGCGAGCACGGGGTCCTCGACCTGCCTCGGGGCCCTGGCCTGCTTGCCCTGCTTGCCCCGCTTGGCCTTGCCCTTGCCCTTGCCCTTGCCCTTGCCCTTGCCCTTGCCCTTGCCCTCGCCCGCGTCGACGCCAACGCGCCAGTCGAAGGCCCGGAGCTGCTCGAGGCTCAGGCCAACCAAAGAGTCGCCCTGGCGCAGGGCGTGGTCGACAAAGGTAAAGGGCAGGCTGCGCGACATCGTCACCAGCCACAGCGAGAGCTTGGCCAGGTTGACCGCGTGGGGGTTCTTGTCGACCCCGTAGACGCAGCGCTGGGCGACCAGGCGGCGGGCGGCGATCACCGGGTCGGCCTCGTCGGTCTCGCCTTCGAGGGGCCGGGCCTCGCCGCTGAGCTCGCCGAGCGCGGCGGCGATCAGCGGGCCCTGGTCGGCGTAGCGACCCTCGCGTTGCCAGGCCGCGACGACGTGATCGCCGAGCTGGCGCACGACCTCGACCAGGAACGCGCCCGAGCCCATGGCCGGATCGACGATCTTGAGGTTGAGCAGGGCCGCGCTGCTCGGCGGGCCCCCGGCCTCGGCCTCGATCGTGCGCAGGATCGGGGTCAGGGTCCGGCGGACGACGGGCTCGGTCAGCTCGCGGGGGGTGTAGTGCGAGCTGGTCCGCCTCCGCTCGTCGCCGGGCTGGATCACGAGGCGCCCGGCGGCGAGGCGCTGGCCGTGGGTCTTGCCGGCGAAGCCCTCGATCGCGTCGAGGGTCGCGTCGCGGGCGGCGGCGGCCCGGGCGGGCGCCTGGCTCGGCCCCCCCGACTTCGGCAGGCCCGCGAGCGCGTCGGCGACGGCCCGGGCCAGGCGGGTCGCGGCGGACTTGTCGAGGCCGAGCTCGTCCTTGAGCCACTTCGCGCGCTGGGCCGGGGCGACGGCGAGGAGCTCGTCGGCGCCCAGCCACACGCCCTTGGCCCGGCGGGCCCCGAGGCGGACCGAGGCCTGGTCGAGGCGGGCGACGTCGTAGCCCATCAGGGCCTCGTAGACGCTGCCGATCTGCTCGACGTCGAGGGCGCGGTAGCTGAGCCGCTGGCGGGCCCGGCCCTCGCGGAGGTAGAGCAGGGCGTCGAGGACCTCGTAGAGGGTGCCGTCGTCGACGCTCGGGACCTGCACCTGGGCGCGCTGCTCCGCGCTGAGCTCGCTGTCCTCGGCGCAGGCGCGGGCGCGGCCCTCGAGGAAGGGGTAGGCCTCGGGGTCAAACAGGTGGCCCCGGCGCGGGGGCATGATCAGCGGCGCCTCGCCGCCCTCGCCCCGATGGTGGATGCCGTCGTGGATCGCCCGCCAGGTCGCAAGCAGGCGCGACCACGCGCCGAAGCGCCGGTCCATCGCGTCGGGGTGGGCGGCCTGATCTCGCTGCAGCTCGTCGAACAGGCCGAGGAGCGAGTAGCCGGTCTGGTAGATCGGGTGCTCGACCGGGAGCAGGCCGCGGTCCTCGGCGTAGAGCATGAACACCAGGCGCAGCAGCACGGTCAGCAAGCCGGCGTAGACCTCACCGGTGCCAGCGTCGCGGGGGCCCTGGTCGACGAGGCGGTCGAGGAGCTCGCTCTGGTCGCGGGAGGCCGCGGCCTCGAAGCCGACGAGCAGGGTCGAGAGGGCCTCGAAGACCTGGTCGGCGAGGCGCTCGGTGACCTCGGCCTGCTGCCTGCGGCTGGCCTCGAGCAGGGCCGGGAGCCGGTGCTCGGCCGCCTGGGTCAGCCAGCGGTCGCGCCCGAGCAGGGCGCAAAAGGCGTCGAGCATCGGGCGGCCGCCGACCTCGGCCATGTCGCTGAGGTCGAAGCTCAGCGAGCCGGTGGTCTCGCCGTGGGGGGCGTAGATCAGCCGGACCTGGGTCCGGTTGGTCAGGAGGCCGATCGGGACCCGGGTGTGGCGAAGCAGGCGCTCGAACTTCGCGGCCGGGGGGTAGTTCCAGTCGGCGCTGCGGTCGGGGCGGTCGAGGTCGCGGCCGATCGCCTCGGGCCCGAAGGCCGTGGCCTCGTCGGCGAGATCCCAGACCAGCGCGAGGTAGTCGCCGCCGGCGAGCGCGGCCGACGAGCGCTCGGGGTCGGTGTCGGACGCGTCGGGCTCGAGCTCGGCGGCGGCCTCGGTGCTCGGGGCCGGGGCGGAAGACGGGCCCGGCTCGGGCGCGAAGGGGTCGTCGGCGAAGGGATCCTCGGCGAAGGGATCCTCGGCGAAGGGATCCTCGGCGAAGGGGTCGGCGGGCGCGGGCTGGGCCGGCGCGCGGGCAGGCGCGGCCGCGGCGGCGGGCGCCGAGGGCTCGCCCGCGGCGAAGGGGTCGCTCGCCGCGAAGGGGTCGGCCGCGGCGAAGGGGTCGGCCTCGCTCGGGCGCGCCGGCTGCCGCCGGGCCTGGCGACGGATCCCGGCGCTGGGCCGGATCATCGTGCTGGTCGCCGCGTCGGCCGCGACCACGTGCAAGCTCGGGGGCAAGCTGGCCCCGAGGTCGATGTCGCCGGGGGCGAACTCGAGCAGCCCGAAGAGCAGGACCTCGAGAGAGGGGAGCTCGAGGCGCGGGCGCTCGACCTCGGCGAGGGGATCGGCGGACCGGGGCTTGGGCCGCTTCGGCTTGGGCCCGGGCTCGCCCTCGGCCGAGGCCGGCTCATCGACGGGCGGCAGCAGCTGCGCGCGGTAGCTTCGCTGGGCCGCGGGCCCGCGCTGGAACATCAAGCCCGCGCTCGTGAGCACGGGGACCGAGACGACCAGGCCGTCCTGGTCGACCATGCCCAGCCAGCTCTCGTGCCAGCGCGCCTGGGTGCGTGCGTCGATCCGGTGCCTGCTCATCCCCACACCTTCGGCCACAGGTAGACCAGCCCGACCGGCTCGATCCGGCACAGCTGGACCTCGTAGAGCGCGCGCAGCTGCCCGGGCTCGTGCTCGATCTCGTCTTGGATCGCGGCGACGCGGTCTTTGAGGGCGTCGCGGTCGGCCAGGCTCTGGCGGCGCTCGGCCTCCCTGGCGATGCCCGCGAGCTCGAGCTGCTGGCCGAGCTCCCCGGCGAGGCGGCGGCGCTGGTCGACGAGGAGCTTCTCGAGCGCCTGGCTCTCTTGTTCGCCGCGCTCGCGCAGGCGCGCGCCGGCGGCCTCGGCCGCGACCTGGCCCCGCGCCCGGACCTGGGGCCAGAGCTCGGCGAGGTCGCCGCGGGCCCGCGCGAGGACCGAGCGGCGCTGGTGGGCGCCGAGCGGGCGCGTGGGGCCCTGGCCCTCGACGTCGAGCAGGTCGCCCAGGACCATCGAGAGCTGGCCAAACTCGCGCTCGGACACGGGCGCGAGCGGGCCCTCGGCCGTGTCGCCGCTGACCCGGACGATCGTCTCGACGATCTCGTCGTGGAGGCGCACGGCCCCGTGACCAAAGAGCGAGACCCGGGCCAGGGCGACGGCGTAGGCGTGGCCGTCGTGCTCGTGGCGGAGCAGGGCGAGGTGCTCGAGCTGGTGCGCGCCAAACCCGGCCGAGGTGAAGACGTCGAGGAGGCGGCGGACGAAGGGGTGATGCAGGTGAAGGTGGACCCGGGGCGAGGTCATCTGCGGGGGCGGATCAAAGACCACGGCCTGGGGCGGCGCCGCCCGACGCCAGTCCCACAGCGACTCGTCGCGCGCACGCGGCCGCCGCAGCGCGTCGAGGGTGCTCTCCCACCCGGCGGGGAGCTCGGGCACGCGGAAGGCCTCGCTGTGCCCCTCGCCCGCGACCGGCTCGAGCTTGTTGGCGCCGAGCAGGGTCAGGGCCACGTCGAGGGCCTGACGGAGCAGGCGCGGCTCGAAGTTGAGCTGCCGGACCGCGTCGAGGTAGCGCGTGCCCGCCCGGCGGATCTCGCCGTCGAGCTGCCTGTCGCTCGCGCGCAGGCCCCCGGCCCCGGCCCCGTCGAGCTCGCGCAGGACCACCTGCTGCCGCGCGCCCGGGTTGGTCGCGGCCTCGAGCTCGGCGGCGAGCTCCGGGCGGATGCTGCGGCCTTCGAGGGTCGCGGCAACCTGGTCCATGACCACGCTGCCGACCGAGCCGAGCTCCTCGCGGATGACGTCGACCTTGCGCACGATCGTGTCGAGGACCCGATCTTCCTCGCGCTGGGCGTAGACGAAGTAGTGGCAGCGGACCTCGGGCTCGGGCTGCAAGGTCCGATCGATCCGGCCGTTGCGCTGCTCGAGCCGGGCCGGGTTCCAGGGGATGTCGAAGTGCATCAGGTCGGCGCAGGCGCCCTGAAGGTTGATGCCCTCGCGGGCCGCGTCGGTCGCAAGCAGGACCCGGACGGGGTCGGCCTCGGGCGGGGCGTTGAAGGCCCGCTGGATCGCCTCGCGGCGCTCGTCTCCGAGCGCCCCGTGGATCTCGAGGATCCGCTCGGCGCCGCGATCGGTCGACTCGAAGGCGCGCGTGAGCAGGGTCTTGAGCCAGCGCTTGGTGTCGGTGTACTCGGTGAAGATCAGCAGCTTGCGCGGGCCCCAGCTGGTCCGGGCCCCGGGCTCGACGCCAGCGCCGAGGCCGACCGCCGGGCACTGGTTGCGGCGGATCCACTCGAGCAGGGCCCGGACCCGGGCGTCGGCCGAGCCGCTGCTGCGCCGGGCGAGGGTCAGCATCGCGTCGAGCTGGGCCCGGGCCTGCGCCGAGGGCGGGCCGAGCGAGGCGCTGGCGCTGGCGGTTTGCTGGAGCTCGTCGTCCTCGAGCGCCTCGTCGGCGCGATCGAGCTCGTCGTCGCGGCCGAGCTGGGCCGCGTGGGCCTCGGCCTCGGCGGGCGTGCTCGGCGAGGCGTCGAGGCGCGCGGCGAAGTGGGCGTCGAAGCGCTCGGCGTGGGCGCACAAGGTCCGGTAAAAGGCCGCCGTCGAGCTCAGCAGGCGCTTTTGGAGGTTGGCGAAGACCAGGCGCTGGCGCTTGTTGGCCGGCGCGACCGTGCGCTCGTACTCGCCGAGCATGCGGGCGAGCTCGAGCTCGGGCGCGGCCGCCTGAGCGAGGGACCAGGGCGACTCCCCGAGCTCGACCAGGGGCAGCTCCGGGCGGGTATAGCTGGCCAGGGCCGGGTCGTCCTTGGCGCTCGGGCGGGGGCTGTGCAAGCTCGCGTCGAGCGCCCAGCTCCCGACCTCGCCCGCGGCCCCGGGCGCGTGACGCAGGGTCAAGGCGACGACCTCGCGCCGGGGAAACAGGCCCTTGGCCACCCGCCGGATGTCGCGCTTGAGCCGGCGGACCATCACGGCCTCGAGCGCCTCGGGGTTGGCGGTGACCGAGCTGGCCCGGTGGAAGCGCTGGGGATCGAGGAGCTCGAGCAGGGCCGAGAAGCTGTTGCTGTGGCCGTTGTGGGGCGTGGCCGACAAGAACAGGCGGTTCTCGAAGCGCGGGCACAGGTGCTCCCGGGCGACCCGGGTGATCTGCGAGTCGAGGGCGTAGGAGCTGCCCGAGGCCGGGGCCACGGTGTGGGCCTCGTCGAGGATCAGCAGCGACTTGCGCCGCTTGCCGTGCTCGCTGTGGGCCGACAAGAACGCCCGCAGCGGCTCGAGGTACTCGGCCCGACGCAGGAGCGGGTAAGAGATGATGAAGCGCTTGTGGGTCGTCCAGGGGTTGACCTTGTAGCCCCGCTGCTGGCGCATCCGCGCGACGAAGGCGCGGTCGTAGACCTGAAACTGGAGCCCGAAGCGCTTGTAGAGCTCCTCTTGCCACTGCAGGCACACGCTCGCCGGGCCGACGACGAGCACGAACTCGACCCGCTGGCGCAGCAGCAGCTCCTGCATGACCAGCCCGGCCTCGATGGTCTTGCCGAGGCCGACGTCGTCGGCGATGAACAAGTTGGCGCGCGGGAGCTCGAGCGCCTTCATCAGCGGGATCAGCTGGTAGCTCTGGACGTGGATCCCGGCCCGCAGCGGGGCCTGAAACAAGGTCGCGTCGGCGGCCGTGGTCGCGTTCCAGCGCAAGGTGTTGAGGTAGGCCGAGAAGTGCTCGGGCGGGTCGAAGTCGGCGAGCCCGCGGAGCTGACCGGCCTCGGGCTCGCTCACGTAGGCCCCGAGCTCGAGCTCCCACAGCACGCTGAGCTCGCGGCCCGGGGCGTCGTCGTCGAGGCAGACCAGATCGACGAGGTGGGCGGCCTTGCGCCGGGCGACGGTCGGCGGGTGCACGGCTTCGACCAGCCAATTGCGGTGGCGACAGCGGGCGATCTGGCCGGGCTTGGGGATCGCCGCGCCGAGCTCGGCGGGCGGGCGCGCGGGCAAGGGGCTCGGGCGCGGGGGCTTGGCC
>NZ_PVNK01000214.1 GCF_002994615.1 Enhygromyxa salina | reverse complement strand
CCGTGGGGGAGGGGGCGGAGGCGGCCGCGAGCGGCCGGGCGCTCGTTCTGCGCTCGGTGGGCTGGCAGCCGGCGCGTGGCCCGGCTGGGCCAAGGGCGCCGCGTGACGTACCTTGGCCGAGGCTCATGCGCCTGCTGCGACAGACCTGGCTCCTCGCGCGCAACGACCTCCGGCAAGAGGCGCGGCAGCTCGAGCTGGTGTTGACGGTCGGGTTCTTCACCCTCGTCGTGGTCGTGATGTTCGCGCTCGCGTTCTTTGCCCTCGACGACGCCGTGCAGCGCAAGGCGATCCCGGGCATGATCTGGCTGTGTATCGCCTTCGTCGGGGCGCTGACGCTGACCCGCGTGTTCGAGCGCGAGCGCGAGTCGGCGACCCTCGCCGCGCTGCTCGCCGCGCCGGTCGAGCGCCTGGCGATCTACCTGTCGAAGCTGCTGGTCACGCTCGTGGTCTTGCTGCTGTGCTCGGCGCTGCTGGTGCCCGGGCTCGGGCTGCTGTTCCCGGCCTCGGGGGTGTTCGGCGCCGAGCCCCTCGCAACCGTCGCGCTGATGGTCCTCGGCTGCCTCGGCTACGCGGCGGTCGGGACCCTGTTCGCGGCCGGGCTCGCGACGAGCAGCGGCAAGAACGTGCTGCTCTCGCTGATCTTGTACCCGCTGACGACCCCGGTGCTGCTGTTTGCGATCGTGACCACGCAGCGCCTGCTCGACGGCCACCCCGAGCTGTGGGCAACGCTCTCGCAGATGGCCGCGCTGGATCTGGCCCTGATCGGCGTCGGCGCGTGGCTGTTCGAGGTCGTGCTGATCGGGGCGGCCCGGGCGGCGCCAACTCGAACGCGCGCCGCCGCAGCCCGGGCCCGAACCACCTGAGAGACTCCGAGGTGAGCGCATGAAACACATCCCCTACGCGCTGCTGGCGGTCTGCGCCGTCTTGTTCCCCTACTGCGTTCAGCGGATCTTCCTCGACACGCCGATCGAAGCGGAGATGGGCACGGCGCAGAAGATCTTCTACTTCCACGTGCCCCTGGCCTGGATCTGCATGCTCTTCGCCGTCGTCTGCGGGGTCGCGGCCGGGATCCAGCTGCGCAGGCGCTCGGACCGAGCCGAGGCCGTTGCGATCGCGGCCGGCGAGATGACCGTGCTCGCCGGGGTCGGCGTGCTGATCACCGGCCCGATCTGGGGCGACGCGACCTGGGGCACGCCGTGGACCGGCGACGCCCGCCAGGTCTCGACCGCGCTGCTGTGGCTGGTGTTCGTGGCCTACCTGCTGGTCCGCAAGTACGGGCCCCAGGGCTCCGAGCGCCTCGCGGCCGCGCTAGCGATCTTCGGGGCGATCGACGTCCCGATCATCTATTACGCCGTCAAGATCTGGAAGACCACGCACCCCCAGACCGGCGTCGTCGGCTCGCTGCCGCAGACCATGTGGAACACGCTGTTCGTGTGCCTCGGCGCGATGCTCTCGCTGAGCATCGCCCTGGTCTGGATCCGCGCCGCGCAAGCGCGCACCGCCATGGCCCTCGATGAGGCCTGGGTCGCCCAAGACCAGCCCGCTGGCTTGCAAGGACAACTTTCATGAACGAACTCGAGCTCGAGCAACCCGAAGGCCAACGCGACGCCGAGACCCCCGAGGTTGGGACCAAGAAGGTCGAGGGTCGCGACCCCAAGACCGTCCGCCTCAAGCGCGCCTACGAGGCCGAGGTCGAGAACAAGGTCGCGTCCGACTACAGCCACATCGTCTGGGCCTACGGGATCATCTGGGCGCTCTTCGCCATCTACGGCGTGCTCTTGTGGCGTCGCGCGAGCGCCCAGAAGGCCGACCTCGCGGCCTTGCAGGCCAAGCTGAGCAAGTCCACCCCCAAGCCATGACCTCGTGAGCTCATGACCCTCGGCCACTTCATCTACATCCCGGGCATCCTCTTGCTCGGGACCGTGATCGGCTTCGTGCTCGGCGGACGCCGGGCCGAGCTCGCGGCCGACGATCAGGCCGAAAAAGACCAACGCAAGGCAGCCCGCGACGCACGCCGACGCGCGCGCGAAGACTCCTGAGCTCGCTTGCAGGCCCCAACCCCGGCGGCTATCACTGGCCGCCCAGGAGACCCCATGTACAACCCACAGATCAGCGATGAGCAGCGCCAGCTCGTCGACACCGCCCGTAAGTTCACCGCCGACGTCATCATCCCGGCCGCGCCCGAATACGACGAGAGCGAGACCTTCCCGACCGAGGTCTTCCGCCAAGCTTGGGAGCTCGGGCTGATGAACGTCGAGATCCCCGAGGACTACGGCGGGCTCGGGCTCGGGACCGTCGAGGGCTGCCTGATCGCCGAGGAGCTGGCCTACGGCTGCCCCGCGATCGCGACCTCGATGATGTGCAACCACCTCGGGGCCCTGCCGCTGATCGTCGGCGGGTCCGAGGAGCAAAAGCAGCGCTGGCTCGGGCGCCTGGTCGAGAACTTCGAGTTCATCAGCTACGCCTGCTCCGAGCCCGACGCCGGGTCCGACGTCGCCGGGATGAAGTCGCGGCTCGTGGCCAAAGACGGCGGCGGCTACGTGCTCAACGGGCAAAAGCGCTGGATCACCAACGCCGGCCAGGCGAGCTCCTACACCGGCTTTGCGACCATCGACCCGGCCCTCAAGCACAAGGGCATCACCGCCTTCGTGGTCGATCGCAAGGTCTCGGGCGTCAGCGTCGGGCGCAAGGAGAAGAAGCTCGGCCAGCGGGCCTCAGAGACCTGCGACGTGCTGTTCGACGACGTCGAGCTCGGGCCCGAGAACATCATCGGCGAGCCCGGCCGGGGCTTTTATGTGGCCATGGAGGTGTTCGACAAGTCGCGGCCGATGATCGGCGCCTCGTGTGCGGGGCTGATCCGGCGCTGCCTCGACGAGTCGCGCAACTACGCGCTCGAGCGCAAGACCTTCGGGGTGCCGATCGCCCAGCACCAGGCCATCCAGATGATCCTCGCCGACATGGCGATCTCGTACGCAGCCACACGCGCGCTCTATCTTCAGGCCGCGTGGGAGGTCGACAACGACGTCAAGCGCACGATGACCTCGTCGCTGGCCAAGTGCTACGGCGCCGACGCGGCGGTCAAGGCCGCGACCGATGCCGTGCAGGTGTTCGGGGGCTACGGCTACACCCGCGAGTACCCGGTCGAGAAGCTCTACCGCGACGCCAAGCTGCTCCAGATCTACGAGGGCACCTCGCAGGTCCAGCGGATGGTCATCGCCCGCAACCTGCTGCGCAGCTAGACACCCGTGGCGGGCCACTCAGCCAGCCCGATCGGTGTGTTCGACAGCGGCGTCGGGGGCCTGACCGTGCTCGCGGCGCTGCGCGAGCGGCTGCCCGACGAGCGCTTCTTGTACCTCGGCGACACCGCGCGGCTGCCCTACGGCAGCAAGAGCCCCCAGACCGTGCGTCGCTACGCGCGCCAGGCCGCGGGCAAGCTCGTCGAGCGCGGGGTCAAGCTCCTGGTCGTGGCCTGCAACACCGCCTCGGCCGTCGCGGTCGAGGATCTGCGCGAGGCCTTCGCGCCGCTGCCGGTCATCGGCGTGGTCGAGGCCGGGGCCCGGGCCGCGTGCGTGGCCACCCAGACCGGCCACGTGCTGGTGACGGGGACCGAGGGCACGGTCTCGGGCGGCGCCTACGAGCGAGCCATGCTCGCCCTTCGCCCCGAGCTCAGCGTCGACGCCGTCGCCTGCCCGATGTTCGTGGCCCTGGCCGAAGAGGGCTGGACCGAGGGGCCGATCCCCGAGGCCGTGGCCCGGCGCTACCTCGAGCTCGAGCTCGCCGGGCCCGAGCGGACCCGGGTCGACACGCTGGTCCTCGGCTGCACCCACTTCCCCGTCCTGCGCGCCGTGCTCGAGCGGGTCTGCGGCCCGGGCGTGGCCCTGGTCGACTCGGCGCGCACGACCGCGACGGAGGTCGCGGAGCTGCTCGAGCAAGGAGGGCTCGCGGGCCCGAGCCCGGTCCGCCCGCGAGGGCCCGGCGAGAGCGTCCGCTTTCTGGCGACCGACGCCCCCGAGCGCTTCGCCCGGGTCGGCGCGGTGTTCCTCGCCTGCGCGATCTCCCTCGACGACATCGAGCTGGTCGACCTGTGATACCTTCGCGCCCCGACGACGATGAGCCTTTCAAGCACCTGTAACGTGTTGAAGCTGGGGTTGACCGTCGCGCTTAGCGGGGGCCTCGCGCTGCTTCCAACCCCGGTCCTCGCGGCGTCCCTGACTCAATTTGGGGCTGGTTTTGGGGCTCGCTACGCGCTCGCGCAGCCCTCCGACGAGGACACCGCCAAAGCTCGCGCGGCCTACGACGAGGGTGAGAAGGCCTATCGCCTCGGCCGCTTCGAGGACGCGGCGGTCGCTTTCGAGCACGCCTACGAGCTCTCGGATCTCCCCGACATCCTCTACAACATCGGGCTCGCGCACCTGCGCTGGTACGACGTCGATCCCGACGTCGCGCACCTGCGCAAGGCCAAGGTCGTCCTTCAGAACTACATCATCGAGATCCAGAAGGACCCCGAGCTCGGAGATCTCGACGAGGCCGAAGAGCTCATCACGAAGATCGACGCGAAGATCGCCGGGGTCGAGGCCGAGGCCGAGGCCGAGGCCCCCGAGCGAGGGGCCGACCGGCCCGTCGACTACGGCCCCGATCCCGGCAAAAAATTGCGCCTCGGCGGCGCGATCGCAATGGGCGCGGGCGGCGTGTTCGTCGTCGGAGGCGTGGTCAGCGGCGTCGTGCTCGGCGTGCGCGGGCAGGAGTTCGAGGAGAACCTCAGCAACGCCTACACCGACTACAACGGGCTCGGCTGCACCGCGAACGACGGTCGCCCCGAGTGCGACGAGGCCAACGACCGGATCGAGACCTACCGAAACAACGGCCGCCTGGCCAACGGGCTGTCTGTCGGGCTCGGGCTGACGCTCGGCGGTGTCGGGCTGATCGGGCTCGTGGCCGGGGCTGTCGTGTTCGTGCAGGGCAACAAGAAGACCAAGGCCTGGGAGCTGCGGCAGCTGTCGGTGGTCCCGAGCTGGTCGAGGGGCGGCGGCGGCCTGGTTGTCTCGGGTCGCTTCTGAGCGGGCAAGCGGCGAGAGATCCCGGCACTGGGCAGGTGTACCGCGCGAGCCTTTCGCCGCCGGCCGAAAGGACATGGGCGCTGGCTCACAGCATCGAGATCGCTGGCGAGCGCGCCGCTGCGGCCCCGGAAAGCCACCACAGGTCACGCGATCCGTAGTACGGTGCGGGACCATTTCGTGCCCCTGTAAGTCGGCGATGAGCGTCCCGTTGCCCGACGAGCACCAGATTCCCAATTTCGCGTCGACCTCCCAGCGCCGCACCGCGTCGGCCTCGGCAGCGCGCGAAGGTGCCCAGCTGATCCCGCCCGAGACCGAGCCCGAGACCGATCACGATCGACGTCCAACGATGTCAGGAACCGGTAAACAGGTCGTGGCTCTTGTGTTATATCAGGCGGCCTCGGAGTGTCTTTCTTCGGTTCTGACTCCCATCACGCCCTTCATTTCGGCCCGCCCATGACGACACATCCGACTGGTTTCGCACCGACAAGGAGCTCCCTCCTGTGAAGCGTTCCCTGCTCAAGTCCCTGATCTCCGTATCTTTGGTGACGGTCCCCGGTTTCGCGGTCCTGCTCGCGCCGACCGCCGCCGAGGCGGCCCCCCCGAGCGGCGACAAGGGCGTCATCAACGGCGTCGTCAAGAACTCGACCAACAACCAGCCGATCGAGAACGCGATCGTCGTCGTGCAGTGCACCTGCTTGGGTGGTCAGCAAGAGCGCATGACCAACGCCCGCGGCATCTACTCGTTCACGGATCTGCCCTCGGGCAACTACACGATCCAGGTTCTGGCGGGTAAGGCCAACGTCTCCAAGATCACGCAGCTGCCGCGTGGGGCCAAGTTCCGGGCCAACTTCTCGCTCAACCCCGAGCAAGATCAGGTCATCGAGATCGTCGTCGAGGCCTCGCCCGTCGCGTCGAACCCGGCCGCGTCGATGACCATCGGCATGGAGGAGGCCAAGCAGCTCCCGGTCGGCTCGAGCACCGCGCGCGACTTCACGGCTGTCGTCGACATCGCGCCGACGGCGAGCCGCGACGCGGCTGGCATCTCGCTCGCGGGCACCTCCGGCGCCGAGACCAAGTACACGGTCGACGGGGCCAACATCACCAACCCCGCGTTCGGCACCGTCGGCGCCTCGATCGTCCAGGAGTTCATCCAGGACGTCGAGATCAAGGAGTCCGGCTACGACGCCGAGTTCGGCGGCGCTTCGGGTGGTCAGGTCTCGGCTCGCCGCGTCGCGGGCACCAACACCTTGCGCGGTGAGGCCGGCGTCCGGTTCACGCCGCGCCTCGCCCAGCCTCGCCTGATCACCGCGACCGACGAGGCCCTGCGCGTCCAGCAGGTCGGCGACTTCCAGGCTCAGGCCTACGCGGTCGTGTCTGGCCCGATCAAGAAGGACAAGGTGTTCTTCACGATCGGCCTCGCGCCCGGCGGGACCCAGTTCTCGCTGACCCAGAGCTTCTACAACCGGGTCGATCTCGACGACTCGGGCGGCTACGAGGACTGCCCCTACGAGAACGGCACCAACGACTGCGTCGAGGGCGGCAATTACATCGCCTCGCAGAAGTTCGCCGAGCAAAAATTCCGGACTGGCGTCTTCAACTTCCAGTACGTCGCCGGCATCGACTGGGCCGTGACCCCGCGTCACAAGATCGGCCTGACCGCGATCGGTGGCCCCAGCTTCCTGCGCACGACCTACCGGCTGCCCTTCTCCTTTGATCCGAACGCCTTCGGGACCAACCCCTCGTCCGATCCCCTCGGCGGCGCGTCCCGCATCGCAACCGGCGTCGTCAACGATCACTTCGGCACCACGCTCGCGCACACGACCTCCGTCGGCCTCAACTACGAGGGCCGCGTCCTCGACGACAAGATGGAGATCGACGCGGGCTTGTCCTACTACCAGTCGGTCTACGAGGACGCCTGGCGCCTCGACGATCCGAACCTCAAGAACATCCCCGCGACCCAAGAGCAGGACTCTCAGGGCCGCAACCTCTATGAGTTCCTCGATCGCTCGGGCGCGGTCGACCTCGTGCCCGGGGTCGACGACGCCTGTAACGGCGCGGATCTGCCCGGCATCGCCTGCCCGACCCGCGCCTGGCTGTCGGGTGGTATCGGCGAGTACGACCGCGACATCCAGCGTCGCGTCCAGGCCCGCCTCAACTTCACCCACTTCTTCGAGGCCGCGGGCTCGCACCAGCTCAAGTGGGGTGGCGCGATGTCGTGGGACAACCGTCGCAGCATCTACACCTACTCGGGCTCCAACGACGCCGACTTCTACGACAACTGCGAAGCGGGCGAGCAGGGCGGCGGTGAGTACTGCTACAACCCCGCCGACAACACCTACGAGTACAACCGCTCGACGCAGGTCAACAACCACCGCTTCATCCAGGTCGACACCGACAACCCCGACAACCGCTTCTCCCGCGGCTTCGGCGTGGTTCGGCACGAGCAACAAGATCTGCGCGCCGTCGCCGATCCGCTCGGCCGCGGTGTCCGCGTCGACGGCTACGACGAGACCCTCTCGACCCTCAACTACGGCGTGTTCCTCCAGGACAAGTGGGCGATCTTGTCCAACCTCTACATCAGCGGCGGTGTCCGCTGGGAGGTTCAGGACATGCGCGACATCTTCGGCCAGACGAAGATCCTGATCTGGGACAACGTCGCGCCCCGCGTCGGCGTCGTCTACGACTGGACCGACGAGGGCAAGAGCCGCCTCTACGCCAGCTACGGGTGGTTCTACCAGCCGCTGCCGCTGCAGCTAAACAGCCGCGTGTTCGGCGGCCTCGTCCAGGTCACTCGCTTCTACAACCAAAGCGACTGCTTCGGTCAGACCACGACCGTCAACGGCGAGACCCACCCGCGCATCGACGACAACGGTCAGCCGACCGAGTGGTGCGTCGACACCAACTCCGGGACCACGGGCCTCAGCGAGGGCGCGATCGTCCCGCGGCTCAAGGGCAACTACAACCAGCAGTTCCAGGTCGGCTACGAGCAAGAGGTCATCGAGGATCTCGTCCTCGGCTTCCGCTGGCTCCACACCGATCTCGGCCGCGCGGTCGAGGACGTCTCGGTCAACGGCGGCCAGACCTTCATCATCGCCAACCCCGGCGTCGGTGTCAGCGAGTCGGACATCCAGGCCGAGGAGGCGCTGTGCGCCGACCTTCAGAGCCAGCTCGACGCCTTCGCGCCTGACGACGAAGAGCGCAGCGCCATCGCCCGCGAGCTCAACACTTGCAACAACAAGACCCTGGCCCTGCGCGAGATCAACCAGATCTTCGACGAGCCGACCCGCAACTACGACGCCTGGACCTTCCAGCTCCAAAAGCGCTTCGCCAAGAACTGGCTGCTCCTGGCCAGCTACACCTACAGCCGCCTCGTCGGTAACTACGACGGCTTCGTCGACCCGATCAACGGCTCGATCAACATCGGCGCCAGCGCGCAGTACGACACCCCCGAGCTGGTCCGCAACAGCTACGGTCCGCTGTCGAGCAACATCCCGCACCGGCTCAAGGTCGACGGCTTCTACAGCTTCGACCTCAAGCAGGCCGGTCGCCTGACCCTCGGCACCAGCTTCCGCTTCCAGTCCGGGTTCCCGATCAACGTCCGCTCGGATACCCCGAACTTCAACTACAGCAACCAGTTCCTGATCTACATGCTCCCCCGCGGAGCTGGCGGTCGGGTCCAGCCCAACTACCAGTGGAACCTGAGCGCGGGCTACGCCTACCCGCTGCCCAAGGACCTCGAGATCGAGTTCAACGCGCGCGTGCTCAACGTGACCAACGCCAAGGCCGTGCTCCGCGTCGACGACATCTACACCTACCAGGCTGCGCGGCCGATCGCCGGCGGCGACCTCGGCGACCTCAAGCACGCCAAGGTCTGGGCCCAAGGTGGCGGCGCCGAGAACTTCTTCGGCCGGACGGTCGTCCAGCCGCAGGGCAACTTCGGGGTCGAGACCTCGTTCCAGCAGCCCCTCTCGGCCCAGTTCGAGCTCAAGCTTCGGTTCTAGAGGCGGGCGCGAGCGACCAAGAAAAAGAAGCGGCCTTCGGGTCGCTTCTTTTTTTGTGTCGGCAGTCAGGGCAGTCAGCCGGGGGAGGGGAGGGCGCCTCGCCTAGTCCTAGTGCGGCGGCGGGCACCTCTAGCCCTCGTACAACGAGCTCGAGGTGCCCTCTGGGCCCGGGTGCGGAGCCCAACGGCCACACCAGCCCTCGTCCAACGAGCTCGAGCTGCCCTCAAACCGCTGCGGGTGTCGCCGCTCCTGCCAGGATGCCCAACAACGTAAGCCGCCCCAGGACTCGACGTTGCCCAAGAGAACCCGCTGCGAACCGGGGTCAACCTGCTCGGGGCCCGATTGCGAGCCCACTTTGTCACGACATGTTTTGTCCGGCCTCGCGGTGACTGCATCACTGCTGGCCGTCGGGAGCGTCATGCTCGGCACCGCCCGGGAGGTCCAGGCCGCGCCGCCGTCGACCGCGAGCTCTGGAACAATCTCGGGCATCGTCACCGACGGCGACAACCACGAGCCCGTCGCAGACGCGGCCGTGGTCCTCTCGTGCGCGTGCCTGAGCGAGGAGCTCCAGGTGTTCACCAACGCCCGCGGCGTGTACACGGCCCGCGGGCTCCCGGCCGGTCAGTACGTCGTCCAGGGCTTCTACGGCGAGATCGAGGGGACGAGCCGGGTCGAGCTCACCCGCGGCAGCAAGGTCCGGGCCGACCTGCGCCTGCGCGGCGATCGTCGGGTGGAAGACACGACCCTGATCGTGCGCACGCCGGTCGACACCAGCAGCCCGGAGACCAAATACCGCTACACGGGCGACGAGCTGCGCCTGCTCAATGGCGGCAACGGCATCGACAACGACGGGTTCTCGGGCGTCATCGATCAGGCCCCGACCGCCAACGACAACGGCCCGCGCAAGCAGGTCATGGGCCTGAGCGACGTCGAGCAAAACTACGAGGTCAACGGTCACAGCGCCAACGATCCGCTCATGGGCGCGGTCGGGGTCTCGATCATTCGCGAGTTTGTCGAGGAGGCCGAGGTCCTCGAGGCCGGCTACGAGGCCGAGCACGGCAACGCCTCGGGCGGTCAGATCAGCGTCCGCCGCCTCGCGGGGACCAACGAGCTGCGCGGGGTCGCGGGCCTGCGCTTTTCGCCGCGGTTGGCCGATCCGCGCACGATCCTCGCCACCGACGAGGCCCTGCGCGTGACCCAAAACCCCGACTACGGCGGCGCGGCCTATGTTGCGATCTCGGGCCCGATTATCAAGGATCGCCTGTTCTTCTCGTTCGGGCTCAACTTCGCCGGGGCCAAGCACACGCTGACCCAGAGCTTCTATCACCGCGTCGATCTCGACGACTCGGGCGGCTACGCCGACTGCCCCTACGAGAACGGGACCAACGACTGCGTCATCGACGGCAACTACATCGCGTCCGAGAAATTCGCCGAGCAGACCTTTGGGACCGGCGGCGCGCAGCTCGGCTGGATCGGGGGGCTCGACTGGCGGATCCGGCCGCAGCACACCCTCGGGATCACGGTCCTCGGCGGACCCAACTTCGCCAAGACCAGCTATCGCTTGCCCTTCTCCGTCGACCCGGTCGCGTTCGGGACCAACCCCGACGCCGCGCTCGGGGGCAGCGCCCGCATCGCAACCGGGATCGTCAACGACCACTTCGGCTGGGATCTCGGGTTCAGCAACCTCGTCGGGCTCGAGTACCACGGCCGGGCCTTCGACGACCGCGTCGAGATCGACGCCCAGGTCAGCTACTGGCAGGGCGTGTCCGAGATGGCCTGGCGGCTCGAGGACCCAGCGCAAAAGCGGCGCCCGGCCACCCAGGAGCAGACCTCGGGCGGTCGCAGCCTGATCGAGTACCTCGACCGCGAGGGCCGGACCAGCCTCGTGCCCGGGGTCGACGACGCGTGCAACGACTCGAGCTTGCCGGGCAACGCCTGTCCGGTCCGAACCTGGGTGTCTGGCGGGCTCGGGCAGTACGACCGCGACGTCGCGCGCCGGGTCCAGGGCAGCCTCGATCTGACCCACTTCGTCGACGCCAAGCGCAGGCGCGGCGGCAGCCACCAGATCAAGTGGGGCGGGCAGGTCTCGTGGATGCAGCGCCAGAGCAGCTACCGCTACTCGGGCAGCAACGAGGCCGGGTTCATGGACCACGGCTGTCAGGCCGGGGAGCAAGGCGGCGGCGAGTACTGCTACGGCCCCGCCGACGGCTACCGCTTCACCCGCTCGGACCAGGTCAACAACAACCGCTACATCCTCGTCGACGGCAACAACCCCGATCAGGCCACGACCTTCGGCTACGGGACCGTGCGCCACGAGACCGGCGAGCTGAGGGCGCTCGCCGATCCCCTCGGCCGCGGCGTGCGGGTCGACGGCTACAGCGAGACCCTCTCGACCATGAACTACGGCGTGTACCTTCAAGATCGCTGGGCGATCGCGCCCAACCTGGTTCTCAGCGGCGGCGCGCGCTGGGAGATCCAGGACATGCGCGACATCTACGGCCGCAGCCAGGTGCTGATCTGGGACAACGTCGCGCCCCGCCTCGGGCTGGTCTACGACTGGACGAAAGAGGGCCGCAGCCGCCTCTACGCCAGCTACGGGTGGTTCTACCAGCCGCTCCCGCTCCAGCTCAACAGCCGCGCCTTCGGTGGCCTCGTCCAGGTCACCCGGGGCTACAACCAAAGCGACTGCATCAACCGGACGACCACGATCGACGGCGTGACCCACTCGCGGATCGACGATCGTGGCCAACCGACGCAGTGGTGCGTCGACGGGGGCGGATCGACGACCGGCCTGACCGGCGGCGCCGTGGCTCCCGGGCTCAAGGGGCCCTACAACCAGCAGTTTCAGCTCGGCTACGAGCAGGAGCTCATCGAGGATCTCGTCGTCAACCTGCGCTGGGTCCACCAGGATCTTGGCCGCGCGGTCGAGGACGTCTCGACCAACGGCGGGACCGACTTCATCATCGCCAACCCGGGCGAGACCGTGTCCGAGGCCGCGATCGAGGCCCAGGACGCCGCTTGCGCCGAGCTCGAGGAGACCTTCAAGGCGACCCCCGAGGAGGCCGAGACCCGCGGCCAGCTGGCCCGCGAGCTGTCGCGTTGCACCTACATGGCCGGGGCCTTCCGCGAGCTCGGCACCATGTTCCCCAAACCAACGCGGACCCTCGACGCGTGGACCCTGCAGCTGACCCGGCGCCTGGCGAAGGGCTGGAGCGTGCGCGCGAGCTACACCTACTCGCGCAACGTCGGCAACTACGACGGCTTCACCGATCCGGTCAACGGCTCGGTCAACCTCGGCGCGAGCACGCAGTACGACATCCCCGATCTGGTCCGCAACGGCTACGGCCCGCTGACCGGGACCGTCCCGCACATGCTCAACCTCGACGGGATCTACAGCATCGATCTACGCAAGGCGGGCCGCATCACCCTCGCCGCCAACGTCCGCGTCCGCTCGGGCGTGCCGATCAGCGTGCGGACCGACACCGCGATCGCGCAGTACCGCGGCGGCTACCTCGTCTACCTGCTCCCGCGCGGGGCCGGCGGTCGCGTCGCGCCCAACTACCGCGTCAACCTCAGCGCGTCCTACACCTACCCCTTGCCCAAGGATCTCGAGCTCGAGTTTGTTGGCCGCGTCGTCAACGTCAGCAACGCCAAGGCCGCCCTGCGTGTCGACGAGGTCTACAGCTTCGACGGCGCTCGCCCGATCGCAGGCGGCGAGCTCGAGGATCTCAAGCACGCCAAGGTCCATCGTCAAGGCGGCGGCTCCGGCTTCTTCAACCGCGAGATCGTCCAGCCCCAGGGCAACTTCGGGGTCGAGACCCGCTTCCAGCAGCCCGTCTCCGCCCAGCTCGAGCTCGCCTTGCGCTTTTAGAGCGGGGAGCGTCTGGGGGGAGCGGAGAGGGCTTCGCCGCCGCAGCGAGGGGCCTTTTCTGGTCTTGCCGGGGGGGACTCCGCTTTGCAGCGAAGCCACCGGTCAGCAGGGCTCCGAGGACCCCTCGGACTAGCTGCAAGTTTTGGCGACAAAGCCCTCGGCGAAGAGGCCAAGCGAGGCGGCGCGAGGCATTGCACCACGGGCTGCTAGCTGCAAGTTTTGGCGACAAAGCCCTCGGCGAAAAGGCCAAGCGAGGCGGCGCGAGGCATTGCACCACGGGCTGCTAGCCCTGGCTGCTAGCGTTCCCAGTCCGGGTCGGGAGGCGGCGCGCCGCCATAGTCGGCCCCGCCCTCGTCACCATCGCCATCGCCATCGCCCGTCGTCGTATCGCCATCGCCATCGCCATCGCCATCGCCATCGCCGTCGCCGTCGCCGTCGCCGTCACCGTCGCCATCGCCATCACCGTCACCATCGCCGTCGCCGTCGCCGTCTCCATCACCCTCCCAGCCCGTCTCGCTCGGGTCGCCATAGTCGGCCCCACCCCAGTCCTCGGTCTCGTTGGCGTTGGTCGTACCGGTCTCGCTGCTGGTCCCGTTCGTGGTGGTGGTCTCTGCCCCGGTCGTCATCCCGGTCTCGCTGGGGGTGCTAGCTCCGTCGTCCGAGCACCCGAGCAGACTCAAACCTGCGATCAAGACCATCGCCCCAAGCTTGCCGGGCCCAGGTGCTGCAACGGTCTCAACCGCCGCACCACAAAAAGGGCACGAGCTCTCGTGAACGCGGACGTGTCGCTGACAGCCATTACATACAAGCATGCCCAGAGCATATCGAAAAAAGAGCCCCGTGCAGAGAAAAACTGGCCGCCCAAAGGAGCTTCTCGGGGACCCAAATGTGGCAGTGCGTGCCTCATAGTCGGTACCCCGTTTGCGTCAGAGAGTTCTTCTCGTGCGATGAGAGCGAAGGAGCGAAGCGAGTGCGCGACCGGCCGCTTGCGGCCATGGGTGGCAAAGTGCGAAGGCGCCTGCGGGGGGCCTAAAAACCCGAAGCTCATGCCAGCCCACCGAGCGAAGGAGCGAAGCGACGAAGCGACCGGCCGCTTGCGGCCGTGCGTGGCAAAGTGCGAAGGCGCCTGCGGGGGGCCTAAAAAACCCGAAGCTCATACCAGCCCACCGAGCGAAGGAGCGAAGCGAGTGCGCGACCGGCCGCTTGCGGCCGTGCGTGGCAAAGTGCGAAGGCGGCTGCGGGGGGCCTAAAAAACCCCCCTCTGGGGGGTCACGAACCCAGACTGCGAAGCTCATCCCAGCCCACCGAGCGAAGGAGCGAAGCGACGTAGCGACCGGCCGCTTGCGGCCGTGCGTGGCAAAGTGCACCAGCGCCTGCGGGGGGTCTAAAAACCCCGAAGCTCATCCCAGCCCACCGAGCGAAGGAGCGAAGCGACGTAGCGACCGGCCGCTTGCGGCCGTGCGTGGCAAAGTGCACCAGCGGCTGCGGGGGGCCTAAAAAGGCGCGTATCCGTCGACCAGCTCGTCGTCGCGGATCGGCCGGCCCGACCCCATCTCTTCGACCAGTCGCGACACCCGCGGCAGCGTGACCTCGATCGGCCCCTCTGCCTCGCGCCGGGCCTCGTCCTTGTACTCGCGGATGATCCGAAACAGCCCGTTGTCGAAGGGCACGCCCTTGGCCGGGATCATCGGCTCGATCCGCTCGCGCATGCCCATGCGATCCATCTCGATCGCGCGGTGGTGGCAAAAGGGGTTGTTGCCCGGCCGCCCGAGCAGCGGCTCGTTTGCGGCCGTACAACCCGACATGCAGGTCTCGGCGTAGTAGCACTCGCGGCAGTAGCCCCACAGATCGTCGAGGGTCCGCCGGCGGATGTAGGTCATCTCTTCGGCGCCCTGCCAGATCGGGTCGAAGCCGTGCTCTCGCCACGAGCCCGCGCTGTTGGTCGGACCCCCGAGGCTCGGGCAGTTTTTGAGCATGCCGTTGCTCTCGATCCCGATCGTGGTCCGCCCGGCCGAGCAGCCCTTGTAGTGCAGCTTCTGGTGGCGGCGGAGCTTGGCCTCGAAGGGCCCGAAGTAGCCGAGGTTGTTGGCCGGCCAGATCCGCATGCGCAGCTCCTGCGCGCGATCGGCGATGCGGTCGAGCTGCTCGAACAGCTCGAGGAACATGTAGGGCTGGAGGATGATGTCGGCGTTGTCGGCCGCGTTGCCGTGCGCGACGGTGATCTGCAGCTGCCACGAGTGGGCCCCGGCCTCGGCGATCAGCTCGAGCAGGGGCTCGTGATCGCCGAAGTTGACCCGGTTGATCTGCGAGTTGACCGCGACCTTCGAGCCGGCCTCTCGGAGGTTGCGCATGGCCTGGAACGCGCGCTTCCAGCTGCCCTCGCGGTTGCGGAGCTTGTCGTGGGCGGGCTCGAGCCCGTCGATCGAGACCGACACGCTCTGGATCCCGGCCTCGACCATGGCCTCGGCTCGGGCCTTGGTCAGGCCGAGGCCTCCGGTCGTCATCGTGCAGCTCATGCCGCGCTCGCGGATCCGCCGGATGACCAGGATGAAGTCGTTGCGCAGGTAGGCCTCGCCACCGATCAGCACGACCTCGCCGACCCCAGCCTCGGCGAGGTCGTCGACGAGGCGCAGGGCCTCGTCGGTGCTGAGCTCATCGGGGCGGGCCTCGCCCGCTCGCGGGCCGCAGTGGATGCAGCGGTGGTCACACGCGAGGGTGAATTCCCAGACCGCGAGGGCCGGACGTGGGGCGCCCTCGCTGGTCATGAATTTCCGACCGCGGCCCTTGGGCAGCGCGGTGACGATCGGGAGTCGCTTGCGTGCGTCTTTGAGGCGCATACCGCGATGATAGCAGCTGGCGCGCCCCGCCCGCCCCAGGACTCAGTGCAAAACGACCTTCAGCAGCAAGAACGCGCCGACTAGCAAGATCGTGAACGCGAGGGTCACGAGGTTGAAGTGGCGGTCGATCAGCTCCCGGGCCTGGTCGCCGTAGCGACGGATCACGGCCGCGACCAGGAAGAAGCGCGCCCCACGACCGACGATGCTGGTCAGGATGAACGCCGGGAGGTTGATCTCGGCCACGCCCGCCGCGACGGTGAACACCTTGTAGGGGATCGGCGTGAACCCGGCCGCGAACACGATCGGGACCCCATACTCGTTGTAGAGCCCGGCGACCTGGTCGAACTTCTCTGCGGAGAACACCGTGGGGATCAGCATCGGCTCGACCGTGGTCCACAGCCCAAAGCCGATGTAGTAGCCGAGGATCCCGCCGATGACCGAGCCGGCCGTGCACCAGGCCGCGAAGCGGAAGGCCTTGGTCGGGGCCGACAGCGCGAGGGCGATCAGCAGCACGTCGGGCGGGATCGGGAAGAAGCTCGACTCGGCGACGGCGAGCAAGAACAGGGCCGCGACGCCGTAGGGAGACTCGGCCCAGCTCAACACCCAGTCGTAGAGACGCCTGACGACGTTGGGCTTCTTGGCCGGGAGCTCGGGGCTGGATGTCGCGGCGTCGGCCGACTCGGGGGCGCTCACGGGGCGGGACGGTAGCACGCCTCGCGCGATCTTCTCTGACTTCGTGCGAACGCGGAGCGAGTGTCGCGCGTGGCGCGGTCGATCGTTTTTCGCAATCGGGGTGCTCTCGGGATACTCTGAAACCGGCGACGGATCGACCGTGGTCGGCCGCGGAAGTGACACCCTTGGACTCGGGCAGCACCGTGCAGGACTACCTCAAGATCTTCTTGATCGCGCTCGTGACCTCGGTGGCGGTGCTGTTTGCGCTCGGGCCGTTCATGATGAAGATGCAGGAGCCCGCCGGCCCGAAGCCGCAGGCCGAGGCGCCCGCCCAACAAGCCCCCGGCGTCCAGCCAGTCCAGCCGCAGCCAGCTTCGGGGCAGATGACCGCGCCCAACCTCCAGGGCCTCGACCTGCGCGGGGCACGGGACCGCTGGCGGGCCCAGAGTATCGTGATCATCGAGGACAGCCAGCGGGTCGACACGACCGTCGAGCCGGGCACGATCCTCTCGCAGATCCCGTCTGGCGGCGCGCCGCTCCAAACCAAGGAGATCCGCGTCGTCGTCGCGGCCGCGCCCGAGATGGTCACGGTCCCGAGCGTGATCGGCAAGTCGGCGACGGACGCGACCGAGGCCCTCGTCGAGGCCGGCTTCGAGGTCCCCTCGCCCGAGCGAGAGGCCGCGAGCGAGGCGGCCGGGACGGTGCTGCGCCAAGAGCCCAACGCGGGCAGCAAGAGCGAGAAGGGCTCGCTCGTCCGCCTCGTCGTGTCCGGCGAGCCCGAGGGTGAGGCCGCCGAGACCGCGGGGACCCCTGCGGCGCCCGAGCAAAGCGGCACCGTCGAGGTCCCCCGGGTCCTGGGCATGTCGTTCGATCGCGCCCGCAAGCAGCTCGAGTCGGCCGGCCTGTCGGTCGGCTCGGTCCGCGAGCGCGAAGACGAGGAGCTGAGCAGCCGGCGGGTCCTGTCCCAGAGCCCGAGGCAGGGCTCGGAGGTCCAGCCCGGGACCGCCATCGACCTCGTGATCGTGGCCCCGGACTGACCTCGGCCCAGTGACTTTGGCCCAGTCTCTATCGTCTCCAAGACTCGGGCCTGCGGCCCGACAACCTCGCTGCGCTCGGCCCCCAGGTCCTGGGAGACTGTTTCTAACGTCTCCTGACTCGGGCCTGCGGCCCGACAACCTCGCTGCGCTCGGCCCCTAGGTCCTGGGAGACTGTGACCTTGGCTCAGGACGGGGCCGCGGGCTTGACGACCAGGCCCTCGCCGTTGGGGTCTGCGTCGACCACGACCGTGTCTCCGCGCCCGAACTCCCCGGCGAGGATCGCTCGGGACAGCGGCTCGAGGATGCGCTGCTGGAGCAGGCGCTTGAGCGGTCGCGCGCCGTACTCGGGCTCGTAGCCGCGCTCGGCCAGCCAGGCCTTGGCGGAGTTACTGAGCTCAAGCTCGAGCTCGCGCTCGGCGAGGCGCTTGGCCAGGCGGCGGAGCTGGATCTCGAGGATCCCGAGCATGTGCTCGCGGCCGAGGGAGTGGAAGGAGATCACCCCGTCGAGGCGGTTGAGGAACTCGGGCCGGAAGTGCTGGCGCAGGAGCTTGGCCCGGGCGCGCTCGAGCTCCTGGGCGTCGCCGTCGTACTGCCCGCTGCTGAGCAGCTCGGACCCGATGTTCGAGGTCATCAAGATGATCGTGTTGCGGAAGTCGACCGTGCGACCCTGGCTGTCGGTCAGGCGGCCGTCGTCGAGGACCTGGAGCAGGAGGTTGAAGACCTCGGGGTGGGCCTTCTCGATCTCGTCGAGCAGGACCACGCTGTAGGGCTTGCGGCGCACGGCCTCGGTCAGCTGGCCGCCCTCGTCGTAGCCGACGTATCCGGGCGGCGCGCCGATCAAGCGCGAGACCGAGAACTTCTCCATGTACTCGCTCATGTCGATGCGGACGACGTTGCGCTCGTCATCGAACAGGAACTCGGCGCAGGCTTTGGCCAGCTCGGTCTTGCCGACGCCGGTCGGGCCGAGGAACAAGAACGAGCCGATCGGGCGGTCGGGGTCGCCGAGCCCGGCCCGGTTCTGGCGCACGACCGAGGCCAGGGCCGCGATCGCCTCGTCCTGGCCGATGACCCGCTTGTGGAGGTTGTCCTCCATGGCCAGGAGCTTGTCTTGCTCGCCCTGGAGCATCTTGGCGACGGGGATGCCGGTCCACTTGCTGACGATCTCGGCGATGTCCTCGTCGGTCACGACCTCGCGCAGGAACGAGCCGTCGGCCTGGGCCTGGTGGAGCTCCTCGCGGGCCTGCTCGCGCTGGGTCTCGAGCTCGCGCAGGGTCCCGTAGGTCAGCTGCGAGGCGCGCTCGAGATCGCCGCTTTGCTGGGCGCGGGCGGCCTCGGACTTGGTCTGCTCGATCCGCTCGCTGAGCTGCTTGATGTCGGCGAAGCGCTCGCGCTCGGTCTGCCAGCGCCCGCGCAGGGCCGTGGCCTCTTCGCGCAGGCCCGCGAGCTCGGCCTCGAGCTCGCGCAGCCGCTCGCCGCGGCGCTCTTGCTTTTGCTTGTCCTCGTCGCTCGTCGAGCTGAACATCGCGCCGAGCTTGTCTCGGAGGCCGCCACCTTCGGCCTCGCGGGCCAGCGCCTGGCGCTCCATCTCGAGCCGGGTGATGCGGCGCTCGAGCTCGTCGATCGGGAGCGGGACGCTCTCGACCTCCATCTTGAGCCGGGCCGAGGCCTCGTCGATCAGGTCGATGGCCTTGTCGGGCAAGAAGCGGTTTTGGATGTAGCGGTGGCTGAGGTTGGCGGCGGCGACGAGGGCGGCGTCCTCGATCCGGATGCCGTGGTGGGCCTCGAAGCGATCGCGCAGGCCGCGAAGGATCGAGACCGTGTCGTCGACCGAGGGCTCGTCGATCATCACGGGCTGGAAGCGGCGCTCGAGCGCTTTGTCCTTCTCGATGAACTTGCGGTACTCGTCGAGGGTCGTCGCCCCGATGCAGCGCAGCTCACCGCGGGCCAGGGCGGGCTTGAGCATGTTGGCCGCGTCCTGGGTGCCCTCGCTGCCGCCGGCCCCGACGAGGGTGTGGAGCTCGTCGATGAACAGCAAGATCCGGCCCTCGGCCTCGGTGATGTCGGTCAGCACGGCCTTGAGCCGCTCCTCGAACTCGCCCCGGTACTTGGCCCCTGCGACCAGGGCCGCGAGATCGAGCTGGACCAGGCGCCGATCTTTGAGGGACTCGGGCACGTCGCCCGAGGCGATGCGCAGGGCGATGCCCTCGGCGATCGCGGTCTTGCCGACGCCGGGGTCACCGATCAGCACCGGGTTGTTCTTGGTCCGGCGCGACAGGACCTGCAGGGCCCGGCGGATCTCGGTGTCGCGTCCGATGACGGGATCGAGCTTCTGTGCCCGGGCGAGGCCCGAGAGGTCGCGGGTGTACTTGGCCAGGGCCTCGTAGGTGCCCTCGGGGTCCTCGGTCGTGACGCTCTGGGTCCCGCGCATCTCTTGCAGGGCAGACAGGACCAGCTCGCGGGCCGCTCCGAGCTCGCGCAGGAGCGCGCCGGCCTTGATCCCGGCTCGTTCGGCGCCGTCGGACAGCATCGCGAGGACCAGGTGCTCGGTGCTGATGAATTTGTCCTTGAGTGACTCGGCCTCGTCGGCGGCGATGTCGAGGGTCGCGTGGAGCTCGCGCGACACGCCGAGCTCAGCTCCGCTCACCTTCGAGCGCTTGGAGAACTTGGCGCTCACCGCCCGCTCGATCGCCGCCCCGTGGACACCCGCCCGCTCGAGCAGGGGCCGGACGAGGCCGCCGTCCTGGGAGATCGCGGCCATCAGCAGGTGGAGGCTGTCGACCTCCGGGTGGCCGAGCTCGCGGGCCATGGCCTGGGCGTGGGCGATCGCGTGACGGGTCTTGACGGTGGCTTTTTCGGGGTTGAACGCAGCCATGTTGGTTGTCTCTCTCTCTGCGCCCATCCGGGCGCGGGGCGCCCGCGGAGGGCGTGTGCGGTGGTGTGGACAGGCGTCTGCTGTTCGGCTTCGAAGGTGGTCATCGTCGCTGGCGACGCAAGGTCCGCAGGCCGCTCGCGCGAGGACCGAGCCGTGACCTGACGCGCGGCGCTGGTTTTGCCTTCGGCCGTGGGCGCGTCCATCCTCGCGCGGACGTGGCGTTGTTCGTGGCCAACCTACTGCTCGCCGGGACGATCTCGGCGCCGCCGAGCGAGGCTCCGCCCGGTGGCTACTGGACGATGGGGGAGCAGCGCGAGCGTGAGCGCGAGCCCGCCGACGGCGACGACGAGCTGACGATCGGCTCGGTGCTCTTTTCCCTCGGGTTGCTGCGAGCCGGCGCCGCGGCGTTGTCGCTGTGGATGGCCGGGCGTCCCGACCTGTGCCCGATCTCCGCCGACGCAGACTGCAGCTCGCTGCGTACCTACGGTTTCGTCGGCATCGGCGAGGGCAGCTTGATGATTGGGACCGGGATCGTCTACCTGGCGATCGGCGCATCTCGCCGTCAGCGACACCAGCGCTGGCAGCGAGGCGAAGTGACGCAGCTGCGTCACCCCCCGTTGACGCGGCGACTGCAGCTCGGCCCGTGGTTGACCCCTTCGCCCGCGGGGTGGGCCTGGGGTGAAGGGGCTGTCGCCACGCCACGATCTCTGACAGGTGGGGGCGTGCGGGTCCGAGTGCGCTTTTAACACGCCCGACATAGCTGCCGATTCGAGCTATTTGGATGGTGATGGCGTAGGCGAAGCGGGCGACATCTTGGGGCCCGATCGGGTATGGTGTCTGAGTCAGCGTGGTTCCCACGATGCTCAGCGACGGCCAAGGGGTGGCGTTTCTGCCCGCCAGCCATCAGAATTCGACAGGCCGGCAGAAAGCCCGGTCCAGCTGGTGTCGAAGCCCTGGGAGCCCTGTGCTGACGATGCGACTTACGATCAAGGAGCTTGAGAAGCGATGAACCGTAGCATGCTGATTTGCGTCACGCTGCCCCTCGCGGCGGCCCTCACTGGTTGTCCGAGCACCCCCCCAGGGGGCGGCGAAGAGGAGAACGACTCCACCGGAATCACCACCTTCGGGACCTCGGGCGACGGCGACGGCGACTCCGGCGACGGTGACGCCGGTGACGGCGACGGCGACCCCGGCGACGGCGACTCCGGCGACGGAGACGATGACGGCCCGGACTGCGGCGAGGTCTCGATCATCCCGGAGTACGTGCCGCCCAACGTCATGCTCGTGGTCGACGCCTCGGGCAGCATGGTCAGCCCGGCGAACAACTGGGACCACGACCTCGACGAGATGACGCCGGACGTGACCCGGTGGTTCTCACTGCACGGCGTCGTCGACTCGGTCATGTCCAATTTCGGTCCGGCGATGTACGCCGGCATTCAGCGCTTCCCGTCGGCCGACGCCTGCGATCCGCACCCTTGCTACGACATCACCTCGTGCACGGTCTCCGGGACCCCCGAGGTCGGCGTCGCGCTCGACAACGCGGCGGAGGTCCTCGCGGCGATCCCCGGTCCGGACGCCACCAGCGAAGACATCGAGGGCGGCACGCCAGCGACCAAGGGCATCAACTCGGCCATCAACCACCTCCTCGACTCGAACCCCAACCTCGAGCGCTACATCCTGCTCGTCACCGACGGCGCGGCCAACTGCAACACGGACCTGCCCTTCCCGGACTACATCGAGTCCTACGACGAGACGCTCCCGACCACGGTCGAGGCCGCGTTCATGAACGACAACATCACGACCTTCGTCGTCGGCATCGACATCATCGACGAGCTCGTCGGCGCCGGAGCTGACGGCGCGCCCGAGGCCAACCCCTTCGAGCGCCTCAACGACGTCGCGCTCGCTGGTGGCGCGCCCAAGAACGGTGGCATGGACACCGAGAAGTTCTTCAACGCCACCAACCAAGACGAGCTCCTGGCCGCGCTCGAGGAGATCCTCGGCAACGTCACGAGCTGCGAGATCGACCTGACGATGACCGAAGAGGGCCCGCCCGCGCCGGAGCAGATCCCCTTCGTCGAGTTCACCTCCGACGGCGAGACCGTGCCCAAGATCGACAACTGCGACACCGAAGACGGCTGGACCTGGGTCGAGGAGGGGTTGATCGTGACCTTCTGCGGGACCTACTGCACCGACTTCAAGAACGGCGCCGCGACCTTCGACGGCAAGTACGGCTGCCCCCCGCCCGGCTGACCGGTCGGCCCGCGTACATGGCGTGAGATGTTCGCGCCATGTGCGACGAGCCGAGCGCGGCGCTGGCCGGGCTTCGGCTTCGCGTGTGGGTTCAGCCCCACCGAGGGCGGGCGCCGAGCGAGGCTCGACCCGCTTCGAGCTCAACGAAGCGCTGCGCAAGCTGAGCTCGACGCGGGTCGGGCCTCGATCGGGGTCGGGCTCGCGGGCTTGCTCAGCTGACCGAGCGGACCAGAGGCAGCTGCGGTGGCCCCTGCTCGGCGGCCTCGGCGAGCTCGGCGGCCGCCGTGTCGCGAGCGCCCTGCAGCAGCAGCTCGCGGACGCCGATCAAGGTTGATCCGTAGCACTCAGGTTCGCGGCTCGCGGCCAGGTCGAGGGCCATCAGCGCCAAACCCAGGTTTGGGACCGCACGCAGGAGCAGCGACCGGGCCTCGTCGAAGTAGCAGGCAGCCTCGGGATCGATGACGTAGTCAGTCTCCCGCGCGATCGTTCGGGCCTCGGTCTCGCCCGCCTCGAAGCTGAGGCGCACGAGGGTCAAAAACGCGCTTAACTGGGCGCTTGCGCGCTCCGCCGTCTCTTCGATCAGCATCATCTCCGACATCGAATTCATAGGTGCGGGCTCCGGATGATCTGTTGGGATTTCTGGCTGAACGATCGCACCTCAACTGCTGAGGATTCTCACGGTTCGATTCCGCTCGGGGCCTGCAGTTCGAGCTCGACGCGGGGCGAGCACGCGCAGTTCATCCAAGCCATCGAGCTGACCGGCAGCATCATCCAGAGCGACAAGCCGCTCGGGCTGATGGGTGGGCACTCGGGCATGCAGGTCCCGGTCGGGACCTCGTACTCGGAGCAGGCCGAGCAGATGAGCCCGCCGGTCCGGGGGGCCGCAGCTGGGCAGTGACTACGAGTGGACCTGCTTCGATCTGACCAGCGGCGACTTCCAGCTCAACGGCAACTGCCCGCCGGGTAGGCCTAGGCCTACCCGGCGGGCGTGAACGTGCAGCCGATCAGGGACGTGGTGTTGGATCCCCAGGGCTGAGCGGGGCGCGAGCCCGCTGGGCGGACTCGCTCGCCCGTCCGGCTCAGGCCGCGTCGAACTGCGAGGTCTCGGTGCTGCCGCTCATCGCCAGCGTCGACGCCTGGCCACCGGTGATCGCCTGCGTGACCCGGTCAAAGTACCCGGTCCCAACCTCGCGCTGGTGGCGAACGGCGGTGTAGCCGTCGGCCTCGGCGGCGAACTCCTGGGCCTGCAGCTGCGCGTAGGCGCTCATGCCCGTGGCCTGGTAGCCGCGGGCGAGCTCGTACATCGAGTGGTTGAGGGCGTGGAAGCCCGCGAGGGTGACGAACTGGAACTTGTAGCCCATCGCACCGAGCTCGCGCTGGAACTTGGCGATCGTGGCGTCGTCGAGCTTGCGCTTCCAGTTGAAGCTCGGCGAGCAGTTGTAGGCCAGGAGCTTGCCCGGGAACTTGGCGTGGATCGCCTCGGCGAAGCGGCGGGCCTCGTCGAGGTCCGGGGTCGAGGTCTCGCACCAGATCAGATCGGCGTAGGGCGCGTAGGCGAGGCCGCGGGCGATCGCGGCCTCGATCCCGTCGCGGACGCGGAAGAAGCCGTCGGGCGTGCGCTCGGACGAGACGATGAAGGGCCGGTCGCGCTCGTCGACGTCGGAGGTCAGGAGCTTGGCGCTGTTGGCGTCGGTCCGGGCGATCAGCACGGTCGGGACGTTGCAGACGTCGGCCGCGAGCCGGGCCGCGGTCAAGGTCCGGACGAACTGCGAGGTCGGGACCAGGACCTTGCCGCCGAGGTGGCCGCACTTCTTCTCCGACGCGAGCTGATCCTCGAAGTGAACCCCGGCGGCGCCGGCCTCGATCATGCTCTTCATCAGCTCGAAGGCGTTGAGCGGGCCGCCGAAGCCGGCCTCGGCGTCGGCGACGATCGGGGCGAGCCAGTGGCGGCTGCTGGTCATGCTCGCCGCCTCGCTGCGCTCGACCTGGTCGGCGCGCAGCAGCGCGTTGTTGATCCGCTTGACGACGCTGGGCACCGAGTTGGCCGGGTACAGGCTCTGGTCGGGGTACATCTGCCCGGCGAGGTTGGCGTCGGCCGCGACCTGCCAGCCCGAGAGATAGATCGCCTCGAGCCCGGCGCGGACCTGCTGGACAGCCTGGTTGCCGGTCAGGGCCCCGAGCGCGGCGACGTAGTCGCGCTCGTGGAGCAGCTGCCACAGGCGCTCGGCTCCGACTCGAGCCAGCGTGTGCTCGACGACCACGGACGGGCGCAGGCGCTCGACCTCGGTCATGTCGTAGGGGCGCTCGATCGCGCGAAAGCGGGTGTCGTTGAAGGTCTGGTTGGTCGTCGTCATGGTGTTGGGCTCTCGGGCAAATGGGCGTAGGCGCCCAGGGTCAGGAAATCGGCGAGCTCGTCGGCGAGCGCGAGCTCGAGGAAGAGATCACGGGCGAGCTCGAAGCGGCCGCCGTCGAAGCGGGCCTCGCCGACCTCGGCGCGGATCGTGTCGAGCTCCTCGGCGACGACGGCCTCGATCAGGTCGGCGTCGACGACCCGCCCGTCGGCCAGGGTCACGGCGTGCTTGCGCCACTGCCAGACCTGCGCCCGCGAGATCTCGGCCGTGGCCGCGTCCTCCATCAGGTGATAGAGGGGCACGCAGCCGTTGCCGCTCAGCCAGGCCTCGAGGTACTGGATGCCGACGCGGACGTTGAGGCGGAGGCCGGCCTCCGTCCGTTGACCGTGGGGCGGCGCGCACAGCTGCGTGGCGCCAACCTCGACGTCCTCGCGCAGGCGGTCGAGCTGGTTCGGGGCCTCGGTGACTCGGGCGAAGGCCTCGCGGGCGACGGCGATCAACCCGGGGTGCGCGACCCAGGTCCCGTCGTGGCCGTCACGGGCCTCGCGGAGCTTGTCTTCGCGGACCTTGGCGAGCGCGGCCTCGTTGGCGGCGAGGTCGTCCTTGCGGGGGATCTGCGCCGCCATCCCACCCATCGCGTGGATGCCCCGACGGTGGCAGGTCCGGATCAGCAGCTGGGTGTAGGCCCGCATGAAGGGCTGGGTCATTCCGACCTCGCTGCGGTCGGGGACGATCCGGCTCGGGTCGGCGCGGAAGGTCTTGATGTACGAGAAGATGTAGTCCCAGCGCCCGCAGTTGAGCCCCGAGCTGTGCTCGCGCAGCTCGAACAGGATCTCGTCCATCTCGAAGGCCGCGGGCAGGGTCTCGATCAGGACCGTCGCGCGGATCGAGCCGCGCGGGATCCCGAGCAGATCCTGGGCCGCGACGAAGACCTCGTTCCACAGCCGGGCCTCGAGGTGAGACTGGAGCTTGGGCAGGTAGAAGTAGGGGCCGCTGCCGCTGTCGAGCAGGTGCTCGGCGTTGTGAAACAGGTAGAGGCCGAAGTCGACGAGCGCGGCCGGGGCCGGGCGCCCGCCGAAGCGCAGGTGGGCCTCGGGCAGGTGGAGGCCGCGGGGGCGCACGAGCAAGGTCGCGAGGGGCTGATCTTGGGTCTCGGGCCGGAGGCGGTAGTGCTTGGCGCGGGCCTCGTCGACGTACTCGAGCTCGCGGCGCACGGCCGCGCGTAGGGCGAGCTGGCCGCCGACCATGTTGGCCCAGGTCGGCGCGCTCGAGTCCTCGAAGTCGGCCATGAACACGTCGGCGCCCGAGTTGAGCGCGTTGATGATCATCTTTGGATCGACGGGGCCGGTGATCTCGACGGTCCGCCGGACGAGGTCGGCGGGCGGCTCGGCCACGCGCCAGCTGTCCGCTCGGACGCTCTCGGTCTCCGGGAGGAAGCGGGGCAGGTCGCCGGCGTCGAAGCGGGCCTGGGCCTCGCGGCGCTCGGCGAGGAGCGCGTCGATCCGATCCGTGAACTGCGCGCACAACACGCCAACAAAGGCGAGGGCCGCGGAGGTCAGGATTTCGTCGGTCCCCGGGACCTTCGGGCCGGTGACCTCGAGTGACTTGTGTGCGGCGCCCAACATGTTTACAGAGCATATGGTTGACGCTGTTCAGATCAATAAGATTAGTGTTTTCAAGTAGTTGTAGCTGTAAATGGGAATCTCAGAAGTCGAGTAAATCTGTAATGCTTGTAAATTTTCTAGCTTCGCGCGCTAGCCCGGACGAGCTGCGGCGGACTACGCTCCGGGGGTGTCGGCGGCGTCCGTCAACAGCAACCTCGGGTCCAAGGTGCGTAATAAGCGCCGGGGACGAAACCTGACCCAGGCCGAGCTCGCCCGGCGCCTCGGCATCTCGGCGAGCTACCTCAACCTCATCGAGCACAACCAGCGCCCGCTGACGGCGACCTTGCTGATCAAGCTCGCCCAGGAGTTCGGCCTCGAGCTCAGCGACTTCGCGGCTGACGACGATCGCCGGACCGCGGCGCACCTGCTCGAGGCCTTCTCGGATCCGGTGTTCGAGGAGCACGAGCTCAACTCGGCCGACGTCCGCGAGCTTGCGAGCAGCTCGCCCGCGATCGCTCGGGCCGTGCTGACCCTCTACGAGCAGTTTCGTCGGGCGCGAGAGACCCTCGCCGAGCTCGCCGAAGACAGCTACGCGCACCAGGAGAGCCAGGCCGGGGGCGCGAGCGGGATCGACCCGACCCGGAGCTTGCGGGCCGACGCGCTGCCCTCGGAGGAGGTCAACGACTTCATCCAGCGCCACATGAACTACTTCGACGAGCTCGAGGAGCTCGCCGAGGCGCTGTGGGTCGACGCCAAGCTCAAGCGCGGGGCTCGGTTCGCGGGCATGGCCGAGTGGCTGGGGCGCCGGGGCATCGGCGTGCAGCTCTCGGCTGGCGAGCAGCGAATTGTTCGGCGCTACGATAGCGATCTTCGCCGCATCAGCCTGTCCGAGGCGCTGCCGCCCTCGAGTCGGAATTTTCAGCTCGCGGCCCAGGTCGCGCTGATCTGCCACCACGACGTGCTCGAGCGCCTGACCGACGACGAGCCGGGGCTGAGCTCGTCGAGCTCGCGCACGCTCGCGCGCCTGGTCCTGGCCAACTACTTCGCCGGGGCCGTGCTCATGCCCTACGACAGCTTCGTGCGCTCGGCGAAGTCGCAGCGCTACGACGTCGAGCTGCTCTCGAACCGGTTCGGGACCAGCTTCGAGCAGGTCTGCCATCGCCTCACCACCTTGCGCCGCCCCGAGGCCGAGGGCGTGCCCTTCCACATGCTGCGGGTCGACATCGCGGGCAACATCTCGAAGCGCTTCTCGGGCTCGGGCATTCGCTTTGCCCGCTTCTCCGGGGCCTGCCCGCGCTGGAACGTGTTTCGGGCGTTCCAGACCCCCGGGCTGATCCGGGTCCAGACCTCGATCATGCCCGACGGCGACAAATTCTTCTGTGTCGCGCGCACGGTCGCCCACGGTCGCGGGGGCTACGGCGCCCACCGGGCGACCCTCGCCGTCGGGCTCGGGTGTCCGCTCGAGTACGCCCACGAGCTCGTCTACGCCGACGGCGTCGACCTCGACGAGGAGGACGGGATGCTGAGCGTCGGGGTGACCTGTCGGCTGTGCGAGCGAAGGGATTGCGAGCAGCGCGTGCTGCCCTCGCTGCGCCAGCCCCTGCAGCTGCGCGAGGACATCCGCGGGGTGTCGATGTACACGGATCCCGAGAGCTGAGGCTTCTCGATCCGGGCCGTTCTTGAATACGTCCGAGTCCGCACAAAGATCGTAGCGAAGCTCGGGTGACTCGACGCTCCCGTCGCCCTCTTTGCTGCCTTCCTGACATGAGGGGAGGGGGTCACGTATCTCGAGCGCGTCGCTGCGCGCGGGCAGCTGGGCTC
Organism: Enhygromyxa salina; assembly: GCF_002994615.1. GTDB lineage: Bacteria > Myxococcota_A > Polyangia > Nannocystales > Nannocystaceae > Plesiocystis > Plesiocystis salina_A. The sequence goes on along the minus strand of NZ_PVNK01000214.1, from coordinate 26,561 downwards.
ATCTGGCTCCGGTCAGTCGGGACCAGCCAGCGCCGCGCGCCCACGAACAGCAACAGCCCCAGCGGCCCGAGCATCAAGGTCGCAACCAGGATCGGCGCCAGCCGATACCCGGCGTCCGGCGCCTCGCGCATGATCCAGCGCGCGACGAACAGATCAAAACACAGGTAGTGGACCCAGCCCGCGAGCGTGCCCCACTCGCTGTCGAACAGGGCCATCACCCCCGCGAGTGAGGAGAAGCTCCCGCCCGGGCTCGGGCCCGTGAACGTGACCGCGATCAGCGTCACGTAGATCGCCGCGAGGAACACCCAGGGCCACAGCGCGTCGGCGAACAGGCGCGCGAGTTTCGAGCGCGGCGCGAGGAGCCACGTCAGCCAGATCGGCATGGGCAGGAGGTTGACGACGGTGAAGACCAGCTCGGGCTCCATCGCCCGGAGCATGCCATGGGGACACATGAACCACATGCGCGCTCGTCGCGACACGTGAGGTCACGGATCGTCTGGCCCTGGGCCTCCACCCGTGCCGCCACCCGTGCCGCCACCCGTGTCGATGTCGCCAAACCCTGCGCCCACGCCCGTGCCGCCGCCGCCCATTCCCGAGCCGGAGAGCCCGAGGCCGCCGACGCCGTTGGGGTCGTCGATTGCCGAGCCCCAAATGTCCGTTGGCATCGGCCCGCGCACGTGGACCGTGAGCCGGAGCTCGGGCAGGCCGCGAGCGGCGGGGGCGGGCAGGTGGAGCTGAGCCTCGAGCAAGTCGGCGAGACACTGGGCCTCGCTGCCCGAAGCCTCACCCCGAGGTCGCAGCAGGTGTCCCTCGCTGTCGAACTCGACGGTGAACGCGAAGCTCTCGCCCTCCTCGTCGAGCTCGGGGACGCAGGCGTCGGCCCCCGTCAGGCTCGCGGATCGGGTGATCAGCCGAGTCAGGGCGCTACCGTGCTCGAAGTCGGCGAGGTTCTCGTACGCGACGTCGAGGTAGCTGCCGCCGAAGGCCGACATCGAGCCGTAGGGGTTCAGCGTCGTGAGGAGCCCGCTGTCAGCTAGCGCCAGGACGTCCGCCATCTGCGTCTGCTTCGCGGGCCTGGCCCCGGGCTCGGGCTCGGGCTCGGGCTCGGGCTCGGTGACGAGGGCGCTCCACTCGTACGCTTGGACCCCGGCTTGCCCGCACACGGGCTCGACCTCGTCTGGGCTCGCCTCGGTGAAGGCCGCCCGGCAGGGGGCCTGACAGGACGCGCGCCAGTGCTCGTCGAGGGCCGTCTCGCGGGCGAGCTCCCACTCCATGAGCCGGTCCTCGGAGGCCGGGTCGAGCTCTGGCATGGCGTCCTTGGCTGCCTCGGGTCCAGGCGGGAGGAACTCGAGCTGAGGCTCGGGGTGGGCGGCGTCGAACTCGACCGCAGCCGGCACCACGCAAGCGTGGAGCTCGCTCGCCACGGCCACGCAGCTCGCCCCCCCGCACCACTCGAGGCAGGCGCGCGAGCTGCAGACCTCGGTGCAGGCGTCGAGCGTCGAGGCGGTGCATGGAGCCGTCGGCGCCGCCTCGACGAAGGTCGGGGAGGCCGGTCCGGACGAGGGCTCCGAGGACGTCGTTCCCGAGACCTCGGTCGACTGCGTGCGCGCGCAGCCGGTCAGGGCAAGGAGGCCGAAGAGCGTGATCCGCAAGGAGCGTCGCATCGGTCCATCGTCACGCATGCGGGACCGTTGCGCCACCGTGGTCAGTGTCGCCAAAACTTGCAGTGGGCCCACCACAGCGGCGTTCTGGCTCCTTGCCCTCGACGAAAATTCCGGCGCGAGACGACACGATGGGTTGCATCACGGGCTGCTGAAGCGCCGGGCAAAGCTGGAGAGACGTCCCGGAGTCGGGAAGAGGGGGCGGAGGTGATGGAGGAAAGGGAGCTGGCCAAGGGGAACCCGAGCGAGCACGACACGCGCCGGACACAGGGCCGGGGAAGCGTGAAAAGCGGGCTCGAGCGGGTACGAGAGGTAGCACGAAGGGATAAAGAGCTGCGCTCCCCCTGGCCGGCCTGGGTCGAGTGACCAACAGGCCCCGGCTACGCTCGCTCCAGCGTGCGGGCACCCGCCCCGATCGCGACGAGCTCGTGGCCCACACCTTGATCGACACCCACACCGCGAAAACCCAGGTGATCCCGAACTTGTCGGTGAGCATCCCATGCAGGGGCGTCCAGCCAGAGGGGCCGTGCTCGCATCGCACCGGGGCGTGCTCGACCAGCCCCTTCCACAGCCGCTGGATCTGTGCGGGGTGATCCCCGCGGACCGGGATGAAGAACGACCGATGACCGCGCTCGAAGCCCTGGTCTGTAGCGAAGGCTTGCGCGAGCGCGCGGGACTGTCGATGCTCGCCCCGTGCGAGGAGCACTCCTGGCCCGAGCTGGAGCTTCAGTGACGGAGGTCCTCGACGCCAGCGACGAGCGAGGTCACGGGCCTCGCCGCTGCCGACGCGCCCGGCTCGCGGCGACGGTGCGCGCGGGCCTCGCTGTGTCTGCGCTCGCGCTCGGCGGCCCCCAGACCGCGCGCGCGCAGCCGCCGACGCAGGCGGGCGGCGAGTTTCGCTGGGACGCGCCGTCCGAGGGCTGCCCGAGCGAGGCCGAGGTCGTCGCCGAGCTCGAGCGGCTGCTCGGCGGTCCCGTCGCGGACCAGGGCGAGCGCCGGCTGACGGCGATCGCCCGGGTACGGCGCGAGCTCGACGGGCGCTGGGATCTGCGCCTGTGGACCGTGACCGAGGCGGCGACGCGCCAGCGCTCGATGATCGGCGAGGACTGCCAGGTCCTCGCCGAGGCCGCGGCGCTGCTCGCCGCGATGGCGATCGATCCCTCGGCCCTCGATCGCGCCGGCGCCAGCGAGGCCGTGTCCCAGGCCGAGCAGGCCGAGGAGGTCGACGCGCCCGAGCCGATCCCCGAGCCCGAGCCGATCCCCGAGCCCGAGGCAGAGGCCGAGCCCGAGGCCGAGCCCGAGGCCGAGCCCGAGGCCGAGCCCGAGGCCGAGCTCGCCGAGGACCAGCGGCGGCCCGTGACCGCGATCCACCCCCGGCGCCGCTTCGACGTCGTGTTCGGCCTCGGCGGCGGGGTCTCGCTCGGCGCCCTGCCCGGGGTCGGCCCCGTCGTCCGCCTGCGCGCCGGGCTCGCCTGGCCGCGCGCCCGCGTCGAGCTCGATCTTCAGTATGCGTTCGAGCGACGCTCGCGCTTTGACGACGCGCCGGAGCTCGGCGCCGAGCTGAGCATGGCGTCCGCGACCGTGCGCGGCTGCGGGGTCCTGCGTCACGCCCCAGCCAGGCTCGAGTTTCCCCTGTGCGCGGGCGTCGACGCCGGGGCGCAGTTCGGCCGCGGCGTCGGATTTTCGATCGTCGACGAGGGCGCGATCCCCTGGCTGGCCCTCGACCTGTCGCCCGGGCTGACCTGGCACCCGCTCGACAACCTCGCCGTTGGCGTGCGCGCCGAGCCCTTCGTCGCCCTGGTCCGCTCGCGCTTCGAGGCCGACGAGTTCGGCGAGATCTGGCGGCCCGCGCGGGCGGGCTTTCGCGCGCTCCTCGACCTCGAGGCTCGGTTCTGAGTCCTCGGGGAGCTTCGCCAACGGATCCCGCCGCGGCCGGCCACTCACCACCAACGCCCGACTCCTCCACCGTCTCTCGAGCCCGTGTCCAGCACCGCCCAGCACCGCGCAGCACCTGCGCTCACCCTCGCCGACGTCTACCGCGACGAGTTCGACTTCGTGTGGCGTAGCCTTCGGCGACTTGGGGTGCCCGCGCACGCGCTCGAGGACGCGACCCAGGACGTGTTCGTGGTCGTCGCGCGCCGGCTCGACGAGTTCGAGGCCCGCTCGTCGCTGCGGACCTGGCTGTTCGGGATCGCCATGCGGGTCGTGCAAACGCGCAGGCGGACGGTGTGGCGACACCAGCGCAAGCTCGACGTTCTCGCCCGCGAACCGCAGGCCGCCCATGATCCGCTCGCGCGGTCCGACGCGCGGCGGCTGCTCCTGCGCCTGCTCGACGAGCTTGGCGAGGACAAGCGCGCGGTCTACGTCCTCGTCGAGCTCGAGGGCATGACGGCGGTCGAGGTCGCCGCCGGCCTCGAGGTCAACGTCAACACCATCTACACGCGACTGCGAGCGGCTCGACGCGAGCTGCTGGCCGCGGCCGCCAAGTGCGCGGACCTCCGCGATGAAGGGGGTGCCCCACCGTGACGACACCACGACAACTTCTCGATCAACTCGAGCGAGCCGAGCGCGAGGCCACGGGGCCGCCGGCGCAGGTCCGAGCGGCGATCTGGGATCGGGTCGAGGCCGAGCTCGAGGCCGGCTCGCCCGGGCCGACGCTCGACGACGCTCCCCTCGTTCAGCCCGCGGCGAGCCCCGCCGCGCTGAAGCTCGTCGGCGTGCTCGCGCTCGTCGGGCTCGTCGTCGGGCTCGGGCTCGTGGCCCGCGATCGCGGCTCCGCGTCGGCGGATCGCGTCGCCGCGCCGACGCAGGCCGAGGCCGACCCCGAGCCGCCAGACGCGACGCTCGACCTCGGCGCGAGCGCAGCGCCCACGCGCGACCTCGACTCGGCGACTTCGGCGGACCCCTCTGCCGCGACCGCGGGCCCCGAGACCGAGGGCGCTCCGGCCGAGCCCGAGCTCGCGCCCAATCCAGAGCCCGGTCCCGAGCCCACGCGACCGAAGCCGGCCGCCGAACCCAAGACCCTCGGCGATGAGATCGCGCTCATGCAGGCGCTGTCGACTGCGCTCGCCGGCAAAGATTCACGCCGCGCGCTGAAGCTCGTCGCCGAGCACGAGCGCGACTTCGCCGACGGCCAGTTCGTCGAGGAGCGCATGGCCGCCAGGGCCCGGGCGCTGTGCCAGGCCGGGCGCGCGAGCGCGGGCCAGCGCGCGGCCGAACGCTTCGCGACGCGCTGGCCCGCGTCGATTCATCGCGCCGCCGTCGAGTCCGACTGCGGGCACGAAAAAAATTGATCACCGCCAACGGATCCGCGCCCGTCCGGCGACCCACCGCCTGACGACCAAGGACCATCATGCGAAGCATCATCCCCATGACCCTGTGTGTGTGCCTGTCTGCGATCCTCGGCTGCAACGCCAGCCTCGGCAGCGAGGCCGGCTCGAGCGGCGAGACCGGCGAGTCGAGCGAGGCCGGCGAAGACGGAGGCGAGTACGTGCCCTGCAGCGCCGACAACGCCTGCCCCGACGGCCAGTTCTGCTTCAACGGGCTGTGCGCGGTCGGCTGCCTCAGCGACGCCGACTGTGGCGACGATCAGTACTGCGCGACGGACACGGACATGTTGTGCCACAACAACGAGGTCCCGACCTGCGTGAGCGACAGCGACTGCGCGAGCTCACAGGTCTGCGTCAACGGCTTCTGCTCGGCCGCCCCCGACGCGCAAGACTCGGGCTGCAACCTCGACGACTACATCAACGACGGCTGCCCCAGCAACGCGGTCTGCCTCGAGGACATCGACGACCCGGAGGTCGGGGTCTGCTACGAGATGCCGGCGTGCAGCGTCGACGGGGCCTGCCCCGTCGGGCTCGAGGGCGCCGTGTGCAACGACGGCTACCTGCCGAGCAAGGACGCGATCTGCCTCATCGGGCTGTGCGAGACGGTCAGCGACTGCCCGGCGCAGTGGTCGTGCGTGCACTTCAACCAGTCGGTGCTCGGCACGTGCAGTGACGGCGGCTTCGGCAGCCCGTGCGCGACGGGGGCCGACTGCCAGAGCGGCAACTGCACCGAGCTGCCCGGGCTCGGTGGAGGATTCTGCGGCTAGCGAGAGCCTGTGAAGGGCCTCCTTCAAAACTCCCTCCCGTCAGAGCGTCGGGGGTCAGAGGGGAGGCGGTGCTCTGCGCGCTCGAGGGCGGCGACGCCACCGCGCGGCCCAGCGACGCGCTGCTCGAGCTGGCGTCGGAGCCGGTCGCACGGTGGTGACTCGGGTCAGGCGAGGATCGCGGACAGCGGCGAGCTCGAGTGGCCGAGCGTTCCGCCGACCTCGCTGGCCCCGGGGCACACGCTCTGGAGGCACGCGAGCAAGATGTCCGAGGTGTTCTCGCGCTTTGGCGAGCGGTAGTGGACGCCGGGGTACTTCAGCGCGCCACCGCCACCGCCCGCGACGATGATCGGCTGATCGAAGGTGCTGTGGGTGAGCCCCGAGGAGCAGTCGCTGCTGACCAGCACGCAGCTGTTGTCGAGCAGGTTGCCGTTGCCCTCGGGCGTGTCGCGCAGGGCCGAGAGCAGGTAGGCGAGGCGCTCCATCGTGTAGATCGTCGAGGCGTCGATGGCCTCGTTCTGGGCGGCCTCGTGGGTCATGTCGTGGTGGCCCATGTTCTGGCCGAGATCGCTGAACACGGTGGAGGCGACCGAGCCGGTGAACTGGACGCTCGCGACCCGGGTGAGGTCGCAGGCGAAGGCGAGCGCGAGGAGATCGCTCATCACCTCGTTGACCGAGATCAGCGGCTCCTGGCCGTCGATGTCGGTGTTGGTCTCGCTCGGCTGGACCGGCTGCATGCACTCGGGCGCGCTCGCGGCGATCTGATTGCGGATCTGCGCGACCGAGTCGAGGTGGGCGTCGAGGCGGATCCGGTCGGCGCTGCCGACCCGCTGCTTGAGGGCCCGGGTGTCCTCGCCGACGGCGTCGAGGGCCGCGAGGCGGTGGGGCGTGGTCGGGTCGTCGTCGGGCGTGAAGCTGGCGAACAGCTTGTTCCACGCGGCTTGGGGATCGGCGATCTGGGGCAGGGGCTGGTCGGGGCCCTTGTGCGACAGGTACTGCAGCGTCGGGCCCTCAGTCGTCAGGATGCGCTTGGAGATCTGGAGCTGGACCGAGGGCAGGTAGGTCTGGCCGCCGATCTCGTTGGCGGCGACCTGATCGATCGTCGGGCCGCCGGACTTCGACGAGTAGTTGGCGCCGTCGACCTCGATGAAGGGGTAGCCCGAGAACAGGGTGCAGCCGTCGTGGTGGCCGCGGCGGTTCTCGGCCGCGGCCTTGACCTCGAACTTGGACAGGACCGAGCAGTAGTCGATCACGCCCGCGTTCGCGAGCGGCGCGAGCTGAGGCGTGACGTCGTAGCCCGGGCCCTCGGCGCTCGGCCAAAAGCGCAGGCCGCTGTTGACGTCTCCGGTGACGTTGAGCGCGCAGCCGTTGCCGAAAAACCAGGTGATCATCCGCCGCGGCAGCGGGCCGCCGCCAGCGAGCGCCTCGCCGTGCTGGTCGAGCATGATCTCGAGCAGCGGCAGCGCGAGCGCGACCGTGGCGCCGCCGACGACACCGCGCAGCATGGTTCGGCGAGAGAGGCCCTGAGAGCGGATGATCGGCGCCTTGCGGGGCTTGTATTGCTTGGGATTGTTCATCAGTTCTGCTCCCCGACGTAGCGAAAGGCCCGGCTCGAGACGAGCTCGACGATCGCGGCTTCGAGCCGGTACTCGGCGTCGATGAAGGCCTCGTCGACCTCGCGCAGGCGCTCGACCTCACCGCTGGCTTCGACGTGGCCGGTCGCGTGACGGTAGAGGTTCAAGACGCTGCACCAGCTGAATTGCTCGCGCTCGCGCAGGGCCTGACCGAGCTCGAGGGCGCCCTCGAAGGGCGCGCCGTCGAGAGCGCTGAGCGCGTCGATCGGCGCACCGTTGTCGAGGGTTCGATACTTACCGACGCCGTCGTAGTTCTCGAGCCCGAGCCCGGGCGGATCCATGATCGTGTGGCACGAGGCGCACAGCGGATCTTCTTGGTGGAGAGCGAGGCGCTCGCGCATGGTCTTGGCGTCCTCGGTCGAGGGCAGGTCGGTCACGGTGCCCGGCGGTGGCGGCGGGATCGAGAAGCACAGCATCCGCTCCTGGATGAACTTGCCCCGGACCGTCGGCGAGCTGCTGCTGACGTGGGCGAGGACCGAGAGCAGCCCGGCGTGGCCGAAGATGCCGCCGCGCTTCTCCCCCGGCGGGACCGGGACCTTCTGGAAGCCCGAGGGCCCCGGGGAGGCGAGCTCGTAGTGATCGGCGAGGGCCTCGTCCACGAAGGTGTACTCGGCGTCGAGGATGTCGCGAAAGTCGCCGTTCTCGGTCCAGACGATCTCGTCGATCAGCGCGATCGTCTCGGCCTTCATCGAGTCGGCGAGCTCGGGCGACCAGCTCGGGTAGGTGCCGGGGTCCTTGGCGATCTCGGCCAGCTTGCGCAGGTGCAAGAGCTCCTCGAAGTAGCTGTTGAAGGCCAGGCGCGCCCGCGGATCGAGGAGCAGCTCCTCGGCCCAGCCGCGGACCCCGTCGGCGTCGTCGAGCTCGCCCGCGGCGGCGGCCTCGAGCAGCGTCGCGCTCGGGGTCGTGTCGAGCAAGAAGAAGGACATCCGCGTGGCGAGCTCGTAGCCGCTGAGCTTGCGCTGGCCAGCGCCGTCGTCGCTCGCCGCCCCGAGCTCGACCTGATAGATGAAGTTGGGCGACTGCAGCATCCCGGCGATCACGGACTCGACGCCCCGGGTGAATGTGCCGAAGTCGGCGGCCGCGCTGACCCCGACCGCGGACCAGCGGTCGAGCTCGGCCGCGTCGAGGGGCCGGCGCCAGGCCATGAGGCCGAAGGCGTCGACAAAGCTGCGCATGCAGTCGGGGTCGCTCGGCGAAAGCGGGGTGCAGCTCAGATAGGGCGAGAGCTTGGTCGGGTCGGCCACGGCCGCGGCCGCGACCGCGACCGCCGAGCGCTCGTAGGCGTCGATGTCGGCGTCGGTCAGCGAGAGCTGGGCGGCCCCGATCGCGTCGAAGCCGTTGAGCGTGACGTCGGCCCGGGGGCTCGCCGCCATCGCGGCCGCGGGTCCGAGCAGATCGCCGACGGCGTTGACGTATTGGCGCTCGAGCAGGAGCCGGATGCGGGGCTCGGCGAACAGAGCGTCGTCGGGGTCGCCGTCCCCGCCCATGTCATCGAATCCGCCGAAAGTCGAGAAGGCGTCGCTTGGGACCTCGCCACTACTACAGCTAGTAGCGAGCAGCAGCGCCGTCAGTAACAGCGTGGAGCTCGCGTGATTCATCAACATGGTCGCCAACTTCTCACGCAAAACGTTGGTTCTCAAGGCTTAATCGCATTTAGTCGAATTGACGGATGGTGCCAGGCACAACCATGGGCGCGACAGACAAATGATAATTTGGCATGTTGAGGGTCGTGAACATGCATTCTCAATTGGCGTTCCTCTGTGCCATTGCCCTGATCGCGCACGCGGGCTGTGAGCAGGCGCCGCCCGCCACGAGTCGCGACGGCGAGGCGGTGGTCCAAGCAAAGACGCAGGCGAAGACGAAGGCGGCTCCGATCGAGCAGCGCTCGTCGCCGCCTTCACGGAGTGAAGTTGATCGATCTGTCGGCTCGGCACCGGACGTCGCCGAGCCCGGCCCGGTCTACCTTGTCATCGACCGTCAGCGGATCGTGCGCCTCGATCACCGGGGCGCGAAGGTGTTGGTCGACACCCCCGCTCGCGCGATCCTCGACCTGTTCATTGGCCCCGAGGGGCGCGTCCATGTCCTCGATGCTCGCTCGCTACGCGAGCTCCAAGGTGACGCGCTCGTCGAGGTCGAGGGCCTCTCGCTCGAGGGCGTGGCGCCGGTCGATCACGTCGCGCTGGCCAAAGACGGGGCCGTGTGGGTGGTCGCTGGCGGCGGCGTCGGGACCCGAGTCGAGGGCGAGTGGGAGATGACGCCGCTGGCCGAGCTCGGGCTCGAGGGCGACGCTGAGCATGGCGCCGAGGTCGAGGTCGCGATCGACAGCGAGGGCGTGGTCTGGGTCGTCGGGCCCAGGGCTGCCTTTTACCGCGCGCAGGGCCAGTGGCGGCCCCTCGACCTGTCGATCATTGGTGCGACGCCGCGCTTGCTCCACCCGACCCCGTCCGCGCTCGGCCGGGTCCACACGACCAACGGCGCCAAGCTGAGCCGCCTCCACCCGACCCAACTCGAGAACGTGCTGATCGAGACCAAGGGCTCGCGCAGCTATGCGACGGACCTCGCCGTCTCGGCCGACGGCTACGCCGGGCTCGTGACCCGCACCTGCGACCTCGTGCGCGTGACCCCGAAGCCGCCGACCAAGATCTGGCGCCTGGCTGGAACGCAGTACGCGTGCGAGACCGCCGAGGCGATCGCGATCGACGCGCGCCATCGCTTCTGGGTCGCGTCGCGCGAGGGCCTGAGCGTGGTCGGCGAGGATCGTCGGGTCCGCGAGTATCCGGCCGGGAGCTTGCCGGCCCTCGACGGCCGCGTCAGCGAGATGGTCGTGGTCGGGCAGGGGCCCGCGCTCCCGAGCGTCGCCAAATGATCGCGCTCACTCGTGGGCGGTCATTTGGCCCCTCGCACCGGGGGGCCGCCCTCGTCGGTCGCGTCACTCGAAGCCCGCCGGCGGTCGGTCCCGCTTGGAGTCACGAACGCTCGGCGATCGTCAGGACCGCGCGGAACCGGGCCTTGTTGGTCATCATCAGCTCGAAGGCCTCGTTGGCCTGCTCGAGGGGGAAGGTCTCGATGCGCGGGCGGACGTCGGCGAGGACGCTGAACTCGAGGGTGTCCTCGGAGTCGACGGCGGTGCCGCTCGACCAGCCGTGGATCTGTTTGCCGCTGAGCAAGCGGACCGCGCTGACCTCGAGCTTGCCCTGGGGCGCGGCGACGAGCATGAGCTTGCCCCGGGGCTTGAGCCCGGCTGGCAGGGCTGAGATCGCCGCGGCGTTGGGGGCGGTTGCGAGGATCAGATCCGCGCCGCCGAGGGCTGCGAGGGCCTTGCCGGACCGCTGGGCCTCGGTGTCGATGTAAGCGCTGGCGCCGAGCTCCCTGGCGAGGGCCTCCTTGTCGGCGCCGCGCGAGAGGGCGACGGTCCGAAAGCCCATCTTGTGCGCGTACTGGACCGCGAGGTGACCGAGGCCGCCGATGCCCTGAATCGCGACGGTGTCGCCCGGGCGCGCGCCGCTGTTGCGCAGCGAATTGTAGGTGGTGACGCCCGCGCACAGCAGCGGGCCGGCGTTGACGAAGTCGATGTCGTCGGGCAGCCGCGCGACCGCCTCCCACGGCGAGATCATGTACTCGCCGTAGCCGCCGTCGTGGGAGATGCCGGTGATCTTGGCGTTGGCGCAGTTGATGAAGTGGCCGCGGCGGCAGGCCTGGCACTGAAAGCAGTGCCCGCCGTGCCAGCCGACGCCGACCCGATCGCCGATCTTCCACACGCTGACGCCCTCACCGACCGCGTCGATGGTGCCGGCGACCTCGTGGCCCGGGACCCGCGGGAGCTCGAGGCCGGGGTAGCCCGCGTACTTGACGAAGGCGTCGCTGTGACAGATGCCGCAGGCGGCGACCTCGATGCGCACCTCACCCGGACCGGGCTCGCTGATCTCGCGCTCGGCGAGGACGAGGGGGGCACCTGCTTCTCGGACTTCCATGACTCGCATGCTGGGCTCGCTCCTGCGGGACGGGCCCGCGAAGGGGGCGAGCATAGACGCCGCGCGTAGGCTGACAAGAGAAGCGCGTGCGCCGAGCCGAAGCCGGGCTGAGCTCGGCTCGGAGCGGCGAGCGAGCGCATCGCCGAGTTGGGCTGGGTCCCCGACTGCGTCGTGTGGGTCGCCAACGCGCTCGGCGAGGAGGGGATCGGGCTCGGGGCCGCGCCCGCCGTCGGCCGGCGCTCGTCGGCCTCGACGAACAACCCGCCGGGGCCCCGCCCTTGCCGACCTGCGCGAGCCGTGAAAAGGTCTCGTCGGTGCCGAGCACGATCGACCACCCCAGCTTCCGCGTGATCGACGACTTCCTCGACGAAGACGCGTGGACCGAGGTCTGGAGCCACTTTCAGTTCGTCGACCTGCTGCCGGTCACGCGCAGCCGCGGGGCCTGGAAGCTCGACGATGGGGTCCCGCTCGGCGGCCAGGAGATCCGCACCCACGGCCGCGACCCCGCCGCCCGCCACGACGACGCGGACCCCCACCGCTACCCGAGCGAGACGCCGATCGATCGCGTGATCCATGCGCTGCTGACCCGGCCCGAGCTCCACGAGGGCCTCGTCAGTGACAGCTGGGCGAGCGTCAGCGCGCGGCCCTATGTCTACCCCCACGGCACCGCGCTCTCGTGGCACGTCGACGACCACGCGCTCTACGCCGGCGCCTTCGTCTACTACGCGCATCCCCACTGGAACGCGCACTGGGGCGGGGAGCTGCTCATCGGTGAGCTCGGCGAGCCCGAGGGCGAGGACCCCGACGACGACGAGCTCCCGATCATGGGCTACAGGTTCGAGACCGAGGACTACTCCGAGCGGCTGCTCGACATGGGCTGCGGCAGCTTCGTGATGCCCAAGCCCAACCGCCTCGTGGTCCTGGCCGGGGCGCCGCACATGATCTCGCGGGTCAGCTCGGCGGCCGGCCACAACGTCCGTGCGAGCGTCGCGGGGTTCTTCCTCGAGCCCGTGCAAAATCGGCGTGACTAGGCGGGCTGAACTGCGGCTGATTTTGCGGCACGATTGAGTCTGGCATGCCCCGTCACGCTCCCGTCGTGCTCCCCAAGCGTCACCCCGTTCGCTTCCCCGATCGCTGCCCGGTGTGCGGGAAGGCCTCGCCCGATCACGCGGCCGGGATCGACGAGGTGCTCGGCTACTACTTCAGGCCGCTGTCGGACGACGTGATCCAGCGCTGGCAGTCAACGGTGCCGGTCTGCCGCGGGCACCTCCGGCGGCTCCGGAACGCGCGCATCAGCGACGCGCTCTCGGTCGCCGGGTTCACGCTCGCCGCGATCGCCGGGCTGCTCTATCTCGCCGAGCGCTTCGAGCTGTTTGCGAGCGGCTGGTGGTCGTGGGCCGGCGTCGCGGTGGTCGGCCTGCTGCCCTACGGGCTGATGCGCGTGGTCGCCCGGCCGCTGTTCGACGTGACGCCCGACGACGACTTGATCGAATTTGATCTGCGCAATCGGGCTTACGCCGCCGATTTCCGCGCGCTCAATCGCCCTTGATCGCCCTTGACCCGAGTCGTGATCACGGCGGGAGGCCGATGTCGACCTCGTCGATCCAGGCCTTGTCGGAGAACGAGCTGACCGAGCCGTCCTTGGTGTAGGACCAGCGGAAGGTGTGGTTGCCCGCGTCGACCGGGTAGCTGGCCTGGGCCCAGGCGAGGTCGCCGGACCAGCCGTTACCTTGCTGGACGTCGTCGATGTAAAAGCGCAGATAGTCGAAGTTGGCCTCGCTGCTGACCCGGTACCAGAAGCTGATCTCGCTGTCCGAGGGGATCAGGAGCGTGACCTCGAGGTGGCTCTGCTGGCTGTTGGTGATCGTCCCGCTCGCGGCGCCGAAGCTGCCCTGGTGGGGCTCGGTGTTGCTCGTGGCCCACATCGCGTCGCCGTCGCTCGACCACGGCAGGGTGTTGAGATCGTTGGATTCGAAGTCGTCGTACCAGCCGTTCGAGGTGCAGTCGTTGGTGCAGAAGTCGTCGTCGACCATGTTGGCGTCGTCGCACTCCTCGACGCCGAGGAGGGTGTAGCCGTCGCCGCAAAAGGCCGGCTCGCAGCTGCCCGGGCACATGTCGTCGTCGTCGAAGTTGTTGTCGTCGCAGACCTCCACGCCCTCCCACAAGATCCCGTCGCCGCACACGGCGTCTTGGCAGGTGTTGGTGCACGCGTCGGTGTCGACCATGTTCAGGTCTTCACACTGCTCGACCTCTTCCCAGATGACCCCGTCGCCGCAAAAGGCGTTGGTGCAGTCGTTCTTGCACTCGTCGGTGTTGACGTTGTTGGCGTCGTCGCACTCCTCGACGCCCTCCCACACGGTCCCGTCGCCGCAGACGTTGATCACGCAGGGGCCGATGCAGCCGTCGTTGTTCTGGGCGTTGCCGTCGTCGCACTCCTCGGACAGCGTGTTGTGATAGCCGTCGCCGCACACGGCGAAGGTGCAGTCGCTGTCGCAGTACATGGTCTCGTTGCCGACGTCGCACTCCTCGCCCGGGTCGACCACGGCGTTGCCGCACAGCGAGTCGCCGTCGCCGTCCCCGGTGTCGCCGTCGCCGTCCCCGGTGTCGCCGTCGCCGTCGCCGTCTCCGTCTCCGTCGCCCGAGTCGCCGTCGCCGTCCCCGGGGTCGCCGTCTCCGTCGCCCGAGTCGCCGTCTCCGTCGCCCGAGTCGCCGTCGCCGTCGCCGGTCTCGGTGTCTGCGTCGCCGTCGCCGAGCTCACCGTTTGTGAGGCTGGTGCTGCCGTCGGGCGGATCGTCCGCGCAGGCGAGGGCGCCACAGGCGAGTCCGAGGGCTGTAAATGGGATCAGGGGGCGGTGAAGAAAATGTAGACGGGCCATGGTCAGGGCTTTGGAGAGGCGACGCGCGGTCGCCGACTCGAAGTTCCCGACGATGATGCCCGCTCGACAGCCCCCATGTCACCCACGAGTTTCGCGTGTTGTCCCAAGTGAGGGCGCTTCAGCGGGGGAGAGTCGCTCGCGGGCGTGACCGTGCTGGCGCAAGTCGGCGCGAACGCGCACGAGCGCAGACCGGGCATGGCGTCGACATCGCGTCGCGGCGGAGGCTGTAGCCCTGGGCGCCCAGTCGTGCAACTGTCGCGGACCGCCATGTCGACTCGTCAGCTCGCATCCATTCTCTCGCTGCTGGTGGCCTCGGCCGCCGCCTGTGGCAAGTCCGACGACACCAGCGAGACCGGCGAGACCGGTGAGACCGGCGACGAAGCGGAGATCGTCGAGTGCGGCGAGCTCGAGCCCGCGGACGCGGGCACCTGCACCGCCGAGGGCCAAGCTGGCGGCTCGCTGCTGATCCGCGGCGACGTGCTGGGTCCCGACGCCGTCTACCGCGGCGGCTCGGTCCGGATCGAGGGCGGCGAGATCACCTGCGTCGGCTGCGAGTGCGAGGCCGCCGACGCGACCTTGACCTGCGCCGACGCGGTCGTCTCGCCCGGGCTGATCAACCCCCACGACCACATCTCCTTCGCCAACAACTGGCCGATCGGCGCGGGCGTCGATCGCTACGACCACCGCCACGACTGGCGCAAGGGCCTCAACGGCCACGCCGCGCTCTCGACCGCGGGCGGGGCCTCGGCCGAGACGGTGCTCGCCGCCGAGCTGCGCTTCGTGATGGCGGGGGCGACCTCGGCGGCGAGCGCCGGCGGCGAGCCCGGGCTCCTGCGCAACCTCGACTCGGGCGGGCTCGAGGGCCTGAGCATCCCCCAGGCCGACAGCGACACCTTCCCCCTCGACGACAACGACGGGATCCAGCAGGCCTCGGGCTGCAGCTACGGCGGCGATCCGACCACGAGCCAGGACCTCGACGGCGGCGCCTACCTGCCGCACATCGCCGAGGGCATCAACGAGTACGCCAGCAACGAGCTGGTCTGCACGACCTCCGGGGCGACCGACGTGGTCGAGTCCAACACCGCGGTCGTCCACGCGCTCGGGGCCCCGCTCGCGCTGGCCCAGCAGATCGCCGACGCCGACGCCAAGGTCATCTGGTCGCCGCGGTCCAACGTCGTGCTCTACGGCGCGACCGCGCCGGTCACGATGTTCGACGCCCTCGGGATCCCGCTCGCGCTCGGGACCGACTGGCTGCCCTCGGGTTCGATGAACATGCTGCGCGAGCTGGCCTGCGCCGCGTACCTCGACGACACCCACTACGGCGACTACTTCTCCGACCGCGACCTGTGGGCGATGGCGACCCGCGGCGGCGCGCAGGCGGTCGGGGGCGAGCTTGCGATCGGTGAGCTCTCGGTCGGCTGGGTCGCCGACATCGCGGTCTTCGCCAAGCAGGGCGAGGCCGACCACGGCGCGGTCGTGCGTGGCCACGAGTCCAAGGTCGCGCTGGTCCTGCGCGGCGGCGAGCCGCTCTACGGCGACGCTGAGCTGCTCGGCTCGGGCGCGCTCGGAGCCGAGGTCTGCGAGCCCCTCGAGGTGTGCGGCGTGGCCAAGCGCGCGTGCGTGGCCCGAGACACCGGGACCAGCCTCAGCGCGGTCGAGGGCGCCGCTGGCTACCCGCTGTTCTTCTGCGGTCTGCCCGACGACGAGCCCAGCTGCGTGCCCTCGCGCGACGAATACCCCAACGGCCCGACCGCCGAGGATCTCGACGGCGACGGGATCCCGAACGAGGTCGACAACTGCCCCGAGGTGTTCAACCCGGTGTTCAACGTGCCCTTTCCGATGTGGGAGGACCAGCCCGACAGCGACCTCGACGGGCTCGGCGACGTCTGCGATCCCTGCCCGTCCAACGCGGGCGAGGTGTGCGAGGGCCCCGATCCCGACGACAGCGACAACGACGGCGTCGCCAACGACGAGGACAACTGCCCGCTCGACCCCAACGCCGACCAGGCCGACGCCGACGACGACGGCAAGGGCGACGCCTGCGACGACTGCCCGGTGGCCAACCCCGGTAACCAAGCCTGCCCGGCGACCGTCGAGCAGATCCAGGACCCCAGCGATCCGGGCCACGTCCCGCCGGGCTCCGTGGTCCTCGTCGAAGGCCTGACCGTGACCGCGATCCAGCCCGACGGCGGCGCGTTCACGGCCGAGACCGGCAGCGGCCAGCCCTACACCGGGATCTTCGTGTTCACCGGGGGCAACCCGGGCGGGCTCGGGGTCGGCGACCTCGTCGACGTTCAGGGCACCGTCGAGGAGTACTTCGACCTGACCGAGCTCGTCGACGCCGAGGTCACGATCGTGACCCCCGGCGACGGGAGCCCCGGGTTCGCGGCCAAGCTGATGGAGCCGGGGCAGATCGCAACCGGCGGAGCCGAGGCCGAGGCCCACGAGTCGATGCTCCTGAGGGTCGAGGACGTGGTCATCACCAACGTCAACCCCGACGCGATGGACTACGACGAGTTCGAGGTCGACGGGCTGCGCGTCGATGATCTGATGTTCGAGGCGCTCGACAACATGTGCCCGCTCGACTCGAGCTTTGTCAGCGTGACCGGGGTGCTGCTCGAGTCCTTCTCGAACTTCAAGCTGAGCCCGCGCAGCGCCGCCGACCTCGAGCTCGGCGACCCGAGCTGCCAGCCCTTTTAGCGCCGGCCCTCGCCCTCGCTCCTCGCCCTCGCTCCTCGCCCTCGCTCCTCGCCCTCGCTCCTCGCTCAGCCGCGAGCCCGGCGCAGCAGCTCGAACTCGACGCGGGAGGTCGGCGCGGTCTCGCCGAGCGCGCGGCCTTCGACTGTAACCTGGACCTCGAGCCCGCGCGCCTCGAGCAGCTCGGCGACTCGCTTGGCCCGCTTCTCGCCGAGCTTGCGGCCCTTGTAGCCGGGCCCGTCGCCGTAGCCGACGACCCGGACGGCGATGGTCTGGGCGTTGAGCTCGGCGAGGGAGAACTCGACGTCCTCGAGGAGCTCGTCGAGGGCGAGGGCGAGCTCGGGGGTGTTCGCGACGAACCATGGCTGGGCGACGAGCGTCGAGGGCGGCAGCTCGAGGGGACCGAGCTCGAGGGTGGCGGCCTCGGCGGCCGAGCCCGGCGTGGCGTCAGCCTCGAGGCAGGTGCTCTCGATCCCGAGCGCGCTGATCCCCGACTCGGCCAGGAGCTCGCGGGTGTCGGCCGCCGCGGCTCGGACCGCCCGATCGTCGTAGTAGTCCCCGGGCGCGCCGAGCTTGCCCTGGGCGCGGCCGCTGAGCGACAGCGTCGCCCAGACGTGGTGGATCGCGTTGTCGATCAGCGCGCGCTGGGCCTCGCCCTCGGCGCTCGGAGGCGGGGCGACGAGCCAGGGCTCGGCGCCGAGCGGCGTCAGGATGCAGAGGCTGGCGATCACCTGCGAGATGTCCTCGGCGTCGAGGCCGGTCTCCTTGCCGAGCTGCTCGCGCAGGCGTCGAGGTTCGCGGTGCAGGGCGATCGCCTGGCGGTAGTAGGCGAGCACCAGCGCGTCGACGAGCTCGGGGTCCTGCTCGAGCACGCGATCGCTGGCGACGAGCACGTCGATGAGCGTGTGGGGGAAGTCGCGGGTCGAGACGGCGACGGTCATCCCGGCGTGGCGCGCCTCGCTGACCCACGGCTCCCACAAGACACCGAGAGCCACGGGGGTGGCGGGATCTTCGAGCGCCTTCCAGACCGCGGCGACGTCAGCGAAGTCGTCCGAGATCACCAGGCTGCTGCGGTCGAGGGCCGCGAGGGTCCGGTCGAGGTGGAGCGACAAGTACTCGCTCGAGGTCCCGCCGGCGTAGGCCATCACGGGTCGGGCGTCGCCGTGGGCGAGCATCTTGGGCAGATCGGCCAGGGTCTGGAGCTCGGGGTGGTGCACGGTGTCGAGGATCAGCGCGTCGGCGCCGACCGAGAGACTGACGAGCGCGACGATCTTTCCGGCCGGGCGCTCGAGCAGGACACGGTCGAGGCTCGCGAGGGCAAACTCCGCGTCGCCTTGGCCGAGCGCGCTCAGGCGGGCGTGGCTGTCGGGCTCGTCGCTGTAGGCGTACTCGATCCCGAGCTGGGCGAGGGCCGCCATGTCCTTGTGGCGAAAGCCCGCGTAGCCGGATAGCGCGTCGCCGAGGACCCGCGCGCGGCGGGTCTCGTCGACGACCGGCGCGGGCGCGGGCTGCTCGCTCGGGTCCTCGCCGGGCGGTGGCGCGGGGGGCTCGAACCACCCGAGCGCGGCGCCGACACCCGCGCCCACGCCCGCGAGCGCGAGGACGCCGAGGATGCTCGCGCCGACGCGGCCGAGACCTCGACGCGGGGCGGGCTCGCGCCGGGTCCGGGTCGTGCCCTCGCGCTCGCCGAGCTCGGTGTCCTCGCGCTCGGCGGCCGCGCCCTTGACCCGACGCTCGGTCGCCGGGTTGTCGACCTGCTCGAGGGTCGGCTTGCCGTGACCCGGGAGCATCCGGGTGCTCGACAGCTCGGGCCCCTCGTCGGAGCTGGCCAGCAGCTTGGTCCGCGAGGTCTCGGGTTCGGCGTGGTCGAAGTTCGGGGCGACGAGCTCCGTCTTGGCCTCGCCGGCCCCGCCGGCCCCAGGATCGGTCTTGACCGCCGTCCCGCCCGTCGTCGGGGCCTCGACCCCGCGCAGGCGCTTGAGCAGCGTGGCGATCTCGAGCTTGGCGTTGCGGTAGCCGGGCCAGCGATACAGGCACTCGAGGGCCTCGCGCGCGCTCTGGATCCGATCTTCGACGTCCTCGGCGAGCAGGCGCTGGCGCAGGACCTCGAGCTCGGGGGGAATCTCGTCGGCGTGGAGCAGCTCGGGGACCTCGCCGTCGAGGACCATGCCGTAGAGCCGGGCCTCGTCGCTGGCGTCAGCGCGAAAGCGCTGGCCGTCGAGGAGCTCGTGGAGCATGGCCCCGACCGCGAACAGATCGATCGTCGGGGCGCGCGTGTCCCCGCGCAGCTGCTCGGGCGGCATGTAGCGGACCTTGCCCTTGATGTGGGAGCCCGAGGTCTCCTCGGACTGCAGCCGGGCGATGCCGAAGTCCATCAGCTTGACCTCGCCCGAGACCGAGAGCATCACGTTTTGCGGTGAGATGTCGCGGTGGACCACCGTGACCTGGCCCCCGGCTTCGTCGCGCAGATCGTGGGCGTAGGCGAGGGCGGTGAGGACCTCGGCGATCACGTAGCTGGCCGCGATCAGCGAGAGCCGCTCACCCGTGGCCCGGAGCCGGTCGCCGAGCTGGGCGAGGTCGAGGCCGTCGATCCACTCCATGGCCAAGAACAGCTCGCCCTGGTCCTCGTCCGCGTCGAACACCTGGACGATGTTCGAGTGGCTCAGCAGCATCGACAGCCGGGCCTCGGACAGGAACATCTCGCGGTAGCCGGGCTTGTCGGACAGGTGCTTGGCGAGGCGTTTGACGGCGAAGTTCTTGCTCGCGCCGCCGGCCGCGACCCGGCGGGCCATCCAGACCTCGGCCATGCCGCCCGCGCCGATCTTGCGGATTAACTCGTAGGCTCCCAGCTGCATGAGTCGTCATTGTAGCGCCGGGGCCTGGCGAGCGGCGACGGCTCCGCTCGTGTGTCCGACGGCAGCGGGTCCACCCGTCCAACGGACGCTCGCGTATGTTAGGGTGGGCGTGAATTGCTGGAATCGTCGACAGGGCGGGGCCCGTGTGGCAAAAAGTGGCCTCGACGAGGGTACCCATGACCGTTGAACGTTTTTATCCGATCGGTACGCCGGGCCAGCCTTGGACCGACGCTGACAAGGCCACCTGGTACGCCCGCCAAAAGATCGAGCGAAGCTACCGAGACGAGGTGCTCGACAAGCTCGAGCGCCTCGATTCGGTGTTCGACCTCCGCCAGTACGGCGCCCTGAGCATCAACGCCGATCGCTACCCGCTGTTTGCGGTTCACAGCGCCCGCGTTGAGCCGGACGCACCTTGGGTCCTGATCACGGGCGGTGTCCATGGCTACGAGACCAGCGGTGTTCAGGGCGCGCTGGCCTTCCTCGCGAGCTCGGCCGCAGCCTACGCCGAGCGCCTCAACCTGGTCGTCGCGCCCTGCGTCAGCCCCTGGGGCTACGAGGTGATCAACCGCTGGAACCCGCAGGCGATCGATCCCAACCGCTCCTTCGTGCCCAACAGCCCGGCGGAGGAGTCGGCGGCGCTGATGCGCCACGTCGCGCAGCTCGGCGTCAGCTTCCTCGTTCACATCGATCTGCACGAGACCACCGACAGCGACGAGGACGAGTTTCGACCCGCGCTCGCAGCTCGCGACGGCAAGGCCTTCGAGCCTGGCCTGATCCCCGACGGCTTCTACACGGTCGGCGACACCGAGAACCCCCAAGAGGCCTTCCAGGCGGCGATCATCGCGGGCGTCGAGCAGGTCACTCACATCGCCCCGGCCGACGAGCGCGGTGAGATCATCGGATCAAAGGTCACCCAGCGCGGCGTCATCAACTATCCACTCGTGGCGCTGGGGCTGTGCGCTGGCCTCACGCGTGCGCGCTTCACCACGACCACGGAGGTCTATCCGGACAGCCCCAAGGCCACGCCGGAGATCTGCAACGCCGCCCAGGTCGCAGCCGTCCAGGCCGGGCTGGACCACGCGCTGGCCCACGCTCAGTCGTGACCAAGCTCAGCTGGGAGCACACCGCGACCGCAGGTCCGCGCGCTTTGTCTGTGAGCTCGAAGTCGCGGCAGGCAGGAGTTTTGCGGTGCTCGACCAAGGCGAAGGTCGCGGCAGGCAGGAGTCTTGCGGCGCTCGACCAAGGCGAAGGTCGCGGCAGGCAGGAGTTTTGCGGCGCCCCCTCCTTCGGTGGCAGGGCTGGCAGAGCCTCGCGCGGAAGAGTCGAGCGCCGCTCAGCCCTTGATGTCAGCGAAGCTCAGCTCGAAGCGGGCCAGGTACTTGCGCAGCCGATCCGCGTCATTGCGCGAGCGCCTGCGCGCGCGCGAGGCCGCGAACAGCTCGCGCCCGGCCGCGGACAGGCTCTCGCTCTCGCGACACACGCTCACGACCTCGGCCAGCTGCGCCCGATCGAAGCGGTCGATCTCCGCCAGGGCCTCGGCCCCGAGCAGGGCCTCGAGCAGCTCGCCCTCAGGCCGCCGCGCGACTGGACGCCACTGCCGAACCAGGCGCGCGACCTCCTCGTCAACGAGGGCGAGGTCGATCCGCGCCCCATCGGCGAGCGTGGCCATGCGCTCGATCGCGGCCGAGAAGTCGCGAAAATTCCCGGCCCAGGTCGCCGCGGGTGAGCGCGCGAAGGCCAGAAACTTGGCCCGCGCCTCCTTGTTGAAGGTCACCCGCAGGTGGCTGCGCGCGGCCCAGCGCTCGAGCTCGTAGTCGAGGTTGGGCTCGATGTCCTCGGGCCGCTGGCGCAGGGCCGGGAGCTCGAAGGTCCACAGGTCGATCCGCGCGAGCAGGTCGGCGCGAAAGCTCCCGCTCGCGACGGCCTCGCGCAGATCCACGTTGGTCCCGGCGATCAGGGCGAAGTCGCTCTCGGTCTCGCGCTCGCTGCCCATCGGCAAGAAGCGGCGGTCCTCGATCGCGCGCAGCAACATCGCCTGCTCGTCGAGGCCGAGCTCGCCGATCTCGTCGAGGAACAAGATCCCGCCGTCGGCCGCGAGCAGCAGCCCGGGTCGCTTGCCGACCGCGCCCGTGAACGCGCCCTTCTCGTGGCCGAACAGCGCCGACATGGCCCCGTCGCCGCGCAGCGTCGCGCAGTTGACCTCGACGAGGCGCCCGCGAACCTGCCGACGCTCGCGGGCGAGCTCGTAGATCCGCCGCGCGAGCCGAGTCTTGCCCGAGCCCGTCGGACCGCAGAGCAAGATCGGCGCCCGGCTCGCGAGCACGACCCGCTCGATCCGCTCGATCAGCGCGTTGAACCCGGGGTTTCGGGTCTCGATGCCCTGCTTGAGGAAGGACAGATCCGCGGCCTGGCGGGCGGCCGAGCGCGAGGCGAGCTGGTCGTACTTCGACAGGTCGAGGTCGATGATCCGCAAGGTCCCGGGCTCGCTGCGCGACTGCCCGGGCCCGGGCGGCGAGGTCTGGAGCAGCCGGGCCGGGAGCTCGCGCGACTCGGTCAGCAAGAACAGGCAGATCTGCACGACGTGGGTCCCGGTCGTGATGTGGATCAGGTAGTCCTCGTCCTCGGCGAAGCGGTAGCCCCGGGCGAAGTCGAGCAGCGCCGCGTAGACCGACTCGAAGTCCCAGGGATCGCCGAGCTCGATCGGGTTGCGAACCAGCGCGGTCTCGGGGCTGACGACCGCGAGGTCGGCCTCGAGCTCGTCGACGATGTGCGCGTGGCCCCGCGGTCCCGCCGTGAACAGCAGCTCGAGCCGGTCGACGATGAAGTCCTCGTGGCGGCACAGATCCAGGGTCGGGCGCCACCGCTCCCAGCGCTTGCGCCCGCCGCGGTCGAGCTGTGCGCCGACCAGGCCGATCACGACCGTCCGCGGGCGCGGAGCCGGAGCCGGGCGGGGGCGAGGTCGTGCCACGGCCCGAGTATGCATGAGCGCCGCCGGCCAGTGCTGGTATGCTGGGGCCTCGATGTCGCTCGTCGCGCTCTGGTTCGGTGTCTGGTTGGCAGCTCCACCCACGGTCCCGGGCGAGATCGATCACGAGCCGCGCGACCCGCTGATCTACGGTGGCGAAGACATCGACCCGGGTGAGTGGCCGGCCGTGGTCGCGGTCCGGACCAGCAAGCTGTGCACGGGCACCCTGATCGCGCCAGATCTGATCCTGACGGCGGCCCACTGCTTCGACCCCGAGCCGGTCGCCGACGTCCGGATCTACTTCGGCGACGATCTGGCCACAGGCAACGAGGTGTCGTCGAGCGAGTGGGGCCGCCACCCCGACTTTTGCCTGCCCGCCGACTGCGGCGAAGACCTCCACGACTTCGCGTGGGTCCGGCTGCCCGCGCCCGTCGCGATCGAGCCGATCATCCCGATCACCGATCCGCTCGAGTTCGACGAGGTCATGCGAGCGGGCACGCAGCTGTGGTTCGTGGGCTACGGCGAGGACGAGAGCGCGGTCGTCGGGACCAAGCGCGAGGTCCTGGCCTCGCTGACCTCGTTCAACGAGTCGGGCCGCGAGTTTCGAGCGGGCGGCGGGGGCAAGGACACCTGCCTCGGCGACTCCGGCGGTCCGGCGCTGGTCCAGCTCGGGTCGGGCGAGTGGCGCCTGGCCGGGGTCATCTCGCGCGGGGGCGCGTGCGGTGAAGGGGGCATCTACGGCGTGCCGCTGCCGGAGCTGTGCTGGCTGCGCGACGACAGCGGCACCGATCTCTTGCCCGCGGGCTGCGAGCAGTGCGACTGCGTCATGCTCAACGGCGAACAGCCCGACGAGGGCTGCGACTGCGAGCTCGTCCCCGTCGCGCCCGAGCGCGCGCCGAGCTGGTGGTTGGTCGTGCTCGAGCTCGGCGTGATCGCGGGCCTGGGGCTGTGGCTGCGGCGCGGCCGGGCCTGCTAGCTCGAGCTCCAGCTGGATCCGAGCTCGTGAACTGTCGAGCTCGATCTCGGTCGCCGACCGCTCGCGCCCGGTGAAGTTCCGTCATCGAGCTCAACAAGTTCGAAGCTCGGGTTGAGTCCTCGCACTCGCCCCGCCCGCGTCCTCGGTGGCCGCGGTCGCGGGCCCATCGTATCGTGGCTTCATGCGCTCGTATCGGTGGGTCCCCCGTCTCCAGACCATCATGCTCGGGGGCCTGCTCAGCGCGTGTGCACCCAAGGGCCAGCCGCCCGCCCAACGCGAGGACTCGCCCGCTCCGGGGCCGCTCGAGCCCCTCGCCGCCGACTTGGGGGCCCGCGCGCTCCCGGACCCCAACCACGACAGCGCAGCCGAGGCCCCGCTGAGCCTGACCGCGAGCGACGGGACGGGCTTGCGGTTGGTCTCGCTGACCGGGCGCGCGGTCGTTCAAGAGCCGCTCGCCTTCACCGAGCTCCACCTCGTCTTCGACAACCCCGAGCCCCGCACGATCGAGGGGCGCTTTCAGATCGACCTGCCGCCCGACGCCGCGATCTCGCGCTTTGCGATGAAGATCGGCGCGCGCTGGCAAGAGGGCGAGGTCGTCGAGCGCCAGGCCGCGCGCCGAGCCTACGAGGACTTCCTCCACCGCAAGCAGGACCCGGCGCTGCTCGAGAAGCAGGCCGGCAACCGCTTCACCGCCCGGGTGTTTCCGATCCCCGCCAACGCGCGCAAGGAGCTGATCATCTCGTACTCGCAGGAGCTCACGGACTCGCGCGAGCCCTACCGGATGATACTCGAGGGCTTGCCCGAGCTCGACACGCTCGACGTCGAGATCGTGATCGATCGGCCCGCGGGCGCCGGGTCGAAGACGGGCGCGACCTCGATCGGCGGGAGCTCGTCATCGCGCGAAGAGATCGTCGTGCTCGAGCACAATTTCGTGCCCGACAAGAACCTCGAGGTCGCGTCCGCGCGGCCGGCTGAGACCGTCGGGATCCGCCACCAGGAGCTCGCGCTCGCGCGCGTGGCCGCGGTCGGGGAGCTGCCGCCCGACCCGGTCGACGAGCTGACGATCTTGTTCGACACCAGCGCGTCGCGGGCCCTGGGCTTCGACGGTCAGCTCCGCCGGCTCGAGGCCCTGGTCGCCGAGCTGCGCGCGGGCGCGGACTTCCGCTTGCGGGTGATGACCTTCGATCAGGAGCTCGCGCTGATCTACGAGGGCTCCGCGACCGGGTTCGGCCCCGCGCAGCTCCAGAAGATCTACAGCGGCCGGGCGATGGGCGCCTCGGACCTGACCCACGCGCTGACGCGGCTGGCCGAGGTCGGCGGGAGTCGGCGCGTGGTCCTGGTCAGCGATGGCATCGCGACCGCGGGCGAGACCGAGCTCTTTGCGCTGGAGGCGGCGGTGACCGGGCTGGGCGAGGCCGGGGTCGAGCGACTCGACGCGATCATCGATGGTGGACTCCAAGACCGCGACACCCTGGTGGCGATGACCTCGGCCGGCCTCGCCCGCGACGGCGTCGTGCTCGACGCTCGCGCGTCCGCGGACACCCTAGCGACGCGCCTGAAGCTGGCCACGCTGTCGGACATCGAGGTCTCGGTCCCGGGCGCCGAGTGGAGCTGGCCGGTCAAGCTCGACGGTGTTCAGCCCGGCGACGAGGTCCTGGTCTACGCCAAGCTGCCCGAGGACATGCCGATGCGGGTGCTGCTCGGCGGCGAGCAGACGACCGAGGCCCCCGTGGAGCTGACGGAGGTGAGCGAGGCGCTGCTCGAGCGCGCGTGGGTCGGCGCGCGGATCGACGCCAAGACCTTGCAGCGCTCCGAGCTGGGCACCGAGCCGGGTGAGCGGGCGCTGCGCGACGAGCTCCGCGCGGAGATCGTGCGGCTGTCCACGACCCACCGGGTGCTCAGCGACTTCACGGCGCTGCTCGTGCTCGAGACCGAGGCCGACTACGCGCGCTTCAACATCGATCGCAAGGCGCTGGCCGACATCCTCACCGTCGGCGAGCAGGGCGTGGTCGCGACCGCGCGGACCAGCTTGTGGTTTGGCCGCGGCCCGGTGCTCGAGCAGCCCGAAGCGAGGCCCAAGGCAGACGAACAAGCAGGCGGCCAGGGGCAACGGCACGAGGGCGAGGAGGGCCAAATGGGCAAGCCCACGTCCAGGTCAAGGTCCGGCCTCCACGCCATGCAGGGCCCCCGGAGCGTGGTCCCCCAGATGGCGCGGGAGTTCGACGGGGCGAAGGACAGCGAAGAGGTGTGGGGCGGCCTGACCGGCAGCGAGATCGGCGAGGCCTACGGTACCGGAGGTCTGGGCCTGATCGGGACCGGGCGCGGCGGCGGCGGGACCAGCGAGGACACGAGCGAGCTCGGCGACACCAGGCTGATCGGCACGGGCGGCGGGGGCGGCACGGGCACGGGCACGGGCACGGGCACGGGCTACGGCCGCGGCTCGGGTGCCGGCTTCGGCGGTCGGGGCACGGGGGTCCCGACGGTCCGGCAGGCCAGGCCCACGATCCGGGGCTCGCTCGACAAGGACATCGTCCGCCGGATCGTCCGGGCCCACATCAACGAGGTCCGCAGCTGCTACAACGCCGGGCTGAGCAAGGACCCCAGCCTCGGCGGCATGCTTGCGATCAAGTTCGTGGTCACCTCGAGGGGCGAGGTCGCGAGCTCGATCGTACAAGAGAGCACGATCGAGAGCGCGACCGTGTCCAAGTGCGTCGCCAAGGCGGTCAAGCGCTGGAAATTCCCCAAGCCGCCAGACGCCGGCAACGTGGTCGTCACCTATCCCTTCCTCCTGTCGCCGGGCGACGGCGACCCACCTCCACCCCCACCCCCCGTC
>NZ_PVNK01000213.1 GCF_002994615.1 Enhygromyxa salina | reverse complement strand
ACTCTGCCACGCACGGCGAGTTGTCTATGACCTCCGCGGGCGTCTGCGACTCTGCCACGCACGGCGAGTTGTCTATGACCCCCGCGGCCGTCTGCGACTCTGCCACGCACGGCGAGTTGTCTATGACCCCCGCGGCCGTTGGCTACTCTGCCATGCACGGCGAGTTGTCTATGACCCCCGCGGGCGTCTGCAACTCTGCCACGCACGGCGAGTTGTCTATGACCTCCGCGGGCGTCTGCGACTCTGCCACGCACGGCGAGTTGTCTATGACCCCCGCGGCCGTCTGCGACTCTGCCACGCACGGCGAGTTGTCTATGACCCCCGCGGCCGTTAGCTACTCTGCCACGCACGGCCGCAAGCGGCCGGTCGGTCGGTCGCTCCGCTCCCTCCCTCGGTGGGCTGGTATATGCTTCGCCCTCGGTTGCGTGGCCCCCTAAAAGGGGGCTCTTTTGGACCCCCGCGGCCGTTGGCTACTCTGCCATGCACGGCTTGGCCGCATCCGGCCTGTCGGTCGGGCGGTGGGCTGGGCTGTTTTCGATCCCCTCGGGCGTTGGTGGCTCTGCTACGCGCGGCCGCATCCGGCCCGTCGGTCGGTGGGCTGGCATGTGCTTCGCCGTTGTTTGCGTGGACCTGCGTGGACCTAAAGAAGGGGGCTCGAGGTGTGTGCTCGAAGGCTTGTTTCCTGTCTCTATGGGACGCGCCACGCGCGGGACGATCGAGTACCCAAGGGTGCTGTTTCGGGCGTGGAGGTGGCCGCGTCCGCGACATCTTTGTCGTGGCGAAACCGCCCAGATCCAACCCTGGCTGAGGTTTGTCCTCGCCCAGGACCGGTGTAAGCTGGTTTCAGTCCACTTCTCTAACCCCCGAGTGGACCCCTTAACCTAACCATGCGCTCCCTCAGCCAGACCTCGCGGTCGCTGGCCGCCGCCTTTGTCCTCGCCCTCGCTGCCAGCGGGTGCTCGTTCGCCGACTCCGCCACCCTCGAACAAGCCGGCGACGCCGCCGGGGGGGAGCACGACTCGGGCGACGGTGACGGTGACGGCGACGGCGACGGCAGCAACGACGAATCCGACGGCGGTGACACCGGCGAGGCCGACACCGGCGAGCCGGGCACCGGGGACGAAGACCCCGGCCCGAGCTTCGACGATCCCGAGCTCGACCTGGATCTGTGCGACCCCAACGCCGAGCAGACGATCGCCTACGACCTCACCGAGGCCAAGGTCGAGGCGAGCCCGGCGCTCGTGCGCGAGAGCGTGCTGTTCGGCGCGGGCGTCGTGCCCCCGATCCCGCTGTCGGCCCGGCCCTTCCTCAACCACTACGACTTCGACTACGCGCCCGCGCAGGGCTGGGAGCCCGAGCTCAGCGGCGAGCTGTGGGCCTCACCGGTGGTAAACATCGACGCGCCCCAGCGCTACCGTCTGCAGTACGCGGTCCGCGGGCCCGAGATGAGCGGCGGCGAGCGTCTGCCGGTCGACCTCGCGATCGTCGTCGATCTCGGCGCGTCCATGAGCGGCGAGCCCGTCTTGCTGGCCGAGGAGGCCCTCGCCGCGCTCGAGTCGGCGCTGATCCCCGGAGATCGCGTGACGCTGATCGCCGCCGCCGACACGCCGATCCTGCTCGGGACGACCAAGATCGAGGCCCAGGGCACGACCCCGCTGACCGGGCGGGTCGAGCAACATGACCAGGCCTCGCAGGCCGACGTCGCCGCCGCCCTCACGCTCGCCTACGACACGCTGACCCCGGTCTGGGAGGGTCAGGGGCAGCAGCGCGTGGTCCTGATCAGCAACGGTCACTTCGCGTCCGGCGACGCCCTCGCGAGCATCGTCGAAGACCACGCGATCGACCGCCGCTACCTGATCTGCGTGGGCGTCGGCGACCCGATGCAATTCGACGACGCGCTGATCCGCGGCCTCGCCCACGAGGGTCGGGGCTCGATGCTCTTCGCCCGAGACGCCGAGCAGCTGTGGCTCGAGCTCGACAAGGA
Source organism: Enhygromyxa salina (assembly GCF_002994615.1). GTDB lineage: Bacteria > Myxococcota_A > Polyangia > Nannocystales > Nannocystaceae > Plesiocystis > Plesiocystis salina_A. The sequence continues at coordinate 17,172 of NZ_PVNK01000213.1, read as the reverse complement.
ATTCACCGCAAACATGATCGCCGCGGCGACCGAGCTCGAGGTCACCCTGACCCTCCCGCCGGGCCTCGCCGTGCGCGAGCGCGACCCTCACCTGGGCATGGACAGCTCGGAGCCGCGGCTCGCGATGCTCGCGCCCAACGACGCGCTCGTGTTTCACCACCAGCTCGAGGCCTGCAGCGAGCTGAGCGAAGACGCGATCATCGAAGTCACGATCGAGTGGACCGACGCGCTCGCCAACGAGGCCAAACAAGCGGTCTGGCAGCTGCCCGTCACCGAGCTCGGAGAGGGCTCGCTCCGCGGCCACAAGGGCGCAGCGACCATGGCCTACGCCCGCGTGCTCCGAAGCTTCCGCGACGGCGTGGATCCAGCCGAGAACTACGGCGCGGTCCTCGACGCGATCTCCTACATCTCCGACGCCCTCGAGCTGATGCCCGAAGACCCGGACCTGCTCGAGATGTCCTCGGTGGTCGCCCAGCTCAGCAAGTAGGGCGCGCATCGAGTGCGCGCGACCTTGCCGAGTTCTTCGCCGACGCTCAGCAGCGGTTGATCCGCCGCGCCATCTCCGAGGCCGAAGGAGCGATTGATGGCAAGGCCGGGTTCACGAGCGTACTCGCCGCGGCGACACAAAAGCGTGTTCGACGAAGCGAGCTGGCGACGAGCGAGCGAGAGCTCCTGCGCCAGCGTCTGACCAAGTTGCTGGACGAAGCCGAGCGATTGTGGGCCCAGACCGGCGCTGCGGTATCCGAGCAAGTCGAGGGCATCGACGTGAAGCCGATTCGGCGCGCGAATGCCAAGACTCGACACTATTTTCGCGCGCAGTTGCTCGAGCTAGCCCTGAGTCGAGCGCGCAGCGCTTGATTCAGGGCTAGCAGCCCGGGGTGCAATGCCTCGCGCCGCCTCGCTTGGCCTCTTCACCGAGGGCTTTGTCGCCAAAACTTGCAGTACGCCCGGTACAGCGGCGTTTTGGCTTCGCGCCCTCGGCGAAGATTCCGGCGCGAGGCGACACGATGCATTGCACCCCGGGCTGCTAGGCCAACGCCACGACTATTGGAGATCGCCCGCAATACCGCGCTCGCGCAATGGACCAAGTTCCTGTAGTGCAGTTTAGCGCGGCGCTTGCCGCCCCCCGGGGTTCACCTTCGGCTGCGTTGGAGGTAGCGGCGGGCGCCGTTGCGGAGCCGTCGGCCCTGACCTTTGGTGAAGGCCGGGTCCATGCCGCGGCGACACGAGCACATCAGGTTGTCCTCGCTGCTGTCGTGGGCGAGGCCGAACGCGTGACCGACCTCGTGAACCAAGGTCGTGGTTGGCGCGTTGTGGGCCACGGCGAGGTACTCGCGGGCGCGGATGTCCTTGGCGAGGCCGTGGTAGCGCCAGTGCATACCGCTCACGCGGCGGTCGCCCTTGCGCGCCGAGGTCAGCTCGACGCGGTCGACGAAGAACACGTGAACGGTGCCGTCACGCTGGGCCCGACGGGCGAGGGCGAAGCGCTGCTCGGAGGTCTCGATCGTGGTCCCGCCAACCATGGGCACGATCTTCTCGACGACGAGGTAGACATCAAAGGCCGCGAGCTCGCGGTTGGCGCGGCGGACCGAGGCGAGGATCCGGCTCTCGCTGACGACCGAGCGACCGTCGTCGGTCGCTACATGGATCGTCAGCGGGACACGAATCGCGCGCTCGCGGGCCTCGGCGCGGGTTGGGATCAGGATGAGCAGGAGGGTCATGAACGCGAGCGCGAACGCGGCGCCAGATCGGGCAGTGGCCCGGACCCAGTCCCGTGCTCTGTCACCCAACTCGCGCTTCAACGTCATCCGAATTTCCAGCCCTTAATTGAGTGTGTGAGCTTCCCGATGATGCGCAAGGTGGCGCGCACCTCGGTCGTATCGCCGGCGCCGCGTGCTACATTGGCGCCATGCTGTCCTTCGGCTCTGTCGCGACTTCGCCCGAATTCGTGCCTAGTGACGACGCGCGAGAGTGGCTCGCTGGCGGGATCGTCGACCTCGCCGCGCAGCTCGGCGCGCCAGCTCAGCGGCCGCATCTGTTGACCGATCCGCCCGAGTTCGGGCTCGGATCAGGCAAGACCCCCGGCGACCTCGATTCGCTGTTCGACATGATCTGCGCCGTCCAGGAGGTCGTCGGCCAGTCGGAGGTCGAGCTGACCTTGCTCGAGCTCGACGCGCGCGGCCAGGCGCCGAAGCTGCCCCCGCACTACCAAAACCTCGGCGACCCCAGCGGCAAGCTGCTGCACACCTTGCGCGGGCCCGACGAGTACCTGGTGTTGTTCACCCCAGCGGTGTTCAAGGTCCGCGAGCTGCTCCTCGCTGGCATCGCGCGCGAGCTCGGTCGCGTGGCCCTCGATCGCGCCGGGCTGAAGCCCGAGGTCGACGACGACGCCGACGCCCTCCAGCAATGGGAGGCCGACGCCGAGCTCGCGGGCGTCTTGCTCGGCATGGGCATCTGGGTCGCCAATGGCGCCTACATGTTCGAGAACTCGTGCTGCGGCGGAGGTTGCGGCGTCGACCTCCGCTCGGTCCGGGCCGGGCTGTCGATGCCCGAGGCCTGCTACGCCCTCGCGGTCGACAGCCAGCGCAAGGGCCTGCGTCGCCGCGCCGTCCTGCGCCACCTCGCGCCGACGCAGAAGGCCGCGACCAAGAAGTGCTGGAGCCACCTCGGCCGCGCGCTGCCCCCCGCCCTCGCAGCGGCCAGCCCCGAAGTCCGCGGCCGGCTAACTTAGACCCCCGCGGCCGCCCTGCACTTTGCCACGCACTGCCGCTGCGGGTCAGGTCGCTCGGTCCTCGCTCGGTCTGCGTGGCCGCTGCCGGGACGACAACCTCAGTCTTCGAGCTCTTCGATCCGGTCTTTGGCGTTCTTGCGCTTGCCCCCGCCGACGCGGACGAGCACGCCCTCTTCCTGCAAGAACTTGCGCACGGTCAGCTCGTCGAGCGCCGCGGCCCGCTCGGCGAGCAACGAGAGGTTGGCGATCATCGGGCCGACGTCCTTGCCGATGCCCTTGATGTCCTCGGACACCTGCTTGAGGTTGTTGGTCGTGACGGCGACGTCGTCGATGACCTGACCGAGCTTGTCCATCCGCTCGGGCGTGAACTCGGCGGTGACCTCCTCGACCTTGGCGAGCGCGCTGTCGGCTCGGGCCAGGGTCCGGTCGGCCCTTTGGAGCAGGCCCGGGAGGCGGTTGGCGGTCGTGGCCGTGATCCGGTCGAGGTTGCCGATGATCCGATCGACGCGGGGATCGCCGAGCACCGCGTTGGTGTTGTCGATCAGCTCGTGGATCCCGTCCTTGTTCTGCTCGGTGATCTCGCGCATCGCGGTGATCGTCTTGCGCACGTCCTCGACCGACTCGCTGACCTCCTCGCGGGTCACGACCGGCGGCCCGCCGTCCTCGCCCGCGGCCTTGGCCACGAGCCCGTCGATCCGGCCGATCAGGGGCGTGAGCGCGGCGCCGATCCCATCGGAGCCGCCGAGGAAGGGCTCGAGCGCGTTGAGGACCTCGTCGACCTCGAAGGTCGAGCGGACGTTGACGATCTCGGCCCCGTCTTCGAGCAGCGGGCCCTCGGGGTCGCCCGGCCCCAGCTCGAGGTACTTCTCGCCGAGCAGGCTCTTGGCCCGGACGCCCGCGACGGCGTCGCTGTGGAGCTCGACCTCGGGCTCGAGCAGCAAGGTCAAGACCGCGTCGTCGCCCGACGCCTCGATGTGTTCGACGATCCCGACCTTGACGCCCGCGACCTTGACCGCGTTGTCCTCGACGAGCCCGGCGGCCTCGTCGAGGGTGACCGTGTAGTGCTTGCCGTCCTTGCCCCCGAGCGCGCCGATATTCTGGGCCAGCCACAGCAGCAGCCCGACGGTGATGATCACGAAGGCGCCAAGGAAGATGTGCTTGCGGTTCACGGGGTTTCTCGGGGCTAGCTGATTTCAGACGACCTTGATCGGCCCGACCGTGGCGCGCGTGAAGAACTGCTCGAGGGCCGGGTGGTTCTCGGCGAACACCTGCTGCGCGGGGCCGAAGGTCACGAGCTTGCCGTTGGCGAGCATGCCGATCGTGTCGGCGACCTTGCGGGCCTCGGCGGTGTCGTGGCTGATGATGATGAAGGTCATGCCGAGGGTCCGGTGGAGCTCGAGGATCAGCTCGTCGAGGGTCGCGGACATGACCGGGTCGAGGCCCGAGGACGGCTCGTCGCACAGGACGATGTCGGGGTCGATTGCGATCGCGCGGGCGAAGGCCACGCGCTTGCGCATGCCGCCCGAGAGCTCGGCCGGGAATTTTTGCTCGGCGTGGGCGACCCCGACCCGGGCGAGGCGGTCCGAGACCTTCTCGCGGATCGCCGCCTCGCTCATGTCGGTGTGGAGGCGCATCGGGAACGCGACGTTGTCGAACACCGTCATGTCGTCGAACAGCGCGCCGTCTTGAAACAGCATGCCGAAGCGGCGGCGGAGCGCGAACAGCTTCTTGCGGTCGCGGGCCTTCTTTTCGTCGAGCGCGGCGACGTCCTCACCGAACACGAGCACCCGGCCCTTGTCGGGCTTGAGCAGGCCGACGAGGCAGCGCAGCAAGACCGACTTGCCCGTGCCCGAGGGCCCGAGCATGACCGCGATCGAGCCGCGATCGATCGTCAGGCTGACGCCATCGAGCACGGTGTTGGTCCCGAACGACTTGCTGACGCCGTCGAGCACGACCGCAGGAACGTCGGCGGGGATGACCTTCTCACCCATAGATCAGCCACGACAAGAAGAGGTTGACGACGATGCACATGACCGCGCCGTGGACGATCGCGAGGTTGGTCGCAATGCCCACGCCCTCGGCCCCGTCGCGCTTGGCCACGCTGTAGCCGTGAAAGCACGAGATGACCGCGACCAGCCAGCCCATGATCAGGCCCTTGAACAGGCCGGTGCCGATGTCGGCGAGCGAGACCTGCTCTTGAACCTGTGAGATGAAGCTGCCGGGGTCGAGGCCGAGCTGCCAGACCGCGCCCGCGTAGGACGCCGCGAGCCCGACGACGTCGGCGTAGCCACAAAGCAGGGGCAGGGCGAGGGTCACGGCCCACAGCCGCGGCGCGACCAGGTAGTGGACCGGGTCGACGGCCATGACCTCGAGCGCCTCGATCTGCTCGCTGATGCGCATGTTGGCCAGGCTCGCGGCCAAGTTGGCGCCGATCCGGGCCCCGCACACGACCGCGGCCATGACCGGGTAGAGCTCGCGGACGCCACCGACGGCCGCGAACATCCCGAGCAGGTCCTGGCCCCCGAAGCGCTCGAACGAGCCGTAGCTCTGAACGCTGAGGTTGAGGCCGGCGAAGATCGTCAGCATGGTCAGGAGCGCGAGCGAGCCCCAGCCCGCGTCGACGAGCTGGGTGACGAGCACGTCGCGCGGCGGGATCTTGGTGAACTGGATCCGCAGCGCGAGCCCGATGAAGCGGACGAACTCGATCAGCTTGCGGATCGCGGCGACCATCTAGAGCCCCGCTCCCAGCAGCGCCATGCTCACGGCGTAGTCGACCAGCAAGATCAGCACGATCGTGCTCACGACCGTGTCGTTGGCGGCCTTGCCGACGTCGGCCGCGCCCTTGCCGACGTTGAGCCCGAGGTAGCCGGCGATCAGCCCGATGCCGAGGCCGAACACCGAGCACTTGCCGAGGCCGATCCACAGATCCGCCGGGGTGATCTGGGCGGTCAGGTGCTCCATGAACGCGCCGTGATCGATGCCGCCGAGCGGGACCGCGAACACCCAGCCCGAGAAGATGCCCAGGATGTTGGTCAGCACGCTCAGGAGCGGGGCCACGATCACGCAGGCGATGACCCCGGGCACGACCACGTAGCGGACCGGATCGACCGACATGACCGCGAGCGCGTCGATCTGCCCGCGGACCTTCATCGTCCCGATCCGCGCGGCGATCGACGAGCCGGCCTGGGCCGCGACCATGACCGAGGCCAACGCCGGGCTGTACTCGCGGAAGATCGCCGTGCCGAGGAAGCTCGACAGCATCCGCTCGGCCCCGAACAGCTTGAAGATCTCGATGCCCTGAAGCGAGATCACCGCGCCGACCGGAGCCACGGCCAGGCTGACCGGGACGATGCAGCGCTTGGCCAGCACGTTCATCAGGCGCAGGGTCTCGCCCCAGTAGATCGGGGGCGTGACCGCCGAACGCGCGACCTGGCCGATGAACACGACCAAGGCGCCGAGGGTCTGGAGCGAGCGCAGGAGCTTGTCCATGGCGAGCTCAAAGCGGGAGCGCGGCCCCTGTGTGCTCGATGGAGCTCGCGCGAGGGACGTCCATGCCTCGTATTTGTAACAGTCCCTACACCCCGCCCGCCAGCTGGGCTGACCGAGCTAATTTGACTTGAATCGCTGGCCCGGACACAAAAGGTTGGTGCCTCGGGCGCCGACAACCGGGATCCGCGGCCTCGCGGGTGTGCTCTCGGCCCTCGCGCTGGGCTGCGGGGTCATGACCTGCGGCAAGCCGCCCCCAAAGACGCCGAGCGCGAGCGCGGAGCAGGGGGCGGTCGAGCCGGTCCCAGCCGCCGTGGATCCGAGCGGCACCCATGCGGGTGACGAGGACGAGGTCCTGCCGGCCTACAACGACGCCGCGCTCTCGGCTCGAGTCGACGCCCAGCGGGCGCTGCTCGGCAACGACCTGTTCGAGGACATCGAGGGCAACCCGGTCGCGCCGCGGATCGAGCTGATCGAGGGCGAAGGCGAGAGCGAGCGCTCGGTCGACGACGACATCTTGCTCGCGCTCCCGGGCTCGGCCGGCTTCGGGCTGGGCGGCACGGCCGCGGGCCGCGGCGACGAGGCCCCGGCCAACGGCAACGCGCTCGGGCTCTACGTCCCGATCGAAGATCCCCGCGACGGCCCGGCCCTCGCCCATTTTCATCAGGCCCTGCGCGACGTCGCGGCCGGCGAAGACGAGGACGGCAAGGTCCGGATCCTCGTCTACGGCGGCTCGCACACCCAAGCCGACGTCTACCCCGGCTACTTTCGGGCCTACCTCCAGGCCCGCTTCGGCGACGGCGGCCAGGGCTTCGTCTCGCTCAACCGCGTCAACAAGTGGTACCGCTACCAGGACTGGTCGATCGAGGAGACCAAGGGCTGGACCTCCGAGTACGCCCAGCGCCGGAGCTCGCGCAAGGACGGCTTCTACGGGCTGCTCGGGGCCAGCGGCAGCAGCGACAGCAAGCGCGACCGGACCAAGATCGTGCCGCGCCACGAGCACGCCGTCGCCAGTCAGTACGAGCTGCACTACCTCGCCCAGCCCGACGGCGGCTCGCTCAAGCTGCTCGCCGACGGCAAGAAGATCGCGACCATCGACACCAGCGAGCGCGACGGCAAGGCGGTCACCAAGCCGACGCAGGGCTACTACGCCTTCGCCCTCGACGAGGGCCCCCACGAGATCGAGGTCCGGGTCGTCGGCGACGGCGAGGTCCGGCTGTTCGGGCTCAACATGGAGCGCGAGCAGCCCGGGGTCGTCGTCGACACCCTCGGGATCTCGGGGACTCGGGCGGCCAACATGCTCAGCTGGGACCGGGACATCTTCACCGACAATGTTCGACGCCGAGATCCCGATCTCTACACCCTGTTTTACGGGACCAACGAGGCGACCGACGAGAACCAGCCGATGTCCGATTACCGCGCCAAGCTGCGCGAGGTCCTGGCCTTGCTGCGTGACGCCGCGCCCGAGGCCAGCTGCCTGCTGATCGGGCCCGGCGACTTCCCGCGCGAGGTCGAGGAGGGCGTCTGGGTCCCGCGCCCGCGCGTGGCCGAGATCGTCGAGGCCCAGCGCGACATCGCCTACGAGATGGGCTGCGGGTTCTGGGACACCCTCGCGTTCATGGGCGGCGTCAACTCGATGCACGAGTGGGCGACCGCGCGGCCGCAGATGGCCAGCCGCGATCACATCCACTTCACCAAGCGCGGCTACGTGCGCCTGGGCATGGGGGTGATCGACGCGATGATGGCGAGCTTCGATCGCGCATAGAGAAGTCTGGTAAAATCCGGCGATGTCGCGCCGACTGGTCCCCTCGCTCGCCCTGACCCTGGTCGTAACCCTCGGCGCGTGCGCGAGCGACGAGGGCACCGCCGACGAGGGTTTCCCGGCCGAGGACGAGTACAACGCCCACTGCGACGCGCAGGCCGAGTGGACCGCCGAGTGGGCCCAGTTCGAGGCCGAAGTCGTCACGATCGTGAACCAGCGCCGGTCCGAGGGGGCGACCTGCGGCGACGAGAGCTTCGCCGCGACCGGGCCGGTGGTCGCCGAGGCCCAGCTGCGCTGCGCCGCGCGCCTGCACTCGGAGGACATGGCCCTGCGCGGGTTCTTCGCCCACACCAACCTCGACGGCGAGAGCCCGTGGGATCGCGTCGACAAGACCGAGTACAGCGGCAACGCCTCGGGTGAGAACATCGCGCAGGGCTATCCCGACCCGGCCGCGGTCATGGACGGGTGGATGAACAGCCCCGGCCACTGCAGCAACATCATGAACCCCGACAACACCGAGCTCGGGGTCGGCTTCTACGGCGACGGCAACTACTGGACCCAGGTCATGGGCCGCAGGTAGCCGCGGCGAGGGTGTGGAACTCGCGGCGTAGCGCGCGAATCCGGGTGTCGGCGCGCGTCGGGTGGACGCGGTTGGTCAGCAGCACATAGATCGCTCCGGAGCCCGGCCCCGGCCCCGGGTCCATCCACACGCTGGTGCCCGTGAAGCCCAGGTGACCGATCGCCGCGGACGAGAGCGCCGCCCCGGTCGAGCCGCTGCCGTCGGGGTTGGTGCCGTCGAAGCCCAGCCGCCGGGTCGAGCCGGGCACCGTCGAGGGGGTCGTGAACGCGTCCCAGACCCGCGCGCTCGCGTCGGCGTCGAGGCCCGGGAGCCGTCGCTCGAGCCACGCCCGGGCGACCCCGAGCACGCCCCTCGCGGTCCCGAACAGGCCCGCGTGACCGGCCACGCCGCCCATGACCAGGCAATTGTCATCGTGCACGAGCCCGCGCGCGACCGCCTGACCGGCCTCGCGGCGGATCGCGTACCAGTGCTGATCCTCGCCCCCGTGCAGGGATGCGTCGTAGACCTCGGTCGGGGCCACGCGCTCGAAGCTGCTCGGCAGAGGCTTCGGCCCGCCGAAGGTGAGCTCGTGCTCGAGCCCGAGGGGCCGGGCGACCCGCTCGCGGAACAGCTCGTCGAGGCGCGCCCCGCCGAGCTGCTCGAGCCACGCGCCGAGCAGCAAAAATCCCAGGTCCGTGTAGATCGCCCGGGTCCGTGGCGGCGCGGCCGGAGGCAGCTCGCGGACGGCGGAGATCAGCGCGGCGGGCTGATCGATGCCCAGCGACCAGGGCCGATAGAAGAACTCGCGGTGGGCCTCGAGCCCGCTGGCGTGCTCGAGCAGATCTCGCAGGGTCGGCCGATAGCCGCCTCGGACCGCGAGCCGCACGGGCAGGCGATCGTCGAGCTCGAGCTCGCCGCGCCCGACGGCCCGAGCGGCCAGCGTCGTCGTCGACAAGACCTTGGTCAGCGAGGCGAGGTCGTAGATCGTCCCGACGCTGACGGCGGCGCCGCCGTCTCGGTCCAGCGACCCGTGGGCGCCCTCGTAGCGCAGCGCGCCGTCACGCCAGACCAGCGCCACGCAGCCAGGCGTGACCCCGGCGGTTACGGCCCCGCGCAGCAGCCGATCGAGCTCCTCGGCGCCGGTCACCAGCTCAGCTTGCCGGACCACCGCGCCGCTGGCCAGCCGCGAGGCCGGTCGGGGCGTTGGGTCCGGACTTAGCGTTGGGTCCGGACTTAGAGTCTCGATTTTGATCCTTCGGTCACTTCCCGATAGACGGCCGTCGGGCCGTGTTGGGTCCGGACTTAGTGTTGGGTCCGGACTTAGAGTCTCGATTTTGATCCTTCGATCACTTCCCGATAGACGGGCGACGGCGACCGGACGGCGACCGGACTGGACGGCGACCGGACTTAGAGTCTCGGACGGCGACCGACGGCGACCGGACTTAGAGTCTCGATTTTGATCCTTCGATCACTTCCCAGAGGGTTGCCAGCCCACGGGCCACGCAGAGTCCTGCAACACCCTCATCCGGGGGCCGACACCCTCGCGTGGCCGTCTCCTCCGCCCGCAAACAAGCCAGCTCCGACCGCCGGGCCGCGAACCGGGCCCGAGACCACACACGGCCCCACCCGCGGGTCCGCGCGCGGCCGATTCTCCCGTCGACCAGCTACAAGGTCACGAGGTGGTGCCTCGAGCGTCGCTTGTCCTCGCCCCCGGCCGAGCTCCCGCGGAGCTCGTCAACTTCATCGACTACTGCCTCGCGTACACTCCACCCGGTGTTCCATGCGCCGTTTCCACCTGCTCATGGCGGGCGGCAGACCAGCGAGTCACGGGGTAGATCGCCGGGCTCGAGCTCCCCGTGGCCGAAGATGGCGTCGAGAAGCTCGCAGCGCTCGGGCTCGGTCTCGTGGTCGCAGTCGAGCGCGAGCTGGCGCAGGAACGAGCGCGAGAGGGCTTCGTCGGGATCGTCCTGGAACACGTCGGAGGCCCAGGCCTCCGCGAAGTCGAGCGACGGCACGGTGACCTCCGAGCCGTGGCACACGCCACAGGTGGTGCCGCCGCCGACAGCGACTTGGTCGTAGGGGGCACTCGGCTCGAGGACCTCCTCCACGGGGAACACGAGCTCGGCTTTGATCGATAGGCGGTCGCCGATCGCGTAGGAGAGCTCGAGCGTGTCGCGGCTGTTGCCCTCGAGGACCACGGACATCGTGAGGTCGTCCCGAAACACAAAGACGCGGGGACTGTGGGGACCAGCGGCGGGCTGAGCCGACGCGATGCTGGTGGACGCATACATAGCGAGGGGGCGATCGAGGCTCTCGAGTACGCAGGCCAAGCTGGTGGGCTTGGGCAGCGCGTTGATGAGCGCGACGACCTCCTCGATCGTCGCGGGGCTGCCCATACCCGACGGCGGGACGCAAGCGCGGGGCAGGGGCCAGGGGGACTTCTGCATGCCTCCCTCGGTGCCGTCGTCAGCCTCGCCGCACGACGTGGTCACGGTGCAGAGCACGACGAGTAGCGCCCACCAGCAACTCCGCATGCGCTCCCCGATCATCCGGCGAGATGCTATCGGCTCGGGCGGTGGTTGCCCACTGGCGAAGGGCACACCGAGGGCAACCGGACTTAGAGTCTCAATTTTGATCCTTCGATCACTTGCCGTGCAACCGGACTTAGAGCGGGCGGGCAACCGGACTTAGAGTCTCAATTTTGATCCTTCGATCACTTGCCAGAGGGTGGCCCGCCCACGGGCCACGCAGAACCCTGCAACACCCTCACCCGGGGGCCGACACCCTCGCGTGGCTATCTCCTCCGCCCGCAAACAAGCCAGCTCCGACCGCCGGGCCGCGAACCGGGCCCGAGGCCAGGCACGGCCCCACCCGCGGGTCCGCGCGCGGCCGATTCTCCCGTCGACCAGCTACAAGGTCACGAGGCGGTGCCTCGAGCGTCGCATGTTCCTCGCCCCCGGCCGCGCTCCCGACGAGATCGTCAACTTCATCGGCTACTGCCTCGCGTACACCGCCGCCAAGTTCGGCGTTCAGATCCACGCGGCCGTGATGATGTCGGACCACTACCACATCGACCTCACCGACCCGCGCGGCGATCTCGTCCCCTGGAAGCAGCTGTTCAACAGCTTGATCGCCCGTGGCATCAACGCCCAACGCGGGCGCTTCGACTCCGTCTGGAGTGGCGACGGACCCTGCGACACCTGCCGCCCGAACGATGACGAGACGTTCAAAGATCTCGTGTACACCATCGCTAATCCGGTCGACGCTGGCCTCGTGAAGTGGGCGCGGCTCTGGCCGGGATTCACCACCGCGGACTGGCGTTTTGGCGAGACGCGGACCTTCAAGCGGCCCGAGGGGTTGTTCGACCCTGACGGCAACATGCCCGAGGAGGCGACGTTGACCCTGGTCCGACCGCCGATCTTCAGCGAGCTCGACGACGACGCGCTGTACGACAAGCTCGCTGCAGCGGTGCGCGACGTTGAGCTCGAGATTCAGGCCGACTTTCGTGCCCAAAGCCGACGGTTCATGGGGCCGCGCAAGCTCGCGCGGCAACACTGGAACCGGGTGGCGATGAGCTTTGAGGAGCGCTTCACTGTCGCGCCCAAGGTTGCGGCGTCGTCCGTTTGGCGACGCTTGGCGCAGCTGCAGCGGGACCGCGACTGGGAGCGCGAATACGCGGAGGCGCGAGCGGCGTGGCGGATGGGGAAGCCTGCTGTGTTTCCGGCGGGGACCTACTGGCTGCGTCGCTTCGCTGGGGTCAGTGTGGCCCAACATCCGCCCTCGTGAACCTGCGACATGGGGAAAGGCGGGGTGGCTCGAGGCGATCCCGCGGGATGGTAATTGTGTCGTGGCCGCGGGTCGGTGATGGGGGGTGCGCATGACCGCAGGATTCGCCCTCTCAGGCCGAAAATAGGCGTGAATTTGCGAATCGTCCGCGCTCGCGGGGCGACTTGGGTCTCGAGCCGGATGACGTTGCTGGAAAGACTCCCCGCCCGGTGTGCCGGTGCGCCGACGTTGCTGGAAAGACTCCCCGCCCGGTGCGCCGCCCTCTACTTGGGTCTCGAGCCGGACGACGTTGCTGGAAAGACTCCCCGCCCGGTGCGCCGGTGCGCCCCGACGTTCCCGGTGCGCCCCCCACGTTGCTGGAAAGACTCCCCGCCCGGTGCGCCGCCCGGTGTCCGGAGGCCGGTCAGGGCTGATATGGTCCGCAGCGATGTCCGAAGCTGACCGCCTCGAGCGCGCCCGCGCGCGCCTGATCGTCGCCCTCGACGTACCGACCCGCGACGCCGCCCTCGCCCTCGCCGAGCGCCTCGCCGGCCACGTCGGCATGCTCAAGATCGGCCTCGAGCTGTTCGTCGCCGAGGGGCCCACGATCGTCCGCGAGCTGCGGGCCCGCCACCCCGAGCTCGAGCTCTTCCTCGACCTCAAGCTCCACGACATCCCCAACACGATGGCCGCGGCCATGCGCAGCGCGAGCACCCTCGGCGCTCGCTTCGTCACGGTCCACGCGGGCTCGGGCGTCGCCCACCTGCGCGCGTGCGTCGAGCAGGCGGGCGACAGCGCCGGGGTCCTGGCGGTCACGGTCCTGACCAGCCAGGACGAGCAAGCTTGCCGCGAGGCCGGCCACACCCGCGGCCCCGCCGAGCTCGTCGGGATCCGGGCCCGAGCCGCGGTCGAGGCCGGGTGCGCGGGCCTGGTCTGCAGCGGGCAGGAGCTCGAGGCCGTCGCCGCGATCGCGCCGCAGCTGCTCAAGATCGTGCCCGGGATCCGCCCGGCGGGGTCCGAGCTCGGCGATCAAAAGCGGGTCATGACGCCGGCCCAGGCGATCGCCGCCGGGGCCACGCACCTCGTCGTCGGCCGACCGATCCGGACCGCCGAAGATCCGCCCGCGGCCGCCGACGCGATCGTCGCCGAGATCGCCGCCGCGCTCCCGAGCTAGCAGCCCGCAGGCGTCAGCAACGGTGCCACCCACGGCCGCTGCCCGGCAGGTCGCTCGCTCGCTTCGCTCCCTCCCTCGGTGGGCTGGTATGTGCTACGCAAGGGATGCGTGACCCCCTAAAGGGGCTCGAGACGCGTGCTCGGACACTTGCTTCCCCCAGCCACGGGGCGGCCGTGCAGCGCGCGAAGAAGTCGAGCTACACGAGACTGGAATGGACTACACCCTCGCCAAGGCCCTGCACATCGTCGGGTTCATCTCGTGGTTCGCGGGCCTGTTCTACATCGTGCGTCTGTTCGTCTATCACGCCGAGGCCGGCGAGCGGCCCGAGCCCGAGCGAGCGATCCTCCAGCCCCAGCTCGAGCTCATGGCCCGGAGGCTGTGGCAGATCATAACGGTCCCGGCCATGATCCTGACGCTCGTCGCCGGGCTCGCGATGGTCGCGCAGCTCGACCCGATCCCGCCGTGGCTGCACATCAAGTTCGGGCTGCTCGCCGGGCTCGTCGCCTACACCGTGTGGTGCGGCGCGATCCGTCGGCGCCAGGCCGCCGCGAGCTCGACCGTGACCGGGGCCAAGCTGCGCCTGTTCAACGAGCTCGGGACCATGTTCATGGTCGCGATCGTGTTCCTGGCCGTGTTCAGGTCGGCGCTGAGCATCGCCTGGGGTGTCGGCGGGCTGCTCGCGCTCGGCGTAGCCTTGATGCTCGGGGTCCGCGTCTATCGCAAGATCCGCGAGCGCGGCGCGAACTCGCAGTGAGCACGCCGACTTGGTCGAGCAGCCGGCTCGGCGCGGCCACCCGCGACCCCGCCCACGAGCATGAGCGAGACCACGATCCGCGCCGGCGCTAAATCATTCAGGTCTAGAGGCTGTCGCGCGCGAACAGGACGGCTTCGTTGATCGTGTAGACCATGTCGACGGGGATCTCGCCGGTCGGATCCGGCGTGGTCCCGGCCGAGTGCCAGCGGATGATCCCGTGCTCGTCGAGCACGAACACGTTCGGGGCCTCGCCGATCGCCTCGTAGTAGGTGAACGCGCCCTCGAGCCCGAGCACCCGCGTGGGGTTGTCCTCGGTCTTGTTCGGCATGCGGTACAGCGGCGGCGGCGGGAGCGGGCCACCCTCGGCCTCGCCGACCTGGTTGTCCTTGAAGAACTGGCGCAGGTCGGTGTCGTTCATCGGCGCGATCTCCCGCTGCTGCGGGTGCGCGATCTGGGCGAACACGATCTCGACGCCACCGTTCTTGAGGTCGGCCTGGGCCTTTTGCAGGACCTGCATCGACAGCGCGCCGTTTTGGCGGTCCGAGGCCGCGGCCCAGTCGAACATCACCATCAGGACCTTCTTGCCGTAGAGATCCCGGCCGTTGACGAAGCCGCCGTCGGAGTTGACCAGCAGCAGCTGCGGCGAGGCGTGGCCGAACAGCCGCCGCCGGGCCCAGCTCGGCGCGCGGTCGAGCTCCTCGGCGCCGACCGTCCAAAACGGCGGCGCGTCCTTGATCGGCGCCATCGAGTTGTTGGGGGTCGCGGTGATCTCGATCTCCTTGACCTCGTTGTCGGCGCTCTTGTCGAAGTACTTGATCTTGTGCGGCTGGCCGTCGGTGAGGTTCTTGGCCAGCAGCTCGTCGGTGGTCAGGACCGGGGTGCCATCGACCTCCTGGATCAGGTCACCACGATCGAGCGCGTCGCACCCCGAGCAGTCCTGGGGCTGGACGTAGGTGACGTACACGCCGCCAGGCTTGAGGTCCTTCGACGAGACCGTGAATGGGTCATCGCAGCCGGTGGACAGCAAAAGAGGCAGGGACAACAGCGCGGCCGTGACGAGTTTCTTCAGCATGGGTCTCCTCGGGGCTCGCGGACTGGCCTGCGAGCTCGATCGGCGCGAAATGTAGGACGCGTCAGCGCATCGCGTCAACGGCGTGGGAGCGCCGCGATTTCACGGCGGCCGGCCCGGCCGCCGCCGTGTGCTGCCTCATGATGTGCCTACAGCTGGTCGAGCGGCGGAAGATAGAGGGCGTCGTCGAGCTCGGTGCAGCCGGCGTAGGTCTGGACGATCTGGCGGGCTTCCTTGGTGTCGGGCTCGACCTTCGCGAGCTGCTCGTCGAGGCTGCGGACGCACGAGCAAAACGACAGGGACTGGTCGAAGGTCGCAGGATCGCTGCAGGTCTCGACCATCCGCTGGAGGCTCCAGTGCATGAACGCGAGCCGGCAGTCGAGCGAGGGGTACTCGACGGCGTACACGCACTCGCACAGCGACTCGTCACGCTCGAGGTCCATGTTGGCGCAGACCCCCTGCATGTACGCGTCCTCCTGGCGGAGGCGAGCGTCGTACTCGACCGCGCTGCCCATGATCAGCTCCGGGAGGACCTCGGTCGCCAGCCACCAAAACCCGATCCCGAGCGGGATCGCGATGACTGCCCCGATCAGGAAGCCGCGCGCCCGCGAGGGGCGGGGATCGTCGATGTCGGCGAGCATCGGCATGCGCGGAGTCTACGACAGGCTCAACAACGGCCAGAGCGGGGAATTCGGCAATTTGTTCGTTTGCGGCGAGTCGGACGGGTGTGAGGCGTAAGCTCGAGCCCGCCCGGGGGTTGTGTGGGCGTCGCCAGCCGTACCATACTCCCTTGCCACGCGTCGGTTTTCCCGCAGCGACTCGAACACCATGTACGCCAACAAGCTCGGCCTCCGCATCACCTCTTCCGTGCTCGCTACCAGCTTGAGCCTCGTGCCCATGACGAGTGCCTGGGCCGCGCCGCCCGACGCCGTGGACGCCGAAGGTGAGGCCGAGGAGGGCGACGCTCCCGAGGGCGAGGCCGCCGAGGGCGAGGTCGCCGAGGGCGAGCAACCCGAAGGCGAGGTCGCCGAGGGTGAAGCGCCCGAGGGTGAGACCGCCGAGGGCGAGGGCGCCGAGGGCGAGCAACCCGAAGGCGAGGTCGCCGAGGGTGAGGCCGCCGAGGGTGAGGCCGCCGAGGGCGAAGAGCCCGAGCCCGAGGTCGTAGCCCCCGAGGACGAGGCTGAGGCCGAGCTCCCCGAAGCGGACGAGGTCGAGGCAGAGGCAGTGGAAGAAGAGCCCGAGCTCGTCCCCGAGGGCCCCCTGCGCCCGCCCGAGCCGACCTGGGGCCCGAAAGATCAGTATCCGATGAACGGCAAGGGCATGCTGATCACCGGTGGCCTGATCACCGGCCTCGGCGCGGCGTTCATCGTGACCTCGGTCCTGATCACCGACTGCAACTTCGACTCGGCGCTCAGCTGCAAGCTCGGCGACCAGCGCGACTTCTTGATCCCGCTCTCGGTCGCGGCCACTGGTCTCGGCGTGCTGCTGGTCGGCGTCGGCATTGGCAACCACGTCAAGTACAAGCGCTGGGAGCGGTGGGCGCCCGAAAAGACGGCGGTGGTGCCGACGCTCGTCCCGGGCGGCGGCGGCGGAGTCGCCTGGGTCGGGAAGTTTTAGACCGGCTCCTTTAGACCCCCCCGACCATCTGCGACTCTGCCACGCACGGCCGCAAGCGGCCGGTCGCTCGGTCGCTTCGCTCCCTCCCTCGGTGGGCTGGTATGAGCTTCGCAGTCAGATGCGTGGCCCCCTAGCAGCCCGGGGTGCAATGCCTCGCGCCGCCTCGCTTGGCCTTTTCGCCGAGGGCTTTGTCGCCAAAACTTGCAGTACGCCCGGTACAGCGGCGTTTTGGCTTCGCGCCCTCGGCGAAAATTC
>NZ_PVNK01000212.1 GCF_002994615.1 Enhygromyxa salina | reverse complement strand
GCTCTACGCCAACGAGGTCCCCGGCTACAACTTCGGCGAGCCCGACACCTGCGTCGTCGAGCTTCCTTGACCCCCGCAGGCGGCCGGGCGCTCCTTGCTCGTCCCGGGGGCTAGCACCCCGGGCTGCTAGATGAGCTTCGCAAAGTTCGCGGGGCTCCCACAGGGGGCGCGTTTTCTTGCTGGCATGGGCTGCATTTGGAGCGGGCGCGCTATACTCCGCACCGCCCATGGCGGTCGACTCTCCCAAGCCCGCATCCCGTGGCTCCAAGTCCCGACTCGCGATCGCCGGTCGGCTGACCGCGCTGATCGGGCTGCCGCTGCTGCTGATCTTCTTGATCTTCTCGAGCGGCGTGTACTGCGGGGCCTCCCGCTCCTACCGGGTCCGCACCCTCGAGGCCAAGTGGTTGGGCTTCGAGCCGCCGCCCGGTGCTGGCAGCGACGGCGCGGATCCTGCGACCGAGCCCGGGCCGACCGAGCCCTCGCCCGACGCAGACAGCTCCGTCCCTGAGCCCGACCCCAGCCCCGAGCCCGACCCCAGCCC
>NZ_PVNK01000211.1 GCF_002994615.1 Enhygromyxa salina | reverse complement strand
GGGGGCGGCGGTCGCTGGGGCGGCGGCCGCCGGGGCTGGGGCGGGTTCGGGCTGCGCTTGCAGCACTTCGCCCGGGGCCGGGATGTCGACCGGCTTCTTGACCTCGCCCGGAGCCGGAACGTCGGCTGCGGGTGGTTTGACCTCGCCCGGGGCCGGGATGTCGGCGACGGGGGGCTTGACCTCCCCGGGTGCCGGTACGGCGGCCTGGACTTCGCCTGGGGCGGGCACGTCGGGCGCGGGGCTGTCAGCTGGGGCCTCTGGGGCTCCGGCCGCAGCCTTCTTGGCCAGACGGGCCTTTAAGGCGCTGAGGTCCTTTCCTTTCTTCGGTGCGCTCAAGACGGCTCCCTTGGATGCATGCGCTTGCGGGCTCGATGTGAGCCGCGTATGGCGACGCGCAGGATAGAGACAAGCTCGTTCGGGTGTCAACGCCAGAAATGGTGATGATCGGCGAGAAAACCGGTAATTTCGCCACGAGGCGGCGATCTCAACCGAGTCGGATCCGCGCGAACGCGCGGCGGCGGTACGAGTGATCGCCGTCGTGTTTTGCTCGGGTTTCGTCGCAGAGGGATCTCATGGTCGGAGATCCCATGGCGAAGAGGCGCTTCTTCCGCAGGATAAGACTGTTTTGTGAACTAAATTCATGAAATTTCGGTGGAGACTGCGCCAGCAAGATAACTTTTGTCTAGAAAGTGAGAATTGGCAGCTCGAATTAGTGTTGCGTTTTTTCGTTTCGGTATGTAATGGTTTGAGTAACGCGCTTGGCTCATCACACGCGTGCCACACGCATACCCAGCCACGTGGCCCATCGTGTTACATGGCTGTTGATCACCCAGATCCACGACGAGAAAGTTTCAAACCGAGGGAAAAAATGAAGAAGACGCTTGTGCTTTCCATGATGCTGTGCGGTTCGATGAGCTTGGCGCTCGCTGGCTGTGCAAAGGACGATCAGCCCGCTGACAGCGGCGCGGCGACGGCCAGTGACACCAACAACGGTGACGGCGACGGTGACCCCGGCGAGACCGGCAACTCCGGCGAGGGCGAGGACGACGGCACCGACACCGAGGATCCCAGCACGAGCCTGACCTTCGTGCCCGAAGACGACTTTGGTGGCGTGTCCGAGTGCGATCCCTTCGCGCAGGACTGCCCCGACGGCGAGAAGTGCGTCCCCTACGGGAGCACGGGCGGAAACTGGGACGCCAACAAGTGCGTGCCCGTGACCGGTGCGGGCGTCCCCGGTGACACTTGCACCTACGCCGGCGTCGTCGAGGCGACCGACGACTGCGACGCGACCTCCCACTGCTGGGACGTCATGGACGTCGACGGCCAGAACGTCGGCGTGTGCACCGCCTTCTGTTCCGGCACCGCGGACGACCCGATCTGTGAGCCAGGCACCTCGTGCCTGATCGCCAACGAAGGGTCGATCACCATGTGCATCACCCAGTGCGACCCCCTCTTGCAGGACTGCGCTGCGGGCCTCGCTTGCTTCTGGGCAGTCAGCGACTTCCAGTGCATCTTCACCTCGGGCGAGATCCCGACCGGCGAGACCTGCGGCTACATCAACGACTGCGAGGTCGGTGACACCTGCCTCAACGCCGAAGTGATGCCGGACTGCGCTGGCTCGGCCTGTTGCGGCGACTTCTGTAGCCTCAGCGAGCCGGTGTGTCCGCTCGCGGGCACCGAGTGCTCCGCCTTCTTCGAGGAAGGCATGGCGCCTCCCGGATACGAGGACGTCGGCGTCTGCATCCTGCCCGGCGCCTGATTCAGGCTCACTCCAACGACGAGAAGGCCACCCGCGAGGGTGGCCTTTTTCGTGGTTCTCGAGCTCCTGTTCACTGCCAGTAATTCATGAACTTCAACATTCATTAATAAAGAAGATGAACGGGTGAGTTTACTTTGCTTTAATATTTAAAGTAGGTATATTAGTTTCATGATGCAGGAAGCTAACCGTTGGCTAGTGGTGATTGCAAGCGCCGGACTCCTCGCCTGTGGCGACGGCCCGAAGCTCGTCGGCGAGACCGGTGGCGAGGACGTTGGAGCCACCGAGACGAGTGGGGCCAGCGATCTCGGGGATCCCGACGGCGACGAGACCGAAACGACCGAGGGCGAGGCCAGCTTCGTGCCCGACATCGGCGACGGCGAGGCCGAGTGCGATCCGTGGGCGCAAGACTGCCCCGGCGGCGAGAAGTGCGTCCCCTACGGGAGCACGGGCGGCAACTGGGACGCGAACAAGTGCGTGCCCGTGCTCGGCGAGGGGCAGCCCGGGGACAGCTGCACCTATGAAGGAACCTCGCTGGCCACGGACTCCTGCGGGCCCGAGTCACACTGCTGGGACGTGATGGAGGTCGACGGGCAGCTCGAGGGCGTGTGCACTTCGTTTTGCGACGGGAGCGCCGACAGCCCCCTGTGCGACCCCGGGACCTCGTGTCTGATCGCCAACGAAGGCTCGATCACGCTGTGCATCGATACCTGCGATCCCCTGCTTCAGGGCTGCTCCGAGGGCCTGGGCTGCTTTTGGGCCAACAACGACTTTCAATGCATCTTCACGGCTGGCGAGATCCCGGAGGCCGAGGCCTGCGCGTACATCAACGACTGCGCGCCGGGCCTGACCTGCGCCGCCGCGGAGGTGCTCCCGAGCTGCTCCGGATCGAGCTGCTGCGCGGCCTACTGTGACCTCGCGGCGCCGGACTGCCCGCAAGAGGGGACCGAGTGCACGCCCTTCTTCGAGGAGGGCCTCGCGCCCCCGACCTACGAAGACGTGGGCCTTTGCATCTTGCCAGGCGCCTGAGCGTGGGCTCAACGCCGGGACACGTGGAGGTCGAAGCCGAACTCGGCGAGCGGCTGGTGCTCCGGCGTCTGAGCGTGCCACTTCAGCGTGGCGTGGTTGGCGCTGTCGCGGAGATCCTCGAAGTAGAGGAACCCGCGCATCTGCGTGCCCGGGAGCAGCACGCCCCAGGGCAGCGCGAGGCGGCCGAGCTCGGCGTCGTCGGTTCGGACCGTCTCGTAGTTGAGGCTGCGCCCGGGGTCGTAGCCCAGCTGTTGCTGGGCGTAGGCGTTGGGATCGGCGCCAGCGGGCACGGCCTGAAACGCGCCGCCAGCGTCGTAGAGCACGTAGTCGAAGCCCCGGCGATCTCGCAGCTCGAAGTCGCCCGGGGCCAGCAACACGGGCGAGGGCCCCATGTTGGCGACCAGGACGTGGACGATTGTCAGATCTTCGCCGTAGGCCGAGTCGCCCTCCCAGGTCTCGGTCGTCAGGACCACGGTGATCCCGGTGTTGGCGTCGCGGGCCAGGAGGCGGTGCGATCCGTCGGCGGCGACCACGGCGGCCTGAGTCGCGCAGCCGATCGAGCCGACGCAGAGGCCGACAAACGCGAGAGAGAGCGCGATGCGGTCGAGCACGAAGGGATAGTAGCAGTGACCACGGCTGTTTGGACCCCCGCAGCCGCCCTGCACCTCGCCACGCCGGGCCGCGAGCGGCCGGTCGCTCGCGTTCCTCGCTCCCATGGCCGCCCGCTGCGCGTTGGGTCGGGTCAGGGCTTGGCCAGGCCCAGGCCGGGGATCAACGCCTCGGCGAAGCGCTCGGGCTCGACGACGCCAGCGTCGAGGAAGAAGCGCAGTCCCTGCGTGCGGTGGTCGAGGCCGCCCTTGCGATCGTCGATCAGCGAAGCGACAGCGAGGCGCGTGGCGGCGGCGTAGGGCAGGGCCCGGCAGCGCTCGAAGCTGGCGAGGGCGGCCTCGAGGCTCTCGCGCGCGCCCTCTCGGTCGCCATCTTGGGCGAGGAGCACGCCGTGGTAGGCCTGGCCGCGGGCGCGGTGGTAGCTGCCCGGATAGTTGAGCAGGTACTTGATCGCGCGCAGCAGCACGCGCCGGGACACCTCGTGACCCTGAGCGCGGGCCGCCAGGAGCGCCGAGGCCTCGGCGCTCACCGCCTCGGCCTTCGCGTCGGGCGCCCGCGTCGTCATTGAATTGCGCAGCGGACCCCGGACCTCTCGTACGGCGCGCAGGGCCTCGGCCGGCTGTCCGAGGTAGATCGCGCAGCGAACCTTGCTGACTAGCGCGGACAGGTGGCCGAGCGAGAAGCCGAGACCCTCGAGCAGCGCCATGCCCTCGTCGAGGGTCTCGAGCGCAACCTTCGGTCGGCCCTGGACCAGGTGGGTCATGCCGAAGTCGGGGCTCACATAGCCGTGGATCAAGGCCGAGCGATCATCGCGGCCGCGGGCGTCGTCGAGGTACTCGCGCAGCTGACCCTCGAGCGAGCGGAGGTCGCCAGCCCGGGCGCTGGCCACGGCGCGCATCAGCAGCGCGAGGCTGGTCATGATCCCCCGGACCGCGACCCCGACGTCGTCGCCTCGATCGGCGCGTCCGGACCGCCGGAGCTTGCGCAGCGCGACGTTGATGCTGTCGCGGTAGGACTCGCAGTCCTCGGCGACGAGGCCGATGTGGACGCCGCGCTGGAGCGCGACGCAGGCGACCGCGAAGGGATCGGGCTCGTCGAGCCGGGCGAGGATCGCCTCGGCCTCGGTCATGAGCGCCTCGCCTTTGGTGTTCTGGCCGAGGTAGCTGCGGGTCACCCCTTCGAGGCTCAAGGCGATCGCGACCTTGTCGGGATCCTGGCTGCGCAGGGCCAGGCGCACGTAGGTGGTCGTGAAGTAGCCGGCCAGGAACAAGTCGTGGAACGCGTAGACCCGGGACACCGCCGAGCAGATCTCGAGGCGCAGGCGCTCCTCGAAGCCGAGCTCGATCTCGCTGGGCCGGGGTCGAAACCCGCGCAGCCGCAGCAGCGCGCGCTCGCGCAAGAGGAGCAGGGTCGTCGTGGTCTCGCCGCGGGGGACCGGCAGGCCGATCTCGCGGCCGAGCTCGGCGAGCAGATCGAAGCCGGTGTCGAGCTGGCCGGCCGAGAGCAGGTGGATCGCGGCCTTGGTCCGCAGCTCGAGCCCCGAGGCGACCGACACGGTGCTGGTCTCGGCGTCGAGGTAGGCGTGGGCGGCCTCGACCCCGCGCCCGGTCCACGCGAGGGCGTGGGCGCGGCCCACGAGCAGCTCCTGGCGGCTGACCCGGTCGTCGGGAGGGTGGCGCAGGGCCAGGTCGTAGAGCTCGACCGCGCTCTCGAAAGCCATCGCGTCCATCGCCGCGTCGGCCGCCTCGATCGCCCAGCGCGCGGCCTCGACCTCGCGCCCTGCGCCGACCAAGTGGGTGACGAGGCGCTCGAGATCTTCGCCGAGCTCCTCGAGCATTTTCGCGATCGCCAGGTGCGTGTCGCGGGCCTGGTCGGGGTCGAGGTGCGCGAGCAGGGTCTGGCGGATCTGATCGTGGAACACCTCGACGCGGCCGGCGTGCGCGCCGCTGCTCGAGCGGATCCACAGGCGCGCGCGGAGGATGTCGAGGCCGCGGTTGAGGCCGGCGCCGTCGAGCCCGGCGAGGGCCGCGAGATCCGGCGGCGCGAGCGGGCGCTCGGCGATCGCGAGCACGTTGAGCATCGCCCGCTCTTGCTCGCCGAGCTTGGCGATCTCGGTCCACAGGCACTCGGTCAGCGAGGGCGGATCGCCATCCTCGAAGTCGGTCGTCGAGCGGAGGAGGACGTCGAGGAAGAAGGGGTGGCCCGCGGCGGCCTCGATCAGCGAGTGGGCGAGGGCCGAGTCGCCGTCGACGGGGCGACCGTGGAGCTCGGCGAGCTTGGTGACGTCGGCGCTGGTCAACGGGCCGAGGGTGATCCGCTCGAGCGTCGGCGAGGCCAAGAAGGGCAGGGCGGGCTCGGGCGGGGCGTCGAGCAGCTCGGTCCGGCCGGTTGCGAGGACCGCCATCGGCGGGGCGTCGGTGCCCGAGGTCAGGGCCGAGAGCAGCGCCCAGCTGTCGGGGTCGGCCCACTGGAGGTTCTCGACCACGAGGACGAGGTGGCTGCGCTCCGCGAGGCGCGAGAACAGCTCGCGGAACGCGGCGAACATCTGGCGCTGGAGCGCGCCGCGGTGCTGCCAGGAGCCGTGGCGCACGCCCATCTCCGCGAACGCGTGGACCCGCTGCAGGACCGGGAACGCGCGGCACAGCAGCCAGGCCTGGCGCGGCAGCAGCTCGCGGATCTCGGCCAGGCCGAAGCGCTCGGGCAGCTCGATGCTGAGCTGGTCGACGAGGGTGTCGAAGGCCTTGAAGCGGACCTGCTCGTGCTCGTGGCAGCGGCCGCGCAGGACCCAGGGCCGGGCGTTGACCTGAGCCGAGAAGCGGTCGACGGCCTCGCGGACCAGCGCCGACTTGCCGATCCCGGAGTCGCCCAAGACCAGCATCTGCTGGGCCTGCTTGGTCCGGGTGGCCTCGAACAGCGCGGCGATCTCGTCGAGCTCGCGCTCGCGCCCGACGCAGGGCAGCTCGCGGGGGCTCGCAACCTCGGGCCCGTCGTCGCGGACGCCGCCCCAGGCCCTGGGCCCGGCGCCCAGCCACTGCAGGATCGTCTCGCCGCTCGGGCGCGCGTCCGGATCGACGCGCAGCAGCTCCATGCACAGCTGCTCGAGATCCTCGGGCACGTGCTGATGGGTGAGCTCGCTGGGCCGCGTGGTCACGGCCAGCTGCTTGTCGGCCATCAGCGTCAGCGGTGAGCCGACCACCGGCCACTGGCCGCACAGGGCCTCGTAGAGCATCACGCCGACGGCGTACCAGTCGGCCGGGGGCCCGGTCGGGAGGCCCGAGGCCTGCTCGGGCGCCATGTAGGCCGGGGTCCCGACGACCTTGGTCTCTCGCTTGGCGCGCTCGTCATCGAACTCGCTGATCAGCCCGAAGTCGAGGATCACGACGCGCCCGGCGTGGGTCACGAGCACGTTCGAGGGCTTGAGGTCACGGTGAACCCGGCCGGCCTCGTGCAACACGTGGGTCGCGTCGATGAGCTGGAGGAGGCTGTGGCGCAAGCGGCCCTCCTCGAACAGCTCGGCCCCGTTGCCGCCGGTCTTGTGCTCGCCGCTGAAGCTGCCGCCGACCGCGGTGACGCTGCCCTCGATCGTCCCGCTGCCCGGCCCGCTGCCGGTCTCGTAGACCTGGCTCGGTCGGGCCGTGGACATGTAGTCGTGGTGACTCTCGGCGACCGGGCGGACGTGGTCGAGGAAGCTCTGCCCGTCGATGAACTCCATCGACAGGTACCACTGGCCCTCGGACTCGAGCAGCTCGCCGAGGCTGACGAGGTTGGGGTGCGAGAGCCCCTTGACCGAGCGAAACTCGTGCTTGAAGCGGAGCAGGGCCTTGCCGGTCACATACCCGACGGTCTTGAGCGCGACGCGAGTTCGGAGCCGCCGGTCGTAGGCGAGCGAGACCGTGCCCATGCCACCCTCGCCGAGCGGGCCGAGGGCCTCGAAGCGATCGAGGAGGGAGTCGAGCGCGTCCGTCATCGGGCGCTGCGCCCCTCGAGCTCTCGGTCTGGTGAGCTGTCGAACATGCCCTGGTCACCGAGAGGCTACTAAAAACGCTCAGTACTTTCCGCCGTCGGCGAGGATTCGGCGCACGTCGGACAGCGATTGATAGCCCTCGCGTAGCTCGTGGTCCCGGAGGTCGTCGAGGCGGCTCTGGACCGCGCGGGCGGCCTCGGACAGGAGCGCGCGGGCCTCGGACTCGTGGCCCTGCTCCCGGAGCAGGAGGCCGAGGTGGTGGAGCGAGCGGACACCGTCGAGGGGCGCCGCGCCGAGGCGGACGAGGCGCTCGGCGTCGCGCTCGTGGCCGATCGCACCCTCGATGTCGCCATTTTGCGCCGCGATGAGCGCGAGGACATGGGCGGCGCGCGCGGTGCTGGAGCGCAGGCCCTCGGCCCGGCCCCGATCGTAGACGCGGGTCGCGATGAGATCGGCCTCGGCGATGGCCTCGGGGCTCGGGTCGGCCTCGCCGAGCTCGTCGACTGGCGTCGTGACCAGGACCCGCGCGAGCCGGACCTCCGCGCGCAGCTGCGTGCGCAGATCTCCGCGCCGGGCCGCGACCTTGGCGGCGTCGGTCAGGAGCACGTGGGCAGCCTCGGGATCTCCGAGGCGCGCGACGACGATCCCGAGGCTGACCATGACGTCGTTGAGCAGGCCCGGGTGACCGATCGCCTCGTGGAGCTCGAGGGCCTTTCGGAGGTAGCGCTCGGCCCGACGGTAGAGCCCGATCGCCGTGTACGCGAGGCCGAGGTTGGCGAGCTTGACCCCGGTCGCAAAGCGATCGCCGAGGTCGCGGTCGATCGCCAGCGCGGCCTTGAAGCAGTCGATCGCCTCCTGGTAGCGGGTGCTGCGGCCGGCGACCTCGCCGATGTTGTTGAGCGCCTCGGCCTCGAAGCGGCGGTGGCCGATGCTGCGCGCGAGGTGCAGGGCCTCACGAAAGGTCTCGCCCGCGCTCTCGAGCCGCCCGGTCCCGAGCTGGACCCGGCCGACGGCCCGCAGCAGCTGGACGCGCTGGCGGATCCCGCGGTTGTCGTTGGCGCAAAAGGCGAGGGCGTCGCGGGCGATGGTCTCGGCCTCTTCGAAGTGGCCGCGGGCGAAGTTGAGCTCGCTCTCGAGCTCGCTGAGGATTGCGAGGTAGCGCTCGGACTCCCGCAGCGCGTGGACCTTGGCCTGAAGCCGGGGGACCAGGCGCGTGGCTCGGTGCGTCCGGCCGCACTCGAGGTAGAAGCGAAGCAGCCGGAGCGAGGCCACGACCTGCTTCTGGTCGCGATCGGGGCTGTCGAGGGCCTCGGCGACCGCGAGCAGCTGACGAATGTCGGCGCCCTGGGCCCGCCGCCGACCCCACGCGCGCAGGATCGGCTCGCGCTCGAGCAGGACGTCGAAGCGGCGCGGATCGTCGGGCTCGAGCGCGCGCAGAGCCTGGCTCAGGTAATAGTAGGCCTCGACGTTGCCGGCCACGTTCTCGGCGTGCCGGGCCGCTCGCATGGCCGGGCCGAAGACCTCGTGATCGCGGCCGGCGTGCATCAGGTGGTCGGCGATCGGGCCGTCGTCGCGGCCGGCGACGTAGTCGCTGCGGCGCTGCTTGATCTCGGCCGCGCGGCCGTGGAGCTGCTCGAGCGAGCCGGGCGGGAGCTGGGTCTTGCAGACCTCGTGGAGGCTGACCGTCGAGAAACACAGCGAGCGGCTTTCATCCGCCCGGCTCGGGCTTTGCCCGAGATCTTTTGCGGTCCGCTCGGGGGGGAGGCTGGGCGCTTCAACTTCGTGTTCGACGAGGCCCGCCTCGATCAGCGCGTCGAGGTTGGAGCTGACCGGGCGAGCGAGGAGCTCGGCGAGCTCGGCCGCGCGGAAGCTCCGGCCGAGGATCGCGGCGCCGAGGAGGGTCTCGCGCTCGGCGGGCGCGAGCTCGTCGACCCGGGCGACGAGCGCGTCTTCGATGCTCGGCGGCAGCTCGATCTCGGCGCCTCGCTCACGGACCAGGAGGTGCCGGGCCTGGGCGTTCCAGGCGATCGTGCCCCGGTGGAGGAGCGACGCGAGGATCTCCTCGATGAACAGCGGGTGGCCGCCGGTCCGGGCGAGGATCGCCTCGCTCAAGTCAGCGGCCTCGCGCGGGTCCTCGAAGCGGCGCAGGATCATCTCGCGGGCGGCGGCGGCGTCGAGCTCGTGGAGCTCGACCACGGTCACCCCGCCGCGCCGCGCGAGCGCGTCGGCGCGGGGGCCCGGGCGCGCGGTCGAGATCCCGAGGATCGGCAGCGGGTGGTTGGCGTCGGTCCACTCCTCGAGCACGCGCAGGCTCGGCTCGTCGATGAAGTGGAGGTTCTCGATCACGATCAGCACGGGGCGGCGCTGGGCGAGCGAGCGGATCAGTCGGCGGATCAGCCGATGGATCCGCTCGCGGCGTTGGTGGGGGTCGAGCTCCCCCTCTTCGGCGCCGAAGTACAGGCCCAGGGCCGAGACCAGCGCCGTGGCCAGCTGCTCGGGCTCGCGGACGCCGTAGTCCTCGAGCTTGCGGACGATGGTCTCGAGCCGGGTGTCGGACTCGATGCGCAAGAAGCGACGCAGGAGGGTCAAGAACACCCCCAGCGGCTGGTTGCGGGTCGACCACTGGCCGACGCCCCGCAAGACCGCGCACGCGCTCGACGGCAGCGACGAGACGAAGCGATCGATGAGCGCCCGCTTGCCCATGCCCGGGGCCCCGCGGATCAGCACGCTGCGGCTGCCGGGTCCGCGGATCGCCTCGGCGAAGCTGTCGCGGAGCGCCTTGAGCTCGAGCTCGCGTCCGTACAGCGACTTGCGGCCGATCCAGGTCTGCTGGCTGCGGCGCTCGGCCTCGGACAGCGGCCCGAGGACCGGGGCCACGCGCTGGAAGTCTGCGGCCCACGGGGACCCGGCGGCCTCCTCGGGGATCTGCGGGTCGAGCCACCCGGCCTCGCCGATGCGCCAGGCCCGGCGGAGGCGCTCGACGAGCTCGCCGGCGACCATGATCGGCTCTTCGACGACGTGGCGACCGACCCGGTCGAGCTGCTCGGCGAGGCCCGGGGGCAGCTCGACCGTGAGGGTCCCGTCTTCGCCGCGAACCAGGGTCAGGTGGGTTGTCAGCAGGACCAGGCCCAGGTCGACGCCGGGCGCGTACTCGGCCACGCTCTCGCGCATGGTTCGGGCCACCCGCAGCGCCCGCTCGGCGTCGTCGCTGGCGCTGAGCATGGTCCCGAACACGAGCAGCGCGCCGCGCTCGTGGATGCGCTGGACGTGGGCCTCGCGCTTGAACGCGATGTCCTGGACGAGCTCGAGCAGCGGGCGGACGTCGGGCGAGGTCGCGCCCATGTGGCGCTCGAAGCTGGCGTGGAGCAACACGCAGCGCGCCGAGGTGCGGACCGGACGCAGCGGGAGGTTGCTGTCGCCGATCTCGCGGGTCTCGACCACCGACAGCCCCGACGCGGGCCGGTTGACCGCCCGGACCGCGCCCTGCTGGGGCTCCTCGCCCCGATAGGCGCCCAAGAATTGCGACACGACCTCGTCGTCGACGACCGGATCGGCGCGATGGAGGAACTGCGCGAGCGCCGACTGCATCGCGCGGGCGGAGTCCCAGCGCTGGTCGGGGTCGCGCGCGAGGGCCTTGTCGACGATGTGGGCGAGCTCGTCGGGCAGATCCGGGGCGCGCTCGAGGACCGGCGCGACCGGCTGGGTTCGGACGCGCTCGAGGGCCTCGAGGCGATCGCGGGTCCGAAACAGGAGCTCGCCGGTCAGGAGCTCGTGGAGCACGATGCCGAGGGAGTAGATGTCGGAGCGCTGATCGACCGGGCGGCCCATCGACTGCTCGGGCGACATGTACGCGACCTTGCCCTTGATGGTCTCGAGCTCGGGCGGCGAGTGGCCCTTGTCCCAGGCCTTGCGCGTGCGCGCGATGCCGAAGTCGAGGATCTTGACCTGACCCTCCCAGCTGAGCATCAGGTTGTGGGGGCTGACGTCGCGGTGGACGATGCCGAGCGGGGCGCCGTAGTCGTCGCACTTGCGGTGGGCGTAGGCGAGCCCCGACGCGACCTGGTGACCGGCGTAGGCCCCGATGACCGCCGGGAAGCCGTCCTCGCGAGCGCGGACCGCATGGAACAGGCGCATGAGATCCACGCCCTCGATCAGCTCCATCGCCAGGTAGAAGGTCCCGTGGATCTGACCGAAGTCGAAGACCTGCACGATGTTGGCGTGGTTGAGGCTCAGGGCGATCTTGGCCTCGTCGACGAACATTCGCGTGAAGTCGCGATCGTCGGCGAAGTCGGCCCGGATCTTTTTGATCACGACCCACTTCGTGAGCCCCTCGGCCACGCGGACGCTGGCCTGGTAGACCTCGGCCATGCCGCCCTCGCCGATCAGGCGAGTCAGCACGTAGCGGCCGAAGGGGCGGGGTAGATCCTGGGTCATGGGGCGGAGCTCTGGCGCTGGCTTTACCACCGCACGGGGCCCGCGTCATGGCGGGCGTCCCGTGCCAACTCAGGCCCCGACCGTGGTCAGTGGGTCGATGCGCGGCCAGAGTGCGGCCAGAGCGCGGCCTGAGTCCAGGGCTCAGTCGAGGGCGTAGATCACCAAATTGTCGAAGCGCGTGGGCGCCTCCCAATTGTTGAAGGCGAAGTGGTCCTGGCCGGGGCCGAGCAGCGGCGCGCCGTCGACCATCTCGGCGACGAGGCGGCCGTCGAGCTCGAGGCGGAGCTCACCGCCGCGGCGGGTGATGGCCACGCGGTAGCGTCGGTCGGGCTCGATCTTGGGGTCGACCGGGACGGCGATGCGGTCGTCGCCGTGCTCGTCGCGCCGGGCGATGACGTTGAGCGAGTTGTTCCAGCCGCCGAGGATGAACACGTAGCCCGTCGCGGTGTAGCTCGCGGTCTTGGCGTAGCTCTCGCCGTCGCCCGCGAGCTCGACCTTGAGGTCGCCCTCGTCGGTCTCGGCCCACGCGTCGAACTCGATGCGCACGTCTGGGGGCAGGGCCTTGCGCAGCCACACGGGGTGGTTGTGGAGGTCGGCGAGGCGCAGCGCGCCGCGCTCGAGGGTCGGGCCCGAGCCGGTCGTGAGCCAGTCGTTGCCGAGCACCCCGCGGTCGAAGTTGTCGGTAAAGATCACGCGGGCGCCTGCGCTGGCGGTCGTGTAGGTGCGAGGGATCTCCTGACAGGCAGCGAGGACGCCAGCGACGACGCACAGCGCGATGCCGGACGAGCGCAGCGTGAGCTTGGTTCGGTCGAGCTTGGTCATGGGGCCCACCTGCGGCGCTCGGGATCGGGATCGAGGAGTCGCTCGAGCAGCTCGGTGAAGTGCTCGTCGGGCACAAGCTCCGCGAGCAGCGTCCGGGGGTCGAAGTCGAGGTCGAGGCGATCGAAGTCCGAGGGCAGGGGCGCGGGCGCGATCGCGAGCTCGAGCATGACCACGCCCGCGGCGTAGATGTCGCTGGCCGGGCTCGCGGGGGTTCCGGCTTTGATCTCTGGCGCGAGGTAGCGAAGGGTCCCGGCCCGGACCTTGGCGCCGGGCCTCGACCCCCGCGGCTCGTTGCCGATCGCGAGGCCAAAGTCGGCGAGCGCGATCGGGGAGCCGGCGCGGGCCTCGCGGACCAAGATGTTGGCCGGCTTGACGTCGCGATGGACCGCGCCCGCGGCGTGGACCGCCCGCAGGGCCAGGCGCAGCTGCTCGGCGACCGCCCCGAGATCTGCGGGGGTCAGCAGGCGCCTGCGCATGGCCAGGCGGAGGTTGCCGCCGCGGCACAGCTCGAGGGCGACGAAGCGGTGGCGCGGCTGAACGTCGAGCAGCGCGACGACGTGGGGGCTGCGGACCTTGGCCAGGGTCTCGGCCTCGGCGAAGAAGCGGGCCTCGACGACCCGGGCCGGGATCCCGTCGCGGCGGGCGTCGTCGCCGAGCAGGCGCTTGATCGCAACCGAGCGGCCGACCCGACGATCGTAGGCCTCGTAGACGACCGCGTGGCGTCCTCGGCCGAGGGGGCGGCCGAGCTCGTAGCGATCGAGGCCCACGCCGCCGGCGAGCTCGAGGGCCTCGAGGCCGTCGAGCAGCGACAGCCCGCGGCTGCGATGCTCGGTCGACTGGCCCCGGCGCTCGAGCTCGCGCGCGCAGCTCGACCAGCCCCGGAGCGCGCGCGCATGATCGACGTCGATCGCGAGCACGGCCTCGAAGTGGCGACGCGCCCGGTTGATGTCTCCGCGCTCGAGCAGGTGCTCGCCGAGCATCAGGTTGGTCGAGATCTCGAGCTCGAAGCGCTCGGCCCGGGCGCGGGCGCGGGCCGGGCCCGTCAGCGCTCGCTCGTCGCCGGGGTCGGGGACGGCGAGGATCGCCCGCGCCAGCTCGACGCCGAGCTCGGGATCGAGGGCGTCGAGGAGCTCGCTCGCCAGGCGCAGGGCGATGTCGAGCCGCGGGTGGCGGGACAGGTGATCGACGACCGCGACGACGGCGCCGCGGAGGTAGCCAGCGTGGGACAGGGCCCGGATCCGCTCATCGATGACCGAGAGCGGCGCGTTGGCGTCGAGCTCGTTGACGAGATCCTGCAGCTCCGCCAGCTCATCGGGCGTCGTCGCGCCCTCGCCAAAGCGAGCGAGGATCGCCGAGATCGCGGCTGCGAGCGGAGTCTTGGCCCCGTCGAAGGGCCTGCGCGCGCGCGTGGGTGCCAGGGACTCGCTCATGGTTCGGACGGGAAGGTACCAATTTGGCGCCCGTGTGCGACCGTCGCATTTGTTGTGAGGCCGCACACGCCTGGGCCATCGACTGACCCGCCTCCGAACTCAACCGTACCCCCACATCCGAACGACCATTGGCGCAATTACAGGAAAGGTCCGGGCTTTTATGTTGGCACTTGGCAGGAATTGATCGCCATATGTATCGGGCTTGGGCGAAGCGAAATGCGGTCACCGGAATGTCGGGGTTGAGCCCGTCGCCGAAGGTGTCGAGCGGCGCCGTGCTCGCCATCGCAGGGCCTCTGGAACCGAATGGGGTGAAAATCACCAACGCTGCACGACGTGGGGCAATGACTCGGCTATCGTTTATCAGCGAGGTCAAAAGGTGAGACCCGAACCCCCCGATTGCGGGAGGGTTGACGCGCCGACCGAAGCTCGGCGAGAAGCTCTGAAAGGTCATGGACTCTCTCCAACCACTGCGTGGGCTGTACGCCTCGGGTCGATACCGAGAGGCCCGCGAGTGCTGCCGTGCGCGGGTCTGGGCGGCCATGCACGCGCGAGAGTCGGACGGAGCTCCGACCTTCGTGACCGTGCTCGAAGCCCTGACGATCGCGGGGCTGTCGAGCATCGCCATGGACGAGCTCGATCAGGCCTGGATCGATCTGCACGATGACATGCGCGACCACTGTCGCGCGTTGACGGGGCGCGGGCTCGAGAGCGTGATCGGAGAGATCGCGGAGCCCGGGGTTCGCCAGCGCATCGCCCACGGCCAGGCCCGCCTCGTCGAGCTCACGATCGCCGAGCTCGAGCCCTCGGAGCTCGTCGGTGAGCTCGCCGCCCGTGCCCTCCGCGTGGCGCGTGGCGCCCGGGTGCCGCTCGCCGTCACCCACGCGGGGCACCAGATGCTTCGCACGATCCGGTATCTCGGGCGCCACGAGCACGCGGCCGAGGGCTGGCGCTCGTTGGCGTGCATCATCCGCGCGCGCCTGAGTCACGGCGATCCGGTCCCCTCGGGCTATCCGGCGAGTCGGAGCCTGGCCGAGGCCGTGGCGACCTTGCACATCACGGCCTCGCACTCGCCAACCTACGCCCAGTTGGCGCGGCAGCTCCGGCGGGTCGCGCGGGAGGTCGGCGACGTCTGGGCCATGGCCGTGGCCGATCATCTCGGGCCGACGGCGGCGCCGACGGCCGAGGCCTCGTCTGCGCCGCGCTCGGTCTTGTCGGCCGACGCCGAGCTCCACCGCCTGCGCACGGCCGCGTGGTTCGACGCGCTGCGCGAGCCGGGCGCCGCCGACGTCGAGGTCTACCTCGACGCGCTCGCGGGCGGACCGCTGGCGAGTCGGCTGTACTACCCGTGGCAGTCCTTGCTTCGTCGGCGGCGATACGGCGTGGTCCCGACCGAGCTGTGCGCTCACCTCGACCGTTTGCTCGCGACCTTCGACTCGCGGATCGTCGCCCAGCTCGGCCTCCCGAAGTGCTCGTTCGACGCCTACCTGCGACCGCGTGTGCTCGCGCGGATCATCTGTCTGTGACGCGCGAAGGGGGGCGCGGCCGATCGCGGTCGCCCCGGGCTCAGCTGTAGAGCTCGCAGACCTCGAGCTCGAAGGCCGGGTCGCCGGGGGGCTCGAAGCGGGCGCGATCGTGGACCAGGAGCTCGATCGCCTCGCCCGGACCGACCGGGGCGCCAGCGAGCGAGACCCTGACCCCCGGGGCCGCGAGGGCCACGACGCGCTCGCCCTCGAAGTTCAGCGCGACCGGCAGGCGCCGGGTCGGCGTGATCCACAGCGGCCCTCCGAGGGGAGCGAAGGCGGTCCAGGCGGTGGCCAGGCGATCCGCGGCGAGGTCGAGACCCGCCTCGCGCAGGAGCGCGAGGGGGCGCTGATCGTGGTCGACCTCGTCCGTCGAGGATCCTGCCCGGCCCGCTGGCGCGCGCTGGGGACCCCCGCCTGGGCCCCGGCGTGACCACAGCTCGAAGCTCGACGCGATCCCGAGCGCGAGCACCCGCGCGCCGGGGAGCTCGTCGTCGAACAGGGACCAGTCCTCACCGGGCGCGAGGGCCTCGCCGTCGAGGAAGCTGCCGGCGCGCGAGCCGAGGTCGCGCACGACCAGGTGCGGCTCGCCCTCGGGGCTGAAGGCCAGGGCGAGCTCGGCGTGCTCCCGCGAGATCGCGGCGCCCGAGATCGTCAGCTCGCACTGCGGGCCCCGACCGAGGCGCAGCTGCGGGCGCCCGATCACGCGGACCACCGTCGGCTCCGGGCTCGGGGTGTCGTCGGCCGCGATCTCGCGCACGCTCAGGCACAGCGCGCGGCCGCGGATCAACCGACGCTCGAGATCGTGGAGCGCGAGCGCGAGCGAGGGCAGGGGGGTTCGACCCTCGCGCTGGGCGTCACGCACGTGCTCGAGCAAGAGGGCGTGGGCGAGCCCGCGGCGACCGGTCGCGAGCGCGGCGTCGACCTCGAGCTCGAGGCTGCGCTGCTCCTTTTGCTGCTGGTCGCGCTGGTCGAGGATCTCGTGGACGGCCTCGAGCTGCTCGATCGCCCCGGCCTCGGTGTAGGCCTTGACCGCGCGGGCGAGGAGCCCGAGCTGCTCGTAGAGGCGACCCGCGGCGCCGGCCCGTTGGCCGGCCTCGAGCGCCTGGGCGGCTTCGAGCGCGAGCGCGCGCCGACGTGCGCCGGGCTCGACGGCCTCGGCCACGCGCAGGAGGGCCTCACCGAGGGCGCGGTGCAGCGCCTGGCCCTGGTGGGTCGTGGCCGGGTTGCGGGCGCAGCCCTCACGCAGGACCGCGAGGCGCTGCTGCTCGTCGCGCAGGGTGTCGGCGTGCTCGAGGCGCAAGCTGGCCGCCTGGGCGTGCTCGCCGACGTACTCGAACATGCGCGCGGCCTCCTGCAGCTCACCGGCCTCCTCGAGGGCCAAGGCCGCGCGCAGCTGAGCGCGGTCTCGGGGCCGCCGCGCTCGCTCGTCGGCGCCGGTCTCGTCGTCTTGGCCCTGGCGCCGTGGCTTCATCGTCTCGGGGTCGCTCCTGGTTCTTTTTATAATGGTTCCCGCTGGCTTGCCGGGGCCGCCCTCGCCCGGCATCCTCCTGCGGTGGCGCAGAGCATCCTCGACCCGGTCGCGGCCGGCCAGACTCGGTTTCGGATGCAGGGTCTGGCGCCCGACGCCCGCGGGATTGCGATTGGGCGCGAGGCGCTGGTCGTGTTCGAGTCCCTCGATCGCTGCGTGGCCTTCTTGGGCGCCTACAGCGTGGAGGCCAGCCTCGACGACCTCTTGCCCAGCATGACCCTCGAGCGCGCGCGCCGAGGTGGCGGCGGCACGGCCTTGCTGATGCGCTGCGAGGCCACCGACGGCTACGCGCTCGATCGGCTCTCGCGTCTGGCTGGCGCGGCCCGCAGTCAGGTCTACGTTGGCGCGGGCTCGGTGTTCGTCCGCTACCGAGAGTCCCTCGCGCCCTTTGGCTACGATCTGGCCGTCCCCGTCGCCGAGCTGCTCGCGCGCGAGGGCAACAGCGCCGGGTTGTCGGCCCACGAGGTCCTGGTCGTCGACCGTGAGTTTTTCTCGCGCTACAAGAGCGAGGATCGCATCGACCCGATCGAGCTGATCCAGCGCCTCGAGCTGCGCGCGGTCGCGCTGCCGATGCAGGGGATCGCCTCCGATCCCGAGCTGTGCGGGATGCGGGACATGGCGCTGCTGCTGGTCGCGCCGGGCATCGCGGATCGCGTGCTGGCCTACCTGTGGCGCAAGGAGATCGCGATGGCCGGGGTCCGGGTCGGGCTCGCGGAGGATCGCCGCCCAAGCCTGTTGCTGCGCCTGCGCAACCCGCCGGGGCGGATCCTCGACGTGCTGCGGCCGATCCCCGGGGTCGAGCTCTTGGTTCCGGTCTCGCCGCGAGCCGCCGTCGAGGCCGGCTGGGTCCACGCGATCCACCTGGCGTCGGCGAGCTCGTGCCTGCCCGGGGACGAGATGTACCTGTTTCGAGGGCGCGCGGGCAGGGTCGAGCGCATCGACGGGGCCCCGCGCTTCGTCGACGGGCGCTACCTCGTCCAGACCGAGGTCCACCTGCGCGAGGCCGAGTTCGAGGTCGAGCCGGTCCAGATGCAGGAGGCGGGTCAGCTCCACGTCGATCTCCGGCTCCGGCCCTCGTCGATGGCGCGGGAGCCCCGGGCCTCCCTGATCGCCTGGAGCGAGCTCGAGCTGCTGCGGCGGCTGGTCTACCTGGTCCCACCGAGCGCGCTCGCGGCCGCACGCCTGGTCCCGCTGAGCGAGGGGCTCCTGGTCCTCGGGGGAGGCGCGCGTTTCGCACGAGATGGCCGCGCGCTCTCGGTCGGGACCGTGATTCCGCTCGGCCAGCGCTTTTGCGAGGTCGCGCCGGGCGTGCTCGTACCCGACGGCTTCGAGCTGTGGCCGCGGCTGCGCGCCGATCTGATCCGCGAGCTGCTCGGGCTCGAGGGCGACGACCGGGCCGTGTTCCTGGGCCCGGGCCGCGACCCGATCCACATCGCCGACGAGCGCATGATGTCGCTCGACGCGGCCGCGATCGGCACGCTCGAGACGACCGAGGCCGAGCTCGTCGAGCCCAGCCTCCCGGCGCTGGAGCCCGGCACGATCACCAACCAACGCCTCGGCCGCTTCGCGCTGTGGGGCTTCCGCAGCCAGGATAGCTAAAGGTTTGTCTTGCCCCCCACAGGCGTCGGCGACTCTGCCACGCACGGCCGCAAGCGGCCGGTCGCTCGTTCCTCGCTCGGTGGGCTGGGATGAGCCTCGCGCCGGTCTGCGTGGCCCCCCAGAGGGGGGCTTGTCTTGCTCCCCACAGGCGTCGCTCGTTCCTCGCTGGGGGGCTGGTATGAGCTTTGCGGGGTCGTGTCGTGGTGGGGGGGGCGCGTAGCTTTGGTTGCGCCGCCGTTCAACACGACCGCGGGGTTCCTCGCGCGCTTTGTCGAGCCGCTGCTTGGGGGCGGGCAGGTTGAGGTCGAGGCGCCGCTCTCGGCCCACGATCGTGAGCAGATGCTGACCGAGGCTGGGCCGCTGCTGGATCCGAGCTTCGTCCATTTGCGCGGGCGCGTGGGCCAGCGCCTGGTCGCCGATCCGGCGCTGCCAGATCCGGGGGCCGATGAGCTGTCGCTGTGGCTCGGGCTCCACGATGTCCTGGCCCTCGATCACCCGGACACCGAGCGGGTGTGGACGCGCACGTCGACCTGGCAAAAGGTCGAGACGGAGACCCGCAGCTTGCTGGCCTTCGCGCGACCGGTCGACATGGCCGACGCGCTCGCGCGTCACCTCGCGGTCGGGGCCTTCTTGGATCTGCGCCGCGAAGATCACGTGGTCTCGGGTCCCGACGGCGAGTTTCGCTTTCGCGGTCAGGAGCCCCCGCGCCGCCGCTTTGGCCTGTTCTCGCCGAGCGTCGCCGACGTCCGGACCGAGCTCGTCCGCTGGATCGACCAGCCGCACGCGACGATCGTCGATCGTCTGCTCCCCGACGTGATGTGGGTCAGCCCGCTGACCTCGCTGCTGCGGCCGGCCTGGGCGCCGCCCGGCTGGACCCCGCTGATGGCGGTCGAGTTTTTGCGCGCGCGACCCTACGCCCGGGCCGTGTGTCACGCGTGGGCCCAAGAGCGCGAGTGGCTGCGGATCGGCGGGGTCGTGGCCGGGAGCTTGCTGCGCTCGCTCGATCTCCACGGTCCGGTGTTTGGTGACGTGGAGATCGCGGGGGTCCCGGGCGGCGCCGCGGCCATGCAGCGGGCAGCCAAGGCCGCCCGCGCTGAGAACCTGGGCTTCGACGATGAGCTCGACCGCGAATTCGGCGACGAGCAGCCGGCCCTGCCGGCCCCGGCGATCCCGACCGAGGCGGCCGACCTTGGCGCCGTGGTCGGCGCGCTGATCCACCTCCACGTGCTCAAGGTGCTCGAATTCGACGCCCGCATCAGCATCGGGCTCGGCGCCCGTGACTGGGCCGTGCAGACCTTCTTGGCCCTGCCGCTGCTCCTGCCGGCGCTCGAGCGCACCCTCGGCCGGCCCTTTTTTCTGGATCCGGCCGCTGACAGCCCCACCGACAAGCCCGAGGCGTCGCGAGGGCCCCGCGGTGGCGCCGGAGCCGTGGACGAGGGCTTCGCGCGCCGCTGGGAAGAGTACCGCGATCACCTCGCCGGGCTGGTCCCACGCAACGTCGTGGACAACCTGCACGCGACCCTGGTCCGGCGAATACGCGAATAGTAGAAAGACAGCCTGCATGACCCAACCGCTGCAACCGCCAGCCAAGCCGTCCGTCGGCGCGGGGCTCGGCAAGAAGCAAGAGCCCACGGTGTCCGTGGCGCTGACGATCCCCGAGCTCGCGCGGCGTCTGCAAGACGGCGCCCGACGGCTCGAGGCTCAATTCCTCGGCAAAGAAGAGACCATCCGTCTGCTGTTCATCTCGGCCGTGGCCGGTGAGCACATGGTCATGGTCGGTCCGCCGGGCACGGCCAAGAGCGCGCTCGTGCGCGCGTTCGCCGACACGATCGACGCCCGCTACTACGACTACCTGCTGACGCGCTTCACCGAGCCCAACGAGATCTTCGGGCCCGTCGACATCCAGGCCTTTCGCCAGGGCGCGTATCGGCGGCGCGTCGAGGGCATGCTGCCCGAGGCCGAGATCGCGTTCCTCGACGAGATCTTCAAGGCCAACAGCGCGATCCTCAACAGCTTGCTGGGCGTGCTCAACTCGCGCCGCTTCTCCCACGGCAACACCACGATCGGGGTCCCGCTGATCTCGATGTTCGCGGCCAGCAACGAGGTCCCCAACGACGACGCGCTCTCGGCCCTGTTCGATCGCTTCTTGCTTCGGGTCCGCGTCGACTACCTCGACAGCTATCAATTTCGCGGCTTGCTGCAAAAGGGCGCCGCGCTCGAGGCCCAGGCCCTCGAGGCCCAGGCCGGCGGCGGCGTCGCGGCCACGGCGACGGTCTCGGCCCGCGACCTCGTCACGATCCAGGCCGAGTTTGGTCGCCTGCTCGAGAGCATGGACGAGGAATTCCTCGCGACCTACAAGGGCCTCGTGTTCCAGATCCGGTCCGAGGGCATCGGGCTCTCGGACCGCCGCGTGGTCAAGATGCTCAAGCTGTTCGCGGCCTCGGCCGTGTTCGACGGCCGCGAGCAGGTCAACGACGCCGACTTCTTCGTGCTCCGCCACGTGTGGAACACGCCCGAGCAGCAGGACATCCTCCAGGAGATCGTCGGCCCGATCCTCGACGCGTGGTACGAGCAGCACCCCGAGCAGCAGCGGATCGGCGCGACGCCGACGAGCCTCCAAGACCTGCTCGCCGAGCTCCGGATCATCCGCGAGACCCTCGCCAGCGCCGAGGTCCTGTCCGACATGCAGCTGTTCTCGCAGCTGCGCAACCTCGGCGACATCAAGGCCGCCCTCCAGCGCATGAAGGACAACCCCGCGGCCGAGCGGATGATCGGCGAGGTCGACAAGCTGCTCGAGACGATGTTCGCGTCGAGCCGCTTCGTCTGAGCCGCGGGTAGGGTAGGGAAGGGCAGGAGGACGAGGTCGTGGCCGAGCTCGACAGCGACAAGGCCAAGGGCCGTGACGGGCGCGAGACCTCGCGCGAGCACGGCCAGGGCAGCGCGGACGAGCGCGAGCCCCGGGGCGCGCCGCCGCGGGAGCTGATGCCGATCCTCGAGCGCCAGGTCGGCAGCCTCGCGCTGAGCGAGCTCGACGGCGTCGGCCCGATGGCCTTGATGCGCGCGGTCGCGTGGAACAACGTGCTCGCGCGGCTCGGGATCGCGGTCCCGCTGGTCATCATTCACGACGTCGGCTGCCTGATGTGCGGGCTCGGGCGCCCGGCCTCGGTCACCCAGGGCATCGGCGACCCGCGGCTCGGCGAGGCCTGGCGCCAGCTGCTCGTCGAGCTCGGCGAGACCGAGCTGGTCCGTCAGCCCGCGGCCTGGAAGCACCGCGATCCGATGGTCGGGGTCGTGCTCGCCCGGGTCCTGGCCAGCGTCGCGCCGCAGCTGCCCGAGGACGCCCGGGTCGCGCGCCCGCGCGAGCTGCCCGTCGACGTGGTCCAGTACGCGCGCATCGATCCGCGCTCGGCCTACACCCGCTACGATCAGGATCTGGCCCTGGCCTGGCTCCGGACCATGACCAGCCACCGCTTGCTGCCGCTGCTCGAGACCGAGCAGATCGACGTCGACGCCCTGCGCCTGCTCGGCCTGTTTCGCACGGGCCAAGGCGGCGTCGCGGGCGTCGACCTCGCCGACCTCTACAACGTGATCTTGTCGCCGCAGCTGGCCGACGTCATCGACTTCTCGCTGGAGCTGCTGCCCTCGCTGCTCGAGGTCCGGCGCGAGATGGGCCAGCAGACCTTCGGCATCGACGGCTACGCGTCGATCGAGCGGATCGGCCACATCGACAACATGGTCCTGACCCAGCTCGCGTTCGACGACGAGGTCTTCGAGCAAAAGTTCGTCGACCACGAGCTGTTCTATTACACCCACGAGAAGCAGTACGAGAACGAGCGCCGCATCCACTACGTGCTCGTCGACGGCAGCGCGTCGATGCGAGGCGTGCGCGAGGTCTTCGCGCGCGGGCTCGCGCTCGCGCTGTGCAAGCGGCTCGCGCTGCTCGGCGAGGAGGTCGTGCTGCGCTTCTTCGACAGCCGGCTCTACGACGGCGTCAAGGTCGGCGCGGCCGGCCACGTCGAGGTGCCCTACGTGCTCCAGTTCCGGGCCGAGCGCGGGCGCAACTACGCCGCGGTCCTGCGCCAGCTCAACGCCGAGCTCTCGGCCCCGCGGCGCGACGCGGCCTCGACCCTGGTCTACATGCTGACCCACGGCGAGGCCCAGTTCCCCGCGTCCGAGGTCCAGCTCCTCGCCAGCCGCGCGCCGATCTACGGGGTCTTCATCCTCCCACGCGGCCCGCTCAACCTCGGCTACCTCGACGCGCTCCATCGCGTTCACGTGATCGACGACGACGCGATCGCCCACGGTCGTCGGGCCTCGCGGGCGCGCCAGATCATCTCCGAGGTCGAGAGTGATCTCGAAGACGCCGCCCGCAGCCAGGTCAGCGGCGTCGCCGAGGACTCGCGCGGGCGCGAGCGGAGGCCCGGGTGATCGACACCGCGGTCTTGTGGGTCCGGGCCGAGGCCTCGATGCGAGCCGGGCGCTGGAACGACGCCCTCGCCCAGCTCCGCAAGCTGATCGAGGTCGTCGATCGGATCGACTTCGAGTACGAGGAGTGGCTGCGGGCGATGGCGGAGTCGCTCCGGGCCCTCGGCCAATTTCGCGACGCCGCGGCCTGCTGGGCCTACCTCGGCTCGACCGAGGCCCCGGGCAAGGCCCAGCTCGATCGCCTCCGCGTCGAGATCGACGCTGGCGACGCGGACATGCAGGCCGTGCGCCTGTTCGGGGTCTACCTCTCGCGCGCCGGTCACCACCGCGACGCGGCGACATGGTTCGAGCTCGCCCACATGCCGATCCACCGCGCGATCGAGTTCGAGCGCGCGGGC
The DNA here is from genome assembly GCF_002994615.1 of Enhygromyxa salina. GTDB lineage: Bacteria > Myxococcota_A > Polyangia > Nannocystales > Nannocystaceae > Plesiocystis > Plesiocystis salina_A. The sequence goes on along the minus strand of NZ_PVNK01000211.1, from coordinate 30,955 downwards.
CACGACGCCGAGGCGGCGGAGCTGTGGAGCGAGCTGATCGACGGGCGCCGGGCCGACCTCCTGGCCGAGCGGCCCTACGAGCAAGCCCTGGCCCGGATCAACTACGGCCTGTGCCTCCATCGGCTCGAGTCCGAGCGCGCGCGCCAGGCTCTGGCCGAGGCCACGACCGCCGTCGAGGAGGTCGCGGATCGCTTCGAGACCGAGGGCCTGCGCGAGCGCGCCTTCGACTGCTACCAGCTGCTCGCGCGGATCGGCCTCGAGACCGGCGCGTTCGAGAACGTCGCCGAGGGCTACCTCAACAGCGTCCGGATCCTGCGGGACGACGCGCTCAAGCTCGACGCCCTGCGCCTCTACGAGGGCTTCGTGACCCTCGCCCGGCGCGCGGGCGAGTACCACGCCGTGGCCGGGATCCTGCGCGAGGCCGCCGACTACTGCGCCCGGGCCGGGCTGCCCTACGGCGACGACCTGCGCCTGCGCGCGGGCGAGGCCTGGCTCAAAGCTGGCGACGACGCGGCCGCCCACGCGCACCCGGTTCAGATCGTCGAGAACGCCTACCTCGCCGCGGCCGAGTCCTACGTGTCCGTTCGCGCCTTTCGCCAGGCGGCCGAGGTCTACAGCCGCGTCGCCCAGCTCGAGATCAAAGGCCGCGAGCGCTACCGCAGGCTGCTCCAGCGCCTCGGCAAGAACCCCGAGGACGCCCCCCGCCCGGTCCCGGTGCCCGAGTTCCTCAAGCGGCTCCCGGAGTTCGAGGAGGTCTGGTACGTCGATCTCGCCGAGTGGGAGCTCGAGGGCGACCCCGCGCTGATCGCCGCGGGCGTCATGGCCGACCGCCGCTTCCCCGACTACGTTCGCCGCCACGCCCTGCTGCTCGTGCTCGAGCTCGGCAAGACCGGCCGCGACAAGCCGCGCTCGCAAGTCGAGATCGTCCGGCGGCTCAAGGGCATCCGCGCCTATCCGGTCATCGCCGCGCTCGAGCGGATGTACGCGACCGGCGACGCCGCCGTCCGCCGCGAGGTCGCCCACGCGCTCGGGGCCCTGAGGTTCAAGCGGAGCTTCTCAACCCTCAGCAAGGCCCTGCGCAGCGACGACCCCGAGGTCCGGGCCAAGGCCTCCGACGCGATCAGCAACCTCTACTTTCCCCACGCCTTCGATCGCCTCCGCCGGGTGTTCGAGGCCCGCGATCTGCCCGACGCCGACGACGCGCGGACGGCCGCGGTCAAGGCGATCGGGCGCATCAACACGGTCGAGGCCCTGGACTTCCTGTGTGACCGCCTGCGCGAGGCCGACCACAGCTACATCAGCCACGTGACCGCGGCGATCTCCGAGCTCAACAACGCCGACCTCGCGCCCTACATTCGGCAGCAGATCGACCTGGTCCCGCCAGCCTATCGCTCGGTCCTCGAGGACGCGGCCCAGCGCATGGGCGGGTGAGGGGCTTCGTCTCACAGCCATGCCCTCGCGCACGACGATGCTCGAGGGGCTGCTACCCGAAGAAGTAGCTGAAGCCGACGTTGAAGGTGTTCAGGATCGGATACTCGCCCGCGAAGCTGTGCACGAGCAGCTGCCAGCCGAGGCTGACCCCGATCCCGTGGCGGAAGCGACGGCGCTCGGAGTCATGCAGCAGCAAGCCCGCGTCGAGCTGGAGCTTGGGCCCGTGGGGCGCGGCGTCGGGGGGATCGGCCATGCCCACGCGGGTGGTCGAGACCGGGGCATAAAAGAAGTTGTAGCCGAGGCGCGCGTCGATGTAGCCGCGCCCGAACAGCCCGAGGCGTCCGAGGCCGAGGCTCGGGCCGCCGCCGACGAGGACGCCGCCGAACTTCTCGACCCCGTCCTCGCCGAAGGTCAGCTCGCCCGCGTAGAGGGCAGCCCCGACCCCGTAGCCGATCATGTTCCAGGTCTGGCCGAGCTCGACGTTGGCGAGGCCCATGCGCCCGCCGCCGAAGCCCTCGCTCGTGCCCGACAGCGCATAGGCTCCGCGGGCCGCGAAGTAGAGGCGCGAGGGGTTGTGCTCGGGCCGGTAGGTCCGCGCGTAGTAGTTTCGAAGTCGCTCGCTTCGATCGACCCGCGCCGCGTTGTTGGGGCTCGACGCGCGGACACGGGGGGTCTCGTCGGGCTCGTCGCTGGTCAGGAGGTTGGAGAGATCTTTTTCCTCCGCTGCAGCGTCCGGGGGGGTCACGGGCGCGGGTTCGACTGGCTCAGCGCTCGGTGCCGCTGTGTCCGGGGACATGGAGACAAGCTCGCTCGGATCTGCGGCGTCAGCATCCGCGGTGTCCTCGGACACTGGTTGATCTTCGTCTTCAGGTTCAGTCGTGTCGGGACCAACGGTTTTTGCGGGGGGGGTCGCAGGACTCGACGGCTGTTGGATCTGCGGTCCCTCGTCGGCTGGAGCCGCAAAGGCGAGGCTCGGCACCAGCATGATCAGATACAGCGGAGCCACGCAGCGAGGGGCCATCTGCGGAGGCTACTCTCCTTGGTTCGTTGGCGCGAGTCCGCGCGTGCCAATGGCGCCGAGCCGAGCCTGGGAAGGCGCGAACAAGTTTTCGCAAAGGGTTGCCAAAGGCGCGATCGACTTCGATGATGTCGGGACCCGTCACCGGCCCATTGATCGGCGGCGGACGAGGGAATCCCCCATGCGCCAACATCGAAAGCACCCCCGGACCGTCGGAATCACCCTGGCCACGGCCTTTCTGGCTCTGCCGGCCCTGGCCTGTGGTCCGACCATCTTCGCGGATACGGACGCGCTGACCGTCATCGGTGAGCCGCCGCCACCGCCGCCCGAGCCCGAGCCCGAGCCCGAGCCGCCGCCCAAGCCCAAGCGGGTCGAGGTCACCGCGGCCGCGATCGTGATCAACGACAAGATCCTGTTCGAGGTCGACAAGGCCGTGATCCGGGCCGAGTCCTTCGACTTGATGAACGAGATCACCCAGGTCGTGAAGGAGAACCCCCGGATCAAGAAGATCTCGATCGAGGGCCACACCGACGACGACGGGTCCAAGAACTACAACAAGAAGCTGTCGCAGAAGCGGGCCGACTCGGTCATGAGCTACCTCGTCGAGCACGGGATCGAGGCCGAGCGCCTTACCGCCGTCGGTCATGGCGAGGACATCCCGATCGTCGCCAACGACTCGCCCGAGAACAAAGAGAAGAACCGCCGGGTCGAGTTCATCATCGTCGAGCAAGAAGAGGTCAAGAACGTGGTCGAGATCGACCCCGAGACCGGCGAGGAGAGGGTCGTCGAGAGCAAGGCCGTGCCCCAGGCCAGGGTCGCGGCTCCCGACACCGCCAACAAGGGAGAGGCCAAGTGAAGACCACGATCAAACTGGCTGTCATCGCGCCGCTGCTGCTCAGCGTCGGGTGCTCGTTCATCGCCCGCGACCCCGACAGCTACCGCGAGGTCACCCGCGAGCTCGTCGAGACCCGCGGCGCCGACATCAAGGACTGCTACGACGTCGCGCTTGCGACCAACGAGACCGTCGAGGGGACCGTGGTCGTCAACTTCAGCGTCGAGAAGAAGACCGGCAAGATCATGAACCCGGTCGTCGACGCCAGCAGCGACGCGCCGGCCGAGCTCTCGCAGTGCGTGGTCACGGCGATCGACGGGCTCCAGCTCGATCCGCCCGACGCCCGCGAGGGCCAGGCGACCTTCCGCTGGAAGTTCGAGGCCCAGCCCGCCGCCGCGCCGGCCAGCTGAGCTCGCTCGCAGCGCTCTCCAACCAGGAGCGGCAGTCGCCGCTCCTGTTTGGTTTAACCCGTCTGCGGCCGGATCTACCCGCGGTGGTCGAGCACGAGCTTGCCGACGGCCTCGCCGCGCTCGCTCGCGATGTGGGCCGCGGCGAGCTCGTCGAGCCCGAAGCTGCGATCGATGCGGACCTCGAGCACGCCCTTGTCGACGAGCTGCGCGAGGTGGGCGAGGCGACGGTGATCGACGCGCACCGTCACGAAGCGATAGCGACGCCCGCGAGTCAGCTGGCCGAGCAGCCGCGCCGACGCCCGCAGCCCATGTTTGGCGATGTTGGGCAGGCTGACCTCGCCGTCGGGGTCGGGGCCAGCGACGCCGACCAGGCGGCCGCCCCGGCGCAGGACCGCGAACGAGCGCCGCTCGATCTCCCCGCCGACGCAGTCGATGACCGCGTCGAGTCCGTGGACCCGATCTTCGAAGCGCTCGCGGTGGTAGTCGATCGGCTCGGCCCCGAGCGCGCGCAAATAGTCCTGGTTGCGCGCGCTCGCGGTTGCGAGGACCTCGGCGCCGAGGTGGAGGGCGTACTGGACCACGAGCGAGCCGACGCCGCCGCCACCGCCATGGACAAGGACGCGCTCGTCGGGTCGGACGAGCGCGGCGTCGACGGCCTGGATCGCGGTCAGCCCGGCCAGCGGAACCGCGGCGGCCTCGATCCCGTGGAGGCGGCGCGGCGCGAGGGCGAGGTGCTGCTCGGACACGCAGATGCGCTCGGCGTGGCTGCCGGGGCCGCGCAGAGGCGTGATCCCGAAGACCGCGTCGTCGCGGGCGACGGTCGTCGCGTTTGAACCACACTCGAGCACGACGCCGCAAAAATCCCGGCCCGGGGTAAACGGGAGCTGCTGGCGAAGCACCTGGCGCAGGTGGCCCTTGCGCAGCTTCCAGTCGATCGGGTTGATGGCTGACGCGCGGACTTCGACGAGGACCTCGTTGGCGGCGGGCCGCGGCTCGGGGAGGTCCTGGCGCAGCTCCAGAACCTCTGGGCCGCCGTACTCCGAGTAGACCTGTGCGCGCATTTGAGCCCCGAGACCCCGAGGTCGTCGAGCTGATTCGCACACCGCCGCCTCGCTCGTCAAACACGGGGCTGTTCGCTATCGTCGCGCAATGAGCGAGTTGCGTGTCCGTTCGTTGGTGTTGCTGTTGGCGCTGCCCTTCGCGCTGCCCGCATGCGCGAGCGAGCCCTCGGGCGACGCGGACTCGGGCACACAGACCGGCACGGGGGGCGAGGGCGAGGGCACGGGCACGGGCACCGGGGGCGACGGCGACAGCGGCGACGGAGACGGCGATCCCGGCGACGGCGACGGCGACGGCGAGGACCCGAGCCAGATCTGCGATGAGCTCGGGCTCCCGGTCGCCGAGCTGCTCGACGGCACCGGGGCCGACTGGGGCGACGTCGCGGGCGACTTCACGGTCGAGACGACCTTCGGGACCTGGAACCTGGCGGAGAATTTCTCGGGCTGCGACAGCTACGTGTTTGTCAACCATCTCGGCGACGGCACGAGCGACTCGCTGCGCAACAGCTTCAACGCCGAGCTGTTCGAGCGCGCGCCGCAGAACGTCCACTGGTTCTTCGTCAACAACGACGCGGACCCCGAAGCGGGCGCGATCGCGTGGCAGACCAAGATCGGCCAGGCCCTCGCCGCCCTCGATCAGGACGCGATCGACTTCTGGTCGCTGCGCGTGCACTTCGTGACTGAGGCGCCGGCCAGCCTCGGGGGCAGCCTCGGCCAGTTCTACGCTCAAAACCCCGGGGCCATGGTCGCGGCGATCGATCGCTTCCAGGAGTGGGAGTACCCCAACTCGACCAGCGACACGGGCGGCGGCAGCTTCGCCCAGACCGCCGCGGTCTTGGCCTACACGCCGCGCTACTACAATTTTCGTCACGCCCAGGAGCGGGAGCTCGCCGCCCAGGCCGACGTGACCGAGGTCGCGATCCTCGACCAGGTTGAGTTCCCGCCCGACGGCCCCGGCGGCCAAGATGGCCCCTTCGCCAACAACTTCAACAATCAGGTGTGGACGGCGAGCTTCCCCGACGCCGCGACCATGGCCGGCTTCGACACCATGGACGTCGTCGTGACCGGCGAGTGCGGGCCGAGCCCCGGCGACGACTGCGGGCACTGGGACTACGAGGCCTTCGTCCACTGGTGCGACACCGAGGCCTGCGACGGGGCGGTCCACGAGGTGTTCCGCTGGATCACGCCCTACGCCCGCGCGGGCGTGCGCAAGTGGGTGTTCGACGCCACGCCGATGCTCGGCCTGGTCGCGGGCGGGGGCGACCACTACTTCCGCTTCGGCATGCGCTGGAACATGAACCCCTCGACCTGGGACATGCGCTTTCGCCTCCGCAACACCGGGCAGGCCGGCGCCAGCAAGACCCTGATCCCGGCCTTCACCGGCAACAAGGGCTTCAACGACACCTACAACGACGACTGGCCGAGCGTCGAGTTCACGCCGCCGGAGGGCGCGACCAAGGTCGAGCTCGTCGCGTTGATCTCGGGCCACGGTCAAGACACGGGTAACTGCGCCGAGTGGTGCAACCACCAGCACCAGTTCACCGTCAACGGCGGCGCCTCATACACGCGCGAATTTCCGGCCGACGTCGTCAACCAGCGCTGTGGCGAGGCCGCGGACATCGGCGTGGTCCCGGGCCAGTGGGGCAACTGGACGCCGGGTCGCGCGGGCTGGTGTCCGGGCCAGCCGGTCCAGCCCTGGATCGTCGACATCACCGACGAGGTCACCCTCGGCCAGGTCAACACGATCGACTACGTCGGGATGTTTGGCGGGGCGCCGGTGACCGGCAACCGGGGGCGGATCTTGCTCAGCAGCTACGTCGTCTTCTACGAGTAGCGACGAGCGCCTGGGTGCAAGACCCGACCGAACCCCGTGGGGCGTCGAACTTAGCGAGATGACGATCGAACCAGCCGGCTCGTGGTACGCCAGCCATGTCCCATGGCTTACTTGCGACCGCTCCCCCGTCAGCTCTCGATCTTCGCCACGCTGCTGTTGTCAGCCTGCACTGGCCCCGCCGCTGAGGACGAGGGCACCGACGAGGTCACTGACGACGGCACCGACGACGGCACCGACGAGGCCCGGGACTGCAGCGATCCGGGGACCGAGCTGCTGCTCGAGGCCAAGCCGGTCGCCGTACCGGTGCCGGGGGAGTCGGTCTTCACCTGCACGAGCGGGTGGGCGACCGACGCCCCCCAGCGCGACCCCGCCTGGACGGTGGCCCTCGGACAGGCGGCCAGCGAGCTTCTGTTCACGCCGCTGATACTCGGCGCGCACCCGGGCGGGTGTGGTCGTGGCCGGCAACGGGGTCTTTCGTCGCTACGACGCGAGCGGCGAGCAGCAGTGGGCGTCCGATGCAGCGGTCGCGGACTCGAGCCAGGTCGCGCTCGCGGATCACTTCATGACGGCGTGCCGAGAGCTCTTGTCGAGCACGAAGCGCATGCTCGTCGACTTGCGCCACGTGAGCGATCCCGAGTACCGGGCCGAGCTCGCCAAGGCCGGCGTAAAAGCATCGCCCGTCAACAAATCGCTGCACGGGAGCCCCGGGGTCAGCGGGCACGAGATACTCCGGCCCAAGATCAGGCCCAAGCGGGGGGCGATCTGGCCGAAGTTCTCTCGCCTCTCCCCTCTCGCGGGCGCCGCGAACCTCCGCAAGCGAGCGCCTCGGCGCCGACGGCCCGCGCGAGGTGAGCTCACCGCGTCGCCGCAGTCAACGACGAGCAATCGAGGCCGGGTCGCGCTCGGAGTTGCGGCGGGCAGTGTTGTGCTCACCGCTGCCGGCCTCTGGGGCCTCAGCCAGATGACCGAGGACTGACACCGGTGTAGGATGCGCGTACGATCGCGCGTGCGCTCCGCTCGACTGTGCCGCTCCTGCTCGGCGCCATGCTTTCGTGCTCGGCTGTGCCCGACATCTCTGCTGAGCTGACTGAGTATGACGAGCTGATCACCGACACCCGTGCGAGCGCTTGTCGCTGTCCTGAAGACCTGGGCTTCGCCAATCGCGTCGAGTGCGACGACGCCTACGGGCCAGTCTCGATCGCCGAGCGCCAGTGCCTCGACGACGCGGTTGCTGGCAGTGAAGACGATGCCCAGGCACACCTGGACTGCGTGAACATGGCGCTCCAGTCCTACCTTCAGTGCCTGGATGCGAACGTCGAATGCGAAGAGGGTGCATACGACGCGTGCACAGGCGACTACATGGTAGCGACCGCGGCCTGCCCGAGTATGCCCGCTGGTGTGCAAACTACGTTTGATGCCTGTCTGTAGCGCGGCGCCCACGGTCGCGCGCCCCCCGCGCGCAGTACACGGAGTTGGATCCATATGGTAGGCTCGGCGGTGAGGAGCGAGAACAATGTTCGACGTCTCGGAACGGAGTAGGAGTGAACTAGACTTAATCGCCAGTCAGGAGGAAGGGTACCTCCTGGACTTCAAAGCAAAGGAGATTAAGCCAGCCAAACTCCAAGAAACGTTTGTGGCGATGGCGAACTCTGACGGAGGCGATCTCTACGTTGGGATCGCCGACCACAGTGAAGCCGGAGAGCGCCTCCGTGGTTTTGAAAAACCCGAGGATGCCAACGCCCACATCGCCGAGTTGCTGCATAACACTCAGCCAGCCGTTGAAGGTGTGGAGACTGAGTTCCTTCATGAGCCATCAGCGGGCTACATTCTCCATTTGATTATTCCAAAGTCATCCGTCGTTCACTATACATCAGGTAGCGTCTGCTATGCACGGAGCAATGCGAGTTCCCAAAAAATCAAGGGCGACGCAGTGACTCGGCTTGCATATGCCAAAGGATTCTACAAATTTGAGGACACCCAGGTCCCCAATCTTGAGATCGATGACATTGTTGGCTCGCCGTTCCTGAAGGACTTTATCGGGCGAGTGGGTACATCCCAAGACCCTCAAACCCTTCTTCGACGCAACCGGTTGCTGCCAGAGGTGAATGGCATTCGCCGGCCCTCAGTTGCCTGCGCTCTCCTCTTTGACCCGGAGCCACAAGAAGTCATTCCCTCAAAGTGCAGCGTGAAGATCATTCGAATGCAGACGATTGACAAAGACTACAAGCGTTCGCAGCTTGAGGGCACATCTGTAATAAACGGGCCCATCGAACACCTCGCCAACGCCTGCAAGGAGAAGATATTTGAAGTCATGAAGGACAGTACATACTCGGTTGGCGACAAGGTTGTCAGGGTCGCCTATCCCGCAAAAGCGGTTCACGAAATTTTGGTCAACGCGATCCTCCATCGGGACTACAGTTTGTCCTCGGATGTTCATGTTACAATCTACGACAACCGAATCTCAATCAAGTCGCCCGGTAAACTTCCAGGCAATGTGACCGTCGACAATATCCGTGAGGCACACTTCAACCGAAATCCGAATATAGTGAGGATGATCCATCGGCTCCCCAACCCGATCAATCATGATCTGGGCGAGGGCCTCGACACCGCTTTCAATGAAATGCGGGATGCAGGACTGGTGCCGCCAGAGATTGCTGCGATGGATGACAGCGTCGAGGTTACGCTAAAACATCAGCGACTAGCATCCTACGAGGACCAGATCATGGAGTTCCTTGAGACTCATGACTCCATCGCTAACCGCGAGGCTCGTCAGTTGACTGGTGAAGGCTCTGAGAACAAGATCAAACGCAGTCTTCAGAGGTTACTCAAGGCAAAGAAAATCGAACCTTCGGATGCAGAGGCTAGTCGCTTCAATCGGCGCTACCGGAAAGTGCGCTCAGAGAACTCAGAGAACTCAGAGAACTCAGAGAACTCAGACGAACAGCTACCACTGATCGAAAGTGACTAGCTGTCATCCATGCAGTTCCTCCAGCCCGTAGCCGAGCACGGTGGACAGGTCCATGAAACCCAACACCCTCCCTCCTTCGCGCATATTGCGCGATCTCGGTCTTTCACGAGGTGTATCGTCTCGGTCGTGATCGAACGCCGTCCTGTCCACGAGGTGCTCGCCGCGAACCTCCATGGATTCTCAGCGCGCCCCGCGAACAGAAAGTTTTTCCGCGTCAGCGCGACCGGGACGAAGTTGTGCTCCGCGGCCATGTTGTCGATCGGGATCCCGCCGTCGCTCTCGAAACGACGCAAAGCCAATTGATGCTTCAGCAGATACCCGATCGCGCGACCGAGCGGCGACTTCGGCGGCACGTCAGGCTCGTAGGCTCGACACCACGACACCATGTCGTCGTAGCAGGGGGTGCTGTGCTCGCGGCGGGCTGCGAGGCGCTCGGCGCCGGGTAAGCACTCGGTGAGGACATCTGTCGCCAGCGAGCGTAGACGCCGACGATCGGCGGATGCCAACTCGACGCGTAGACCCTCGAGACCTCGCCTCCCTCGCCGCCAAGCGCCGTTGGACCCGTCCAGACGCCGCGACGGTCGTCCAGGCCTGGCGCGACAGCGACATGAGCCGGCGGGCCTCTTGCGAGCGCCACGACATCGACGAGCAGCGCCTGGCTCGCTGGGCCAAGAATTACCTGGCGCCGCCGAGGCTCGCCGAGGTCGCCGTGGTCGGCGAGCTCCCGAGCGCGAGGTCATCCTCGCTGGTCATCGAGCTCGGCCAGGCCCGCGTGCACGTCGAGCGCAGCGTCGACGACGAGCTCCTCGCTCGCGTCCTCCGCGTCGTGGGGTCGGTATGCTGAGCCTGCCGCCGAGCGTGCGGATCTACTTCGCCCTCGACCCCGTCGATCTGCGCAAGGGCTTCGGCGGCCTGTTCAACGTGACCCGCTCGTTGCTCGCCGAGGATCCGATGCCGGGCCACCTGTTCGTGTTCATCAACCGCCGCGGGAACCGGGCGAAGATCCTGTTTTGGGATCGCACGGGCTGGATTATCTACTACAAGCAGATCGAGCGAGGCACGTTCCGCGCGCCGAAGCGTCCCGGGCTCGGCGAGGTCAAGGTCGAGGTCGAAGCGGCCGAGCTGATGCTGATCCTCGAGGGCATCGAGCTCGCGGGACCGCGTCGGCGGTAGCGGTGGGTGCCGGAGAAAAAAACTGTGACACTTCGCTGCTGAGGCTGCCTTATACCAGTGTGGGAAGCCGCGACGAGCTCAACCTCGAGCAGGGAGGTGGCCGCCCTCGAGAGCGGCTTGGTCAGCTCGCTGAGTAACAAAATGCGCGAGCCACCGCACATCAGCCCCCGCGCGAGGGCTCGCATGAGGGCCCCCGCTTCATCCAGACAAATTCGCCCTCGTCCCAGGTCGCCCAGACAAAGCTCTCGTGGTCCAGCCTGGCTCGAAACTGAAACCGGACCGCGGTCGGTTGGCCGTCTTCGACCTCGGTGATCTCGGCGGTGTAGTCGACCGTGCGGACGGTGTCCCCGACCCGAAAGGGGGTCGCCCTCGTGTTTCGAAACTGGACGGCGAAGCCACCGACCGGCCAGCCAAACTCTGGCTCCCGAACCACGACTGAGGATTCGTCGACGCACTCGAGCTCGGGCTCGGCCGGGCCAGAGTGCAGGATCCACACAAAGTTGGGCACGCTGAGGCCGCGGCGCGCACGGTTGGCGGCGAGCTTGTCGGCGGCCGGATAGTCCGGCGTGTGGACAATGATCAGGCCCTTGCGCTTCAAGCCCTCGCCGGGGAGGTCTGGACCGTGGGCGTCGCTGTGAACGAGCAGGACCGCCTCGAGGTGACTCGACACGTAGGGGTCGGCGAGCGTCGGAACGACGAGGTGAATGACCCCGACCCAAGCCGCGCCGAGGGTCCGCGCCGCGCCGGCTCGACGCAACAAGGCCCCGTCGACGAGCTCCGCGAACACGAGCGACATGCCAAAGCTGGTCAACACCAACAGGCGATCGACCGGGAAGCTCGCCGCCAGGGGCAGGCACCCCAAGGACGCAGCGAGGAGACCAAAGCGGGCGGCGCCGCGCTTGGAGTCCGGTGACAGCACGAAGACCAGCGCTGCGATCCCGACACCGAAGGCTGAGGCGGCCCACAACCACAACGGGAGGTCTGGAATGAACGGCGGCGAGACGCTCAGCGCGATCAGCGAGCCGCAGCGCGCGGGCAAAGCCAGCAAGAAATTCAGGGGATCGGCGATCGGGTCGATGTAGCCCCCCGACCCTAGGGCACCGTAGCCGAGGAGCTTGTAGACCACGCGCCACGCAGCGACGGTCACGAGCGCCGGGGTCAGGGCGAGCAGCCGCGACCGGAGCCGGCCCTTGGAGACGAGCAGCTCGTACGACACCAAGAACGCCAGCGTCACCACTGCTCCCTCGGCGCTCAGCAGCGCGGCGCCAAGCAGGCCGGGCGCGACCACTCCAGCGATCCACTTGCGATCCGATCGCCAGCGAATATGGGCCAGCAGGCAAGCCAGCGCCCAAAAGGTTGAGACCAGACCATTGCGGTGGGCGAGCCAGCTCCACGGCACCACGTGGGTGAAGGACAGCGCGTAGAAGATCGCCGCGAGCCCTGCGACGCGAGGATCCGAGCTGAGTCGTCGAGCCACGGCCCACGCCATGGCGCAGGCCCCGGCGTGCCAGACGACGCTGTGCGCGTGCATGAGGCCCGGTGAGTTGGGCCACAGCCAGAAGTCCAGGTGATGGGTCGCCGCCGATAGCGGCCGAAAGAACGCGATCCTCAGGTTCGGGTCGACCCACCACGGATACCGCCCCGAGGTCCGCATGCCGATCGTTCGCCTCGGGTCATGCTCGACCAGCACGAACATGTCCCACCAGGCTGCCTCGCTCCGACCCGCGCGGTGGGCCGAGAGGAACTGGTAGTGCATCAGGTCGTCAGCGAGCAGCCCGTTGCCGAGGGACGCGAGCCCGAGCAGCAAGCACACCCCCACGACGACCCACACAAACCGAGGATGCGCCAGCAGCCTGCCGAGGGCTGGGTAGCGGAGGGCTGGGGCATCCGCTGACATTGATGGCGGAGTGTACCCGACCGACACGGGGCCGCCCATCTCGCGCGCGTGTGGGCGACAGGATCGATGACTTCAGAACAGCGAGATGGGCTCGATGTCGAGAAGATCCTCGTTGTCGCCGAGGGTTTTCGTGTGGCCCTGCCCGAGTTGACCCGTGTCGTTGTTCCCCCAACAGCGTAGCTCGTTGAACTCGTTGACCGCGCAGGTGTGGAAGAAACCTGCATCCAAGATGCGGATCGCACCACCGACATCCAGCGGTCCGCCTGCAGTAGGAGCTTCGTCGTCGCCGATGTCTTCGAGATCACCCGAGCCGATTTGGCCAAATTCCGCGCTGCCCCAGCAGTAGGCTTCCTACTTCGAGTACACGCCCGACTGGAAGGCGGACGCGACGCGCGAGTTCTTGCGCGCGCGCGAAGGCTGGATCCATGGTCGCCTACCTCTGGACAACACTGCCGCCGAGCGGGCCCTCAGGCAGATCGCGGTCGGCCGGAACAATTGGCAGTTTGCAAGGAACGACGCGAGCGGGAGGCGGAAGGCGACCATGTATTCGCTGATCCGCACCTGCGAGCTCAACGGCGTTGAGCCGTGGGCCTACCTGCGTGAGGTCTTGACGCGGATCGCCGATGGGTGGCCGCAGAAGCGACTGGCTGAGCTGCTGCCGCAGAACTGGTCGCCGGACGCCGTCGCTTCGGCAGCCTGAGCAGATCGAGCCTGCGCGCTCGAGCGCGAGCACGCTCTGGCCGAGGCTCAGCAGCATGGTGCCGAGGTCGGGGTCCAGAGCCGCGAGCTGCGGAGCTGGGCGCTGCCACAGGCTCCGTGCGTCTGCAAGATGCCTTCACCGTCACCTTACGTTGACCTCGACGTCGAAAGCAGAGGCAAGCTCGAGCAAGCTCGCCCGGGTCAGGGTTTCGAGGCATGAGCGTTTCGTGGGCCTGGGCACTCGGCGGGCATGTTACTAGATCGAACCGCTCCCATGGCCTACACCGACGAGGATCTCCGCTCGCTCTGCAACACCGTCGAGGCCAAGCCCCCCGACTGGGTCTCTGGCTGGCGCCAGGGCGCCGCCGCCTTGCTCCGCGAGGTTGCGCAGGCGCCCCCCGAGCTCCGACGATCGCGCGAGTTCCAGCGCAAGCTGTGGGAGTCCGAGGCAATTACCAGCACCGGCATGGGCTCGGTCAAGGTCGACGTCGCCCTCGACGACGAGGACTTCCGCGAGTGGCTCGCCACCGAAGCGATGGCCCCCCTCCCCGAGGGCAAGGTCATCAAGGCCGCGCACATCAAGACGATCTTCGACCGCCTCGTCGCGCAATTCGAGGGTCGCCGCACCCCATGGCTGAAGATCCTCCGTCTGCTCTCCGCGCTGTTCCCGACCGAGTTCACGACCCTGGCCAGCCGCAGGCTGCTGCACGAGATCGCGGGCTGGTTCCTCGCCGATCCCCCCAAGGGCGCGCTCGCGGTCAACCGGGCGATCGTCGGCCGCCTCAACGATGTCCTCGGCCCGGTCGCCCACGACGACTACGACGCGCTCGCGGCCCGCATGAGCCTGCCGTGGCTGATGCACCTGCACCGGAGCAACGCCGAGACGGAGGAAGACGTCACCGAGGTTGTTACGAACACAGGCGAGGCAAAGCTCAAGCCATTGCCGGCTGCTCGACGTCGCAAAGGGATGACCGCTAGCCGGGGCTACTTCCAATCCGTGTTGGCGATGCTCCAGGCGGTTGAGGGGGGGCTGACGCGGGAGGACTTCATCGACTTTCTCCGTACCGAGCAGCCCGGCAAGAAGGACTCGAGCCATGGCACGACCATCAGTGTGCTGCAAGGAGAGCTGGGCGTGGTCTATCGAGATGGGCGCGTCTACAAATTGACCCCCTCCGGCCGCGCGGTGCTCGAGACCGGAGACCCCGATGAACTCGCCAAGTGGTTGCTGACGCGGATACTCGGCTTCGACCTGGCTCTCATTCACGTGCGAGACCACGGCCCGATCCGAAACACCGATCTCTTGCGCGCGATCCAGAAGGCCAACCCAGGGTGGACGGGAACCGTCGCCCCGAGCGCGATTGTGGGGTGGTGCAACCACCTCGGCCTCTTCACACCAGAAAACAGGTTGTGGGTGCTCACCGAACGCGGTCGGGAATGGGCCAAGCAGATCCATTGGGAGCCGGCGATCCTCGAACCGATCGACGAACCCGACGGAGCCGACGAGCCCGACGAGGAGGAAGAAGCCCTCACGACCGATGTCGGAGGGATTCAAAAGTCACCCTTCGACGAACTCTACGCCGGGCTGACCTACAACTTCCCCCGCGCCCTCGTGGCCGAGCTCCACGCCGGCCTCTGGGCCCATCCGCGCCGGCACTTCGCCGTGCTCACGGGTCTGTCCGGCGCCGGCAAGACCCAGCTCGCTCGTCAGTACGGCCTCGCCCTCGCTGGCGGCGGCGAGGCGGCGCGCGCACGTGTCAAGATCATCGCGGTCCAGCCCGGCTGGTACGACCCTGGACCACTGCTCGGCTACGTGAACCCGATCCAGCCCACGGCCTACGTCCGCACCCCAGTGCTCGAGTTCCTGCGCCAGGCCGTGAGCAGGCCTGAGGCCCCGCACGTACTGATCCTCGACGAGATGAACCTCTCTCGCCCGGAGCAGTACCTCGCGCCTCTCCTGTCCGCGATGGAGACCGGTGATCGCATCGACCTCCACAGCGAGGGCGACATGCACGACGGTGTCGAGAAGCGGATCCCTTACCCGAGCAACCTCGTGATCATCGGCACCGTCAACATGGACGAGACCACCCACGGGCTCTCGGACAAGGTTCTCGATCGCGCCTTCACCCTCGAATTTTGGGACATCGACATCAACGACTACGCCGGCTGGGACCGGACCAATCTCGGCAAGCAGGACACGGAGCGGCTGCGGACGGCGTTGACCGAGCTCATGCAGGCGCTGGTGCCCGCGCGGCTGCACTTTGGCTGGCGGGTGGTCGACGACGTCGTCGACTTTCTCGCTCGTAACCAGGAGCACGGTGGCCAACTGGAGTTCGACGCGGCCCTCGACGCGATCGTCTACGCCAAGATCGTGCCCAAGCTGCGCGGCGACGACTCGCCCCGCTTCCGCGCCGCCCTCGACGAGACCAAGAAGGTCGCCAAGCGATACAAGCTCGAGCGTTGCCTGAGCAAGCTCGAAGAGCTCGAACACGACCTCACAACCACTGGGAGCGCGCGTTTTTGGCGCTGAGTCTGCACGCGCGGCCTCGCCCCGATCTGGAGCTCAACCTCGTCGACGCGCGCGAAGCCATCGAGGGCTTCCGCGAACTCGTCGAGGCTGAGCTGGCGAGCGAGGGCGAGCACTGGCGCCTCGAGATCGATGACGAACCCGTCGCGGTCGAGCACGGCGCTGGCCAATCCCGCTGGCGCTGGAAGCCGAGTTTCTACGCGGGCGAGGTCCGGGCGCGCCTGGTCGACCTTCGCGGCGGGGCCGAACACGTGCTGCGCCTCGACGTCTCGCCCAACCCGGACAAGCTCGGGCGCGATCGCTTCGCGGAGATCATCGCGGAGCTTCGCCAAGCCCAGCCAGAGTTCGTCCTCGGCAGCGAACCTGCGACGACGCGCACCGGGAGCCTGGGTCAGCTCGACGACCCGCTGCTCGCCTACGGGAAGCTGCGGACCTACGCGAAGGACTTCCTGTCGAGTCTCGAGCGCGTCCTGGCTGCGCCGGTGCGTCGTCTACGTCAGGAGCGACGCATGCTCGCGCTCGCCCAGGTCCGGCGCGCCGATCGACGGACCGTGTTTCAGGCGCTTCGCAACCCACAGCTCGCGTCGCTGCTCGTCGGTCAAGAACAACCCGCGAACTCCGGGCCGGCCCCGCGGCTGGACGCGCCCGTGGTCGAGCCACACGTCGACGAGGCCGCCAACCGCTGCATCAAGGCGCTGACCCAGAGTGTTCTGCGGCGTGTCGTCGACTGTCGTGAGCGCTTGGCGGTCAAGGTCGAGCGGGAGCGGGAGTCTGGAACGCGGACCACGCTGGCCGAGCGCTGGCCGGTCCGCGAGCGCTACTTGCTCGGGCTCGAGCGTCATCTCGTCCGGGCGCTGCGCGGGCCCGTGCTGTCGGCGGTGACGCGCGCGCAGATCACCGCGGGGGGGCTCAACACGATTAGCGCGCACCCGGTCTACTCGCGCACCTACAAGCTCGGCTGGCGAACGCTGGGCCTGGGCTTCGAGGGTGAGCCGCGCGACGAGGATCTGTGGCTGCCACCAACGTGGGAGCTCTACGAGCGCTGGTGCTTTGTGACCGCGCGTCGTCTGCTACGCGAGTCGTTCGGCTTCGAGGAGCTGGCGACCGTCACCTCGCCGCCGGCCGACCTGGCCTGGAGCGGAAGCGACGGCGCGGGACGTCGAGTCTGGCTCGGGTTCCAGGTCAAGTGCGCGACGTGGTCGATGAAGAAAGAGCACGAGTTTCGATCGCTGAACGTCACGCGCTTCCCCGACCTCGTAGTCAGCGTCGAGACCGGCGACAGCGCACGCTGGATAGTCCTGGACGCCAAGTACCGCGTGTCTCGTGCGAACGTTCTCGACGCGATGACGAGCGCGCACCTGTACCACGACGCCCTGCGCTGGCGCGGGCACCCGCCCGAACGCGCGCTGCTCGTGGTTCCCGCCGCGGGCGGGGCACCGTGGCTCGAGAAGGACGCGTTTCATCAGGCGCACGGTGTTGGAGTCGTGGTTGCCAGGCCGCGCTGCACGAACCGGTTGGAGCAGGCCCTTGCCGCGTTGCTGGGTTGATCTCAGATGCGAGCGTGAACGACCTGGTGGTCGGCGCTCTCCACAATTCGCTCTTCGTTGCGTGGGTCGTTTCTGAGACTGCCCATCCCATCCGTGCGGCTCGACCGCGATCTCGTCGCAGGCCATTCTTGCAGCGGATTCGGCGCGTATTGCGCGTGCTAGCGTCCGCGCATGACGCTCTCAATCATTCTCACCACCGTTCTCAACACCTTCGCGACGAGCCCCGATTTGTGCGCCGACGTCTATCTCGATTCAGCCGGCCAGCCGCTGACGGACGCGATCGGGCAGACCTTCGCGCGCTTCTGCGAGTGGGCTGGCCCAGATGCACCACGGTTCAACTCAGACGTGTGCTGCGTCCACGACGCGACAGGGGCCGCGTGCTGGCTCCCCGACCGCGAGGGGCAGTGCACAGCGGGCTCGAGGTACGCCTGTGAGCACGCGACCGTGACCCCTACCGGAGGGGTCGTCTGTTACCAGCCCTTTCCCAGTGTGTGCGACTTCGGGCACTGCCAGGAAGCTGGGCTCTCGATCACACCAGGTCCGCTCGGAGACATCATCTGCTGTGGAGCGAGCGACTGCACGGAGGTCGAGACGGTGGTGCAGTTGGACGACTGCATGGGCTACCTCGCCTGGTGTGAGCACGGCATCCAGAATGTGGATGGAACCGTGGACTGCTTCGACTAGCGAGCCTTGGCCCCGCGCAGCTCTTCCAGATCTTGCCCGAGCCGTTCTCCGGCGCCTCGCGTGTCGGCCGTGTCCCCGGAGTCTTTAAGGTACAAGGCGATGGACGCGGCTAGAAACTCGGCCTCATCTGACCCGGTAGGCGCGGTCGTCCTGAGCTCGACAGCCCGCTCAAAACTCGCCCGGCCGATCGCCAACGACTCGTGGTCGGTCAGACCCGGGGCACCATCAACCGAGCGCTCGCGCAGCCACGAGCTGTGGGCCTCGGTGAACTCGCCACGCTCGATGGCTTGAAGGATCGCGTCGAAGGGGTCCTCGTCACCCGTCTCGGTCTGCTGGGCTTGATCGGCTGGCTCTGGCCTCTGTGACTCGGACTCGGACTCGGATATCTGCGGGGGCGTGGGCTGATCGGCCGAGAAGGTACGCTCGATCTGGCCGCGGACAATCGCCAGGCCGAGGAGCACCATCATCACCAGCACGATGCCCGTCATGGAGCCGTACAAGAAGATCTGCCACGCTTTCCGAGGCTGGTCTTTGCCTGCCACGGGTACGTTGAGCAGCCCTTCACCGGGAACGAGCGTCTCCTTCTCATCTGACTCACCGTCAGAGAACTCGCCCCCACCGTCGGGCTCATCGAGCAGCGCACGAACGAGCTCGTGCATGTCACGATGGCGGCGTTCGGCATCGTACTCGAGCCCCTTGCGGACAACCCGGCTGAGCCAGTGTGGGACGCTGGAGTCTGGCGAGCCAGCTCGGATCGCGCCGGCCTCGATGGCCTCGAGCAACTCGTCGGGTGCATCGCCCGGATAGGGGCGCTGTCCGTGGAGCCCACGCCACAGCGCCACGCAAAACGAGAACTGATCCGAGCGAGGGTCGCCTCGCTCGCCGCGGAGCCGCTCGGGAGCCATGTAGCTGGGGGTCCCGACGAGCGGCGCCGGGTGATCGTCATCCGAGTCGAACGCGCGGACCTTCTCAGCGACGCCGAAGTCGGCAACCAACACCCGACCATCGTTGCCAATGAGCATATTCGCCGGCTTGAAGTCGCGGTGCTGAACCCCGGCGTCGTGAGCGGCCGCCAGCCCGGCTCCCGCGCCTGCAAAGACATCACGGAGCTCTCGCCAGTCGCGCGGCGTCTGCATCCACTCGTGGCCGTCCAGCCCCTCGACCCACTCCATCACGAAGTACACCCGGCCATTCCATTGCCCGGTCTCGTACACCGTCACGACGTTCGGGTGGGTGAGCTTGGCGAGGAGCTTCGCCTCCGCCAGCAGGGCAGCCTCGGCTTCGGGTCCCGAGCTCACCCACAGCTTGATCGCCACCTTGCGGTCGAGCTGCGGATCACGAGCCTCGATCACCATGCCCATGCCGCCGAACTTGGTGTCGAGCGCCTCGAAGCCCTCGAACAAGTACGGCTCGGCGTTCGGCTCGCCCATCCGCACGAAGGTCTTCTCGGCGATGGCCCACATCAGCTCAGCCACGTCCTCTGGCATGTCACGACGCTCGAGCCCCGCGGCCAGGCGGTCGAGCTCGGCGTCGTCGACTTCGTCGTCTGATGGTGGATCTGAGGGCAAGGCTGCTCCGGTCCAGGTCGAGCGTACTCGCATGGGTGCGCGGCTTCATCCGGCATGCGTGTTGGATCAGCTCTTGGGTCACGGGGGCGTCGGCTGTATGGTCACCCGGGATGGACCTCGACGAGCTACTCCGTGCCGTCCGCGACGAGGAGCGGGGTGCGTGGGCCAGGCTCGCGCCGGTTCTGACAGTTGAGCTTCGCCGCTACTTCTCGTCCTGGTTCGGGCCCGATGTCGCCAAGGATCTCACCCAGGCCACCCTCGTGGTCCTCTTGGACAAACTCCCGGGCTTCGAGGCGCGGGAGTCCCTCCGGGGGTGGGTCTTCGGGATCGCTCGCAACCTCGCGCACAACGAGCTGCGCGCCCGATACCGCCGCAGTGAGCTCGCGGAGGGGGTGAAGCACGAGCCGCTGGCTCCCGCACGGAGCCCGAGCTCCCACGCGCGTTGGCGCCAGCGGTGGGAGCTGGCCAACGAAGAGCTCGAGCAGCTCCCCGATCACTACCGAGACGTCATCGAGCACGATCTCGAAGGGGGCGACGCCGGGTCCTTTGCCGAGCACGAAGGGATCTCGCGGACAACGGCTCGAACTCGCCGCCACCGCGCGCAGACCGAGCTCGCCGACCGGGTCCAGCGGCGCGCCGAGACACCAACGTCGCCTCCCCGACAAACCCCGACGCCGCCAAGCTGATTTTCTCGGGAACGCTTCACCCCGAGCGACGACCGCGGGGCGATGGCGGCCTCCCACCTCGACCCCCTCCTCGCCGAAGCCGAACGTCGCGCCGTAGCGCTCGTGCTGCGTGCACACCTCGACTGGACGCTCGGCGATGTCTTTGAGCACCTGTACAACGGCCCCCGGGGGCCCGCGCTGCGTCAGGTCACCATCGGTGAGCTGCTCGACGATCCCGAGGGCGAGGCTCTCGCTCTCCCGATGGATGGAGGCCCGTTGATCGACCGACGGCGACTCGAACTCGCCAAGCGGGCCCACGGCGCGAACTTTGACGACTACCTCTACAGGGTGCTCGCAGAGGCTGAAGGGGACGTCGCTGCCTGCTACCTGACTGCGCGCGTCGGCGGGCCTCCCTGGAAACTGAGGAAGGGGCTCAAACGCCTCATCGAAGCGGGGAAGGCCGAGCGCAAGGGCAAGACGAGCACGACGCGCTACCGGGCGCTCGACGCGGAGGCGCCATGACCGAGCCCAAGTCGACTCCGCCTCTGGATTCTCAGCGCGCTGCGTTTGGCAAGCACATCCGACAGCTGAGGAAGGCCCGTGGCATGACACAGGAGCAGCTCGCAGAACGTAGCGGGTTGTCGGCGGACACCATCCGTCGGCTCGAGCATGGGGCTTTTTCTCCGAGCCTCGACACCATCCGCAAGCTCACCGGGGGACTCGACCTCCTGGTGAGTACCCTCTTCGAGAGCTTCGAGAGCTTCGAGCTGCAGATCGACGACGCGTCCCGTGAGCTGCTTGGCCTGCTCGCGGGCCGTGCTCCCGGAGTGCTCGCGTTCGCTACCAACGTGATTCGGACCCTGCTCGATGAACTCGACGCCTTCGACGTCAGCGGCACAGTCCATGACGTGTAGCCGACCTGGGGGAGGGCTCTCTCGGGCCCAATCCACGTTGGCGAGGCCCAGCGCGAGCTCGTCGACGCCGACAGCGAGCTCGTGTTCCCCGGAGTCGACGGCGCGGAGATCTGCTAGTCCGCTGGAAGCGAAGAAACTTGGATAAATCCAGGGGAGGGGGGCCTGCGAAGGCCCCCCTTCAAGATCTAGCAAGCCGCGAGCGCGCGCTCGAGGTCGGCGAGCAGATCGTCGAGGTGCTCGATGCCCACGCTCGCGCGCACGAAGCCGTCGGCGATCCCGAGCTTGTCGCGGTTCTCCTTGGGCACCGAGGCGTGGGTCATGATCGCCGGGTGCTCGATCAGGCTCTCGACCCCGCCGAGGCTCTCGGCCAGGGTGAACACGCGGACGGCCTCGAGGAAGCGCCGAGCCTCGTCGAGGCCGCCCTTCAAGTAGAAGCTGACCATGCCGCCGAAGCCCGACATCTGCCGGCTCGCGAGCTCGTGCTGCGGGTGGCTGGCGAGGCCTGGATAGATCACCCGCTCGACCTTGGCGTGGGCCTCGAGGTAGCGGGCCACGGCGAGCGCGTTTTGCTCGTGCCGTTGCATGCGCAGGGCCAGGGTCTTGATCCCGCGCAGGGTCAGGTAGGAGTCCTGAGGCCCGGGGACCGCCCCGCACGAGTTTTGGATGAAGTGGAGGCGGTCGTGGAGATCGGCGCTGGCCGTGGCGATCGCCCCGCCGACGACGTCGGAGTGGCCGCCGATGTACTTGGTCGTCGAGTGCACGACCAGATCCGCGCCGAGCTCGAGCGGGCGCTGGAACACCGGGGTCATGAAGGTGTTGTCGACGGCCAGGAGCACGCCCCGCTCCTTGCACATCCTGGCGATCGCCGCGATGTCGCCGAGCTTGAGCATCGGGTTGGTCGGGGTCTCGAGCCACACGAGCTTGGTCGCGTCCTCGAACGCGGCCTCGACGGCGCCGAGATCACGCGGATCGACGTAGCTGAAGCGGTGGCCCCGGCGGCTCATGACCTTGTCGAACAGGCGAAAGGTCCCGCCGTAGATGTCGTCGCCCGCGATCACGTGGTCGCCCGCGTCGAGCAGCTGGATGATCGCGGTCGTGGCCGCGCAGCCCGAGGCGAACGCGAGCCCGTGGGTCCCACCCTCGAGCGAGGCGATCGCGCGCTCGAGCGCGAAGCGGGTCGGGTTCTGGGTCCGGCTGTACTCGAAGCCGGTGTGCTCGCCCGGGGACTTCTGAACGTAGGTCGAGGTCTGGAAGATCGGCGTCATCACGGCGCCCGTGACCGGCTCGCTGTGCTGGCCGCCGTGGATCGCCAGGGTCTCGATTCGGGCCTCGGGCCCACAGTGGTCGTCGTCGCGCTTGTATTCGGCCATGGCTATTCCTTGCCTTTGCTGCCCGCGGCGGCGTCGCGCGCGAGGTAGTCGATGAGGTCGATCTTGGTTAGGAGCCCGCGCAGGCGGTTGTTCTCGGTCACGAGCACGACCTTGGCGTCGTTGAAGATCCGCTTGAGCAAGGTGATGCGCGTGTGCGGGGTGACGGTCGCGTAGTCGCTCTCGATCAGATCGGCGATCGGTGTGTCGAGGGCGCTGCCTTCATGCTCGACCAGGAAGTTGAGCAGGTCGATCTCGGCCACGATCCCGCAGTGGCGCCCGTCCTCGTCGAGCACGGGCAGCTGCGAGATGCCGTGGCTCTTGAGGGTCGCGACGGCGTCGCGCACGGTCGTCGCCGCGTCGATCGTGATCAGCTTCTGGGGCTTGCGCTTGAGGATGTGGGCGACGGTGCCCTCGTTCTCGCGCTCGTCGAGGAAGCCGTTGCTGCGCATCCAGTCGTCGTTGAAGATCTTCGACAGGTACTTCTGGGCGTTGTCGGGCAAGAGCACGAGGATCCGCTTGGGCTCGTCGAGGCTCCGGGCGTACTTGATCGCGCCCATGACCGCGGCCCCGCACGAGCCGCCGCAGAAGATGCCCTCACGGCGGACGAGCTCGCGGGTCATCATGAAGCACTCGCGGTCGTCGACCTGGACGATGTCGTCGAGGATGTCGAGGTTCATGGTCGAGGGCAAGAAGTCCTCGCCGATGCCCTCCACATAATAGGAGAAGGCCTTGGTCATGCGCCCGGTCTTGACGTACTCGTAGTAGAGCGAGCCGACCGGATCGACGCCGACGATCTGGATCTCGGGCTTGCGCTCCTTGAAGTAGCGCCCGCAGCCCGACAGCGTGCCGCCCGTGCCCATGCCCGAGGCGAACACGTCGAACTCGCCCTTGGTCTGGTCCCAGATCTCGGGCCCGGTGCTGACGTAGTGGGCCTCGGGGTTGGCGGGGTTGTGATACTGGTTGGCGTAGAAGGCTCCGGGGGTCTCTTCGACCAGACGCTTCGCGACCGAGTAGTACGAGCGCGGGTCGCTGGGCTCGACCGCGGTCGGACAGATCACGACCTTGGCCCCGTAGGCGCGCAGGGCCGAGACCTTCTCCTGCGACATCTTGTCGGGCATGACGAAGATGCACTTGTAGCCGCGGATCGCCGCGACCATCGCGAGCCCCGCGCCGGTGTTGCCCGAGGTCGCCTCGATGATCGTCCCGCCCGGTCCGAGCATGCCGCGCTCTTCAGCGTCGCGGATGATGTTGAGGCCGACGCGGTCTTTCATGGACCCGGCCGGGTTCATGTACTCGACCTTGACGTAGATCTCGGACTCGATGTCTGCGGTGACGGCGTTCAGTCGGACGATCGGGGTGCTCCCGATCGCCTCGATGATCGACGGCACCGCGCCTGGCATGAGCTTCGGCATGGGCGGACCATAAAACGTCGACCTAGCGGGGGACGAGGGCGGCAGATCACGCAACGCGTGAGCTGCGGCACGGTCGGCGTGGCCCGCGGCCCGCGCATGGCGAGCACGCTCACCGTCCTTCGGCTTCGGCCTTCTTGCGGGCTTTCTTCTCCCGGCGTTTCGTGCCGTCGAAGAAGGCCCCGAACTGGAGGCCGAGGTAAAAACGAAATTTGCGGTTGTAGGTCTCGAAGTGGGTCAGGTCCGACTGGATCCCGCCGAGGGTCAGGCCGAGGGTCAGGGCGACCTTGTCGATCCGGCTGGTCGCGCTGATCTCACCCATGACGACATGGTTGCGGGTGATGACGGGCTGCTCGAGCGCGGTGCTGGTGTTGGCGCTCGCGCCGAAGGTCGGCGGGATGGTCCAGTCGAAGCCGTAGCCGAACGCGAGGCCGATGATCTTGTGCTGGAAGCCGACGTAGGCCTGGGGGAACACGGTCATCGGCATCGCGTTGCGGGTGTTGGCGACGTTTCCGCCCGCCGCGACCGCGAGCCGGACCATGACGTACTTGAGGAACTGGGCCTGGTAGCCGAGGTCGAGCATCATCGGCGCGAAGTGGAAGCGCTCGAACTCGCCGGTTGAGGGATTTTGCGTGCGCGTGAGCTTGACCCACTGGGCGTGGAGGGTGAGGCGGAAGCGGTGGGTGCGAGGGAGGCTGCGGACGCGGGGATCGCTCTCGCCGAGCGAGGTGTCGAACTCGCGGTCGCGGCTGCGCTTGGCCAGGACCGATGGCGCGAACAGGCTGGCCGGGGCCGGTTGAAGCGCGGCGAGGCCGGGGATCGTGAGCGCGAGGGGAGGGGCGCTCAGGTTGTCCTGGGCGCGGGCGTCGAGCTCGGCCTCCAGCGCGCGCGCCGGGCCCTCGAGCGCGGCCTCGGGCTCGGCCGCTCGCGCGAGCTTGGGCCCGGCGAGCGCGAGCAGGGCGACCCCGATCAAGGTCGCCCCATGCCCACTCAGGCTCCGCCTCGACCCACGCGTCACCGAGTAAGCATCCGGGCACCCGGGGCGGCTGTCAAACCGACTGGGGCCCGCGCCGGGTTTCGACCCGGCCGGGGGCGCCGCGGATCACAAAGCGTGAAGCGAGCAGGGGGGCGCGGCCATGGACGGGGCTCCCTCGGGCGCTCAAGCGAGCACGAGCACGTCGATCATCATCGCCGCGAAGTAGGCGATGCTGATCCAGCCGTTGAGATCGAAGAAGGCCTTGTCGATCCGGCTCAGATCGTCGGGCCGCACGATCCAGTGCTCGTAGATCAGGATCGCGACGACCGCGACCGCGCCGACGATGTGGGCGACGCCGAGCCCCGCGAGCAGCTGCAGGGCGACGAGCGCGGCGGCGGTCACCACGTGGAGCAGGGCCGAGAACCACAGCGCACCGCGCACGCCGAACGCGACGGGGATCGAGTGGAGCCCGACCTCGGCGTCGTAGTCGTGGTCCTGGAGGCTGTAGATGACGTCGAAGCCCGCGACCCAGGTTGCGACCGCGACCATCATGACCCCCGGGATGGCGAAGCCGTCGAGGCCGCCGGTGACGGCGACCCACGCCCCGGCCGGGCCGAGCGAGAGCGCGACGCCCAGGATCAGGTGGGCCGCCCACGAGAACCGCTTGAACAGGCTGTAGCCGCAGATCACGACCAGGCACAGGGGGGAGAGGGCGAGCGCGACCGGGCCGAGCGCCGCCGCTGCGCCGATGAACACCAAGGCTGCGAGGCTGGTCAGAGCCACGGCGGCGCGCAGGCTGATCGCTCCGGCCGGGAGCTCACGGGTGGCCGTGCGGGGGTTGGCCGCGTCGATCTTGCGGTCGACGATCCGGTTGAAGCCCATCGCGGTGGTCCGCGCGCCCGTGAACGCGACCACGATCCAGACCAGCTTGAGCGCGGTCATGCCGACGCCGTCGCCGAGCCCCTCGTGGACGGCCGCGCGGTGGGCGAGGATCCCAGCCGCGAGGGTGAAGGGCAGGCCGAAGATCGTGTGGCTGATCTTCACGAGGCTGGCGTAGCGGACCAGCGTGGTCCACACGCCGCCGGGCGCGGTTTTCTCGGCTGGCTTCACGGTCTCGCCCTCGGCCATCTCGGCCGCAGCTTAGCTCCCGAGACGATCTAGTCTAGAGACCAGTCGATCGCAGGCTTGCCCCAGCGCTCGAGCGCGGCGTTGACCCCGGAGAAGGGCTTGCTGCCGAAGAAGCCGTTGCGGGCCGAGAGCGGCGAGGGGTGGGCCGCGGCGAGGATCTCGTGGTGGTCGCCGTGCTTCTCGATCAGCGGGATCTTTTTTTGCGCGGGCTTGCCCCAGAGCACGAACACCAGCGGATCCTCGCGGGCGGCGAGCGCCTCGATGACCCGATCGGTGAAGGTCTCCCAGCCCTTCTTGCGGTGCGAGTTGGCCTTGTGGGCGCGGACCGTGAGCACGGTGTTGAGCAGCAGGACCCCGCGCCCGGCCCAGGCCTCGAGGAAGCCGTGCTCGGGGCCCGTGACGCCGACGTCGGACTCGAGCTCCTTGTAGATGTTGCGCAGCGAGGGCGGGACCTTGACCCCGCGTCGGACCGAGAAGCACAGCCCGTGGGCCTGGTCGTTGTCGTGGTAGGGGTCCTGGCCGAGGATCAGCACCCGGACCTCGTCGAAGGGCGTGTGCTCGAACGCGGCGAACACCTCTTGCGGCGGCGGGAAGACCTCGGCGGCGGCGCGATCCTTGGCCACGAAGTCCTCGAGCTTGCGAAAGTAGGGGGCGCCGAGCTCGTCGCCGAGGACCGACTCCCAGCTCGGGGGCAGCTCGCCAAAGGCGTCACTCATCACAGGCCTCGATCTTCTCGGAGGATGTTGGCGTCGCAAAACGAGGCCATGGTCTGGTGCTCGTCGTAGCCGTAGTCGTAGCCCGTGGCCTCGACGAAGGCGGCGTTGTCGACGACGACCGGGTGCTTGAGGTGGGCGATCGCGCCGGGCGGGAGCCGCGGCAGCCCGAAGCGACCGAGCGCGCGCTTGAGCACCGACTCGGGCAGGGGCACGGCCGTGCGGTGCGTCGCGCGACACAGGACCGAGAGCGGGACCGGCGGCGGCCCGGCGATGTTGAAGACCCCGGCGATCTCCGACTCGGCCGCGAGCACGATCGCCTTGGCCGCGTCGTCCTCGTGCATGACGTGAAACAGCGGGTCGAAGCCCATCGCCATCGGCACCCGGGGTCCGGCGAGGAAGCTGGCGAGGGTCCCGCGACCGCTGGGGCCGAGGGCGTAGACCAGGCGCAGCACGACCGTGCGCATGTTCTTGCAGCTCCACAGCGCGCGGCTGGCGTACAGATCGGCGGCGACGAGATCGGCGAGCTCGGGGAAGGTCGAGACCGCGAGCGGCGGCTCGTCCTCGTTGCGGTACAAAGGAGCGTCGGCCGCGGCCCCGTAGATCGTGTGGCGGCCGACGAACACAGCCTTCTTGACGCCAAATTCGTCGCAGTAGCGAAACACCGCCTGGGTCCCGCGCAGGTTCACGCGGTAGCGCTGCTCGGCGCTCGCGTTGAAGTGCGTGACCGTGGCCATGTGGATGACGACGTCGGGCCGATGCACGCGAAACACGTCGGCCGCGGGCCGCTTGCGCACGTCGGTCTGGAAGATCGTCACCCCGCGCGGCGCGCCCTGCCACGGGCGCACGTCGATGCCGATGACCTCGTGACCGTTGTCGACGAGGCGCAGCGCGACGAGCTGGGCGTGGGCGCCCGCGATGCCGGTGATCAGGACCTTCACGAGTCTGAGATTAGGCCACGGATGACCGGTCGGCTCAACTGGCCTCGGCCTCGTGGTTGACGCCCGCCCCGCGTCCTTCGGCGATCAGCTCTTCGACCCGCGCCTTGACCTGGGCGACGTAGCCGTCGATGACGTGGTCGGGCTCGTTGCCTGTGCCCTCGAAGTGCATCGGCGCGCCGTAGAGGACCTCGCAGTTGACGGGCAGCGGGACCGGCAAGATGTAGGGGGTGATCGGGAAGTAGGGCGCGTTGGCCAGCTTGGCCAGGTACTTGGCGTGGTAGATGGTTGGGATCGCCTCTTCGCCGCCGATGAAGGCGATCGGGACGATCGGGACCCCGGTCTCGAGGGCGATGCGCATGAACCCGGTCCCGAAGCGCTCGAGCTGGTAGCGGTCGCGGTAGAGCTTGCCGGTCCCGCGCGCGCCCTCGGGGAAGACCATCAGGAGGCGGCCGTCGAGCAGGAGGCGCTTGGCGTGCTCGGGCAGCCCCGGCAGCTGGCCGACGCGCGAGAACCACGGACCCATGAACGGCCAGCTCTGGGCGAATTTCTCGACCATGCCGTGGGCGAGGCGCGGGGGCTCACGATCAAAGAAGATCGAGGCCACGATCATGCCGCCGTCGGTCGGGAGCCCGCCCGAGTGGTTCGAGACCAGCATCGCCGGGCCGGTCCCGGGCACGTTCTCGATCCCGCGGGTTCGGACGCGGAAGTAGTGCTTGTGGGCCTGGCCGAGCACGGTCAGGAACAGCCCGAGGTGATCCTTGGAGATGCCGTAGGGATCGAGGCCCCAGCGGTTGAAGGGCAGGTCGAGCCGCTCGATTCGCTCGCGCACTTCGTCGCTGATCACTCGCCGCCACATGCGCGCGGAAGTGTATCACCGCCCCCGGGGCTGCGGCGCGTGCTCGCGGGCGTAGTCGGGCAGCTCGGCGCTGCGACGGTGGCGGAAGATCAGCGAGGTCTCGAGCTGACCGAGCTCGGCCCGACTCGAGATCTGCTCGGTGACCAACCACCGCAGATGCTCGACGTCCCGCACGGCCACGTGGACGACGAGATCGTGGGATCCGGCGACGTAGTAGAGGTCGCGGACCTCCGGGCGCTCGGCGAGCTGCGTCCACACCCCCTCGAGCAGCTCGGGCTGGTGGCGGCCGAGGCGAACGAAGACCAGCGCCTCGAGCACGACCCCGAGGGCCGCGGGATCGACATCGGCGTGGAAGCCCCGAATGACACCGTCCTGGATCAGTCGTTTGACCCGCTCGAGGCAGCTCGACGGCGCCAGGCCGACGCTCGCGGCCAGCTCCTTGTTGCTCAGCCGCGCATTGTTTTGCAGGGCCCCGAGGATTTCGTGATCGATTCGGTCGAGGGGTCGAGTTTCCGTGTTCATCCGAGTTCAATTCGGTAGACGCGTGAAAATATCGTTATAAATTCGACCCCAGTCAACAGGTTCCAATGAACGTTCGTGAAACGCGCGATCAGGCCCAGGCCTTCTTGGCCACGGCTGCCAAGCTGTTGCACCGCCACGGGATGCCCGCCCACCGCCTCGAGGACACGCTGATGGCGTGCGCGGCCGCGCTCGGGGTCCGGCTGCAGGTGTTCGCCACGCCGACCTCGGTCGAGCTCGCGTTCGGTGGCCGGCGCCAGCGGGCGCACATGATTCGTTCGGACGCGGGCGAGGCCGAGCTCGGTCGGCTCGTGGCCCTCGACGCGGTCATCGCCGACGTGCGCTCGGGTCTGCGCGACCCGGTCTCGGGTCGCCGGGCGCTGCGGCGGGCCGCCGCGGCGCCGCCGATCTATGGCTCGAGCGCGATCGTCCTGGCCTCGGGCCTGGCCTCGGCTGGAGCCGCGCGCTTCTTTGGCGGCAACCTCGGCGACTCGCTGAGCTCGCTCGGGCTCGGCCTGGGCGTCGGCTTGCTGTCGCTCGCGGCCGGGCGCCGGACTGGGCTCGGACGGGTGTTTGCGCCCCTGGCCGCGTTCTTGGCCGCGCTGCTCTCGCTGATCCTGGCCCGCGCGATCGGGGGCGTTCACAGCCACGTGACGACGCTGGCGGCCCTGATCGTGCTGGTCCCGGGCCTGAGCCTGACCGTGGCGATGACCGAGCTGGCCACGCGCCACCTGGTCTCGGGCACGGCGCGGCTGGCCGGGGCGCTGACCGTGTTCATGACCATGGCCTTTGGCGTCGCGGTCGCGCGGGCGCTGGCGGGGGCGCTGCCGATCGACACGAGCTACGCGCTCGCGCCCGCGCTCACGGCCGAGCTCGCGCCGTGGACGAGGATGGTGGCGCTGATGTTGGCGCCGATCGGCTTTTGCGTGCTGTTCCAGGTCCGGCGCGCGGACGTCCCGGCGATCGCGATCACGGGAGTCGTCGCGGCCGAGCTCGCGCGGCTGGCTGGGGCGGTCGCGGGGCCCGAGCTCGGGGCGTTCACGGGCGCGTTCGCGGTCGGGCTCGCGGCCAACGGCTACGCAGCCTGGCGGCGGCTGCCGGCCGCGGTGATCCTGCTGCCTTGTCTGCTGCTGCTGGTCCCGGGCTCGCTCGGGTTTCAGAGCGTGACCTTGTTCGTGAGCAACGACGCGCTCGCGGGGGTCGAGGCGGCGTTTCGCATGATCCTGATCGCGGCCTCGCTGGTCGCGGGGGTGCTGGTCGCGAACACGGTCGCGCT
This sequence comes from Enhygromyxa salina, assembly GCF_002994615.1. Lineage (GTDB taxonomy): Bacteria > Myxococcota_A > Polyangia > Nannocystales > Nannocystaceae > Plesiocystis > Plesiocystis salina_A. The sequence continues at coordinate 545 of NZ_PVNK01000211.1, read as the reverse complement.
GCCGCACGTGCGCGGACCCGCCCACGAACATAGGGCGGTTTAGACCCCCCGCAGGCGTCCTGCACTCTGCCACGCACTGCCGCTGCGCGGCAGGTCGCTCGGTCGCTGCGCTCCCTCGCTCGGTGGGCTGTTATGTGGTCCGCAGTGGTTTGCGTGGCCCCCCTGAGGGGGGCTCGTTCGTGCTTGCTGGAGGGCTCGTTTGGGCTTGTTGCCGCTGCGCGGCAGGTCGCTCGGTGGGGTTCTTTTGACCCCCGCAGGCGTCCTGCACTTTGCCACGCACTGCCGCTGCGCGGCAGGTCGCTCGGTGGGCTTCTTTTGACCCCCGCAGGCGTCCTGCACTTTGCCACGCACTGCCGCTGCGCGGCAGGTCGCTCGGTGGGGTTCTTTTGACCCCCGCAGGCGTCCTGCACTTTGCCACGCACTGCCGCTGCGCGGCAGGTCGCTCGGTCGCTGCGCTCCCTCGCTCGGTGGGCTGTCATGTGGTCCGCAGTGGTTTGCGTGGCCCCCCTGAGGGGGGCTCGTTCGTGCTTGCTGGAGGGGGGAGG
>NZ_PVNK01000210.1 GCF_002994615.1 Enhygromyxa salina | reverse complement strand
GTCTCGCCGACCTCGCCGACCTCGCCCGAACCGAGACCGGCCTCGTAGTTGGGGTTGACGCCCGTGATGCACCCTCCGGCGATCAGCGCGGCGAGGCTCAGCGCGCTAGCGGGCGAAATCCGGAGCAGCCAGTGAGGGATCTCCGGTGGGCGGGACAGGACTCGAACGTGACTGGGGGAGCATGCGAGATAGAACGAAATCGCGTAGTTGGCCATGCAGGCCCCGTAGCCGCGAGGAAGCGGGTTGTTTGAGTTCGGGCCTGTTCCGACCCATGTGGTCGCTAGCGACAGAGTTGCGACTGCTGGGCTCCCCCTCTGCTCCCAGCAGCCGCGAGGTACTAGCTACGATCGTCGCCAAGCCGCCCAGTCGAGCAACGGTTTGCTAGAGGCTTTCGCGCAAGGGCTTTCTGCAAGCACTCTTCTAGAGCTCCCTCAAGGACGAGATCGGCACCTACGCAAGAGAACCACAGGTCGGATGTATCCAGACTCGGAGGCGATGCGACTACGATCCGTTTGCCTAGGCTCCGCGCATATCCAAGTTCGTAGAGGGTGCCATACGCATCGATGCTCTCGATCCAAGCGAAGACAACGGTCGATTTTTCAATCGCGCCTATGCATCGTTGGTAGGTTTCGGAGGGGTCCCACGCCATACTTGTGCCGTGCGTGGATGGGCCGTGGAAGCACCTGTGGTCACAGCTCACGAAATATGGTCCAACGTAGTCGTGGCGCCCAAGCACCACGCCGTGCAGCACGGGCCATTCCCCGTTCTTCGTGTGGCCATGTCCTTTAACGGTTGAGACATCGGGGGGATCTCCTGTCCAACAGGAGCCAGATACGACCCCGCGAAGTGAATCGACGACCCCATGCCGCCAACCGTTCGGAGAAATCTTCCCAGCTAGATAGACCTTTTCGGTAGATGCCCGGTGCACCCGTTGGTTCTCAAGGGCAGCAGCCGTATTCCAATCCTTGTAACCGTGGCTCCCGGCGACGGCCTCAAGTGTCTGTGAGTGTGAGAGTGTGATGCCTTCTTGCTCAGCGAGATGAGTACGGAGCCTCTTGGCCTGAGCCTTGAGACCTGATGACGTGGACAGTTTTTTCCTGGTGTTCATAATCGTTCCTCTTTCGAGGCCCTTACTGATCCGTGCTCGCGTTGCGGGTCTGGGCCTCAAAAGGTCATCGACGACCAGAGACACAGGGTTCTAGGAGCTTCACCATCCCTTGAGAGGGGCGAGCGGCAGGCGCTCCACTGCCATGCTCTTGCATATCCCGCACTAGGCTCAGTGTCAATCCTGCCGAACAGGCGGGCCACCTGCTAGATGAGCGCAGTCAACCGACTCGCGAAAAACCACACACGACAGAACCATACATCGCCCGAATTAGACGCATCCATGTCGCTACAGGCATGGCCAAGACGCCGTCCCAAGTCTCCCGCGACTTCGGTCGCTTCGTTCACGCCCTACGGAAAGCCTGCCAACAGACTCAGAAGCAACTTGCCGAGCGAGCAGATCTGTCGGCCGACACGGTCCTCCGACTGGAACACGGCACGTTCTCGCCGTCACTTCACACGCTCTCCAAGCTGGTGGCCGGCTTGCGGGTCGAGTTCTCCAGCTGTTTGCGGATTCAACCGGCGCGAGGTCGCGTCGGACCATGAGTCAGTTGCACTGGCTCGCAGTCTGAGTCCCCCCAAGCGCCGACGTCGAGTTGGACGACGTGTGCTCGCAGGCATGACCGGGTCATGGTCATGCGTAGCAGGGAGCTCGATCCGCTGTACGGGTGCTCGGGCCGCTGGGGCAGCGGCGCGTTTCTCAACGGCGCGGTCGAGCTCGTCACGACCCTCGACGGTGAGCAGCTGCTCGCGGGCCTGCTCGAGATCGAGCGCCACCACGGTCGAGTTCGACGCGAGCGCTGGGGCGATCGAACCCTCGATCTGGACGTCGTGTGCGGGTTCGACGAGCGCGGCCGCGATCGCGTCCGCGACACCCCGACGCTGACCTTGCCGCATCCGAACCTGTGGGCCCGCGACTTCGTGCTCCAGCCCCTCGTCGACATCGACGCCGGGCTCAGGGTTGAAGGACGCAGCTGCGCGGCACAGCTCGCGACCCTCGCCGACGATCAACGCACGCTGCTGCGGCGGCTCGACGAGACCCTCGACCCCCGCTGATCCAATGCCCGGGC
>NZ_PVNK01000209.1 GCF_002994615.1 Enhygromyxa salina | reverse complement strand
GGCTTGGGAGTGGGCGTGACCCTGGGCGAGGGCGAGGGCGAGGGTGTGGATGTGACCCTGGGCGAGGGCGTGGGCGTGACCCTGGGCGAGGGCGAGGGCGAGGGCGCCGGGGCCTGCTGCGCCGGGGCCTGCTGCGCCTGGACCGGCGGGCTCTCGTCGGACAGCACGCGAACTTGCAGCTGGCCCTCGCGCCGGGCGATCCGACAGCGATAGTCGACGCCGTTGCTCGACGCAGCCTGGCTCTGGCCGCCCGTGTCGTGCCTGGGCACGAGGGGCCCCCAGTTCACGCCCTCGAGCAAGGTCACGATGTGGGCGCTGCCGAGGGGGCTCTTGGTTAGAGGATGCAGCTTGCCCGACGTCAGCTTGAGCGCCGCGACCTTGCCGGTCTGGAGCACGAGCTCTGTGACGTCGTCACGCTGGAGATACCGCAGGTAGCGGTCGAGGTCGGCCACGGGCCGAGCATAACCTGGATGCGACGCAAAACTGCGCGATTTCGAGCGGTGCGGGGAGTCAGTCTGCGTCGCCCGAGCTCGACGCGGGCGGCGGCAGCAGCAAGCTCGCGAGCACGGAGATCAGCAGGACCACGGCGACCAGGCCCAGCGACAGCCCGATCGGGACCTCGAAGGGCTCGAGCCACGCGCGCTCCGAGACCCCGAGCGCGTAGAGCCCCATGCCGCCGAGGCCCTCGGCGAGCACCATCTTGACCCCGATGAACGCGAGCACCAGACCAAGCCCGTAGGGCAGGTAGTGGAAGCGGTCGATCACGTTCTCGAGCAGGAAGAACATCGCCCGGAGGCCGAGCACCGCGCACACGTTGCTCGTGAACACGATGAAGGGGTCGCGGGAGATGCCGAAGATCGCGGGGATCGAGTCGAGCGCGAAGATCACGTCGGCGGTCTCGACCATCAGCAGGCACACGAAGAGCGTGGTTGCGAACCACTTGCCGTCGTTCTTGACGAAGAACTTGGGGCCCTCGAAGTCGCGGGTGACTCGCATCCACTGCTCGGCCTTGCGCTTGACCCAGGAGTCGCCTGCGTCCTCGCCGGGCTCGTCATCGCCGGCGATCAGTAGCTTGAGGCCGGTGAAGATCAAGAACCCGCCGAACAGGTACAGCGACCACGTGAACAGCTCGATCAGCCCGAGGCCGACGAGGATGAACGCCGCCCGGAGGATCAGCGCGCCGAGGATCCCGGCGAACAGCACCCGGTGGAGGTGGTCGCGCGGGACCTTCATGTAGCGGAAGATGACGATGAAGACGAAGATGTTGTCGACGCTCAGCGACTTCTCGATCACGTAGGCCGAGAGCCACTCGAGCGCGGGCTTGCGGCCGAACTGCCACCACACGAAGCTGCAAAAGCACAGCGAGAGCGTGACCCAGACCGCCGACCAGATCAGCGCTTCACGCGAGGTGACCCGGTGCGTGTCCTTGTGGAACACGCCGAGATCGAGGGCGAGCATGAACAGGACGCCCACCAAGAAGGCGCCCCAGAGCAGCGGTGAGCCGACGCTTGCGAAACCCAAATGTGTAGTCCTGAGGCTCGGTTCTAGGGGGAGGCCGACGCAACCGGCGAATGTCGCGCCAGTCTGCGAGCGTCGCGCTAATCTTTGAGCCGCGAGAGGTTCTCACCGACCATGACCTTGGCGGTGATCGAGCGCGGCTTTGACTCGTCGTGATAGTCGAAATCGACCAAAGTGCCACCAAATTCTACGTAGGCGTTGGCGCTCAGCGGCTTGCCGACCGCGCGGGTCGTGAACAGGTGGTACTTGAGCTCGATGTCGAACAGGATCGTGCCCGCGTCGCAGGTCAGCTCGTAGTCGCCCCACTGCGAGTGGTCGAGGTCTCCGGTCCCGGCGCCGCTTTGACACTTGGCCTGGCCCTTGAACGCGCCCTCGGCCTTGAGCGACTCGACGTAGGCGTCGCGCTCGTCGCCCTTCTCCTTGAGGGTCAGCGCGTCGAGCCCGTCCTTGTTGAAGGTCAGGCCTTCGGTCTTGATCGGATCGTAGCTCTTGGGCGGCTTCATCCACTCGGCTTCGGGGTGGTCCTTGGGCAAGCAGGCCGTGAGCCCCAGGCCCAGGACCGCCGTCAGCACAAGCGTACTGGTCGCGCGCATGGCCGCACCCTAGCAGGCTACTGAAAAACCCACCACGGCCCAGACCACGGTGAACGTCGGGGCTCGCCGCTGAGGGCGGCCGGGCGCGCGGCTGTCGCAGCGACTGGCTACTCGTCCAGGATGTCGGCGGGGTCGAGGCTGTTGGCCAGGGTCACGCGGGCCGCCTCGGCTCGCTCGGGGTCGCCCGACTCGAAGGTGACCTTGACCCGGACCCGGAGGCGCCCGCTCTCGTCGGCATCCCAGCGCGGATAGGAGCCGATCTCCACGTCCGTGAACGCGGCGACGACCGAGTCGAGGAAGGGCGCGAGGCGGCTCTCTTCGAGGCGGGTGTGGAGGGTGACCAGGGCCCAGTCGCGGACGTCGGGGAGCTCGCCGTCGAGGCCCTCGAGGGTCTCGATCTTCGACCGGAGCAGGGCAGGGATCCCCGGCAGGATGTAGAGGCGGGCGGCGTGGGCCAGCGGCGGGTGCGGCTCGAACTGCTCGCCGGGCTCGAGGTCGAGGCGCATGACCGGCCAGCCGGGCAGCGCGCGCAGCTTGGTCCCCTCGGGCACGTCGGCCATGCGCAGCGCGGTCTCGGTCGAGCGGCCGGCGTAGTGCTCGCGCAAGATCGCCTCCATCTGGGCGTCGCGGACGATCGGGCGCTTCGTGGCCCGCGCGATCGCCTCGATCGTGAGATCGTCGTGGGTGGGGCCGACGCCGCCGGAGGTGAACACCAGCGGGACCTCCTGCAGCAGGCGCAAGAGCGCGGCGCCGATCGTGTCGATCTCGTCGGGCACGACCGCGATCTCGCGCACCTCGATGCCGCGGCGCCGGCAGACCTGGGTCAGGTACCAGCCGTTCTCGTCGCGGATCTTGCCCGAGAGCAGCTCGTTGCCGATCAACAAGATCGAGGCCTTTGGTCGGCTCGTCGCCACCATGGGCCATGGTAGCTGGTCTGAGGCGAACGTGATATGCGGGCCGCCGTGAGTCGGGCTGACAACCACCAAGACCCGCGCTACCACGGATCAGGCTTGCTGGTCCTGGCCGACGGCCGGGTGTTTCGCGGGCGCAGCTTCGGCGCCCGGGGCACGGCGATCGGTGAGCTGGTGTTCAACACCTCGCTCTACGGCTACCAGGAGATCGTCAGCGATCCTTCTTATGCCGGGCAGATCGTGTGCCTGACCGCGGTCGAGATCGGCAACGTCGGGACCAACCCCGACGACGAGGAGTCGGACAAGCCGGCCGCGGAGGGCCTGGTCATCCGCTCGCTGTCGCCGGTCGTGTCCAACCATCGCTCGACCGCCAGCCTCCACGACTGGCTCGCGGGCCGGGGCGTGGTCGGGATCGCCGAGATCGACACCCGCGCGCTGACCCGGCACCTGCGCGAGCAGGGGGCGATGATGGCCGCGCTCAGCAGCGAGACCGACGACGTCGAGGCCCTGCGCGCCCGCGCGGCCGCGGCCCCGCCGATGCTCGGTCGCAACCTCGTCGACGCGGTCACGACCCCAGCGCGCTACACCTGGGACACGCCGAGCTGGGGTGCGCGCGCGACCCCGCCCGTGGCCGCGCGCGTGATCGCCTACGACTTCGGGATCAAGCGCAACATCCTGCGCAAGCTTCGCGATCAGGGGATCGAGACGACCGTGGTCCCGGCCTCGACGCCGGTCGCCGAGGTCCTCGCGGCCCGGCCCGACGGGGTCCTGCTGTCGAACGGGCCCGGCGATCCGGCCGCGCTCGAGCACGTGATCGCGGCCCTGCGCGAGCTCGTGGACGCGAGCGAGCGCCTGCCGATCTTCGGCATCTGCCTCGGGCACCAGCTCTTGTGCCTCGCGCTCGGCGGGCAGACCTACAAGCTCAAGTTCGGCCACCACGGCGGCAACCACCCGGTCCGCGACGAGCGCGACCGTTCAATAGCGATCACCTCGCAAAATCACGGCTTCGCCGTCGACATCGACAGCCTCGGCGCGGGCGCGACCCTGACCCACCTCAACTTGTTCGATCGGACCGTGGCCGGGCTCGAGCTCGACGGCCGGCCCGTGTCCGGGGTCCAGTATCACCCCGAGGCCGCGCCCGGCCCCAACGACTCCGACCGCCTGTTCGAGCGCTTCGCAGCCAAGGTCCGCGACCACGCCGCACGCTGACAGGTACTCTGGGGCATGGCCGCGGGTCTCTGGCGAGCGTTCGGGCGGCGGCGGCCGGTCGCGCCGCGGCCGTCGGGTCCGCGCGGGCGTGGCGAGGACGACGAGCCGCCCGCGCGCGAGACGGTCCAGGCGCGGGTCGCGGTCGAGCGGATCACGCCCGCGGGTGAGGCCCTCGATGCGCTCGCGGCCGAGGCCTTCTCCGGCGCCGCCGGGCGGGCCCGGGTCGCGCCCTTGCTCGCGCGCTTCGACGAGCAGATCGGCGGCCTCGTGCCGGATGATCCGGACTTCGCGCTGCTTCAGGTCGCGCGCATGGACTGGGCGCTGTGCGACGTCCCCGCCACTCCCGACGCGGCGCCCGGCGACACCTGGGCCTGGCGGGCGCTGCGTGGGCACGAGCAGGTCCCCCTGCGCGCGGCCGCGGCCCGCTCGATCGTCGGGTTGTTCGAGGTCTACCCCGGCGAGCCGACCTGGGTCCGGGACCGGATCTCGGGCGTGGTCGCGCGTCTGTTCGACACCGTCGGCCCCTTCGGGCGCGTCGATGACGAGGGGCCGAGCGCGCTGTGGGAGCTGCGTCTGGTGCCCGACGCGGCCGGGGCCTTCCACGTCGCCCGCGCGCCGATCGACTACCCCCTCGAGCTGCTCGAGACCCTCGAGGAGCTCGAGGCCCGCCGCTTCGAGCCGCAGCCGTGGCCGGCGCTGCAGGATCTCCGGCGCGCCCGGCTGCGCTACCTCCGAGCCGGCAAGCGCACGCCGATCAGCCGGATGTTGCGGTGGCGCTGATGAGATCGGATCGGGATCGGTCCGCAGAGATCGACGATCCGACTTTCCTCACTCGGGGGGCGGCGTCGGCAGCACGCGCAGGAGGGCAGGCCAGCGGTGCAGCGGCTGGCGCAGGGCCAGGAGCGGATCGATGTCGAGGCCGTCCACGCTCACCCGCAGGCGCAGGGACCTGCCGGCGGCGAGGCCGACCACGGCCCCGCGCGTGACCGGGAGCCCGGCGTGGACCAACGCGTCCGACAGGGGTCCGAGGTGGCTCTCGATCCCCTGACCGTGGTCGAGGGTCAGCTCGAGCTGATCCTGGTCGTTGCGGCCGATCTCGACGACCTGGGCGTCGGCGATCGCGAGCACGAAGGCGCCCGGATCGGTGTTGAACACCAGGCCCCGATCCCGCTCGAAGCCGCCGGTGACCGGGCTGATGCGCCAGCCGTCGTAGCCCTCGATGTCGACGTTCTCGACCGGCCACCCGGCCCACGGGTGCGGGCGCAGGGGCTCGAGGCCGGCGAAGGGATCGCTACTGTCGGGCCCGTTGTCGCTGGCGCGCGATCCCTCGGCGGATCCCTTGCCCCCGCTCTCGCCGCCCGCCTCGGCGCTGGGCTGGCCGTCCTCTCCAGGCGGGGAGGCGGGGCGCGGGCAGCCAGCGAGCGCGAGCGCGAGCACGAGGAGCGCGTGGCGAGCTCCGACCCTACTCGCCAACTTGCTCGCCAACTTGCTCGGCGAGCTCAGGCTGGCAGCGCGCAGATCCCGACGTTCTCGTAGCCGGGCGGGGCGGTGCCGAGTTCGTAGTAGGCCGTGCACTGCTCGGGGGCCTCGCAGGGGTCGGGCTCACTCAGGTCGCAGTAGGGCGTGCAACAGCGCGAGCCCCCGCAGTCTTGCAGCACTTCGGCCGCGGTGCAGCCCAGGCCCGGCTTGCAGCTTTGGATCGTGTAACACGAATCACCCGCGTTGCCGAGGCCGTCCTCGTAGCCCGGGACCGAGCACACGAAGCCCTGGGCGCCGACGCCGTAGCATCCGAGGCTGCCGTCGCAGTCCTGGGTGATCGGGTCGCAGCTGTCCTGGCACAGCGGCAAGGTCCCGTCATTGAACGCGATGCAGTTGGCGTCGGGCAGGCCGTCGTCGGCGCAGTCTTGGGTCCCGACGTCGCAAAAGGCCAGGCACACGCCGTCGCCGGTCGAGCCCGAGCTCACGGTCATGCAAAACAAGCCGAGATCGCAGTCGTCGTTGTCCTCGGTCCGCACGCAGGGATCGCCGAGCTGGCCGCTGCCGATCACCGACACGCACTTGTTGGCGTCGACGCAGCAGTAGCCCGGCTGGACCACGTAGCCCGTGCACTTTTCACCCGCGGGGCAGTCCTGCTCGGCCGGGTCGCAGGTGTTGGTCGAGATGCCGTCGGTCATCGGCACGAAGCCGGTGTCGTTGGACCCGGTGTCGGTGTCGCCATCGCCGCTGTCGATCCCTTGATCGGCCGACTCCGTGCCCGGGTCCGTGTCGTCGCTGGTCCCGCTGTCGTCGCCGCCATCGAGGTTGGGATCTGGCAGCTCTTTCGACGAGCACCCCGACGCGAGGCCGAGCCCGAGCAGGAGCCCGAGCGCGGCGGCGAGGGAGCGTGGCGTCCGCGTCGGGCGGGGTGAAGGGTCGCGTGGCCTGGTTGTCATCGAGCTGTCTCCGAGTCGCAGCTCGAATCTAGCAATTCGAAACCCAGCGTGGGGATCCTGGGGTGGCCCACGGCCCAGGGCCGCTCAGAACGCCGCGTGTCGCCACAACGCGAGGCCGGCTGGGCGCAGCCTCGCGCGCGACGCCGAGCTGGCATCGGCGAGATCGACCTCGCGCGTGCCCTTGTCGCCCAATCCGTGGATCGTCTACTCTGTCGGCGTCTTGAGCAACATCGAGCCCACGCCCTTCGGCGACAAGTATCTGCTCGTCGAGCACATCGCGACCGGCGGCATGGCCGAGGTCTACCGGGCCCAGTACACGGGTATCGAGGGCTTCGCCAAAGAGCTGGTCGTCAAGCGCCTGCGCGAGGAGTTCGTCGAGCGACCCGAGATCGTGCAGATGTTCCTCGACGAGGCCCGCGTCGCGGCCACGTTGACCCACAACAACGTCGTCCACACCTACGACCTCGGCGAGCTCCACGGCGAGTACTTCATCGCGATGGAGCTGCTCGTCGGCGAGGAGCTCGTCGCCGTCCTGCGCCGCGCGATCACGACCGGTCACATGATCCCGATGGATCTGGCGATCGGCATCATCATGCAGGCGCTCGAGGGCCTCCACTACGCCCACGCCCGGACCGACGAGAACGGCGAGCCGCTCGGGCTCGTCCACCGCGACATCAACCCGACCAACATCCACGTCGGCTACGACGGCCTGTGCAAGATCGTCGACTTCGGCATCGCCGCGACCCGGGCCACGGCCGTGTCCAAGGGCCCCGGGCAATTCGCCGGCAAGCTGTCGTACATGGCCCCGGAGCAGGTCTACGGCGGGGCCCTCGACGGCCGCGCCGACATCTTCGCGATCGGCGTCATCCTCTACGAGATGTGCGTCGGCCGCCGCCTGTTTCGCGGCAAGCCAGCCGAGGTCCGCGAGCGGATCTTGTCGGGTGACGTCCCGGCCCCGACCTTCGTCGATCCCGAGTTCCCGCCCGAGCTCGAGGCCATCATCATGCGGGCGCTCGAGGTCGACGCCAACGATCGCTACCAAAACTGCGATCACATGTACCGCGAGCTCGACAGCTTCATGCAGGAGTACGGGCTCGCCGCGACGCCGCGGCGCATCAGCGCCTTCATGAACGAGATGTTCGGCGAGGGCGCGCCCGCCGAGGTCAACTACGACGACCAGTACGACGACCTCGAGGACGAGGCGCTCGACTTCGACCAGTTCGATCAGATCGGCGAGGCCCCCCACGACGAGCAGCCCGACTGGGCCAAGAGCCTCGACGCCGGCGACGAGGGCAGCGCCAAGCCCAAGAAGGCCCGCCGCTCGATGACGATCGGCAACCTCGAGGAGCTGGTCGCGACCATGAAGAAGGACCAGGCTGACGAGTCCGGCGTGCGCAAGCGCGAGGACTCCTCGGCGAGGCGCGCGGCGGCCGACGCCCGGGCCGGGTCCGGCTCGGTGCCGTCTGTCGGGGCCGGGTCAGGCCAGGCCAAGAGCGCGCGGCCTCCGCGGTCCGCGCGGTCCAGCTCGGCCTCGCGCTCGGGCCCGCGCGTCGCCTCCCGGACGGGCTCGAGGACCAGTTTGAGGACGGGATCGCGGACTGGGCCCCGCCACACGGTTTCGACCAGCGCGCTCGAGGCTGGGGTCACCGGTTCATTTGGTCAGGGGGTCGTGTCCGAGCAGACCCGGCGCAGTAACCCCCTCGTGTGGATCGCCGTGGTCGTGATCTTCGGCGCGCTGTTCTATTTCGGCTACACCATTTTGACCGCGAAGTGAGCGGCACGGTACCTTCGCGGTCCATGCTCCCGCAGTCGTCCTGGAACGCGTTTTCGGCATTTCAGGTGTTCGGCGATCACGTTCCGATGGACGGCTTCTCGCTCGTCGTGCGGATCGCCGCGGACACCGAAGCCCTCGAGCAGATCATCGCCAGCCGGGCAACCGAGCAGGACATCCTCGATCCGGAGCTCGCAACCATGATGGTCCGCGCGGGCCTCGGTCTGATCCGGTCGCCGAGCGTGTCCTTCGTCTACGCCAACCCCGACGAGACCATCGCCGTGCTCCGACGCGAGTCGGTCCAGGAACTCGGACAGTCGCTCGAGGTCCACGATCATTTGATCTCCAGCTGGGCCTCACGCATGGCGCTGATCAGCGGCGAGACGCTGCCGGTCAGCGGGCAGGTCTACGAGTTCCCCGACATGGGCGTGGTCCGCAAGGCGATCCGCAGCGCCGTCGACAACCACGAAGAGCAGACCCCGCTGCGTACGGCCAAGCGCCTCGGCGCCCAAATGCGCGGGCGCGGCGAGCCCTTCCACGCGTCGATGGTCGAGAGCCTCGAGGAGCAGTCCTCGCTGCTCGCCGACCGCGGCATCGACATGGACACGCTGCCGGGTTGGTGGTGGCGGGGCGTCGCGGCCCGCTCGGGCAACACCAATCACGCAGATCAGGTCGAGCTGTGGGGCGAGCTCCCGAGCAGCGATCGGCTCGGCGAGCTGATCGTGTGAGCGTGGGACCGGGCGACGATCGGGCGGGGCTCTACGTCCACGTCCCTTTTTGTGATCGCGCCTGCCCCTACTGCGACTTCGACTTCGAGGTCGGGCGCGGGCCCGGGTTCGAGGGCCGGGTCGACGCCTGGCTCGCGGGCCTCGAGCGCGAGCTCGGGCGGCGCGCGGCCGAGCTCGCGGGCTCCGTCTTCGACACCCTCTATATTGGTGGCGGGACCCCGAGCGCGATCCCGATCGGGCGGATGCGCGCGCTGCTCGGCTGGCTCGGCGACGCGCTCGGCGTCGAGCCCGGCGAGCTGCGCGAGCTGACCGTCGAGCTCAACCCCGAGCACGCCTCGCCCGCGCGGCTCGACGCGCTGGTCGAGCTCGGGGTCGACCGGGTCTCCGTCGGCGTTCAGAGCCTGAGCCCCGCGGGCCTGCGCCAGCTCGGTCGTGGGCACGAGCGCGCGGACGCGCTGGCGAGCGTCGCTGCGTGCGTCACGCATGGGCTGCGGACCAGCGCCGACCTCATCGTCGGCTGGCCGGGCCAGACCTCCGCGCAGCTCGGGCGCGAGCTCGCCGAGCTGACCGACGCCGGCGTCGAGCACCTGTCGATCTACGGGCTGACGATCGAGCCGGACACGCCGTGGCCCAAGCTGGTTCGCCGTGGCCTGCGCGTGCTGCCCGACGACGACGCCCAGGCCGAGCTCCTGTGTTGGGCCGAGCGCGAGCTCGTCGACCGCGGCTTCGTTCACTACGAGGTCGCGTCCTACGCCCGACCGGGCGCCGAGGCCGTCCACAACGGCAAGTACTGGCGCTGGCTCGACGTCATCGGCCTCGGGCCTTCGGCAGCCTCGGTCCGCCATCGCCGCAGCGAAGGATCGGGATCGGGATCGGGATCGGGCGTCGTGGAGCGGTGGGTCAACCCGCGCGGCCTCGCGGCCTGGCTCGAGCCGGACGCGCCGTCCGAGCACGAGCGCCTCGAGGGCACGCAGGCCGCGGCCGAGGGTCTGTGGTTGGGCTTGCGGCGCCTGCAGGGCATCGAGGTTGGGCGCTTCCTCGACCGCTTTGGGGTCGATCTCGCCTGGCTCGACGCTCGCGTCGCCCGCCAGGTCGAGCTGGGCAACCTGCGCTGGTCGGCCGAGCGCGCGCAGCTGGGGGTCGCCCCAGGCCGGTGGCTGTGGCACGACACGATCGCGGTCGATCTGTTGGCGCCCCGCTGAGGCCGCTTTGCGTCTGCGGAGGTGCGCGCGTAAGAATTGGCCGAGTGTCCGAAGACGCGATCAGCCCGCGGCAGCGGCGCATCCTGATGGTGCTCTGTCGCCAGCACGTGGTCGGGGGACGCCCGGTCGCGTCGGCGGCCCTGTGCAACGCAGGGCTCGAGTGGTCGTCGGCGACGGTCCGCAACGAGCTCGCTGCGCTCGAGCGGGCCGGCTTGGTCCACAAGCCGCACGCGGCCAGCGGCCGGGTGCCGACCGCCGAGGGCTGGCGGATCTATGTCGAGGCGCTGCCACGGGGGGACGCGCGCCCCGAGCACCAACGCCTCGTCGACGTCGGCCTCGGAGAGCGAGCGGATCCTCGCGCCGGGCTGGGTTCAGGTTTGGGTTCAGGTTTGGGTTCGGGCCTGCGTTCGACCGCGCGCGTGCTCTCGGAGATCGCGGGCTGCGTGGCGATCGGCTTCCTCGGCGAGGCCCGGCCCGGGGTCGTCCGCGCCCTCGAGCTGGTCCCGCTGACGACCGGGACCGAGGACAGCGGGCGCGTGCTCGTGATGATGGGCCTCGAAGACGGGGCCAGCTCGGTCCGCACGGTCGACATCGAGCGCGATCTGTTCGCGCGCGAGGGGGAGCTGCGTCGGCTCCAGGACCTGCTGCGCGAGCTGACCCTCGGGCGCAGCCTCGAGCAGGCCCGCCAGCAGCTGCAGGGCTTGCTCGACGCCCAGGAACAGCGCGTCGATCGCCTCGTCGGCGAGGCCCTCCGCATCGGGCTGCTCTTGTGCGTGGCGTCCTTCGATCCGCTGTGGATGCAGGTCGCCGGCCACGGCCGGCTCCTGACCGGCGACCCCAACACCGAGGGCGAGCCTGTCGCCGAGGTGCTCGCGGTGCTCGAGGACTACCAGCGCCTCGCAGAGATCCTGTGCCAGCTGTTGCCCGAGGCCGACATCGACCCGCGCGCGTCCGTCCGGGTTGACCTCGCGCTGCAGCAGCTGGGCTCGCGCAGCGGCGAGCCGGGCCGGGCCACGGGGCTGCCGCTGGTCCACGCCGTGTCCGAGCGCGAGCGTGGGGCGCGGGCGAGCGGGCTCACGCTCGTGGGCTGTCGACTGCGCTGGCCGAGCCCGGGCTCGGGGGCCCCGGCGACCGGGGCCGTGGCCCTGCTCGGCAGCCCGCGCATGGATTACGAGGCCGTGATTCCTCTGGTAGAGTACGCGGCGCGAGCGATGGCCGCTCGCGGCTAGTTCTCGTCCGAGTCGCGCTCGTCGGCCGAGAACATCGTCGAACCCCTCCCGACCGCCCGGTCGGGCCCACCGCCAAGAATCGCAGCGCACTCGCACGGAGCCCAATGAGCCCAGATCAGGACCCCGAAGACTCGGACGCCGGCGCAGACATCGACGAGGTGTTGCGCGCCGCCGAACAGGCCGTCGACCAGGTACGCGGCAGCGAGTCAGACGACGCCGAGGACCCGCCCGACCTCGGCGAGCAGCTCGCCGCAGCCCAGGCTGAGGCCGCAGCCCTCAAAGACAAATGGCTGCGGGCGATCGCGGATCTCGACAACTACAAGAAGCGGGTCAAGCGGGACATCGACGACGCCGTTCACCGCGCGACCCAGGGCTTGCTCGGCAGCTTCCTGCCCGTCGGCGACAACCTCGAGCGGGCCCTCAGCGTGGCGCCCTCGGAGCCGGACGAGCAGCTCAGCCCGCTCATCAAGGGCCTGGAGATGGTCCGCCAGGAGTTCTTCAGCGCGCTGGCCAAGCACAACATCAAGCCGATCGAGAGCATCGGCCAGCTCTTCGACCCCAACGTCCACGACGCCCTCCAGCAGACCGACTCGCCGGACCACGCGCCGGGTGTCGTGGTCATGGAGTACGAGAAGGGCTACCTGCGGGGCGAGAAGCTCCTGCGGCCGGCGCGGGTCATCGTCGCCGGGCCCGGGTCGACCGGGAAGCCCGCCGACGCCAACCCCGACTCCGCTGCGGGTGGGGCCTCGGGCGAAGAGACGAGCGAGGCCAACTAGCGCCGGGCCGCGGCGTGTCGAGCCACGTGGAGACGACGGATGGGCGAGCGAATCATCGGCATCGATCTGGGGACCACCAACTCCTGCGTCGCCGTGCTCGACGAGGGCGAGCCGCGGGTCGTGCCCAACGCCGAGGGCGCGCGCACGACCCCCTCGGTCGTGGCCGTCAGCGACAAGGGTGAGCAGCTCGTCGGTCAGATCGCCAAGCGCCAGGCGATCACCAACCCGTCAAACACGATCTACGCGGCCAAGCGCCTGATCGGGCGCAAGTTCGAGGACCCAGAGGTCCGCGAGCTCGCGCGCTTCCTTCCTTATGAGATCGTCGCCGCCGACAACGGCGACGCGTGGATCTCGGTCGAGGGGCGGCGCTACTCACCGAGCGAGGTCGGCGCCGCGGTCTTGCGCATGCTCAAGGAGTGCGCCGAGGACTTCGTCGGCGAAGAGGTCACCCGCGCCGTGATCACGGTCCCGGCCTACTTCGACGACGCCCAGCGCCAGGCGACCAAAGACGCCGGCAAGATCGCGGGCCTCGAGGTCGAGCGCATCATCAACGAGCCCACGGCCGCGACCTTGGCCTACGGCGTCGGCCGCGACAGCGACCAGACCATCACCGTCGCGGTCTACGACCTCGGCGGCGGGACCTTCGACATCTCGATCCTCGAGCTGCGCGAGGGCGCGTTCGAGGTCCTCTCGACCTCCGGCGACACCTTCTTGGGCGGCGAGGACTTCGACAACGCGATCGTCGACTGGGCCGCGGCCAACTTCAAGGCCGAGCACGGCGTCGAGCTCCGCGACGACAAGCTCGCCAAGCAGCGCCTCAAAGAGGCGGCCGAGAAGGCCAAGCACGAGCTCTCGTGGTCCCTCGACACCGAGATCAACCTGCCCTTCATCGCCGCGGTCAGCGGCCAGCCCGTGCACCTCGAGCTCACGCTCAGCCGGCGCAAGCTCGAGGAGCTCACGCGCGCGCTGATCGAGCGCACCCTCGGCCCGTGCAAGTCGGCGCTCGACGACGCCGAGCTCGACGCCAGCGGCATCGACGAGCTCCTGCTCGTCGGCGGTCAGACCCGCATGCCGCTCGTCGCCACCCTCGTCGGGGAGTTCTTCGGGACCGAGCCCAGCACCGGCGTCAACCCCGACGAGGTCGTCGCCTGCGGCGCGGCGATCCAAGGCGGGATCCTCGAGGGCGAGGTCAAGGGCGTGGTCCTGCTCGACGTCGCGCCCCTCAACATCGGCGTCGAGACAGCGGGCGGCGTGTTCACCTCGCTGATCCCCAAGGGCACCACCATCCCCACGCGCAAGTCCGAGATCTTCAGCACCAGCGTCGACAACCAGCCGGTCGTCCCCGTCCACGTGCTCCAGGGTCTGCGCGAGATGGCCGAGGACAACAAGAGCCTCGCCCGCCTCCAGCTCACCGACATCCCGCCGGCTCCCCGCGGCGTCCCCCAGATCCGCGTCAGCTTCGACATCAACGCCGACGGCATCCTCGCGGTCTCGGCCCAGGACCTCGGCACCGGCCAGTCGGCGAGCATGACCGTGCAGCCGACCTCGGGCCTGAGCCAAGAGCAGCTCGAGGAGCTCGCCGAGGAGGCCGAGACCAAGAAGTCCGAGGACGCCGCGCGGCGCGAGCTCGCCGAGCTGCGCAACCGGGCCGAGACCCTGATCTACACCTGCGCGCGCTCGCTCGAGGCCTTCGGCGGGTCACTCTCCCCCAGCGATCGCGGCGACATCGAGAGCGATCTCCACCAGCTCCGGACCGCCCTCGAGGCCTCCGAGGTCGACTCCATGGCGATCCGTGACGGGCTCAGCGCGCTCGAGACTTCGTCCCACCAGATCTACGAGGCCATGCTCTCCGACGCCGAGGCCTCGGACGCCGACGAGGACTGAGGCTCCTCGCTCTCTTCGCCCGATCTGGATCAGTGTCATGGCGCGGCCCGATTACTACGCGATCCTAGGCGTCGCTCGCAGCGCCGACGAGTCCGAGATCAAGCGGGCCTATCGTCGCGTCGCGCTCGAGAGCCACCCCGACCGCTTCCCCGACGACGACGAGGCCCACGAGCGCTTCCGCGAGGCCTCCGAGGCCTACGAGGTGCTCAGCGATCCGCTCAAGCGCGCGCGCTACGACAGCTCGCGCTTGCTGCCTCAGGGCCTCGATCTCACCAAGCCTCCGACCGTGGCCACCGCCCGCGAGATCTTCGGCAACATGTTCGGCGACGTGTTCGGCAACCGCCGTCACAAGCGGCGCAAGGGCCGAGACATCCGCTACACCCTGACGGTGACCCTCGCGGACGCGGTCCTCGGCTCGAGCCACACGATCAGCTTCGAGGGCAGGGGGGCGTGCGAGGTCTGCGAGGGCAGCGGGACCGAGCCCGGAGGGCGCGAGGCCGTCGAGTGCCCCAACTGTGCGGGCAGCGGCGAGGTCAAGACCGGCGGGCTGTTCAGTCGGCGGAGCAAGTGCGGACGCTGTGACGGGCTCGGGATGATCCAACAAGATCCCTGCGCCGCGTGTCGCGGCCGCGGGATCATCCGGAGCCAGCGTGTGTTCGACGTCCGCCTGCCGCCCGGGACCACCGCCGGGACCGAGAAGGTCCTCCGCGGTCAGGGAGAGCCGGGGCGCTTCGGCGGGGAGCCGGGTGACCTGCGCATCACCGTCAACGTCAAACCCCATCAGTGGCTCGAACGCGACGGCCAGAATTTGGTCACCAAGCTCCCGCTGCCGTTCACGCGCGCGGCCCTCGGCGGCAAGATCCCCGTGCCCACGATCGATGGCTGGGTCGACATGGAGGTTCCGGCCGGGGTTCAGAGCGGCGCCAAGCTGCGCCTGCGTGGCAAGGGGGTCCCCGACAGCCGGGGCGGTCGCGGGGATCAGTACGTCGAGCTTCAGATCGAGACCCCCAAGCAGCTCGACGGCACCCGCACCAAAGAGCTCTTGCTCGAGCTCGACCGCGCGATGCAGCGTGAGCCCGTGCTTCCAGGCCATCGCGAGCTGCTCGCCGCGCTCGCTGCTCACGACGGTCGAAAGCACAAGAACTGAGCAGGTCGGCGCCCAGCGGCTCGGAGCGGGGTCAGCCACCGCCGCAAACTCCGGACTGGAGTTCGCGGTGGGGGAGGGGCGTGAATCCCGCAGCGTTCGCCTCGCGCGGTGGCCCGCGACCACAGGCGACCTCGTCTGAACTCTTGAACAGCGAGCCGCAGGGTTTCGCCGCGCAATTTCGACGAATCAGCCCACGACACGATAAACTCTCGACGACCACGTGAAGGTCGCCCCTCGTTCATGGTCTACATCGACATTCAGCATCGAGAAGTGACGCTCAAGCTGGTCTATTACGGACCCGCGCTCAGCGGCAAGACCACCAACCTCCAGCAGCTGCACGCCGCGATGCACGGCCACATCGGCGGTGAGCTGATCACCCTCGACACGCGCGACGATCGGACGCTGTTTTTCGATCTGCTCCCGCTCGAGTTCGAGACGACCGGCGGCTTCAAGATCCGTCTCAAGCTGTTTACGGTCCCGGGCCAGGTCATCCACAACGCGACCCGCAAGATCGTGCTCCAGGGCGCGGACGGGGTCGCGTTCATCGCCGACTCGCGCGTGGCCCAGACCCGCAGCAACAACGAGTCCTTCGCCAACCTCAAGCAGAACCTGCGCGACAACGGCCTCGACTTCAACGACATCGCGCTGGTCATCCAGTTCAACAAGCGTGATCTGCCCGGGATCCGCAGCGACGCCGAGGTCAAACGGATCGCTACCAAGGGCAAGGAGCCGGTGTTCTCGGCCGTGGCGATCGAGGGCCTCGGGGTGCCGGAGACCTTCAAGGGCCTCGCCTGCCTCACCTGGGAGAAGCTCGACCTCAAGTTTAATTTCGCCGAGCGCTTCGGGGTCAACCAGCAGGACTTCATGGCCCGGATCGGCGAGCTCTTCGACCCCAACCGGGCAGCGGCGGAGGAGCCTTCGCCGTGAGCGGCGTCGGTGAAGCCACGGTCGAGAGTATCGGCGCACCGGATCGTCGACCACCGCTCGAGCGACTGCTGCGCCGCGATGATCTGTCCCGCACCCTGACGCCCTTCTCGCGCGGTGTCCTCGGCGAGATCGACGGCATGGCCGTGTTCGATCATGAAGGCGTGCTCTTCGTCGAGGTCGGCGGGGGCCCGATGCGGCACTGGGAGCAGCTCCCGCCCGAGGCGCTGGCGGCGATGCGCCGCGGCGGTGACCGAGACTTCGGCCTCGACGAGCACCAGTTCGTCGTTCGCCCGTGCTTCGCGGGCGCGGATCGGGTCGGCAGCTTCGTGGTCTCGATGCCCGCCGCGAGCGCCGACTGCGTGAGGCTCTCGACGATGGCCGACGCGCTCGCGGGCGTGCTCGGGGCCGTGCTCCAGGCCGGCTTTGCGACCTGGGTGACCTCGGAGATGCACCTCGCGGCCAGCGAGAGCAACCACCGCGCGCTCCAACAACGCAACGCCGAGCTCGAGCGCGCCGTCGCCCACCTGCGCGAGGTCGATCAGCTCAAGAGCAACTTCCTGGCCACCGTCAGCCACGAGCTGCGGACGCCGCTGACGAGCATCATCGGGTTCTCGGAGATGCTCGCCAAGGGCATCGCTGGCCCGCTCAACGAAGAGCAGACCGAGTACGCCAACACGATCCTCGAGCGCGGCGAAGAGCTCCTGCGCCTGATCACCCAGGTGCTCGAGATGTCGAAGATGGAGGTCGGGACGATGCGCCTGGCCCTCGCGCACGCGTCGCTCGGCGACATCGTCGCGCGGGCGTTCTCGGCGGCGACGATCCCGGCCGAGCGCGCGTCCGTCCACCTCATCGAGGAGCTCGACGCGGACATCCCCAACGTCGTCGTCGACGCCGACAAGATCCAGCAGGTCTTGATCAACCTGGTCTCCAACGCGATCAAGTTCAACCGCCCCGACGGCCACGTGACCGTGCGGGCCGAGCTCGCGCCGATCCGTCGCCCCTTCGAGGAGGACTTCTTCGGCGAGGAGGTCCCCGACGCGCTGCGGGTTTCGGTCAGCGACACCGGGATCGGCATCCCCGAAGATCAGCTCTCACGCATCTTCGACGCCTTCTATCAGGTCGACTCGAGCTCCACGCGCCAGCACGGCGGCGCCGGGCTCGGGCTGTCGATCGTCCGCAAGCTGATCGAGGCCCACGGCGGCGAGGCCTGGGCCGAGAGCATCGTCGGCGTCGGGACGACCTTCCACTTCACGCTCCCGATCGCGAGCGAGGCTGGCCGAGATCCCGCCCTCGACCCTGGGATCGACCCTGGGATCGACCCTGGGATCGATCCTGCTGGGGACCCGTGACGCGAGCACGGTGAGATCGTGCCTCGGCGATCTCGGCGCTCGCTCTGAGCGTCGTTTTTTCGGGTCCAGCTGACCCCTGAGGGGCAATTGGAGCCTTGGCTCGATCGTCGGTTTGGGGCAAGCTCCGATGCCGACGCAACGAGGAAATCGATGAACGCCCAAGACCAGCTATCGGAGCTCGAGCGCCTTGCTACCGATCTCGACGTCGACGTCAGCTACGAGCCCATGGCCGGGATGGTCCAGGGGGTCGGCGGTCTGTGTCGAGTGCGCGGTCGCTACCGCATCATCATGGATCGCCGGCTCAAGCCGCCCGAGCGCCTCCAGGTCGTGGCCGACGCGCTGCGTCGCTTCGACACCGAAGAGCACTTCGTGTCGCCGCAGGTCCGCCGTCTACTCGGCTGACTCGCTCTAAACCTGAATCGAGCGCTGCGCGCTCGACTCAGGCCTTCTCGTCCAGTCTTCAAGGGGCCTTTCAAAAGCCCCGGGCTGCTAGCACCCCGGGCTGCTAGACGGGGCTCAAGAGGCTAGCGAGGTTTGGATCTTCGCTGAGCAGCGCGGCGAGCTCAGCGCGGAGTCGCTCGAGCTGCGCGGGCGGCAGGTCGGCGGGGAGCTGCTCCGCGAGCACTTGATCGATGAGCAGCTCCTGGGCGGCGAGCGCGTCAATGCGGCCGCTGGCGAGGGCCTCTGCGATCTCGGCGCTAGCTTGGGTCGAAGCCGGGGCCTCGACTCCGTGGGTCGCCCCAACGGGGTTCGCGGCACTGGGACCGCCCACAGCGGCCGCGCCGGGCACCTTGGGGTCGAGGTCGATCTCGTCGGAGCTGCTCATATCCTTGCCGTGAATTGGCCCTGCGCGGAGACGATAGCACCGCTTTGAGATGACGCGTATGGCTCACGAGCCTCGCGGGCATCGCGTTTTACCTGCGCAGAGGAGCAGCTTCGCGGAGGCCGCCCCCCGCCTCGAGGGCCCAAATTGTTGAAAGCATTGACTTTCGTGGCTGTCACGGGTGTGATCGGGCCTCCATGGCGTGCACTAGGGCGCGCCCTCCGCTGGAGCATTCCTTGTTGGACCTGCCCAAAAAACTCGCCCAATACCAGATCCTCGGTCGCATCGCTTTGGGTGGGATGGCCGAGGTCTACAAAGCCGTATCACGTGGTGTCGAGGGCTTCGAAAAGGTCGTAGCGATCAAGCGAATCCTCCCGCACGTCGCCGAGGACGAAGAGTTCATCACGATGTTCAAGGATGAGGCGCGCATTGCGGCGCAGCTTCAGCACTCGAACATCGCTCAGATCTATGAGCTCAAGTCCGAAGGCGAGACCTTCTACATCGTGCTCGAGTACGTGCCTGGCAGGGATCTGAGGTCGATCTTCGAGCACAGCCGCCAGATCAAGCGGCCGATGCCGCTGGCCCAGGCTTGCTACATCATCATGCAGGTCTGCGAGGGTCTCGAGTACGCCCACAACAAAAAAGATCGCCACGGGCGCCCGCTCGGCTTGATCCATCGCGACGTCTCGCCGCCCAACGTGCTCGTGTCCTACGAGGGCGAGGTCAAGCTCATCGACTTTGGCGTCGCCAAGGCGGCGGGCCGGGCGTCGCAGACCCAAGCCGGCATCCTCAAGGGCAAGTTCGGCTACATGTCGCCCGAGCAGGTCCGCGGCGCGACCATCGACCGGCGCAGCGACGTGTTCTCGCTCGGCGCCGTCTTGTGGGAGGTGCTCTGCAACCAGCGCCTGTTCCAGGCCGAGACGGACTTCGCCACGCTCGAGAAGGTCCGCACGGTCAACGTCGATCCGCCCAGCCGCATCAACCCGGCGGTCCCGAACAAGCTCGAGCAGATCGTCATGCGCTCGCTCGCGGCCGACCTCAACGAGCGCTACCAGTCCGCGTCCGAGCTCCACGACGCCCTCCAGGCGTTCATGTTCGAGGAGGGCCTGTTCTACAGCCGCAAGAACCTCGCGGAGTGGATGCAAGAGCACTTCGCCAGCGACATCGAGGCGGAGAAGGAGAAGGCACGCCAAGTTCCGCCGGCCCCGCCGCCGCCGAGCAAGGCCAGCCCCAAGAGGACCATGGTGAACCCCGGAAGTCGTCCGCCTCCGCCGCCCGGCGGCGCCAAGAAGCCTCCGGCTCCTCCACCCGCACGCCGACCGCCGCCACCCAAACCAGGCCGGCAGTCCGCGATCGCAACCGAGGCGCACCCCTCGCTCCCGTCGGCCGGTCAGGCGGCCCCCGCGGCGGCGCCGGCCAAGCGCAGCCCGCCCAAGCCCGGGCGCGCGCGGGCCAAGACGATGGTCATGACCAACTCCAAGCCGGACATCCCCGGCATGGGCAAGAAGAAGCTCCCGCCCCGCGGAAAGGGGCGCGGGGGCGCCGACTTCGATTGGGATGACGACGAGCTCGAGACCAAGCTGTTCGAGGGCCAAGAAGACGAGGCCTTCGCGCCTGCGTCGTCGGGGGTCAACCGGACCATGCCGCCGCCCGGTGGCGCGGCCGGCCCCGTCAGCGTTCAAGCCACGATGCCGCCGCCGAGCGGTCCCGTCGGAGGTGGAGCGGCAGCACGAGGTGGCGGCCTCCCGGGCCCCGGCGGGCGCCCTGGCGGCCTCCCCGGTCCTGGGGGGCGTCCGGCCCCGTCCGGTCCGGGGCTCCCGCCACCTGGCGGGTCGTCGGGTGGTCTGCCCGTGCCGGGTGGTCAGCCGGGTGGGGCGCCGCTCGGCCGTCCGGGCCCCGGTGGTCCCGTGGGCCAGCCCCTCGCGCACCAGCACGCTCAACCCTACGGTCAACAGCAGCAGCAGCAGCAGGGCTACCAGCAGCAGCAGGCTCAGCAGTCTCAGCAGCAGGCCTATCAGCAGCAGCAGCAGCAGCAGGCCTACCAGCAGCAGCAGCAGCAAGCCCCGCCGCCCGCCATGGCGCCGGCGTCAGAGCCCGAGTCCAAGAGCAACATCGGGCTGATCATCGGAATCCTCGGCGGGGTCATCGCGATCCTCGGCGTGGTCGCGTTCTTCGTGATCGGGCCGGGGCTCGGGGGCGACGACAAAGAGGAAGAGCAAGCCGACGCCAAAGAAGAGGCGGAGCCGACGGCGGCGGTCGCAGGCTTCACCCTCGAGGTCACGCCCGCGGACGCCACGGTGAAGATCGACGGCAAGGACTACCCGGGCGAAGCCAAGCGCGACATCAGCGGGTTGTCGGCCGGTCCGCACAAGATCGAGGTCAGCCAGGGCGAGGGGTTCTTGCCGTACACGCAAGAGGTGACCCTCAGCGAGGGTGAGACCATGCCGCTGCCGATCAAGCTCCACGCCCGCGACGTGACCTTGACGATCAAGGTCACGCCGGTCGCCGCGAGCGTCACGTTGGTCGGAGGCGCGACCCCTGCCGAGGTCGGCAAGGGCGCCGCCAGCCACGAGTACAAGCTCCAGCGCGAGCCGGGCGTCGAGTACGCCCTCGAGGGCGTCGCCGAGGGCTTCGAGGACGCCAAGGCGCCGATCGTGTTCACGGGCGACCCGACCCAGGAGGTCACGCTCGCGCTCGTCGCCAAGGCCGCCGCCGTCGAGACCCCGCCGGCCAGCAAGCCGACCAAGAAGACGACCAAAAAGAGGCCGAGCAAGCCCAAGAACTCGGAGCTGAAGATCGGCGTCGCGCCCGGCAACCCGCCCGCGACCGTCTACGTCGACGGCAAGAAGAAGGGCCGCGCCCCCGTGTTCGTCAAGGTCTCGGCCGGGTCCCACACGGTCAAGTGGAAGTGGGACGACGGCAAGACCGACACGCAGAAGGTCTCCGTCGCCGACAAGGAGTCCAAGCTCCTCAAGGGCAGCAAGTAGTCTTTGCCACGCACGGCCGCTGTGCGGCCGGTCGCGGACTCGCTTCGCTCCCCCGCTCGCTAGGTTGTGGGGGGTGCTCCGCGGCCGCAAGCGGCCGCGGGGGATCGACAAGCCCCCCTTGGGGGCTCGAGCCTGGGGGGCTCGAGCCTGGGGGGGTCAAGAAGGATCGCGGATGAGGATGTAGAGGTCGGGGGGCAGGTAGGGCCGCTCGGCTTCGCGTTCGGCCTCGAACTCCTGGCGTAGTTGCTCGAGGGACTCGAAGCCGGTCTCGCCGATCGCGGCCTCGAGCTTTTGCTTGAGCAGGCGGCGGTGGTCGGGATCTTCGGCTTGAAGCAGCTGGCTCTCGAGGAATTGGATCGCGAGCTGATCTGCGCCGCCTTCGCTGACGAGGGTGACCGCGAGCTCGCGGACGAGCGGGGGGGCGCCGAAGGCCGCGGCCTTGCGGATCAGGGCCGCGCCCTCGGTCATGGCGGCGGCGCGCTCGTCTTCGCTGTAGCCGGGCACGGTCTGGACGTCGCGGGTCAGGAGCATGCCCGCGGCGAACAGCAGCTCGTGGTCCTCGGGGAAGTGGGCGAGGCCGCGCTCGTAGAGCGCGAGCGCCCGATCGACCATCGCGCGGTCGATGTCCTCTCCGCTGTAGATGAACGCGACGCCGCCCCAGGCGTAGGGGCGGCGGAACTGGGGCGACAAGGAGTAGATCGCCTCGAGGTACTCCATGATCCACTTGTAGTTGGTCGCGCCGACGCGGTCGCCAGCGAAGATGACCGTGCGGATCCAGATCAGATCGCCGAGCGCCTCGCGATAGCCGAAGCTCATTGGTCCGAGGTGCTCGGCGGGCGGCAGGTAGAGGACGTCCTGATCGCGGGGGAACTGCGACCGGCGCTGCTTCACGCTGCGGTGGCTCAGGACCATGGCCGCGAGAAACACGGGCAGGAGCACCAGGGCCAGCCTTCGCACCTCGGGAGTATAGCGACCAAACGCAAAAGAGCGGAGGCCTCGGCCCCCGCTCTCGTGTCTGGCTGCGCGAGCCAGCGCGGATCGACTGTTACTCGACCTCTTGGTCGACGTAGAGGCCGATCGCCGCGTTGACGCCCTGCTGGTCGCCCGCGCCGCTGCGCTCGTAGGTCGAGAAGACCGCGTCGTCGTCGAGATCCGCGAACGCCTGCGCGGTGAACTGGCAGCGGCCGTAGCCGGTGGTCTCGTTGACCGCGATGAAGTTGTAGTGGAAGTAGTGGCCCTGCTCCTGGAGGTAGTTCAGGCCGTTCCAGACCGGGTTGTCGTTCCACAGCGCGATGTCGTAGTAGCCACCGCCGCCGCCGCCATCGCCCGGGATGCAGCGGCCGCCGGGGCCCTCGTTGCAGTTGAAGCCGATGTCGGGCGTGATGCCGGCCTCACCACCAGCGGGGACGCCCTCGGGGTGCGGGCAGCGGTGCGGGGCCATGTCCGCGACGTTACCGCCGTCACCGATGAACGCCGTCGCGCCACGGTCGGCGTGCTCGCTCTTGAAGAAGCTCGACGCAGCGTCGTAGAGCTTCGCAAGCTGGGTCTTGGCCTCGGCGGTCTTGGCCCGGCGCATGTACTTTTGCAGCGCCGGGACGGCGACCACGGCCAGGATGCCGAGAATCGCGACCACGATCATCAACTCGATGAGCGTGAAACCCTTGGCGTCCTTGAGCTGCTTGAGATCGATCTTTTTCATGTTGTCCTGTCCTTCGTCGTCCTGATGTGAGGCCTGACGGTGGTCAGGCGGTCTTGCTGTGGTTTGGCTGAGTCGTGGTGCTCACTCGCCGAAGTTGCTGTCGCCCATCGACACGTCGGTGGAGAAGTGAGCGGTCGTGAATTCCCAGTAGGTGCCGTCGCGATCGAAGTCGCACTTGGCAAAGGCGTAGAACCAGTCGCGGGCGTAGAAGCGGTCGAGCTGCGCGCCGTTGGGGAACACCTCGGCCGCGAGCGGCAGCGCGGGCGGCTCGTCACCAAACTCGCCGTTGGTCCCGTCGCCGGAGATGACCCCGTACACGCACCAGGAGTGGCCGCCCTCGGGCATGAAGCCCATCGCGTCGTAGCCGTGCTCGAGGCCGCCGGCTTGAAAGTAGGGCGTCCCGATTGCGACCGCGTCGAGCGTGTAGCCCGGCTGCGAGATGTCCCACTGGATCGCGCCGTCCTTGTTTTGGAGCTCGTTGGGGGCGACGGGGTAGGTGTCGTCCTCGCTCGTCGAAGTCGACGCGTAGTGACCGCGGACCGACATCAACCCGTTCTCGCGCAGCGAGAGGTTTGAGAGATCGCCGATGACCTCGGTGCGTCGGGCGTTGCGAACGTTCTTGGTGTAGCCAACGAGTGCGAGCGTCGCCATGATGCCCAAGATCGCGACGACGGTGAGCAGCTCGACGAGGGTGAAGCCTCGCTGGCGAGCGGCGCGACCCGGTGAGGTCCCGGAGCATGCGCGGCGTCGTGGGGTGGGAGTTCGCATCGGGTTCGCTTGGGTGTTAGCAGTAGTCATGCCGGACCGGACCTCGGAGAGCGTCTTGGCGATCATCAATGATCACAACAACTTAGAGTATCGTGACTTGTGCATTGTCGCGCCTCAAAACGATCGTGCCGCAGAATGTCGTCAAAGGTCGGACGATCTTTGGCACAGTGCCGTTATTTGTCATCGAGATCGAAAGGATAGTGAGCTTCGCGGAGAATGCACGCGATCCCCACCGTCCGGGAGATCACTACGCTGGTCTCCAGGACAGGACCGAGCTGTGCGGATCAGTCGGTGAAGGCCTACATCTCGCCAGATCGCCCGACCTCGATGCCCAGCTTCTGGAGCCGGTATCGAAGTGAGCGGAAGCTGATCTTGAGCAGACCGGCAGCCCGCTTGCGGACGCCTCCGGACTTGTGCAGCGCGGCGAGGATCAGCTCGCGCTCGAGGTCGGCGAGGCGCGCGTCGAGATCGAGGCCCTCGTCGGGGAACTCGCTCGGCCGCTGGCCGACGTCGGCGACCCGCAGGCTGCGCTCGGGGAAGTGGTCGGCGGTGAGGACCGACGAGCTCTCGAGCGCGACCGCGCGCTCGATCAGGTTCTCGAGCTCGCGGACGTTGCCGGGGTAGTCGTAGGCGTCGAGCCAGTTCAAGGCCTCGGGCGAGACGCCCTCGAGCCCGCGCTGCATCTCGCGGTTGAAGCGTTCGAAGAAGCGCTCGATCAGCGGCGAGATGTCCTCGGTCCGGCGGCGCAGGGGCGGGAGCACGATGCGGACGACGTCGAGGCGGAAGTACAGATCTTGGCGGAATTCGCCGCTCTCGACCGCGGCCTCGAGGTCGCGGTTGGTCGCGGCCACGACCCGACAGTTGACCGGGACCTCCTCGTTGCCGCCGACCGGACGGATCGTGCGCTCTTGCAGGACCCGGAGCAGCTTGACCTGGGTGGCCGGATCGAGCTCGCCGACCTCGTCGAGGAACAAGGTCCCGCCCTCGGCGATCTCGAACATTCCCGGGCGGTCGCCCGCGGCTCCGGTGAACGAGCCCTTGACGTGCCCGAACAGCTCGGACTCCATCAGCTGCTCGGGGATCGCCCCGCAGTTGACGGGCACGAAGGGCCCCTCGGCGCGGTCCGAGAGGTTGTGGAGGGCCCGGGCGACGAGCTCCTTGCCGGTGCCCGACTCGCCGCGGATCAACACGTTGGTCCGGGTCCCGGCGACCCGGCGGACCAGCTCGAACACCTTTTGCATCGCCTCGGACCGGCCGACCATGCGGTCGAGGGTGTGGACGCCCTTGAGCTGCTCGCGCAGCCTGCGGTTCTCGGTGCTGAGGTGGCGGCGCTCGAGCGCGCGCTGAACCAGGAGCTGGATCTCGTCGATCTTGAACGGCTTGATCAGATAGTCGTAGGCGCCGATCTTCATGGCCTCGACCGCGGTGTCGGTCGTCGCGTAGGCCGTGACCATGATGACCTGCGGCGGCGGGTGGGGCAGGGCGCAGGCGTGGCGCAGGACCTCCATGCCGGGGACTCCGGGCATCGTTAGATCGGTGATGACCACGTCGAAGCCCGGGCCCTCGTCGCTGAGCATGCGCAGCGCGTCGGCGCCGGACTTGGCCGCGGCCACCTGGTGACCCGCCCGGGTCAGGCACACGCTCAGGACCTCGCGCATGGCCAACTCGTCGTCGACCACGAGCACCCGACCGGGTAGCGGCACAGCCTCGCTCACCGTCGGCAGCTTACCCCGCGAAGGACGAGGCCGCGCGCGCGGGCGCTCGCGCGGCCGTGTGTTTTGGCGCTGGGGCCGATTCTCAAGACTTCCCCAGGCTGCGGGTACTGGATGACAGGGCCTCGCGCAGGCTCGCCGACAGGCTCGCGCGTGGGCGCCCGCCCTCGGCGAGGGTCGGGTCGCTGCGGTGGAGGCGACGCAGGACAATCAGCATCTGGGCCCCGAAGCGACGGACCACGGCCAGGTCGCGCAGCCGCCACTCGAGGCGCGAGAGCACGCGGCCAACGACCGGGAGCTGCAGCGTCGCGTTGTGGGGGATCATGACGCCGAGCCCGTGGAAGCGGCCCAGCTCGAGCTCCGGGGGCAAGAAGCGCAAAAACCTCGAGATCGTGTCCCAGCGCGTGAGCCCGTAGCGATCGCCGAGGATCATGCGGCGGCGCGAGACCACGGTGATCGGGTTGCGGATGCCCTCGACGATCCCGCGGAGGCTGCGTGGGTTGGCGATCTGCACGAACACGGTCCCGCCGTCGACGGTCACGCGCGCGGCCTCGCGCAGGAGCTGGCGCCCGAGCCGTTCGGAGCTCTCGGTGTCGTAGCCCAGGTGGGGGAAGGTCCGTACGCAGTAGACCACGTCGAAGCTGGCGTCCGCGTACTCCGCGAGGCTCAGGGCGGGTCCGTCGGCCTCGTCGTCCTCGGGGATCATGAGCTTGCCGTCGGCGTCGAGGAACTCGCTCGCCGGGAGAAAGCCCGAGGCGTCGACGATCTTGCTCGGAGGGTGCTCGAGCGCGCCTTTCTCGACGATCGAGAGGTGCTCGCCGACCCGAGCCTCGACCCACTCGCTGAGCTCGGGGCTCCCGTAGCCGAGGTCGAGGACCCGCTGGCCGGGGATGTGGGTCAGGATCACGTCGCCGACCAGGCTGTCGATCAGCCGTGACCAGGCCGAGCCGAGCCGAAACGGACCCGTCGCGCTCGTTGAGGGCGAGCGGCCCCGCGCGCTCGAGTCGGCTGGCTGTGGCTCGACGTGACGCGGGGAGACTACGCGTGCGCGCAGGTCGATCGGGCGCTCGAGTCCGTCGATCGCCGCGCGGATCTCGGGTACGGGGGGGGCCGCGTGGTCCGAGCGCGGATCGGCGTGGGGATTTGCCGGGTCCTGTTCAGGCCGCTTCGTTGACCCGCTCACGGAGCCCATGGTACGCCTTTGCCCGCCACACCGAAGTTCGGGGGACCCCACATATGCCCACCAAGATCCTTGCGATCGACGATTCCAAGACAATGCGCTTGGCCATCAAGATCACTTTCGCGGCTGAGGACGCGAAGGTGACCGCGGTGAGCAAGGGATCCGAGGCCGTCGCTCGGGCCAAGCAGATGCAGGCCGACGTCATCCTCATCGATCATAGCCTCGCCCCGGGTGAGCCGAGCGGCTTCGAGGTCGTACAGGCGCTCAAGGCCAACCCGGCAACGGCCAACATCCCGGTCATCATGCTGATCCCCGCCAAGGGCGGCATCGGTGAGGCCGAGATCTCCGCGGCCGGCGCTGACAATTACATCGGCAAGCCCTTCGACAGCCAGGAGCTGATCGACAAGGTCGCCGCCTCGCTCGGTCGGGGGGCTCGTCCCGCCGCCGCCGCGCGACCGCCCGCAGCGGCTCCTGCCGCGCGGGCGCCCGCGGCCGCCAAGCCGCCCGCAGCCGCGAGGCCTCCGGCCGCCCGTCCGCCCACAGCGGCGCGTCCGCCCGGATCGGCGCGTCCTCCTGCAGCGGCGCGTCCGCCCGCAGCGGCGCGTCCTCCTGCAGCGGCGCGTCCGCCTGCAGCGGCGCGTCCGCCCGGAGCGGCGCGTCCACCCGCGGCTGCCAAGCCTGCGGCCAAGCCCGCGGCGCGAGCTCCGGCAGCTCGGCCCGCTCGCGCGCCGTCTTCGGCCCCGGCTTCTGCGCCACGGTCTGCGCCACGATCGGCGCCACGATCGGCTCCAGGTTCTGCGCCACGTTCGGCATCGGGCTCGGCGCCGTCGTCCGCCCCCGCTGGCCAGATCCCGATCGCGATCCCGATCCCCTTCACCGCTGCGGGCTCGCCGACCTCCGGCATGCTCGAGCGCATCAAGGCTGCGGCCGGGACCAACGGCGCCGTCGCCGGCCTCGATCCAGCCGCTGTGCAGGCGCTCCTTCAGCTCAGCCAGGAAGTGGTCGAGCAGGTGGTCTGGGAGGTCGTGCCCGACCTCGCCGAAGAGCTGATCAAGCAGAAGGTCCAGTAGCTCCAGGCGCGCACGCGTCGTGCCGCTTCAGGCCGCTCGAGTTGGGCCCGTGCGAGGAATCGCACGGGCCTCTTGCGTGGTGTCTGCGTGGTGTCGTGACCCGGTGCAATGCCCGGCTTGCTGTGGCAGGTTCACGCGATGTCCGATCAGGAGTTCGCCAAGGTCTACGAGCCGGCGACGGTCGAGAAGCGGTGGTACGCGCAGTGGCGCGACAATGACCTGTTCTCACCGGCGGAGGGCGACGGTCCCCATTTCACCTGCGTCCTGCCGCCGCCCAACGTCACCGGCCGCCTGCACATGGGCCACGCGCTCACGGCGACGATCGAAGACACGCTCGTCCGCTGGCATCGCATGCGCGGCGCTCGGGCCCTGTGGCTGCCGGGCACCGACCACGCTGGCATCGCAACTCAGGTCATGGTCGAGCGAGACCTGCTCGCGCGCGAGAACAAGAGCCGCCACGAGATCGGCCGCGAGGCGTTTCTCGAGCGGGTCTGGGACTGGAAACAAGCCCACGGCGGCATCATCGATCGCCAGCACGAGGCCCTCGGCGCCTCGCTCGACTGGTCGCGCTACCGGTTCACGATGGACGAGGTCTCGTCCCGGGCGGTCCGCGAGGCCTTCGTCCGGCTCCACGAGCAGGGGCTGATCTACCGCGACTATCGCCTGATCAACTGGGACTGGGGCTCGCACACGGCGCTCAGCGACCTCGAGGTCGAGCACGAGGAGACCCAGGGCAGCCTCTGGCACATCGCCTACCCGGTCGCCGGGCGCCCCGACACCAAGCTCGTGGTCGCGACCACGCGCCCCGAGACCATGCTCGGCGACGCGGCGGTCGCCGTGCACCCCGACGACGAGCGCTACCAGCATCTGATCGGTGAGCGCGTGAAGCTGCCGCTGACCGGACGCGAGGTCCCGATCATCGCCGACGCGATCCTCGTGAAGGTCGGGTTCGGCACCGGGGCCGTGAAGGTCACCCCGGCCCACGACCAAAACGACTTCGAGACCGGCAAGCGTCACGATCTCGAGCTCATCCAGATCATCGACTTCGACGGCAAGATCCAGGCCCCGGCGCCCGAGAAGTACGTCGGGCTCACGGTCAAACAGGCCCGCGCGGCGGTGCTCGCCGATCTCGAGGCCGAGGGCCTGCTCGTCAAGACCGAGGCCCACGCGCTCAGCATCGGTCGCAGCCAGCGCTCGGGCGTGATCGTCGAGCCGCTGCCTTCGTTCCAGTGGTTCGTGGACGTCGGGCCCCTCGCCGGGCCCGCGATCGAGGCCGTGCGCAGCGGCGCCACGGTGATCTACCCCGAGCACCGCGCCGCCGACTACTTCCGCTGGATGGAGAACATCCGCGACTGGTGCATCTCTCGCCAGCTGTGGTGGGGCCACCGGATCCCGGCGTGGCACTGCGACGAGTGCGGCCACATCACGGTCGCGCGCGAGGATCCGAGCGCGTGCGCGGGCTGTGGCAGCGCCGCCATCCACCAGGACGAGGACGTGCTCGACACGTGGTTCTCGTCGGGCCTGTGGCCCCTGACGACCCTCGGCTGGCCGGCCGAAGACAGCGAGCTCGATCGCTTCTACCCGACCTCGCTGATGGAGACGGGCTGGGACATCCTGTTCTTCTGGGTCGCGCGGATGATGATGTTCGGGCTCCACTTCACCGGCCAGGTCCCGTTTCGGACGGTCTACCTCCACTCGATGGTGCTCGGCGAAGACGGCCAGAAGATGTCCAAGACCAAGGGCAACGTCGTCGACCCCGTCGAGCTCGTCGACGCCTACGGGGCCGACGCGCTGCGCTTTTACCTGTGCACGATGGCCGGGCAAGAGACCGGGATCGTGTTCTCGCGCGCGCGGGTCGAGGGCTACCGGAACTTCTGCAACAAGCTGTGGAACGCGGCCCGCTTCGCGAGCATGAAGCTCGACGGGCTCGATCTCGATCGCTGGCGCGCCGAGGTCCTCGACGCGGACGACGGCCTCGCGCGGCTGTCGATCGCCGACCGCTGGATCCTCGGCCGCGCGCTCGAGCTCGCCGAGGGCTTCGCCGCCCAGCTCGACGGCTGGCGCCTCGACCTCGCCGCCCACGCGGCCTACCAGTTCGTCTGGCACGAGCTGTGTGACTGGTACCTCGAGCTCGCCAAGCGCCGCCTCGCCGCCGACGCCGACCCGGCCGAGCGCGCGGCGACGCAGGGCACCCTGGCCACGGTCTTCGACCTCGTCCTGCGCGTCCTGCATCCGATGATCCCCTTCATCACCGAGGAGATCTGGCAGCGCTTGCCCAAAGCTTCGCAACCCGAGGCGAGCGGGTCGGGCACCCTGATGATGGCCGCGTGGCCGCTGTCGGAGGGCGAGGGCGCGTCCCGGACCATGGCCGGACCCGTCCACGCCGTCGGCTCGATCCTGACCGACGCGCGGGTGACCGAGGCTCAGCGCGACATCGAGCGGCTGATCGCCGTGGTCACCAGCCACCGCATGCTCAAGGCCGAGTCCAAGATCTCACCGGCCCAGCCCGTCGAGGTCCTCGTCCGCAGCGACGACCCCGAGATCCTCGCCTCGCTCGAGCGGATCCGCGAGCCCGCCAGCTTCGTCGGTCGCATGCAGTCGCTGACCGTGCTCGGGCGCGACGCGAGCCTGCCCAAACAGTGCTCGGTGGCCGTCGTCGCCGGCTTCGAGGTCGGGCTGCCGCTCGAGGGGCTCGTCGATCTCGACGAGGAGCGCGCGCGGCTGACCAAGGACATCGCCAAGAAGCGCAAGGAGCTCGGGGGCCTCGACAAGAAGCTCGCCAACGAGAAATTCTTGCAGCGGGCGCCGGCCGAGGTCGTGGCCAAGGAGAGGTTGCGCCAGGCCGACCTTCGCGACAATCTCGCCAAGCAGCAGGCGCTGCTCGATCGGCTGAGCTGACCGACGCGCCGTCGGTCTCGAGTCTCATGAGCGCTCCCGCCCAGAAGAAGGTCAGCATCTGCTTCGTGTGCCTCGGCAACATCTGCCGCTCGCCCACGGCCGAGGGGGTGCTCACCAAGCTCGTCGCAGACGTGGGCCTCCGCGGGCGGATCCGAGTCGACAGCGTCGGGACCGGGGCGTGGCACAAGGGCGAGCTGGCCGACAAGCGGGCCCGCAAGGAGGCCCGGCGCCGCGGCTTCGAGCTCCACAGCATCGCCCGCCAGATCACGCCCGAGGACTTCGACAACCATGACCTGCTGATCGGCATGGACCGCGGCAACGTCAGTGATCTCGAGGCGCTGGCCCCGAGCGCCGAGGCCAGGGCCAAGATCAGGCTGCTGCGCGCCTTCGACCCGATCTCGCCGGACAGCGCGGAGATCCCCGATCCCTACTACGGCGGGCCCGAGGACTTTCGCCTGGCCTTCGATCTGGTCGAGGCCGCCTGCAAGGGCCTGCTCAACCACCTCCGCGAGCGCTACGGTCTGTAGATGCTGACGCTGCTGCGCGACGCCGACCTCTACGCTCCCGCGCCCCTCGGGCGCCGGGATCTGTTGATCGCCGGCTCGCACATCGTCGCGCTGTCCGAGCGCGACGCGGCCCTCGAGGCGCTGCCCGCCAGCCTCCGCGTCGACGAGCACGACTGCGCCGGTCGGCGCGTGGTCCCGGGACTCGTCGACGCCCACGTCCACGTCACGGGCGGGGGCGGGGAGGGCGGCTTCCCCAGCCGGGTGCCGCCCCTGACCCTGACCGAGCTGAGCCTGGCCGGGGTCACCAGCGTGGTCGGGCTGCTCGGGACCGACGCCACGACCCGGACCATGCGCGAGCTGCTCGCGCGGACCTACGCCCTGCGCGAGGAGGGCCTCAGCGCGTGGTGTTGGACCGGCAACTACGAGATCCCGGTCAAGACCCTGACGGGCTCGGTCCGCGACGACATCGTGTTCGTCGATCCGGTCATCGGCGTCGGCGAGCTCGCGATCAGCGATCACCGCTCGTCGCAGCCGAGCTTCGACGAGTTCCTGCGCGTCGCCGCCGACGTCCACGTGGCCGGCATGATCAGCGGCAAGGCCGGCGTGCTCCACCTCCACCTCGGCGACGGCGCGCGCGGGCTCGAGCTCGTCCGTCGGGCCCTCGAACACAGCGAGCTGCCGGCTCGCGTGTTCCACCCGACCCACGTCAACCGCAAGCGCGAGCTGTTCACGGAGGCCTCGGCGCTGGTCCGCGGCGCGCCCGAGCTCGCGCCCTGCATCGATCTGACCGCGTTCCCGGCCGACGAGGTCGGCGAGGGGCTCTCGGCGGCCGAGGCGATCGCCGCGTGGAAGCGCGAGGGGCTGCCCTTCTCGCACCTGACCTGCTCCTCGGACGGAGGCGGCTGCATGCCCCACTTCGACGCCCAGGGGCAGCTCGAGCACTACGGCGTCGGTCAGTCGGCGACGCTCCTGGCCACGATCCGCGAGGCGAGCGCCGACCACGGCCTCGAGCTCGCCGAGCTGCTGCCGCTGTTCACGACCAACGTCGCGAGGCTGCTACGGTTGCGCGGCAAGGGGGAGATCGCCGTGGGTCACGACGCCGATCTGCTGATCCTCGATGACGCGCTCGAGGTCGACGGGCTGCTCGCGCGCGGTCGTTGGCTCGTGCGCGGAGCTGAGGCCGTCGTTCGCGGTCCCTTCGAGGGCTCCCAACCAAAGTGAGCGTCAACGCGAAGCTCCCTTCGCGTGCGCGTTGACGGAGCGAGCTCCCTGGTCAAGCGCGCGATCGGCTGGTACCAACGGCCCATGTCCAGCGTGCGCGCGTCACACATCCTGCTCATGTACAAGGGCTCTGCGCGGTCGAGCGCGACCCGCAGCAAGGCCGAGGCCGATCAGCTGATCAAGGAGATCAAGGCCAAGGTCGACGGCGGAGCCGACTTCGCCGAGCTCGCGCAGACCCACTCGGATTGCCCCTCGGGCCGCAAGGGCGGCGATCTCGGCCAGTTTGGCAAGGGCCAGATGGTCCCGGCCTTCGAGACCGCGGCCTTCTCGATGGAGATCGGTGACGTCAGCGGCGTGGTCGAGACCGACTTTGGCTACCACCTGATCAAGCGGACCGGCTGAACCAGGCTGACGCGGGCTTCGCGGGCTTGTGGAACGGGCCCGCATCGGCGACACATCGCCTCTAGAGGCATCCCGTGTCCCCTGCGAAGATCGAAGACAACCAGCGTCGCGGATACATCGTTCCGGTCGGCGGCGCCGAGGACAAGGACAGCGACCCGATCATCCTCCGGCGCTTCGTCGAGATCTCGGGCGCCGACGAGGCCCGCATCGCCGTGATCCCGACGGCCTCGCGTCTCGACGACACCGGGGCCCGCTACGAGCGGATCTTTGGTGATCTCGGGGCCGGCGACGCCCGGGTGCTCGACTACAAGCGCCGCGTCGACGCCGACAACCCCGAGTGGCTCGCCTACCTCCGCGGGGCGACCGGCGTGTTCTTGACCGGCGGCAACCAGCTGCGGATCTCGACGATCCTCGGCGGGACCGACGTCGCCCGGGCGATCCGCACGGCCAACGCCCGCGGGGTCGCGGTCGGGGGGACCTCGGCCGGGGCGGCGATCTTGTCCGAGCACATGATCGCGTTTGGCAAGTCCGGCGCGACCCCGCGCGCGGGCATGGTCTCGCTCGCGCCCGGCTTCGGCCTGACCAACCGCGTCGTCATCGACCAGCACTTTCGCCAGCGCGACCGCATCGGCCGGCTGCTCGCGGCCCTGGCCTACAACCCCTTCGCGGTCGGCATCGGGCTCGACGAGGACACGGCCGCGTTCATCGACGGCGACGACCGGCTCGAGGTCATCGGCAGCGGGGCGATCACGGTCATCGACGCCAGCAAGCTCGAGCACTCGTCGATGGGGGCGGCGGCGGCCGGCGACAGCATCTGCATGACCGGTATCAAGCTCCACATTCTCAACGGTGGGTCGCGCTTCGATCTGCACGCGAGGGTCGCGACGCCGCCACCTGGCGTGACGGACTGAGTGAAGCAGCGGGGGGCCAGGAGCCCGTGGTGCACCCCGTCGCGCCGCCTCGTTTGGTCTTGGCTTCGTGCCCTCGACGAAATTTCCGGCGCGAGGCGACGTGAAGGTTTGCACCACGGGCTGCTAAAGGCATGCTCGGGACCCTCGCCCTTCGCTAGGTCCCGATGAAGATCCTCGAGCAACGCATCTACCGCGGCCCGAACCTCTACGCCCACTTTCCGGTCATCCGCCTGCGCGTCGCGCTCGGCGAGCTCGAGCAGTGGCCGAGCGCGAAGCTGCCGGGCTTCGTCGATGCCCTGCTCGCGGCGATCCCGACCCTCGACGAGCACGGCTGCTCCTTCGGCGGGGCGGGCGGCTTCATCCGTCGCCTGAGCGAGGACGAGGGCACCTGGCTCGGCCACGTGCTCGAGCACGTCGCGATCGAGATCCAGAACCTCGCGGGCGCCGACGTCAGCTTCGGCAAGACCCGCGGGGCCGGGGTCGAGGGCGAGTACCACGTCATCTACCAGTTCGAGGAGGAGCGGGTCGGCGCGGCCGCGGGCAAGCTCGCGCTGCGCCTGCTCCACTCGCTGATCCCGGCCTCGCTCGGCCTCGACGGCGTGCCCGACGAGGCCGAGCTCGACTTCGCCGACGAGCTCGAAGATCTGATCGGCATGGCCCAGCGCCGCCAGCTCGGGCCCTCGACGGCCTCGCTGGTCCGCGCGGCCGAGGCCCGCGACATCCCGTGGCTGCGGCTCAACGACTACTCGCTGGTCCAGCTCGGCCACGGTCGCTACCAAAAGCGGATCCAGGCCACGGTCACCTCCGAGACCCGCCACATCGCGGTCGAGATCGCCTCGGACAAGGAAGAGACCAACCAGATCCTCGCCGACCTCGGGCTCCCGGTCCCGCGCCAGTACCTGGTCCGCAGCGCCGAGCGGGCCGCGGCCACGGCCGAGCGGCTCGGCTTCCCGGTCGTCGTCAAGCCGCTCAACGCCAACCACGGGCGCGGCGTGTCGATCAACCTCGGCGACAAGGAGGCCGTGCGCGTGGCCTTTGACAAGGCCCGGGAGCACTCGCGCACGATCATCGTCGAGACCTACATCGAGGGCTTCGACCACCGGATGCTGGTCATCGACGGCACGCTGCGCGCGGTCGCCAAGCGCGTCCCGGGCCACATCGTCGGCGACGGCGAGCACACCGTCGAGCAGCTCATCGACCTGGTCAATTCGGATCCGCGCCGCGGCATCGGCCATGAGAAGGTCCTGACCCGGATCGAGCTCGATCACCAGGCCACGCGCCTGCTCGAGCTCGCGGGCGAGACGAAGGACTCGGTCCTCGCCGCCGGGCGGGTCTTTTACCTGCGCTCGACCGGCAACCTCTCGACCGGCGGGACCGCGGTCGATCTGACCGACGTCGTCCACCCCGACAACCGCGAGATGGCCCAGCGGGCCGCGTCGGCGATCGGCCTCGACGTCGCCGGCATCGACTTCATCACCCGCGACATCTCGCGCTCCTATCGCGAGGTCGGCGGGGCGATCTGCGAGGTCAACGCGGCGCCGGGCTTCCGCATGCACGTGGCCCCGACCGAGGGCACGCCCCGCGACGTCGCCGAGCCGGTCATGGACATGCTGTTCCCGCCGGGCACACCCACGCGGATCCCGATCGCCTCGATCACGGGGACCAACGGCAAGACCACGGCCAGCCGGATGGTCGCGCACATCCTCAAGATGTCGGGCCACACCGTCGGCCTGTGCACGACCGACGGCGTCTACATCGACGGCGAGCGGACCGTCGGCGGCGACATGACCGGGCCGGTCTCGGCCCAGATGGTCCTGCGCGATCCCTCGGTCGACGCCGCGGTGCTCGAGACCGCCCGCGGCGGCTTGCTGCGGGCCGGGCTCGGCTACCGGTCCAACAAGGTCGGCGCGGTCCTCAACGTCAGCGCCGACCACCTCGGCCTCGGCGGGATCGACAGCGTCGAGGAGCTCGCCGCGCTCAAGCGGATCGTCGTCGAGGTCAGCCGCGACTGCGCGGTGCTCAACGCCGACGACCGGCGCTGCCTCGAGATGGCCGACTACTCCCGGGCCAAGCGCATCGCCTACGTGACGCAAAACCCCAAGCACGAGCTGGTCCGCGAGCACATCCGCGCGGGCGGGGCCGCGTGCGTGCTCGAAGAGGGCATCAACGGGCAGATGATCACGCTCTACGATCGCGGCAGCCACATCCCGCTGCTGTGGACCCACCTGATCCCGGCCACGCTCGAGGGCAAGGCGCTGTTCAACGTCCAAAACGCGATGTTCGCCGCCCTGATCGCCTGGGTCATGGACGTGAAGGTCGACAACATCCGGGTCGGGCTGCGGACCTTCGACACCACCTTCTTCCAGGCCCCCGGGCGCCTCAACGTGTTCGATGATCTGCCCTTCAAGGTCATCTTGGACTACGGCCACAACCCGGCCGCGGTCGCGGCGATGGCCGAGACCGCGCGGCGGATGGAGGTCAACGGGCGGCGCTTGTGCGTGCTCTCGGCCCCCGGCGATCGCCGTGACGAAGACATCCGCGCGATCGGAGCGGCCGCGGCGACGGCCTTCGACCGCTTCGTGCTCCGGCGCGACGACTCGCTGCGCGGGCGCGAGCCGGGCGAGGTCACCGGGCTGCTGCGAGCGGCCCTGCGCTCGGCGGGCGTGGCCGACGAGGCGATCACGATCATCGAGGACGAGCAGGACGCGATCCTCGCCGGACTCGCCGCGGGCGAGCGCGGCGATCTGCTCGTGATCTTCGGCGACGACATCACCCGGTGCTGGAAGCAGATCGTTCGCTTTGGCGAGGCCGGGGCCAGCCCCGGCAAGGATCAGATCGGCGACCTCGCGACGGGCTCGCACCCGATCGTGCCCCTTGCGACCGCCGAGGCCGAAGCCGGGGCGGGGGCCGAGGTCGAGGTCGGCGGGGGGGACGTCGAGCCGGTTCGCGACCCGCGACCCCTGACGATCGGGCGCGACAAGGACGTGATCGTCGACGAGCGCGGGGTCCGCCTGGCGCGCGAGGAGAACGACTGAGCGTGGGCCCGGCGGTCGAACTCGTCGACTCGCGCCGGCTGACGGGGCCCAACCTGCACTGCCGATCGGCGGGCGCCGTGGTCGAGCTGCGCTTTGGCGCGGGCGTCGACCGTGAGGCCTTCATCGGCCGCTGGCGCGAGGCGCTGGCCCGGGCCCTGACCGCGCTCGGCTGGACCGCCGAGCTCCACGCGCGCCCCTTCGAGTCGCCCGAGGGCCTGCGCGGGGCCGAGCTGATGTTCAGCGCGGCGGTCGATCGCCTCTACGCCGCGACCGAGGTCAACGAGTGGGCGGTCGCCGTGGCCCGGCTCGAAGCTGAGGCGGAGCCCGAGCCAGCCGCCATGGCTCGGCTCGCGGCCGTGGCCGCGCAAGAGCAGGCCGAGCGTCGCGGCGCGCTCGCGCTGATCGCCGCGGCCGAGGCCCGCGGGGTCCCGTGGCTGATCGACGACGACGAGCTCTCGCTCGGCTACTTCGCGGACTCGGGGCGCTGGCCTGTCGCCGCGCTGCCCGAGCCCGAGTCGCTCGACTGGTCCCGCCTCCGCGGGCGAGCGATCGCGCTGATCACCGGGACCAACGGCAAGACCACGACCACGCGGCTGCTCGCGCGGATCGCCGCCAGGCAGGGCGTGCGCGTCGGCAACACGTCTACGGACGGGCTGTGCGTCGACGAGCGCGAGGTCGAGTCCGGCGACTGGACGGGGCCCGGCGGGGCCCGGGCGGTCCTGCGCAACCCGGCGATCGAGCTCGCGCTGCTCGAGACGGCGCGCGGGGGCCTGCTGCGGCGCGGCGCGGCGGTCTCGAGCTGTGCGGTCGGCGTCGTCACCAACGTGGCCAGCGATCACCTCGGCGAGTACGGCATCTTCGACGTCGAGGGCATGGCGATGGCCAAGGGCATCGTCGCGAAGATCGTGGCGCCCGGCGGCCGCGTGGTCCTTGGCGCCGACAGCCCGGCGCTGGTCGCCTGGGCGGCCGCACAGGAGCTCGCCGCCCCGATCGTGTGGGTCTCGAGCGAGCCCGACAACCCCGTGCTCGCCGAGGCGCGGGCCCGCGGCGGCGAGGTCTGGACCGTCGTCGAGGGGGGCGTGGTCCGGAGCGTCGGGCTCGAGCGCAGCGAGCTGTGCCGGGTCGACGAGATGCCCCTGAGCCTCGGGGGCCTCGCGCGTCACAACGTCCAAAACGCGCTCGCGGCCGCGGCCGCGGCTCGGGGGCTGGGCTTCGACGACGCGGCGATCGTCGCCGGGCTGCGCGAGTTTGGAGCCCGACCCGAGGACAACCCCGGGCGCGCGCGGGTCTGGCAGGTCACGCGGCGAGGCGGCGAGACCGTCGACCTGCTGCTCGACTTCGCCCACAACCTCGCCGGGCTCGAGGCGATCTCCGAGCTCGTGCGCGGCCTCGCTCGGCGGCCGCTGCTGTGCTTTGGCATGGCCGGCGACCGCGGCGACGACCAGCTCCGGGCCCAGGCGAGGGCGCTGGTCTCGTTTCGGCCGCGGCGGATCATCGTGCGCGAGCTCGGCAGTCACCGGCGCGGGCGGGCGCCGGGCGAGGTCCCGCGGATCCTCGATCAGGCCCTGCGCGCCGCCGGCCTCGACCCGGGCGCGATCCTTCACACCGAGTCCGAGGTCGCGTCGCTCGACGCCGCGCTCGAGCTCGCCGAGCCCGGTGAGCTCGTGGTCGTGCTCGTCCACACCGAGCGCGACGCCGTCGACGCCTGGCTGCGCGAGCACGACGCGCGACCGGGGCGGCTGCGGGCCGGGACCTGAGCGGGCGATGGGGAAGGGGCCGCAGCGCGATGCTCATCGTCGCCTGACTCGGGCCTGCGGCCCGACACCCTCGGCTCGCGCGGGCTCCGAGGTCCCGGGAGACCGTCGCAAGCTCGAGCGCTTCGGCGCGGTCGCGTTCGTGCTCGCGTGCGCGTGGCTGGCCTGGCGCACGCTCGCGCGGGTCGCCGCGGCCTGGTCGTTCACGACCGACGACGCCTACATCACGCTGCGCTACGCCCGGCACCTGCTGGCCGGGGACGGCCTGGTCTGGAACCTCGGCGAGGCCCCGGTCGAGGGCTACTCGAACTTCGCCTACGTGGTCATCGCCGCGGGCTTCGGCGCGCTCGGAGAGCTCGACGCCGCGCCGCTCAAGCTGCTCGGCTGCGCCTCGCTCGTCGCGATCGCCTATCTCCAGTGGGCGATCGCCCGACGCTTCGTGCGGCCGCTCCCGGCCCTGCTGCCCTTCGCGTTTTACTCGCTGCAGCGCGGCGTGATCTGGTGGTCGGTCAGCGGGCTCGAGACCTCGGTGTACGTCGCCCTGTGTTGTGGCGTGGTGCTCGCGTGCCTGCGCGGGCTCGGCTTCGAGCGGGTCGAGCTCGACGCGGGCGACGGCGGAGGCGACAGCGTCGGCCTCGCCCGCGGACCCCTGCGTCCGCGGGCGCTGGCGGTGGCCGGGGGCCTGTGCATGCTGGGCTCCTTGCTGCGGCCCGAGGGTCCGCTGGTCGCGGCCGCCGTCGGGGTCGGCGCGGGGGCCCAGCTGTGGATCGACTCTCGGTCGGACGATCGCAGCTTCGACGGCCGCGGCTACCGCCGCGCGGTGCTCGGCTTCGTCGGCGTGTTCGTGCCCCTGATGCTGGCCTACGCGGCGTGGCGCCACGCCTACTTCGGCGAGCTCCT
Organism: Enhygromyxa salina; assembly: GCF_002994615.1. GTDB lineage: Bacteria > Myxococcota_A > Polyangia > Nannocystales > Nannocystaceae > Plesiocystis > Plesiocystis salina_A. The sequence continues at coordinate 10,683 of NZ_PVNK01000209.1, read as the reverse complement.
GCCCAACACCGTCCGGTGCAAGACCGGTCATCACGATCGCTTCGCGCTGCTCGGGGCCTACTGGTCCGCGGCGCCCTTGACCCTGGTCCTGGCCCTGCTGTGGCCGCTGCGCTCACTCGACGCTCGCGTGCTGCTGCCGATCGCCCTCGCGGCCGTCTACGCGCTCGCGCTGGTCGGCGCCGATCCGCTGATCGGACACGACCTGCGCCACTTCCTCGCCGCCCACGCGCTCTTGTGCGTGCTCGCGGGCGTGAGCGCCACTCGCCTGGCCGCGTGGGTCGGGCGCGGGATCGCGGCGCGCTGGGTCGAGCCTGCGCTCTTGCTCGCGGTCCTGGCCAGCGCCTCGCCGCTGGGGGGGCTCCCGGAGCGCGAAGACCTGGAGGCGCGCGCCAAGGGCTACGGCGCGCGGACCCGCGCTCGCGCTGCGCTCGGGCGCTACCTCGCCCATGAGCTCGACCCTGGCGAGCGGGCCCTGCTCGGGGACGTCGGCGTGGCGGGCTGGACCGGCGACGCGCCGATCCTCGACGCCTTTTGTCTCAACACGCCACAGTTCGCCGAGCCGCCCCTGCGCGGTGACCCGAGCCGCGCGGCCGACTGGATCCTCGACGAGCAGCGACCGCGGGTGATCGTCGTGCACAGCCGCAGCGCCAAGAAGATCGCGCCGCGGGGGAAGATCTATCGCGAGCTGGTCGACCGTGAGCGCTTCAAGGCGGGCTGGCGAGAGCAGCGTCGCTTCAACAGCGACAGCGGTCAGTTTCACTACGTGGTGTTTCGCCGCGTGGACTAGCAGCCCGGGCTGCTAGCCGGTCGAGCTCGACCTCGCTCGTATGCGCGAGCCCGCGCGCGGGCCCGACCTCGCGGCGGGGTAGCCGGACCTCGGCTGGCCATGGCAGGCTCAGACCGTGGGTCGTGCGCTTCGAGTTGGGAAGACGGTCGCGAAGTATCGCCGACCTCAGCCCGCGACTTGCCGAACTATCGACATACCCCAGGCCGATCGACTCGCCCACCTGCGGCGCCTCGCGCTGGCGATCCGCGACGGCGTCAGCCACCCGGCGACGCTGCAGGAGTACCTCGGCGTCGACGCGCGCCACTTCAACTACTACCGCCACGGCGCCGAGCTGCTCGCGCTCGCCGAGCGCGATGAGCAGGGCTTGCGGATCACGAGCCTCGGCGAGCGCCTGCTCGCGACGGCCGAGGGCTCGCTCGATGAGCGGGCCGTGTTTCGCCAGGCGATCGCGGCCGCGCCCCCGCTCGCGCCCTTCGCCTCGTTGTTCGCGGGCGAGTCGCTGACCAGCGCCGAGCTCGCCCGGCGGATCGAGGCGCTGACCGGGCTGTCGAGCTCGACGGCCAGGCGCCGGGCCCGAACCCTGCTTCGCTGGCGTCGCTACCTCATCGGGCCCGAGCAGCCGGCCGCGGGCGCGCTGGCGATCCCCAAGCTCGGGGAGCAGCTCGAGCGCATGGTCGCCCACCACAACGCCGTGGCCAAGCAGCGGACCCTCGACTGGCTCCACCGGGCCACGCCCGCGCGCTTCGAGGGCATCTGCGCCGAGCTGCTCGCGGCGATGGGCTACGGGCAGGTCCGCGTCGTCGGGGGCAGCGGGGACGGGGGCGTCGACGTGCTCGCGGTCCACCGCGACCGCTGGGGCCACGAGCTCGCGGTCGCGGCCCAGGCCAAGCGCTGGGCGAGGTCGCTGGGTCGGCGGGTCGTCGACGAGATGATCGGCGTGCTCGTCCGCGGGCGCCTCGGCCAGGCGATCTTGATCACGACCTCGGACTTCTCGAAGGCCGCGCGCGAGGCCGGGGCCGCCGAGCCGCGCCTGCGCCTGGTCAACGGCGCGCAGCTCGTCGAGCTGATGGCCGCGCACGACGTGATCGTTGGCTTCGGCCGCCACGGCGAGCTCGTCGATCTCGATCCTGCTCGTGACCGCCTGAACCCGGCCCCGCGCCTCGCCAGTGTCGACGAGCTCACTGCCCGGCCAGCCGGACCAGGCCTGTGACCACGGCGGTCGCCCCGAGCATCGTCAGGCCAAAGCCGAGGGCCCCGGCCGCGAACCACGCCTGAACCTTCTCGCGCTGGGGGTCCGACAATTTGGCGTGGAGCCGGTAGGGCCGCAGCCACATGCCCTCGGTCCCGAGCTCCTCGGCCCGCAGCGCTCGCCACAGCAGCCCGTGGTAGACGAAGCCCGCGGGCATCCCGAGCAGGACCCCGAGGCTGCCGACGCCGACGCCGATCCACAGCAGGGTCAGCGGGGGGATCATCGCGGCGGCGATCAGCGCGACGATGATCGCGGCGGCGATGACGGCCTCGAACACCGGTCCCACGATAGCAAGGACCCGGCCCCGCGCCCGCTCGATCCCTGCGCTCAGGCAGGTGTGGCGATCGCGTCGCGGTAGATGGCCTCGACCTCGAGCTCGACTCCGAGCGCCGCGATCGCGAGGCGCTGCCCGGGCCCGGCCTCGTGGATGACCCAGCGGCCCTCGCCGTCGCGGACTTGCAGCTCGAGCTCGCGCCAGACCCTCAGTGCGCGGGCTCGGCGTCGCCCCGGGCGAGGGCCTCGAAGCGACGGACCTGACGCCGGTAGTACGCGCTCTCGGGCTCACGCTCGAGCGCGGCCTCCATCGCCGCGAGGGCGAGCTCGGGCTCGCCGAGCAGCCGCCGCAGCTCGGCCTCGAGGTAGCGCAGCTCGGCGTCCTCGGGGGCCTGCTCGATGCCGGCGAGGACCGCCGCGAGCCCGGCGTCGGGCCGGCAGTTCTGGCGAAACGCGAACCACCCGAAGCTCGACTTGCGGCCGACGTCGTCTGGATCGGCGGCGACCATGGCCTCGAGCGCGGCCGCGGCCTCGTCGGGCTTGCCGAGCTGGCAGTAGGCGCGGCCGATCATGCGGTGGGCCTTGGTCGCCTCGCTGCTGGTCGGGAACTTGGCCTGGAGCGCCTCGAGCTCGCGGATCGCGGTCTCGGGATCGTTGTCGAGCTTGAGGGTGAAGAACATCGCGAGGTCGTAGCCGACCTTGCTGGCGAGGCCCTTGGCGTTGTCGGCGTCATTGGCGACGACGCTGGCGTAGAGGGTCTCGGCCTCGTCGCGGCGGGCGGCGAGGACGTAGGCGTGGCCGAGGCGATAGCGGGCCTCGACGTCGTCGGGCGCGGCCGCGACCGCGGCCTCGAGTTCGGTGAGCACGTTGTCGCCCCCGGCGAGGGCCTCGAGCTTGGTCAGCAGCGCCTCGGGCTCGATGAAGTCGACGAGCCGGCCCTTCTCGATCCCGTTGGCCTCGAGCATCAGCAGGGTCGGGTAGGCCTGAACCTGGTAGCGCTCGACGAGGTCCGGGCCCTCGCCCTTCTCGGCGTCGACGTGGACGGCGATGGCGCGCTCGGCCAGCCATCGGCCGACGCGCGGGTCGGTGAAGGTCTTCTCATCGAGCTCGTGGCAGGGCGGGCACCAGTACGCGCCGACGTCGACGAACACCAGCTTGCCCTCGGACTCGGCCCTGGCGAGGGCCTGCTCGAGCCCGCCCTCGAACCACTGGACCGCCGAGACGATGCTGCCGTCCTCGCGCACGCCCGGAGCCGCGGCCTCGTCGGCCACCTCGGCCACGTCGGTCTCGTCGGCCTCGTCGGCGTGGACGTCTGCCGGGGCCGCGCTCGCGGGCCCTTGTTCGGGCGCCGGGCCAAAGTGAAACTCGGGTCCGTGGGGCGCCTCGTGATCCTCGCCGCAGCCGGGCGAGGAGGCGAGGCTGGCGAGGCACAGCAAGATCGTCGGGGGCAACCGCTTCACCCCGCCATCTTGGCACACGCGCCGGCCTCGACCGACTCAAGCCGAGGTCGGATCGTGACCCACGGCACGAATTGTCATGAGCGCAGCGGCGCCCAACGCGAAGTCCTTGAGCGCGCTGATCATCGAGAGCTGCATGGTCTGCTCGTGCATCATCCCGGGGATGTGGATCGTCAGGATGAACACGGCGAGCATGCTCGCGAGCCCGATCGCGGCCGGGATGATGAAGCGCCCGGTGACGATCGCGATCGCGCCCGCGATCATCGCGGCGCCCGTGAGGTAGACCCAAAACGAGGGCGCGCCCAGCCACTCCGGGACCAGCGCGGCCATCTGCTTGGTCATCAAGAAGTGGTTGAGGCCGAAGACCAAAAACGGGATCGCAAACAGGGTCCGCGCGACGGGCCCGGTCGTGACGCCGAGGGCGCCCCGTCGTGCCCGGTCGGGATCGTCGATGATCGCGGGGGTCGGGGTGAAGGCTGGCGTGGTTTCGCTGAGCTTGGCCATCATCTGTCCTCGTGATCGCGCTCGGTTGCACGGCCTGTGCCGCTGAGGCGACCTCTGCTTCGCTGGGCGTGGGGCCCGACGAGGCCAGCGCGGCCGAGGTGCTTTCCCCCAAGGACGAGAAATTTCGCGCATTCGTCCGTGCGGCGGCTGCGTCGCTCAGGCCGGGCAGGCGACCGTGGCCTCGACCTCCCCGCGGACCACGAGCGCGAGCCTGGCCTCCTCGACCACGTCGTCGAGGGCAGCGTCGACCGGCTCCCCGAGCAGGTGACAGGCGAGGGTCTGCTCGTAGACCAGGCGCACGACCTGGGAGATGCGGGCGAGCTCGGTCTCGAGCTCCTCGATCCGCCGAACGCACAGCGCCCGGGCCATCGCTCGCCACTGCGCGAGCTCGGGGCACACGGGATCGTCGACCTCGACGCTCTCGACCGTGTCGCCCTGGGTCAGCGCGAGGGCGCTGCGGGCGACCTGGAGTCGCCGGGCCCGCTGCGAAAACTCCCACAGCAGCTGGTCGAGGCGACACACGAGCTCCGAGTCGGTCTGTTGATCGCGTGTTAGCTGGCGCTGGCGAACGTAGTCGACGAGGCGCTCGAGCTGGGTCAGCTCCCGCACCTGGGAGGGCGAGAGCTGCGCGATGAGCTGCTGGCGAGCACCGATCGCCTCGCGCTCGAGCGCCGCGCGGCGTTGCTCCTGATGCCAGCGCGCGATCCGAGGCAGCCGCAGGAACACCCGAACCAACACGAGCGTGACCACGCACCACCAGCCGAGCCGGCGCGAGTGACCTCCACCCAGACCGACCATGGCGCTCGCCTCGTTGGCCCGCAGGGCCCACAGCGGCACGTACAGGAGCGCCACGGGTTTCGACATTGTCTCATCTCCCACGGTACTCGTTTGATCCCACATCGCGGCTCGGATCTGTGAGCAACGACCATGCCAGGCGCCGCCGCCTTGTCAGCGGCGTCAGGCAGCAGCGGAGTCACCCTAGTCCTAGTCCTAGTCCTTGGACGACGCGTCGCGCGAATGAGGGGCGCCGCTGGCGTCTGGGGCGGGGGAGGTGCCGACGCCAGCACCGAAGCGACCGGCGTTGGGGTTGGCGACGTTGGGCAGGGTCGACCGCCCGGCGCCGCGCCCTGGAAGGACGCGGTCGGGCTCGGCGCGGCCCTCGACGAGCTCACCGGCTGCGACGCCCGGACCGAGCTCGTCGAGCTCGTCGAGCTCTTCGACCTCCTCGGGGTCGAGCTCCAGCGTGTCGCTGCCCTCGCGCAGGGACTCGTCGAGGGTCAGCTCGGTGTGCGACTCGCTGACGACGATCTCCTCGCTGAGGTCGACGATCTCGTCGCTGGGCTCCGCGCCCGCGACACCGCCCCCGGCGCGCGCCCCCGCGCTGTCCGTGCGCGCGTGCGTGAGGTCGAGGTTGGTCTGACGCAGGCGCGAGCTGAGCTCCTGGACGAAGGCCCACAGCAGCTTGACGGCGAGCGGGGCCTCCTTGCGCAGGATCTCGAAGAAGTCCTCGCGGTTGATGAGCAGGACCTTGCCCGGGCGCAGGGCCGTGGCCGTGGCCGAGCGCGGGGCCGTGTCGACCAGCGCCATCTCGCCGAAGTGCGAGCCCTGCGAGAGCGTGGCGACGTGCGAGCCGTTGGACTCGAGCTCGACGACGCCGCGCAGGATCACGAACAGCTCCTCGGCGGGCTGGCCCTGGTGGCACAGCTGGTCGCCCGCGTCGAAGGGGATGATCCGGGTGAGGTTCATGATCCTCACCAGCTGCTGGTAGGTCAGGGCGGCGAACAGCGGGATCGACTTGAGCGTGTCGAGGGTGAAGTTGATCTCGGCCGCGCGATCGCTGCCGTCGGCGTTCTCCGGGACCTGGATGATCAGCGCGGTGATGTTGTCCTTGCCGCCCCGGGTGTTGGCCATGTCGATCAGCCGGCCGGGGATGTCCTTGACCTCGGTCAGCGACAACATCCGCGAGATGTCGGTGTCGTCGAGGTACTCGTAGAGCCCGTCGCTGCACAGCAAGAACGAGTCGCCGGGGATCATGTCGAAGTCGAGGGTGTCGACCTCGACGCTCTCGTTGGGCCCGACCGCGCGGGTCATGGCGTGCTTGAACTGGGCGTAGGGGCTCTCGTCGAACGCCTCGGCGGTGATCTTGCCCTGGCGGATCAGCTCGTTCATCAGCGAGTGATCTTCCGTCAGCTGGTAGACGATGCCGCCGCGCAGGAGGTAGATGCGGCTGTCGCCGACGTAGGCGATGTAGCCGCGATCGCCGACGATCAGCAGCGACACCACCGTGGTGCCCATGCCCTTCTTCTCGGGCTCCTGCACGCCCTTGCGATAGATCTGCTCGCACGCGATGTGGACCGCGTACTCGAGCAGCATGCAGATCTCCATGTGCCAGGTCGGGTCGTCGTCGCGGCCGGCCTCGAACAGGTCTTGCTCGCGCGCGAGGATGCCGCGGATCGTGTGGACCGCCATCGCGCTGGCGACCTCGCCCGAGGCGTGACCGCCCATGCCGTCGGCGACCACGAACAAGCGCAGATCCTGATCGATCAGGAAATTATCTTCGTTGTGGGTGCGCTTGCGCCCCACGTCCGTCGCGGCCCAGTACTTGAGGTCCATGGGTGGCCGCGGATGATAGCTCGTTTGCGCGTGGCCTGCTCGGGCTCAAAACCCGGGCGAAACAACGTCCATGGCCTGGCTGTCGGGGGTCGTGAGCCAGTCGATGATGCTCGGCTGAAGATCGCTGTCGAGCTGCCACTCGAGGCTCTCGAGGTCGGCGGGGTTGACCGGGCGCCCGTCGAACCACGCGCCGCGGGGATGACCGAAGTCGCCGCCGCGCCGCGAGCTCGGCTCCTCGCCGACGCCCGGCGACTCGAGCGGCTCGCTGTCACTGCATGCATCGGAGTCGGCGACGGGCTGGAGGACCTCGTGGAGATCGGTCTCGTGGAGGCGGCGGGCCGCGGGGTGCTCGGACAGCAGCAGCAAGTACTCGACCTCGAGGCCGAGGGTCCGGGCCGCGCACAGCCGCCGCCGCAGCCCGATCGCCCGGCTCCCGACGCCCGCGGCGATCAGCTGGACGGACATCCGACCCGGGTGCTGCGTCCGGTAGCGCATCGCCGGGCCGAGCCAGTCGGGCAGGCGGCCGTGCTCTTCATCCTCGACGAAGATCACGAGGCGGTGGGGCAGGGCTTCGCCGCCGACGAGCACGCCGGTCTCCGGGAAGGTGCGATCGAGGCGCGAGGTCCGGCTGATCATCGACGGGCCGAAGGGCACGAAGCCGATCGCCACGTCGGCGTAGCTGGGGGCGGTGACCAGGCGATCGATCTGCGTGCGCAGCTCGCTGAGCTCGGCGTCGACGTACTGGAACTGCTCGGTGCCCGCGCGATCGACCACGCCGATGAGCGATGAGCGCTGGCCCATGGTCTGGACCGCGAGGCCCGCGGACGCTCGGTCGAGGCTGCGGCGGAGGCAGCCCCCCGCCGCGCCCGTGCGCAGGGCCTCGATCGCGTCGGCGTCGAGCCCGACCGCGCGCGCGAGCCTGTCTCGGCCGTCTTCGCTGCGCAGCTCGGCCGCGATCCGCAGCCAGTCCTGGCGATCGAGCAGGCGCAGGGCCTCTTCGAGCTCGCCGAGCGCGGCCACGGCCATGAACCACAGGCGCACGGAGTCCGGCTCGGGGTCGGGGTTGGCGAGGCCGCCGCGGGTTGGGATCAGCTCGACGCGCAGCTCGTCGCCGCGCTCGCCGGCGATCCGCCGGAGCTCGAGCCACACGCGCAGCGGGCTGGTCTCGGTCTCGGTTGGATCGAGGTAGACCTTCAGCAGGGTCGGGGCCTCGGCGGGGCCAAAGCCGACGAAGAAGTCCAGCTGCTGCTCGCGGCACTGCTCGGTGCTGAGCGGGGTCTGGTGCTCGGCGCCCCGGCCGGCGGGGGTCTCGGCGGGGGTCTTGGCGGGGCCCAGGGTCAGGGCCAACGCGAGGGGGAGGGCGCCGTACACGGGCCAAGCTTGACGGTCGCGCCGAGCAGACGCAAGCGGCCTCCTGCGATAGGTTGGGCCGATGCGACGACGATCGAGGCTGGCAGCAGCGCCGCTCCGCGCCCCGCGACCCTCTCCGAGCCGCGCCGCTTCGCTGCGCGCGTGGTTGTCGCTCGTGGTCCTGCCCCTCGCGCTCGGCTGCGACCCGCGGCCCCGGGTCGGCGAGGTCCCGCCGCGGAGCGTGGACGCGGTCGCGGTCGAGCGAGCGGCGAGCGATCCGGCGCGCGTCGGTCCGCTGGTGCTCGCGCACGGCGGGCAGGGCTCGCCGGCCTCGCGCAGCGATGGGCCCGCGGTCGCGGTCGACCGGGGCTTCGCGCGGCTCGAGTCGGAGGGCGAGGACGCGGTCGCGGCCGCGATCGCGACGATCGAGTCGCTCGAGGATGACCCGCGCTTCAACGCGGGGACCGGCGCCAACTTGCGCCTCGACGCGCGCAGCATCGAGGCCGACGCCGCGCTCATGGACGACCGCGCGCGCTTCGGTGCGGTCGCCGGGATCGCGGATCTTCGCCACCCGATCCGCGTGGCCGAGGCCGTCGCCGCCTCGCCGCACCTGCTCCTGGTCGGCGAGGGCGCCCAGGCGTTCGCGGGCACGCTGGGGCTCGAGGCCCGGGACCTCTCGACCCCACAGGCCCGGGCCAAGCTCGCGCGGGGCTACGCGAAGCTGTTCGCGGGCGAGGCCGGGCCCTGGTCCGAGTGGGACTGGCGGCGGCACTGGAACTTCGCGACCCCCGCGCCGGCCAAGCTCGACGAGGCGATGGCGCTGCTCGAGGCCGCAGAGGCTGGGGCGCAGGGCGAGGCGCCCGACGAGACCCCCGACGAGACCAAGGACACCGTCGGCGTGGTCGTGCGTACGGCGCAGGGGCGCTACGCGGCCGCGCTGTCGACGGGGGGCACGACGCTCGCAATTCACGGTCGGGTCGGCGACGTGCCGCTGCTCGGGGCCGGGCTCTACGCCGGTCCGCACGGCGCGGTCGCGGCGACCGGCAAGGGCGAGGCGATCATTCGTGAGTTGGTCGCGGCGCGGGTCTACGAGCTGCTCGCTCGGGGCCAGACGCCGGCCGACGCGATCCGTTTGGTGACCCGAGAGATCAGCCCCGAGGAGGGCGTCGGCGTGATCGCGGTCTCGGACCTCGGGTGGGGCACGGGCGCGACCTCGCAGATGGCCTGGGCCGCCCGCGATCGCGACGCGCGCCACCGGGCAGACACCTGGATCCAGCGTCAGGATCGATGAGCTTGGCAACGCTGGGCCCGCGCTCTACTGTGTTCGCGTCCATGCTGGAGCCGCCGTCCCGCGCCATCGTCAGCGTCGCTGTCGCCCTCGGCCTGACCCTCGCCCCGCTGACCGGGTCGGCCGCGCCGCCGGTCGAGCTCAGCGCCGAGGACGAGCCGGTCGAGGTCGCCGCGGAGCCACCGGACGAGCTCGTCGACGCGGGCGAGCCCGACCCGCTCCCCAACGTCGAAGACGAGCCCGGCGAACAGGCCGAGCCCGCCCCGCCGCCAGCGGAGCTGAACCCGGCGAGCCCGCCCGCGCCCGCGCTCGATGATGACCCAGAGCCCGACTTCGACGACGACGAGTTCATCGACGACGACGACGAGTTCATCGACGACGACTACGATTCGCTGCGCGACAGCCCCGAGGCCCTGGCGGCGCGGCGCTGGATCGGCGCGGGGATCGGCGCCACGATCACGGGCGCGGTCCTCGTCGGCGGCGCGATCGCCATGAGCCAGACCGCGGCCTGTGATCCGGCCGCGGGCAACAACTGCTTCGCCGACGCCCGCGATCGCGCGGCGGTGACCATGGGCGTGCCGGGCGGGGTGTTGTTGCTCGGAGGCATCGCCATGACCGTGGTCGGTGCGCTGCACAAGCGGCGGCTCGCGGCCAGCTTCGCCCTCGCGCCCGGGCAGCTCGGCCTCGCCGTCAGCGGCCGGTTCTGAGTGTCTATGACCCCCGCAGGCGTCAGCAACTCTGCCACGCACTGCGGCTGTCTATGACCCCCGCAGGCGTCAGCAACTTTGCCACGCACTGCCGCTGCGCGGCAGGTCGGTCGGTCGCTGCGCTCCCTCCCTCGGTGGGCTGGTATGTGGCACGCAGTGGGATGCGTGGCCCCCTAAAGGGGGCTGGCTGTCTATGACCCCCGCAGGCGTCAGCAACTTTGCCACGCACTGCCGCTGCGCGGCAGGTCGGTCGGTCGCTGCGCTCCCTCCCTCGGTGGGCTGGTATGTGACACGCAGTGGGATGCGTGGCCCCCTAAAGGGGGCTGGTTGTCTATGACCCCCGCAGGCGTCAGCAACTTTGCCACGCACTGCCGCTGCGCGGCAGGTCGGTCGGTCGCTGCGCTCCCTCCCTCGGTGGGCTGGTATGTGACACGCAGTGGGATGCGTGGCCCCCT
>NZ_PVNK01000208.1 GCF_002994615.1 Enhygromyxa salina | reverse complement strand
CCCCCGAGCCCGTGGCTGTCACGCACGCTGGTGCCGCTCGCCGCCGACGCCAACGTCGCGGTCCGGCGTCAGGCCCGAGAGGGCTTGCTCGGCCACGCCGAGCTGCTCGCGCAGTTCGAGCTCGCCGAGCGCGTCGCCGTGGCCTCCCGACCCTCGCCCTTCCCCGAGCAGCTCGCGGCGAAGCTGCGCGCCTTCGTCGGTCGCCGTCCGATCGGCCTGCGCGTGACGACCACCGTCGGGAGCTTCACGATCGAGTTCGCTGGCGTCGCCGCGCCGATCAACCAGGCCAACCTCGTCGAGCTCGCGCGCGAGGGCTTCTACGACGGTCTCGGCTTTCACCGCGTCGTGCCCGGCTTCGTCGTCCAAGGCGGCGACCCCCGCGGCGACGGCTACGGCGGTCCGGGCTACGTGGTCCCCTGCGAGTGGTCCAACCTCCACTACGAGCGGGGGACCGTCGGCATCGCGACCGCGGGCAAGGACACCGGGGGGTCGCAGTTCTTCGTCACCCAGACCCCGCAGCCGCACCTCGACGCGCGCTACACCGTCGTCGGGCAGATCTCCGAGGGGCTCGAGGTCGTCGATCTGCTGTTGCCCGGAGATCGAATCGAGACCGTCGAGGTCGTCGAGTCGAGGCCGGGCGCGGACGAGGCTGGCTGAGCATGGCTGCGATCGCGGTGATCGGAGGCCTGGATCCGAGCGGCGGCGCGGGCTTGCTCCGCGATGGCTGGACCGCCGCCGCGCGGGCGCCCGAGCTCGAGCTGCTCGCGGTCTGCACCGCGCTGACGCGCCAAGGTGGGGGCGCGCCCGCGATCTTCGCGGCCACCGACGCGACCACCCTCGCGCGCGAGCTCGCTCGCGTGGCCGCGCACCCGGGCCTGCGCGCGGTCAAGCTCGGGATGATCCCGGACGGGTGCGTGGAGCTGATCGCCGACTTCCTCGCCAGCTTGCGCGCGCGCGCAGGTCGGCCCGCGGTCGTGTTCGATCCGGTCATTCGGGCGACCGACGGCGGGCGTCTCGGGGCCTCGGCGACCGAGCTGCTCGGGCTCGCGAGCCGCGTGGATCTGCTGACCCCAAACTGCGACGAGCGTGGCCAGCTCGAGGCCGTCGGGTCGCTGCCGAGCGCGACCGCGGTGTTGTTCAAGGGCGAGGCCGTCGACGGTCGCGCCGACCGGATCCGCGATCGTCTCCGCCACCCCGACGGCGCCGAGCAGATCCTCGAGCGCCCCCGGGTCCGTGGACCGGATCCACGCGGGACCGGCTGCGCGCTGGCGACGGCGATCGCCTGCGAGCTCGCGCGCGGTCGCTCGCTGGTCACGGCCGTCGTCGCCGGGGTCGCATGGCTCGACGGCACCCGGCCGCGCTAGCACCCCGGGCTGCTACCCCGGGCTGCTAGCCGCCAACCGCTCGGGTTCCGGCGAGGTTGACGGCCTCGAGGCGGGGGAGCTGCTCGAGCACGGCGACGCCCGTGGCCGTGACAACCGTGTCTGCGAGGTTGAGGCGCTCGAGTTGGGTGAGGCCGACGAGGTGGGGCAAGGCGGCGTCGGTGATCAGGGTGTGATCGAGTCGCAGCTCTCGCAGCGCGGTGAGCTCGGCGAGGTGGGCGACGCCCTCGTCGACGACGTCGGTGTGATCGAGCTCGAGGACCTCGAGCAGGCGCATGTCCTGGAGGTGGGCGAGGCCGTGCTTGGTCACGCGGGTGTGATGGAGCTCGAGCCGCCGCAGCTTCGTCAGCGGGGCGAGGTGCTCGAGGCCCTCGTCCGAGATCGCGGTCCCGCTGAGGCCGAGGCGCTCGAGCTCGACGAGGGTCGCGAGCTGCGGCGCGGCGGCGTCGCCGAAGCCGTCGAGATCGATCTCGAGCTCGCGCAGCGTCGTGAGCTGGCCGAGCCCGGACGCCTCGGGATCGTCGAGCTTGCCCGGGCCGAGGATCAGCCGCTTCAGGGGCAGGGGGGCGAGGGCTTCGAGGCCCGGACCGTCGAGGTCGCGGTAGCGGATCGTGAGCTCGCTGAGCTCGCGCAAGGCGGTGAGCTCGACGAGCCCGGCCGAGGTGATGTCCGAGCGCTCGAGCACCAGCTTGCGCAGCTCGCCGAGGAGGTAGAGGTGGTGGAGGCCCTTGTCGCCGAAGCGCGGGCAGCTGCAGGTGAACTCGTCGAGGGGCAGGTCCTTGATGTAGATCGGCGAGGTGTTGTTGAAGCCGGGCCCCGACCACTCGAGCTGGTGGAGGTGCTCGAGGGTCTTGATCTGATGGAGCGAGAAATTGGTCAGCTCGGTGTCGATGACCGCGAGCCGCTCGAGCCGGCGGGCCTTGGCGATCCGGATCATCGTGTTGTGCTTGACCCACGGGCCGACCACACGGATCTCGCGGATGTCGCCGAGGATCCGAAAGATCTCCGAGACCGGGCTGTCGTCGGCGAGCTCGCGCAGGGTCACGGACTGCGGTGAGATCTTGCGCCCGAGGGGCTTGAGCGCGTCGGGCTCGGCGTGGACGCGGGTCAGCGTCAGGGCCTCGAGGCCGTGGAGCTGCGAGAGCCGAGCCACGGTGACCGCGTCGAGCTCGAGGTCGACGAGCTCGAGCTCGCGCAGGCGCTCGCCGAAGGCCGACAGCCCGGCGTGGACGGCCGCCTGGCAGCCGCTGATGCGCAGCGCGGTCAGTCGCGGGGCTCGCTCGGCGACGGCGTGGAGGTCGAGGCCCTCGCAGCGAGGGCTCGCCCGGGTCGCCGCGGGGTTGGGAGGATCGTCGAGCTGGCGGGGCTCCCCGGTCTCGTCGGCTGCCCCGGTCTCGCCGAGCCCCGACGCCGTCGCCGTGTCGGGCGGGAGCGGGAGCGGGCGCTCCTGGGCGTCGCGCTCGCTCATGGCCAGGTCGAGGGACTCGATCGTCGACAGATCGAGCGACGCGAGCTGCGTCGCGTCGGCCACGACCAGGGCTTGGGAGGTCGACGGGCGCGGGCGCGTCTCGATCGTCGCGGGCTGCTCGGGCTCGGGCTCGACGCTCGGATCGCCGGCCTCCTCGGGCCCACACCGACAACCGCTCACGATCCCGAGCGGCAGCACGAAGAGCGCGGCCGCGACGAAAGCCCGAGGGCGAAGAGCCGACCAGAGCAGGCGCACCCGCACGTTCTACTCGCTCGTCACGTCGTGATCACGGTCGTCGAAGTCGTGGAGGGCGAAGGGCGCTTCAACGCTGAACACGCGGCGCCCGTTGTCGAGGGTCAGCGTCGCAATCTCCTCGATCGAGGCGCCGCGCAGCTCGGCGAGGCGCGCAGCGATGTCGACGATGAACGCGGGCTCGTTGGCGGCGGGTCGGCGCGCGGGGGGCGTTTGATCGGGGGTGTCGGTCTCGAGCAGGAGGCGCTCATCGGGCACCGCGCGGGCGGCCTCGACGACACGGCGGGCGCCCTGAACACACAGGTTGCCCGCGAAGGAGATGTAGTGTCCGGCGCCGACGAGCTCGCGGGCGATCTCGGCGCTGCCGGAGAACGCGTGCATCACCGACGCGGGCGTGGGTCGCTCACGCAGCAGCTCGACCAGCGGACCGTGGGCCTTCACGCAGTGGATCGACAGCGGCAGCCCCGTGTGGCGGGCGAGCTCGAGCTGCGCGCGAAAGACCTCGACCTGGTGGGCGCGAGACTCCGAGCTCGTCGCGCGCAGAAAGTCGAGGCCACACTCGCCGATCGCGCGCATCTCTGAACCTGCGTTCAGAACGCGTAACCGCAATTCCTCTACTAGGTCGCGTGCTCGTGATACCGTGATTTTCAGCACGAAATAGGGGTGCAGACCGTAGGCGACGTACAGGCAGACCCCCCGAGGGGCCGTCATTTCCACCAGTTCATCCCAGTCTGCGCGATCGACGGCGGGAGCCAGAATTGCGCGTATGCCGGCTTTGCGGGCCCTCAGGAACAGTTCCGCAACATTTGTACAGCGTCCGCTGCGCGAACGCTGTACGTGCGCGTGTGTGTCGAAGAAGTACAAACTCAGTTTACGTGCGCGCGTTTGACGCTGCGAAAGTCTAGCTGTAAAAATCCAGCGTCCCTATCCCAGGAAACAACATGGCGAATAACAAAATCGAACGCGTCCTGCGCCACGATGGCATCGTGGCCGTCCTCGATTGGTACACGGACCCCGCCCAAGGCGGCGGGGAACCCGAGTGGGTTGGAGATGATCGGTGGAACCCGATTGTCATGGAGGCGGTGAAGCTTCGGCAAATCGCACAAGAGCCCTCGGTCCGCGTCCTCGTCGGCGACCACGCAGTCCTCGTGTCCGGTGACGACAAACACGTTGTCGGTGTCGTCTTCATCAAGGGTCACCCCGTGGTGAAGTCGGTGGTTCGCATGGTGCGGCAGCTGCTGCGCCCGCGTCCCAATCAGCCGACTGCTTCAGTCTGAGCCCCGTACCTCACGAATCAGGAAGGGTCCGTGAGATGACCGCGCGCCGTCAGGTGTGCGGTCTTTTTTGTTGGAGCGGATACAGCTGGCGCAAACCCTCCGCGAGTCGGCGTCTCATGCGCACCCTTGGCGCCCCTTCGCCGGCCCGCGCCGACCGACCAGAGTGATCATGATTTGGTCAGTGAACCGACCAGTCTGGTGGTCAAACGTCCACGGGCAAGCTCGATTATTAGGGGCAAAATTAAAAGTAATCTATCTAGCCTTCTGATCTCCGTCAGGGTCGCGCCGACGCTGCTAGCTTCGCCCCGATGTCCGCCGACCAAGCAGGCCTTTGCCGCGCCGATGACGAGCGCTTCGTCGCTCGACTTCGCGATCTGCTCGGCGTCGACGCCGTGATCGTCGAGGGCGAGGACCTCGTCTACTACGGCAGCGACCGCTGCAAGGGAGGGTGGCCCGTCGCGCCCGGGGCGATCGCGTTGCCGCGGACCGTCGAGCAGGTTCAGGCGCTCGCGCGGCTGTGCAGTGAAGCCCGGGTCCCGATCGTCCCCTCGGGCGGACGCACGGGGCTGACCGGCGCCGCGACGGCCACGAAGGGTGAGCTGGTGGTGTCGCTCGAGCGCCTCGACCAGATCCTCGAGCTCGACGAGCCCGGCCGGTTGCTGCGCTGTCAGGCGGGGGCCACGGTCGAGGCCGTTCAAGACGCTGCCGCGGCCGCGGGGCTCGCCTACCCCGTCGACTTCGCGGCCAAGGGCTCGGCCCAGATCGGCGGCTCGATCGCGACCAACGCGGGCGGCGTGAAGGTCATCCGTCACGGGCTCACGCGCGAGCGCGTCGCGGGTCTCGAGGTCGTGCTCGCGGACGGCGAGCGCCTCTCGCTCGGCGGCGCGCTGGTCAAGAACAACACCGGCTACGATCTGCGCCAGCTCTTCATCGGGTCCGAGGGCACGCTCGGGTTGATCGTCGAGGTCACCCTGAGCCTGACCCAGCCCCCGGCCGGACACGAGGTCGTGCTGTGCTCGCTCGCCCGCGACGAGGCGGTGCTCGAGCTGTTCACCCGCCTGCGCCGCTCGCCGCTGCGCCTGTCGGCCTTCGAGTGCTTCGATCGCGCCTGCGTCGAGCGGGTCGTCGCGCACCGCGGCGTCGACCAGGCCGGGCCGCTCGACGAGCTCGGCCCGATGCAGGTGCTGATCGAGGTCGAGCGCGGCGACGCGGGCGACGAGCAGACGAGCGACGCGCTCATGGAGCTGCTCGCCGAGGCCCAGGACCAGGGCGAGATCCTCGACGCCGTGGTCGCCCAGACCCAGGCCCAGGCCCGCGAGCTGTGGGCCTGGCGCGAGGACATCTCCGAGTCGCTCCACGTCCACACCCCGCACAAGGCCGACGTCGCCGTCCCGGTCCGCGAGGTCGCCCGGTTCATGGCCCGCTGGCGCGAGGCCGTGGCCGCGAGCGTGCCCGAGCTCCCGGCGCTGTGTTTTGGCCACGTCGGCGACGGCAACTTGCACCTCAACTTGTTGCGGCCCGAGGGCATGAGCCTCGACGAATTCCTGACCCGCTGCCACGGCTTCGATCCGACCATGTACGCGCTGGTCCGCGAGTTCTCGGGCAGCGTCTCGGCCGAGCACGGCATCGGCCTGCTCAAGCGCGCCTACCTCGGTCACACCCGCAGCGCCCGCGAGATCGACAGCATGCGCGCGATCAAGCGGATCTTCGATCCCCAGGGCATCCTCAACCCTGGCAAGGTTTTTTGAAAGGCCCCTCGAAGACGAGACACGAGCCGGAAGGCGAGCGTTTGGGGTGAGCGGAGGGGGCTTTGCCGCCGGAGCGAGGGGCCTTTTTGAAAGGCCCCTCGAAGACGAGACACGAGCCGGAAGGCGAGCGTTTGGGGTGAGCGGAGGGGGCTTTGCCGCCGGAGCGAGGGGCCTTTTTGAAAGGCCCCTCGAAGACGAGCCCTGCTAGCCGCGACTCAGGACCCGGAGCTTCGGGAGGGCCTCGATCGGGGCTGGGACCGAGCGCAGCTCGGTGTGATCGAGGTCGAGGCGCTCGAGCGCGTGGAGCCGCGCGAGGGCGGGGTCGAGCTCGGTGATCGGGTTGTGGGCTGCGACCAGCTCCCGCAGCCTCGTCAGCGCGGCGATCGAGGCCGGCAGGCGCCGCAAACAATTGTGCGAGACGTCGAGGTGACGCAGCTTCGTGGCCCGGCGCCAGTCGAGGGCCAAGGTCTGGAGCTCGCAGTGGCGCAGGGTCAGGCTGTCGAGGGCGCCGAGCTCGACGAGCACGGGCGGGATCTCGTCTAGCGGCCAGCCGCTGATCGCCAGGACCTCGAGCTGCGAGAGGCCGGGGATCAGGCGCGGGAAGGCCGGCCGCGCGTCGGCGCTGCGAAACTCGAGCGCCAGCGTGCGAAGGTTGGGCGCGACCAGGAGGCCGAGGGGCACGCGCGTGAGCGTGGTCGCGCGGATCCGGACGCTGTCGAGCTTCGAGCGCCGGGCCAGCGCGAGGGGGATGTCCCCGAGAACGCCGAGCTCGAGGTCGAGCTCGACCAGGGCCGGGAGCTCGGCCAGCGCGGGCTCGAAGGTGCCCGCGCTGCGCAGACGCAGGCGCTCGAGGGTGTCGAGCTGCCCGAGCGCCGCGGGGATCTCGGCCAGCTCGGCGTCAACCTCGAGCGAGCTCAGGCCGCGCAGGCGCCCGATCCACCGCGGGAGCTCGACCACGCCGGGCGCGACCAGGCGCAGCTCGTGGAGCTCGGTCAGCGCGATGAGCTCGGTCGGGACCGCCTCGCCGGGGCCCAGCACCAGCTCGAGCTCGAGGCAGGGCTCGTCGGCCGTCAGCGCGGTCCGGACTTGCTCGACGGCACAGGGGGGCAGCGGGCTCGCTCCTGCTCGGTTTAGATGCTCGGCAGCCAGTCGCGCCACGGAAGCGGGATGTCTTCGAGGCCGAGGGCGGTGCGGGTTGGGGGCATCCAGCGCGGGCGCGTGGGCATGGCGTCGAGCGGCATGTTGGCCTCGTCGGGTGTTCGCCCGCCCTTGCGCAGGTTACAGGGCGAGCACGCGGTCACGATGTTGTCCCATGAGGTCGGCCCGCCGCGGTGACGGGGCACGACGTGGTCGAGGGTCAGATCTCGCCGCGAGGGCCGGACGCCGCAGTACTGGCAGGTGTAGCGATCACGAACGTGCACGCCTTCGCGAGAGAAGCGCACGATGTACTGCTGGGGCCGATAGGGGCCGAGCAGCCGGACGACGGCGGGCGCAGGATACGCGCGGGTCACCGTGCGGATCGGGCGGGCGTGGGCGGCGACCATCTCGACCTTGCCGAGGAAGTTCATGCAGATCGCCCGCTGCCACGCGATCACCCGCAGCGGCTGGTAGCCCTGATCGAGCAGCAAGGTGTCCTTTACGCTCACGATTCCAAACAAAGGGGAGCAGGGGTCACGTGCCCGGCCCGCCAAGCGAGATGGCCCGAGGGCTCGCACCACGGGCTCCTAGCAGCCCGGGGTGCAATGCATCGTGTCGCCTCGCGCCGGAATTTGCGCCGAGGGCGCGAAACCAAAACGCCGCTGTACCGGGCGTACTGCAAGTTTTGGCGACAAAGCCCTCGGCGAAAAGGCCAAGCGAGGCGGCGCGAGGCATTGCACCCCGGGCTGCTAGGGTGTTGCGATCCAAACTTGGGTCCAGTGGTCATGGGCTCTCTATCGTCTCCCTGACTCGGGGCTGCGGACCGGCGTCGGGACTGTAGCATGCGCAAACGTTTTTGCAGATCGCAGGGGCGCCGGTTGTGACTCACGGTGGTCACATCTCTATTTTGGCGCTGGCTGGCCGCTCACGCCGCGCTGCGGCGAATGTGTAGGTAAAAGTGCGACTAAATTTTGGGCGTGGAAGCGGCCTCGCGCAAGTCGTGGATAACTGGCGGCCCGTGGCGCCGTCCTGCTAGAGAGCGAAGCCGTGCGCTGGACTCCCACTACCCTCGCCGCAGCAGCCGGCGGTCGCCTGGTTCGCGCCGGGGAGCGAGAGATCGCCGCCGCCTTCATCGACAGCCGAGCGCCGCGCGTCGACGCGCTCTTCGTGCCGATCGTCGCCGCGCGCGACGGCCACGACTTCATCGCCGCGGCCGCCCGCGGAGGCGCGAGCGCGAGCTTGATCGGCGCCGGGCGCCCCGTCCCGGCGGGCGCCGAGGCGCTCACCCTCGTCGAGGTCGACGACACCCTCGCGGCTCTGACGGCGCTCGCTCGGGACGCGCGCGACCACATCGAGGGGCCGGTCGTCGCGATCACGGGCAGCAACGGCAAGACGACGACCCGGGCCTTCGTCGAGGCCGCGCTCGCGAGCGCGCTGCCGCGGGTGCTGTGTACCCGGGGAAATTTCAACAACCACCTCGGCGTGCCCCTGACCCTCGTCGACGCGCCCCACGAGCCCGAGGCCGCGGTCTTGGAGCTGGGCATGAGCGCGCCCGGCGAGAACGATCACCTGGCCGGGATCGTGCGCCCGAGCGTCCACGTGATCACCTCGATCGCGCTCGAGCACCTCGAGTTCATGGCGACCCTCGACGCGATCGCGGCGGCCGAGGCCGAGCCGATCGCCCACCTGCGGCCGGGCCCCGGCGGCGAGGCCCCGGCGCTGGTCATCCCCGCCGACGAGCCCGCGCTGCGTCCCCACCTGCCCGAGCCGAGCGCGGGCGTGCGCGTGCTCCGGGTCGGGCCGGCTTCGGCCAGCGAGCTCGACGGGCCGCTCGATGTAGCGATCACCCAGGTCGAGGTCGGCGTGCGCACGCGGGCGCGGCTGCGGCTCCGGGCCGGGGATCAGCTCGAGCTGCAGCTCGCGACCTTCGGGGCCCACAACGCCCGCAACGCCGCGAGCGCGGTCGCGGTCGCGGTCCACCTCGGGCTCCCGCTCGCGCCCCTGGTCGACGCGCTCGAGGCCGTCGAGCCGGTCGGTGATCGCGGTCGTCTGCACGAGCTCGGGCCGCACCTGCTGATCGCCGACTGCTACAACGCCAACCCCGGCTCGATGCGGGCCGCGCTCGACAGCCTCGCCGGCCTCCGGGGACAACGGGCGGGGCCGCTGCTCGCGGTCCTCGGCGACATGCTCGAGCTCGGGCCGACCGAGGCGCAGCTCCACCGCGAGGTCGGCGAGCACGCGGCCGCGCTCGGCCTCGACGCCATCTTGGGCTTCGGTCCGCTGACCCGCGAGCTCGTCGAGGCGGCGCGCGAGGGCGGCGTCGCGGCGACGCAGCAGCTCGCGGGCGACGACGCCGAGGTCGAGGACGCGCTCGCCTGGGTCCGCGCGCAGCTCGAAGCCGGCGGGGGCGAGGGCGGGGGCGCGGTCCTGTTCAAGGGCAGCCGCGGGATGAGGCTCGAGCGGGTGGTCGCGGGCTTGCTGCGGTCCGGCCTCGCGTGAGCCCGACCCCGGCTTTTGTCGCGCGCGGGGCCGTGGTCTACTGGCGACGATGTTGATCGTCACCGGCACGCCGCGCTCGGGGACCTCGATGTGGATGCAGATCCTGGTCGCGGCCGGGTTCGAGGCGATCGGCGAGGCCTTCCCCGGGGACTGGCGGGCGCTGCTGGCCAGCGCCAACCCCGACGGCTACTGGGAGTCGCAGCTGCTCGGCGGGGTCTACTACCGGACCAACCCGCACCCGCTCACGGGCGCGTTCTTGTTCCCGGAGCAGACCACCTTCCACGCCGTCAAGATCCTCGTGCCCGGGCTCGTGCGCAGCGATCTGGCCTACATCGACCGCGTGGTCGGTACGGTCCGCGAGTGGCGACAGTTCGCGGCCTCGCGCACGCGCCTGCGCGAGCTCTACCGCGAGCAGTTCGGGCTCGAGCCCCACGAGCAGCTCCTGCGCCACGAGCTGCCGCCCGCGCTCGAGTGGTGGGTCGATAATTTTGCGCTCCTGCGCGACGTCGCAACCCGCCGCTACGCCGCCCACGTGTGCTCGTACCAGTCGCTGCTCGAAGACCCCGCCAAGGCGATCGCCGAGGTTTTGCGCTGGCTCGGGCGCGGCGACGAGGCCCGCGCGGTCGCGGTCGTCCGGCCCGAGCGCCAGACCCAGCGGGCCTCGGCCCCGACCCCCGAAGACCTCCAGGTCGACGCCGCGGACATCGAGGTCTTCGACGAGCTCTACGATCACATCCACCGCGGCCGGGCCCTGTCGGCCGCGTTCTTGGCCAAGCTCAACGACACCGACGCGCGCCTGCGTCCGCGGCTGCTGGCCCACGAAGCCCAGGCCCGGGTCGCGGCCGCCGAGGCGATGCTCGAAGAGGTCGAGTCGCCAAAAACACCCTGAACCGATCCTGGCTCTGGCAGACTACCCGCGAGGCCACCATGAACTCGCACACGCCCACGCCCACGCCCGCCCTCGATCTTCGCTGCCGTGAGGCCGAGTGGGTCGACCGGCCCGCGACGATCTCCGAGTTTGGGCGCCCGGCGCCCGCGTCCACGGTCTCGCGCTTCAGCGGCCTCGCCGAGGTCCTGGTCGCCGACGCGATCGCCCGCAGGCACTACGAGATCGACGAGCTCGCCGGCGGCCGGGTGATCCTGACCTGCGAGACCCCGCGCTACGGGATCCCCCTCGGCGTCCGCGATCTCGACCATGCCCCGGTCGAGAACTGGCGGATCCGCGAGCAGGTCAGCGGAGATCTGATCGACGCGGGCCCCGATGGACGGCTCGAGCGCTGCGTGGCCATGCAGGTCCGGCGCGGGTTGATCGCCGTCGCCGGGGCGCTGCCGCTGCTCGCCAGCCCGCTGCTCGCCCACGCCGGGGGACCGTCCCTGGGCTCGCTGGCGGCGACCGGGGACGACTTCGGGCACCTCGCTACCGTGGCCCCGCCGACCTTGCCGGACAGCCCCCAGCCGAGCGAGGGCCCTGCAGTGCCCAGCGCAACCCCAGCGCCGGCCTCGACGACGACGGCCCCGCCGACGACGGCCGCGCCGCCGACGGCCGCGCCGCCGACGGCCGCTCCGCCGCCGCGGATCGGCGGCGGCGGGCTCACGCTGACCGGCAGCACCTTGTGGGACGGGCTGCTCGGCAAGCAGGTCAAGCTCGAGATGAAGAGCGGCGACTCGGTCGGCGGCACGATCGTCGCGCAGTCGACCACCGACCTCGCGCTCGCCCGGGCCGCCGACGGGACCGTCGTCGCCGTGCCCAAGGCCGAGGTCGCGGGGGTGCGCATGCGCCCCGAGGCCAGCGGCGCGGGCGGGGCTGGCAGCGGCATCCCGATCGCTCAGCGGCCAACCCAGGACGGCCGGGGCCTCCAGAGCGGCGGGGTCGTGATGATCACCCTCGGCTCGATCGCGGCCCTCGCGGGCACGGTCTACCTGGCGGTCACGCCCTACTACCTGTTCATCAGCCTGCCCTTGCTGCTGCCCGGCCTCGCGATGGTCGGCGGCGGCGCGGGGATGCTGGTCGCGGCCGGCAAGAAGCGCAAGGCCTTCAACCAGGCCTGGGGCATCCCCAAGCACGCCCGTGTCCAGCTCACGCCGACCCTCGGAGCCGGCCGCGGCGGCGGCCAGGCTGGCCTCATCCTCCGCTTTTGAGGGCGCGGGACCGGCCGCGGTCCCGCGATCGAGAAAATTCCAAAAACTCGGTTGGAAGCGTGGGACTCGGTACCGTGCGCGCGATGCGTCGTCTCCGCCCGCTCGCGCTGTGCGCTCTGCTGACCCTCCCCACTCTGGTCGCCTGCGCAGGGCGGACGCCCTATCCGAGCGTCGCGGAGGACGGCCTGGCCCTCGACACCGTCGTGCTCTACCGCAACGGCGTCGGCTACTTCGAGCGTCAGGGCAAGGTCGACGGCGAGGTCTTGCGCCTGCGCGTGCGCAAGGATCAGGTCAACGACCTGCTCAAGAGCCTCACGGTCGTCGACGAGGACGGCAAGGCCGTGAGCGTGTCGATGCCCCTCGACCCTCAGACCTGGGCGAGCGTGGCGATGGCGACCCTGGCCCCGGGCAAGGGCTCGCTCCCGGCGGTGCTCGACTCGCTGCGCGGGACCGAGGTCACCGTGAGGGCGGGCGGGCGCTACATCCGTGGCCGGATCGTGATGGTCGAGCGCAGCATCAACGAGCCCGACCCCGACCTCGGCAACCCCGCCCGCGGCGGCGCGCCGCTCCAGACCTCCGACACCCGCGACTGGAAGCTGACCCTGATGTCGCGCGGCCAGCTCGAGATCGTGCGCCTGTCCAAGGTCAAGGGGATCTCGCTCCACGACGGGGATCTCGCCATGCAGCTGCACCGCAGCCTCGACGCGTCCGCGGGCGAGGGGATGTTCGAGCAGGTCGATATCGAGGTCCGGCTGGTCAACGCGCGCAGCCATCGGGTCTCGCTCAGCTACGTCGTCGGGGCGCCGATGTGGAAGCCAACTTACCGCGTGGTCTTGCCCAAGGAGGGCAAGGGGCAGGCCCTGCTTCAGGGCTGGGCGGTCGTCGACAACATCTCGGGCGAGGACTGGAACGAGATCCAGCTGAGCCTGACCTCGGGCGCGCCGATCTCCTTTCGCTACGACCTCCACACCCCGCGCGAGGTCTACCGCAGCGACATGACGGCCAGCTCCGTCGACAAGCGGGCCGCGGTCGCGCTCGGCGAGACCAGCTGGGGGGATGAGGCCAACTACGACGAGCCCGCGGCCGAGCCCGAGCCCGAAGAGGCGGAGGCGCCCTACGGCGGGCCGGTCGGGGCCGCGAGCGGGGTCTACGAGTTCGAAGACGACGCCCTCGAGGGCGAGCGCCCCGGCAGCGGCACCACCCGCGCGGGCCGCTCCAAGCCGTCGAGGACCAGCCGACGCGGGCAAACTGCGCCCGTTGACGTGAGCTCGAGCGTCGACGTCAGCGGCATCGACGTCGACACCTTGCGCCGCAGCACCCTGGCCTCGTCGCGCTCGCAGCGGATCTCGGGCCTGACCCGCGTCGACCTGCAAGACGCCGTCACGGTCCCCGACGGGACCTCGACGATGGTCGCGCTGATCAACGAGTCGGTCGCGGCCGAGGAGACCTTCCTCTACAAGCCGGGCGGGGCCGGCTACGGCTACGAGGCCAACCCCTACCGGGTCGTGCGCTTCACCAACTCGACCCCCTACGTGCTCGAGCCCGGGCCGATCTCGATCTACTCGGGCGGCAGCTTCGTCGGCGAGGGCCTGTCCGAGGCCGTCGGCGCCGGGACCTCGGTCACGATCCCCTTCGCCGTCGAGACCGACCTGTTGGTGACCTCGGCCAAGCAGTACAGCGGCCAGGAGATGACCGTGACCCGGATCGTGCGCGGGGTGCTCGAGGTCGAGAGCTTCTACCAGACCACGACGACCTGGGACGTGCGCGGGCCGGCCAAGCCCGAGGGGTACAAGGTCCTGATCCGCCAGCCCCAGACCGGGCCCAACTACGAGCTCGCGCAGCGGCCCGAGGGCACCGAAGACCTCGAGGGCGCGTGGCTGATCCCCGTCGAGCTCGGCGCCAACGCGCGCAGCGCCTCGATCGAGGTCGTCGAGCAGACCCCGTCGAAGATCAGTATCGCGATCTGGGATCAGCAGGCCGTCGAGCTGCTCGAAAAATTCCTCGCCGCCGACAAGCTCGACGCGGCCGCGCGCAAGAAGCTCGCGCCGATCGTGGAGCTGCGCCGCGAGATCGGCCGGATCGACACCGAGGTCGACGGCCTCCGCCGCCAGCAGGCCGAGCTCGAGCAGCGCGCGGATCAGACCCGCCGCAACCTCGAGGCGATCAAAAAAGATGCGGCCGCGGGCTCGCTGCGCAAGAAGCTCAACAAGCGCCTCGAGGAATTCTCGAGCGACGCCGACGCCAAGGGCCGCAAGATCGTCGAGCTCGAGAGCAAGCGGCTCGAGAAGAAGATCGAGCTCGAGGACATGATCCAGGACCTGGATCTGCGCGCGCCGATGACCCCGGGGTAGGGCCAGACCCCGGGGCCGTCGTGCACCTTGCAGCGCGCGGCCGGCCGTGGCCTCGCCTGGCCTGGCCTGGCCTGGCCTCGCCTCGCTTAGCTGGGTCGAGTTGAGCTTCGCCGGGTCAGGGCGTGGGCAGGCCGTCGAAGGAGGCGACCGGGCCTGCGCCGACCCACTGCTCGTCGTCGGACAGGACCTCCATCAGCAAGCTCCCGTCGACGGTGGCGTCGACGAAGTTGGCGATCAAGATCAGATCTTGGACGCTCGCGTCCGTGAAGCTGAAGTCGTCGAGCGCGAGCTCGCCCATGTGCGCGCCCATGTCGAGCGAGTGGTAGATCCTCGGGCCGCCGTCGTCGTCGTTGTGGCTGTAGACCTCGAGCGCGACGGTCATCGACTCGGCGAAGAGGCCGTCGACGGTCACGAAGTCGAGGGTCAGGTCGATCTCGAGCTTGTTCGAGCACGGGCTGCCGCCCGCTTGACCGTTGGGGAACTCGCCCGCGAGCGCGACCTCCGTGAGCCGGACCTCGCCGCCCGTGTAGGTGAGCGACATGGTCAGCGGGCTGGTGGTCCCGGCGTGGGTGACCATCGCCGGGCCGTCGTTGGGGGCCCAGCTGAACTCACCTTCGTAGTCACCGACGGCCTCGGCGAGGTAGGCGTTGACGGACGCCTCGAAGGCGTCGAGCTCGGCGTCGAGATCCTCGACCACGGTCTGGGTCTCGGCCCCGCACGCGCCGACGCCGTCGCCGTCGCCGTCGCCGTCGCCGTCACCGTCGCCGTCGCCATCGCCACCGTCGGTGTCGGTGTCACCGGTCTCGCCGATGTTCTTGTTGTCGAGGTCGCAGCCGCCGAGGGCGAGGGCGAGGGCGAGGGCGGCCGCGCTCGAGATGGAGGCGAGAGAGAGTCGTTGATGCAATTTGAAGTTCATGGCGTCTCGTCACCCGTGCGCCGGGTTCAAGGCGAGCCATTGCCAGCCCCGCCGAGATCCGTGGTTGGCAGGGAAATTTTATTTGCGCACGCGGTCCGGACCCGCGCGATCAACAGCGCGCCGGGGTGGCGGGCGATGAAGCGCTCGCTGGCTCGCTGGGCCTCGGCGCGGCGATCGAGCTCGCACAGGGCGATGACGCGGAGGCTCTCGCGCTCGTTGCTCAGCTCACCCGCGCCAAACTGCTCGGCGTGACGCTCGAGCAGCGCGAGGGCCTCGCTCGGCGGCGCCTCGCGGGCGGCCTGGATCAGCTTCAGCTCGGCGGCGAGCGTGGCGGGGGAGGCCTCGGTTGGGT
>NZ_PVNK01000207.1 GCF_002994615.1 Enhygromyxa salina | reverse complement strand
AAGCAACCCATCGCCGATCAGCCCATCAAGCACCTCCTCAGCCTCACCAACCTCAGCACCAAGCTCGATCGCCACCCCCAACAGCTCCCCCCGCGCACGCGGAGGATCCGCCGCGATCAACAACCCAACCAACCCCTCCGAAGCCGTACCGATCGACAGCGACCCATCCCCCTGCACCTCAACCAACAAATGCTCCCGCCCCCGACGCGGAGGCTTATTCGCCCAAGGTCGCCGCAACTTCGCCAAGGCCGCAAGCGGCTCGGACCCAAGCCGCCTACGAGCACGCTGATACCAAGCAAGGGTCCCGTCCGGGACCCGAACCGGCACCAGCCCGACCGCGCAGCCAACACCGGCAACTCGAGGCCGCCCCCGACGACGCGCCCGGGCCATCGCAGTCTCCAGCACGCCGACGCCCTTCGCCCGATCCCGCAAATACCGCCCCCCAAACGCCAGCGCCATCGACCCACGCTCAAACACGCAAGCACGAAACTCAGCCGACGAGAAGAAGCGCTCGACAAACTCGATCCCAAGCAGCGCCGCGCTGACCGGGTACTCGTCGAGGATCACCCGCAGCGCCCGAGCGCGGCGCATGTCGTCGGTCCCGAGCGCGCGCGGATCGACGCCCCGCAACAATTCGCGCTCACGGCCCCCAAGCTCGGCTAGCGGCTCAGCCCCGCGCACCCGCGCGGCGTACTTGGGATCGAAGAGCATACAGACCAGCCCCTGCTGGACGCGTCGCGGATCCAAGCTCACGCCTCCTCCCGCCCCGCCAGCAACGCGCGCGCACGCTCGAACAGCGGCACGACCTCGGCGATCGAATTGCGCTCACACTCGACGACGATCGCCCGCAGGTTGCTCGCGCGCGCGATCGCAGCTTCGGCGATCGCCCACGTATCCGGCAGCACCGCGACGCCATGGTCATCCTCAACCCACGCGAGCCCGTCGCGCTCGTGCTCGCGACCGCCAGCGATGTGCAGCTCGACGACGCGGTCCCAAGCAAAGTCCCCGAACCCGGCGAGCGGCGCGAGCCCCCGAGCGCGCTGAAACATCGCGAGGTGAGCGCAGTCGAGCAGCAACCCCG
Organism: Enhygromyxa salina; assembly: GCF_002994615.1. Taxonomy (GTDB): domain Bacteria; phylum Myxococcota_A; class Polyangia; order Nannocystales; family Nannocystaceae; genus Plesiocystis; species Plesiocystis salina_A. The sequence continues at coordinate 105,542 of NZ_PVNK01000207.1, read as the reverse complement.
TATCAGCGGCCTCGGCCACCCGCGCGAAGAACTCGAGCAGGTGCAGCTCACCGACAAACGCGGCCCCGGGCGGGTTCTCGGGCAAGACCTCGCACCCGGTCGCCTCGCGCAGCCTGACGATCCCCTCAGCCATCGGCGCGACGGCCTCGGGCTCGAGCACTGGGGGCAACAACAACATGTGACCGCGATCCCGGGCGCCGAAGTGCCACAGCCCCGCGTCGCCGCACAGCCACGCCGGTCGTAGGAGTTCGATCGTCGCCCGGACCGCGTCGAGCCACGCGTCGTCAAAGTCCTCGGGCTCGTCGAGGTTGATGTCGAGAAAGTGGTAGGTCGTCGCCCACCCCTGCTCGGCCCAAGCCCGCGCGTCGCCGTCGAGCCCCTTGACGATCTCGACCCCGACCTCGAGAAAGCCGGCGTAGTCAACGTGCTCACGGCGCAGCGCCGCGGGATCCAGCGCGCCGTCCGCCCGCCCCGCACCGTACTCGGTGCTGACCCCGAGTCCGAGGGTCGGCAGCGCCTGCACGCGGTCGAGAAAGCCCGGCATCGAGGGCCGGTTGTAAGCGATCTGCGGCTGGCGTGCAGCCCGGGGACCAACCCCCAGCCGGAGGAACGAGCTCCTGCTACCTTCCGCCCGTGCCCCGGACCGTCGACGTGCTGCTCGACCCCGACGCGTTCGCCGACGAGGCGCGGCTGCGTCGGGCCGCCGCGCGCAAGGCCAAGCTGCGCGAGCGTGACGTCCGCCACGTGGTCGTGCGTCGGCGCAGCGTCGACGCGCGTGGTGGCGAGGTCAAGATCCGGGCCCAGGTCGAGCTCTGGAAGCGCGAGCCACCGCCGAGCTCGCGGCCCAAACCCTGGGACCTGCCCACCTTGCGCGGCGAGGCGCCGGTCGTGATCATCGGCGCCGGACCAGCCGGGTTGTTCTGCGCCCTGGCCCTGACCCGCGCGGGGGTCCGATCGATCATCATCGAGCGCGGCCAAGCGGTGAGCCAGCGACGCCGCGACGTCGCCGATCTCAGCGCCCGCGGCGTGCTCCACCCCGAGAGCAACTACTGCTTCGGCGAAGGCGGAGCCGGGACCTTCAGCGACGGCAAGCTCTACACGCGCGCCCACAAGCGCGGACCCGTCGACGAGGTCTTGCGCGTGCTCGTCGCCCACGGCGCGCCGCTCGATCTGCTCGTCGACGCGCGGCCCCACATCGGCACCAACCGGCTGCCCGGGGTCGTGACAAGCCTGCGCGAGCAGCTCGAGCACGCTGGAGTTCAGGTCCGCTTTGGCGCCCGCGCGACGGGCCTGCGGACCAAAGATGGCGTCGTGACCGGGGTCGAGCTCGACGAGGGCGAGCACCTCGACGCGGCGGCCGTAGTCATCGCGACCGGGCACTCGGCCCGCGACGTGGTCCGCTTCGTCCGCAACGCAGGCGCCGCAGTCCGCTTCAAGCCCTTCGCGCTCGGGGTCCGCGTCGAGCATCCACAGCCGCTGATCGATCGCGTGCAGTACGGCGGCTGGGCCGGACACCCGGTCCTGGGCGCGGCCAGCTATCGCCTGGTTCAGCGCGTCGGCGAGACCTCGGTGTTCTCGTTTTGCATGTGCCCCGGAGGCCACATCGTCCCGGCCGCGACCGAGCTCGACGGCCAGGTGGTCAACGGCTGGAGCCCCTCGTCACGGCGGGGCCGCTTCGCCAACAGCGGGTTCGTGGCCGAGATCGGGGCGCCGCAGCTGCGCGCGCTGGGCCTCGATCCCAACGCGGATCCCCTGGCCGGCATCGAGTTCCAACGCCACTACGAGCGGGCCGCGTTCGAGGCGGGCGGCGGCGCGTTCGTGGGCCCGGCCCAGGGTCTGCGCGACTTCGTCGAAGGGCGCCACACCAACGAGCTCCCGCCCTGCAGCTATCCGCGCGGGGTCAGCTCGGTCCGACTCGACGAGCTCCTGGGCCCGCTCGCGTCCCCCATCCAGGCCGCGCTGGGCGAGGTCGCGCGAAGCATGCCCGAGTTCCTCGGGCCCGAAGCCCTGGCCGTCGGCGTCGAGAGCCGCACGAGCGCGCCCTATCGGATCGAGCGCGACAAAGACACGCTGCAGTCACCGAGCCTCGCTCGGCTCTATCCCTGCGGCGAGGGAGCGGGCTTCGCTGGCGGGATCATGTCGGCCGCGCTCGACGGCATCCGCGTGGCCAAGGCGATCACCGCTCGCGTGCGGACGAGCGGCGCCCCGCGTCGCGCGTCCACCCATCCGGACGGGTTGCCGGCCGCCGACAGCGACGCAACCTGATGGGATGACTCCCCGTGAGCAGGGGTCGACGCCCCCTCACTGCCCCGCTCATGTCCTGCTGCTCGGATCACACGAGAACTTCCGTCGCATCAGTCGCGACCTCGTCGGCGCCGCCGAGGCTGCTCGAGCGCTTCGACGCCGCAGGCACGGTCTGACGGTTCGCGCACGAGCTCGCGCCCGCGACCGACAGGATCGCCCTGAGGAGCCACGACACAGCCCTTGGAGCCCAGTGCCGTGCACGAGTCGGATCGGACTTCGGGCTCAGTCCCGGCGGCGCCAGGGCCCGATCAACCCGAGCACCAACAGCCCCAGCGCGACGCCGACTGGCGCCGTGCCGCGCCGCGTCGAGCACCCGCAGCTGACGTCGTAGGGCAGCTCGTACCCTGCCCCCGTGCTCGTCCCGTCGTCGCCAGCGTCGTCGCCGGGCTCGCTGCCGCCCTCGCCATCCCCAGCCGTGTCCCCATCGCCGGTCCCGCCCTCGTCGGCCAGACACTCGACCCCGGTCTGATAGCTGGCGAACGCCGCCCCGATCGCCGCGCTGTTGTCGGTCTCGATCTGCGGCGGCCCCATCTCCGGGATCTGCTCGATCCGCAGCACATGGGGCATCCCCTCCCAGCCCGGATAGCTCGCGCCCCCGGGCACGCACACGGGCATGTCCTCGCCGTCCACGTCGACGTGATAGAGCTGATCCCCACCGCACAGGACCTGCTCGGTCGTGGTGATCGTCGTATTCGTCAGATCTGGAAGATCGGCGTTCGCGTGAAAGGTGGGATCGACGGTCATCTCACTCGGCGACATCGTGGTGTTGAGCCGAGTGAGCTTGGGCCAGGTCTCGAGCAGATCGACCGCGTGGAGGCCCGGATCGATGATCCGCTCGACGAGCGCGGCCGCGAACGCGGCGTCGTCCCAGGCCATCAAGTCGATCTGATCGGCGAAATCCTCGATATTGTTCCAAAAATTGACGGCGTCGACGCCTTCGGGCGGCGGGATGAACTCGAGCAGCAAAGACTGAATCAGCGGGTGAATGTTGAGATTCTGCGAACCGATGATGTCGAGCGCCGCGATCGGATCGACGCCAATGAACGCGGTCTCGTCCCAGCTCGGCCGATAGATGCTCACGTCCGACACGACACCGCTGGGCCCGGCGTACTCGGTCACGAAGCCCTGGCCGCCGGCCTCGTCGGCGGCCATGCTCAGCAGCTCGAGGTAGCTGCCCGGCCCGCTTTGCTGCCAGTCGTAGGCCAGCGGATTGAGGACCACGTGCTTGTAGTTGCTCGGCGCCCAGCGATCTTGGGCCAGGAAGTAGGCGCGGATGCCCATGTCGTCCTGCGCGGCGATCCGCGTCAGCCGGATCGGCACGCAGGGCTCGTCGCCGGGGAACTTGAAGGTCAGCGGGTGGATCTCGTCGACCGCGGCCCCGGCCGCGAGCTTGACCGCGGCGAACAAGAAGCCCTCGTCGAGGTACTCCTGCAAGATCGGCTCGGCGTCGGGATCTTGGGCGTAGTTGTTGGCGTCGAGGAAGTCGACGACCTCCTCGGCCGTGCCGCCTTGCAAGACCACGACCTCGAACGCGCCGACGACCTCCTCGAACACGACCTCGGGGGGCCCGGGATCTCCGCCGAGGTCGAACTGCGGCGAGAGCCCGCCGCCGTCCTCACCGCCCCAGGGGCTGTCCTCCTCGCAGTCGTACTCGGTCACGGTCGTCCACGTCGGCGCGGCCGCGTTGCTCATGGCCGTGAACAGGGGGTCGGATCCAACCGCGACCTCGGGGACGCCCTGCAGCGGCAGCACCCACGCGAAGCGCTCGGCGTCGCCCTCGTACTGGATCCGCACGTGGACCTCGACCGTCGAGCCGTCCATCACGAACAAGATGTCCTCGCCGCGCTGGTCGACGGGCATCGGATCCGGGAGGTTGTCGCAGAAGGTCCCGCCGCAGGCCTCGGCGCTGCGTGGCGAGGCCAGCAGCGCGAGCAGCATCAAGGGAGTGAGCGTCGAGGTCGCAGAGACGAGGCGGGGCAAGCTCATTCGAGCCCGATGATACCCAATCGCCATCGGCCCGGCTCGGCCGCCGCATGTTCATCCCCCCGGAAAAACGCGGCGACCGAGCCGGCCCAACGCTAACTTCGTTCCCCGCGCCTGCGCGTCGCCCCGCCGACGAAGGCGAGCCCGAGCAGCCCGAGCGCGACCCCCAACGGGCTGTCCTCGCTCGCGCGGCAGGCACAACCGGCCATGGCGCCGCGTCCATTCAGGCTCGCGCCACCGGCCTCCCCCTCCCCGCCCGCGTCGGCCCCGGCTTCACCACCTTCACCACCGTCGCCGCCCTCATCCCCCCCGGGATCCGCACAGCCGGCCTCGACCTGATGCGCCGTCCAGTCGTCGACGATCTCTGCCGTGAAATCCTCGATGACCTGCGGCGGACCCATCGGCGCGATCTTCTCGATCCGCCGGGTCGGCCGCTGCGAGAGCAGCTCCGGCCACTGATACTGCTGCTCGCCCAGACAGACCGGGACCGGGTTCTCGCCCCACGGGACCATGTAGCGCGACCCCTGCTCGCCGCAAAGATTGAGGCCCTCGGCGGTCTTGAAATTGGAGACCTCGGGCAGATCCGGGGTCTCGATGAAGATTGGATCGAGGGTCATCTCCTCGGGTGAGATCGTGGTGACGAGACGGGTGAGGTAGGGCCAGGCGTCGAGCAGGTCGACGGCGTGGAGGCCCGGCTCGATGATCCGCTCGGCGAGCGCGGCCGCGAAGGCCTCGGAGTCCCAGGCGCCCTGGTCGATCTGGTCGGCGTAGAGCTCGATGCTGTTCCAAAAGTCCGCGGCGTCGAGGCCGTCGGGCGGCGGGATGAACTGCATGAGCAGCGGCTGAATGAGCGGGTGACGGTTGAGATTCTGGTCGTCGATCAGAGCGATCGCGGTGATCGGATCGACGCCGATGAAGGCCGACTCGTCCCAGTAGTTCTCGTAGACGCCGTCGGTCCCGACGATGTCCGAGCTGCCCGCGTAGTCCGTCGCAAACGCGCGCCCCCCAGCCTCGTCGACGGCCAGCGACAGCTGCTCGGTGTAGGCCGCCCGGCTCGTGTTGTCTCCGTTGATCTCGCTCCACGGGAACGCGAGGGTGTTGAGCTCGACGTGGTGGTAGTTGAGCGGCGCCCAGCGGTGCTGGCCGAGAAAGTAGGCGCGCACGCCCATGTCGGGCTCGGCCGCGATTCGCGTGAGCCGCAGCGGCACGCAAGGCTCGTCGCCGAGCATGCGGAACACCAGCGGGTGGATGTCGGCGACCTCGGCCGCGGCGGTCAGCTTGACCGCGGCGAACAAGAAGCCCTCGTCGAGGTACTCCTGCAGGATCGGCGCGGCCGCCATGTCTTGCTCGTAGTCGTTGTCGGCGAGGAACTGCATGACCCCGGCCACGGTCCCGCCCTGGAGCACGACGACCTCGAACGCGCCGACGGTCTCCTCGATGACGACGTCGGGCTCGCTCGCGCCGGCGAAGTCATCTTCGGGCACGAAAGTCAGCCCGCCGCCGCTGCCTGGATCTTCATCGGGGCACGCATAGGACTCGTTCGTTCGCCACGCGGGCGCGCTCGCGAAGCCAAGCTGGCCGAACAGCGCGTCCGATCCAACGCTGATGTCGGGGATCGCTCGCAGCGGTACGAGCCACGCGAAGTGCTCGGCCTCGCCCTCGTACTGGATGCGGACGTGGACCTCGATCTCCGGCCCATCTTGCACGAACAAGATGTCCTCGCCGCGCTGGTCGACGGCCATCGGGACGTTGGTGTTGTCGCAGAAGGTCCCACCGCAGGCGTCTGCGGTGCCCGGGATCAGCGCCACGAGCGGGGCGGCCACGACCGGAGCGGCCACGAGCGCGGGTGCCAAAAGAGCGACCCACGGACGGGGCGAGGGGCGGAGGTCGAGGGCTGGAGTCATGGTCAGTTCCGGGAGGGGCTTGCAGCTTGGTGCACTTGCAGTATTTTCGCCTACTTGAGAAGACTGGAGAGATCACCAAACAGAGCTGCTTTTCTCAATAAAACCCTCATTGCTACCGCATGCTGTCACGCTTCTGAGGCGTGTGCAAGCGCAAATATCCAACGAAACCCCGAGGCCCCGACCCGAGTCCATCCTCCACTCTCGAGTCGCCCCGAGCGTCCCGGGGCGGGCCCCGGGACAGCGCTCCCGCTTCGTGCTACGTGGCACGGCGACCCTGTTATGACCGCGTATGACCCCCAATCCGCCGCCGAGGATGGCAATGACCGTCCGAGCGCGCGCCGCCGAGCAGCTGTGCTCACCCGCTCGCTGCTGGCGCTCGCGCTGACGGGGTTGGCGCTGCCCGGCTGCAACGGCGGCATGGGTGGCCCGGGTATGGGCCGCGGACAACCCGGCCCGCAGGAGGAGCCCGAAGAGCGGCCGACGCCCGTGCTCCTGGCCAAGGTCGAGCACGGAACCATCGAAGGCAAGATCCGCGCGGCCTCCACGATCGAGGCCGAGCTGCAGGTCACGGTCCACGCCGAGTCGACCGGTCGCATCACCAGCTTGGAGCTCGAAGAGGGCGACGAGGTCGAGAGCGGTCAGCTCCTCGCCCGGATCCGGCGCGACGCGCAGTCGCTCGGGGTCGAGCGAGCCGAGACCAACCTCGCCGACATGCAGCGCGAGCTCGATCGCGTCGAGCGGCTCCACAACCAGGGCATCGCCAGCCGCAGCGAGTACGACCAGGCCAAGTCCAACGTCGATCAGGCCAAGCTCGACAAGAAGGACCGGCGCCGGGATCTGTCCAACACCGTGATCAAGGCCCCCTTCTCGGGCATCTTGACCCGCCGCTTCGTCGCCGAGGGCGGGTTCGTCACCAGCGGCGCGCAGATCTTCGAGGTCACCGACTTCTCGACCCTGGTCGCGCGGGTCTACGTGCCCGAAAAAGAGCTCGACCGGATCGCCGTCGGCCAGCCCGCCAACATCGTCGGCAAGGCGGCCAAGAACCGCCAGGGCATCGGCGAGGTCCGCCGCATCGCGCCGGTCGTCGACGCCACGACCGGCACCGTCAAGGTCACGATCGGCCTGCCCGACGCCCTCGCGGGCGGCGCGGCCGGGTTCTTGCCGGGCATGTACGCCGAGGTCACGCTCACGACCGAGGTCCACGAGGACGTGCCGATCGTGCCCAAGCCCGCGCTCATCCACGAAGAGGAGCAGACCTTCGTGTTCGTCGCCGAGGGCGACCGGGCCAAGAAGACCCTGATCGAGACCGGCCTCGCCGACGACGACTTCGTCGAGGTCACGGGCGGGCTCGAGCCTGGCGCGCGGATCATCGTCGCCGGTCAGGCCGGGCTCAAGGACGGCGCGCTGATCCTCGAGGTCGACGCCAAGGGCCAGCCGACCACCCCCGACAAGACCGGCGACGCCGCCGAGCCCGACCGGGCCGCGCCCGAGGGCCCTGGCGTCGCAACCCCCGGCAAGGCCACCAAAGAGGGCGTCGCCAAGGCCGGCTGAGGCACGCGATGGCCGAGCTGCGCGACTCTCCGGATCAGCTGCGAGAGGCCCAGTCGAGCGTCTCGGGCTGGCGCCGTCGGCTGCGCTCGATGGATCGCTTCCGCTTCACCGTCACCCGCCCGGTCGCGGTCTTGATGGTGTTCTTCGCGGTCATGGTCTTCGGCCTGTTCTCGGCCCGGATGCTGCCGATCAATTTGATGCCGGACATCAGCTACCCCAAGCTGACGGTCCGCACCGAGTACGAGGGCGCGGCCCCGGCCGAGGTCGAGAACGACGTCGCGCGCCCGCTCGAGGAGGTCCTGGGCGTGGTCACCGGGGTCACGCGGATCTCGAGCGTGTCGCGGGCCGGCTACGCCGACGTGATCCTCGAGTTCACCTGGGACACCGAGATGTCCGAGGCCAACCAGGACGTGCTCGAGAAGCTCGACCTGATCAAGCCCAACCTGCCCGACGAGATCAAGACCCCGCTGATCCTCCGCTACGACCCGAGCCTCGATCCGGTCCTGGTCTTGAGCCTCGTCGGCGAGGGCGAGGCCTACGAGGGCATCGCCGGGCTCAAGTCGCTGCGCCGGGTCGCCGACCGCGAGGTTCGGCGCCTGCTCGAGCCCGTCGACGGCGTGGCCTCGGTCAAGGTCCGCGGCGGCCTCGAAGAAGAGATCCTCGTCGCCCTCGACGAGGACGCGCTGCGGCGCACGGGCATCTCGAGCCAGGACGTGATCTCCCGGCTCGAGTCCGAGAACATCAACCTCGCGGGCGGGAGCATGCGCGAGGGCCGGACCCGCTACCTGATCCGCACGGTCAACGAGTTCGACGAGCTCGACGACATCCGCGACCTCGTCGTCGCCAGCCGCGAGGGCCGCGACGTGCTCTTGCGCCACATCGCGGCCGTCGACTACGGCCACGAAGACCGCGAGGTCATCACCCGGATCGACGGCCGCGAGGCCGTGATGATCGAGGTCTACAAGGAGGCCGACGCCAACATCGTCGACATGGCCGAGCGGGTCCGCGAGCGGATCGAGGCCCGGGTCGGGCCCAAGCTCGAGCGCGAGTACGGCGTCGGCCTCGGGGTCGTCTCGGACCGCTCGCTGTTCATCGAGTCGAGCATCCGCGAGGTCCGCAACACCGCGTTCTTGGGCGGCATCTTCGCGGTCCTGGTGCTGTTCTTGTTCCTCCGCGAGGGCAAGTCCACGATCATCGTCGCGCTCTCGATCCCGATCTCGATCCTCGTGACCTTCGCGCCGCTGAAGCTCGCCGGGGTCAGCCTCAACATCATGTCGCTCGGCGGCATGGCGCTCGGGGTCGGGATGCTGGTCGACAACTCGATCGTCGTGCTCGAGTCGATCCACCGCTGCCGCGAAGAGGGCGACCCGCTGTTTCGCGCGACCCTGCGCGGGGTCTCGGAGGTCGGCTCGGCGGTCGTCGCCTCGACCCTGACCTCGATCGCGGTGTTCTTCCCGATGGTCTTCGTCGAGGGCGTCGCCGGGCAGATGTTCGGCGACCTCGGGCTCACCGTCGTGTTCTCGCTCCTGGCCTCGCTGGCCGTGGCGCTGTTCTTCATCCCGATGCTGGCCTCGCGCGAGATCAAGGCCCTCGACAACCAGCGCGGGTTCAAGGAGCAGCTCGGCCAGCGGTGGACGCGGTGGACCAGCGTCATCGAGGTCCGCGAGCTGATCGCCGAGTTTCGCTGGTGGCAGGTCCTGCTCTTGCCCTACTACCTCCTGCGCCTGGTCCTGCACCTCGTGCTCGAGCTCGGGGCCAAGCTCATCTCGACGGTCCTGAGCCTGGTCCTGACCGGGGTCGTCTATCTCGTCGGCGCGCCCCTGTGGCTGATCGGTCAGGCCGCGCGCCCGGTCTTGTGGGCCTTCGACAGGCTCCTCGACGCCCTCGCTCGCGTCTACGGGCTGGTCATTCGCTGGTCGCTGCGCCACGCGATCACGGTCGTGACCCTGTCGCTGGCCGCGTTCGCGCTGATGGTGCTCGGGGCCACGCGCCTCGACTCCGAGCTGATCCCCGAGGTCCACCAGGGCGAGTTCACGGTCGAGCTCGTGTTCCCGGTCGGCACGCCCCTCGACGAGACCGACGCGCTGGTCGAGCCGATCGAGCAGGCCCTGCGCGAGCAGGTCCCGCACCTGCGCGCCTCGGTCACGACGGTCGGCAGCGAGCGCGACAGCGACGACGCGGGCGAGCGGGGCGAGCACACCGCGAAGATCTCGATCTCGCTCCTGGCCGGCGGCGGACAGGAGCAGGCCGCGGCCAAACGCGAGCTCGGGGCCGCGCCCGAGCCCGCGCCCGGAGCCGCGCCCGAGCCCGAGCCCGGAGCCGCGCCCGAGCCCGAGCCCGAGCTCGACGGCGAGCCCAAGACCGGCTCGTTCGCGCCCTCGCTGACCTCGCCCGAGCAGGCCGAGGCCGAGGCGCTCGAGGTCGTGCGCGAGCTCGTCCACAACGTCCCCGACCTCGACACCAACATCACGCGCCCGGTCCTGTTCTCGTTCAAGACCCCGGTCGAGGTCGAGATCCGCGGCCACGAGCTCGACGAGCTCGCCGCGGCGACCGAGGCCGTGCGCGAGCGCCTCGAGGGCCTCGAGGGCCTGCGCGACGTCAAGGCCTCGATCCAGCCCGGCAACCCCGAGGTCCAGATCCTCTACGATCGCGACGCCCTCGCCCGCCTCAACCTCGACATCCGGGCGGTCGCCGAGCTCGTTCGAGCCAAGGTCCAGGGCGAGGAGGCGACCAAGTTCAACCGCCGCGACCGCAAGATCCCGATCCGCGTGCGCGCCAGCGGCATGGACGCGGCCAGCGTCGACGAGCTGCGCAACCTCGCCGTCAACCCGCCGGGCGCGTCTGCGGTCTCGATGATCGCGGCCGGCGACCTCGGGCTCCAGACCCCCGCGATCCCGCTCTCGGCCGTCGCCGACATCGAGGTCGGGCGCGGCCCGAACGAGATCCGGCGCATCGGCCAGCAGCGCGTCGGCCTCGTCACCGCCAACATCGAGGGCGTCGGGCTCGGCAGCGTCGCCGAGCGGATCGACGCCGCGCTGGCCGAGATCGAGCTCCCGGCCGGGGTCACGACCGCGGTCACCGGTCAGAGCGAGGAGTGGGAGACCTCGAGCAAGTCGCTCTACCTCGCGCTCGGGCTGTCGGTGTTCTTGGTCTACGTGATCATGGCCTCGCAGTTCGAGAGCCTGGTCTACCCGCTGATCATCCTGGTCTCGATCCCCCTGGCCTTCGTCGGCGTCGTGCTCGTGCTCCTGGCCCTCGACATGCCGATCTCGGTGATCGCCTTCCTCGGCGCGATCATGCTCGCGGGCATCGTCGTCAACAACGCGATCGTCCTCGTCGACTACATCAACCAGCTCAAGGCCCGCGGCCACGAGACCGCCAAGGCGATCGAGCTGGCCGGGACGATCCGCCTCCGGCCGATCTTGATGACCACGCTGACGACCGTGCTCGGGCTGATCCCGATGGCCATGGGCCTCGGCGACGGCGCCGAGATCCGCCAGCCGATGGCCGTGACCGTGATCGCCGGCCTGAGCTTCTCGACCCTGCTGACGCTGATCGTGATCCCGACGCTCTACCAGCTCGTCGACCGCCTGCTCGGAGCCGAGGACGGCCAGACCCCAGCCGAGCGGCTCCAGGCCGAGATCGCCGCCGTCGACCACTCGCTGCTCGTCCCCGAGGCCGTCGAGCTGGCCGAGCGCGCCGCGGCCGACGCGTCCGACGCGTCCGCCGCCGACCCCGACGCCCCGGGCGACGAGGAGCCGAACGATGGGTGAGCGCCCCCCCCATCACCTGCGCGAGAACCCCGTCGTCCGCGTCGCGCTGAGCCGACCGATCACCATGCTGATGGTGTTCGCGAGCGTGCTGGTCCTCGGCGTCATCGCGGTCATCAACATCCCGCTCGAGCTGATCCCCAGCGGCGCCGCGGCGCCCTTCTTGTCGGTCGAGATCCCCTACAGCAACGCGACCGCGCAGGACGTCGAGGACAAGATCACCCGCCCGCTCGAGGCCGAGCTCGCGACCACGCCGCGGCTCGACGAGCTCAGCGCGACCTCGAGCTCGAGCCGCGCGCGCGTCAACCTGGTCTTCGATCAAGACGCCGACATGGACGTCGCCTACCGCGAGGTCCGCGATCGCATCGCCCGGGTCCGCGGCGACCTGCCCGACGACGTCAAGCAGATCAACATCCAGAAGCACTCGGCCGAGAACATCGCTACGGCCTTTTATGGCGTGTCGTGGCCCGAGGGCCTCGACAACCCCCGCGACATCATCGATCGCCGGCTCATGCGTCGGCTCGAGCGGATCGAGGGCGTGGGCATGGTCAACGCCTGGGGCCAGGCCGACCGCGAGATCCGGATCGAGGTCGACCGCGAGCTCGCCGAGGCCGCCAACCTCAACATCTTCGAGCTCGCCCAGCGCCTGTCGGCCGCGCACTTCAACCTCGCCAGCGGCACGCTCGAGGAGAGCGAGGGCAAGTACCTGCTGCGCTCGATGGCCGAGTTTCAGTCGCTCGACGAGCTCGGGGAGGTCATCGTCGGGGCCAACGACCTGCGCCTCGACGACATCGCCGACGTCATCTACGAGTTCCCCAAGCAAGAGAGCTTCGACCGCTACAACGGCCGCGAGTCGATGGCGCTGTTCGTCATCAAGGAGTCGCAGGCCAACACCGTCGAGGTCTCGGAGCGGGTCAAGGCCGAGGTCGCCGAGGCGATGAAGGACCCGGCCCTGGCGCCCTTCGAGATCATGCCGATCTTCATTCAGGGCAACACGATCGTCACCGGGCTGCGCCAGGTCGTCGAGTCGGGCCTCCAGGGCGGGATCTTGGCCCTGTTCGTGCTGTTGTTCTTCCTCCGGCGGCTGCGGCTCACGGTGGTCATCGCGCTGGCGATCCCGCTGTCGATGTTCATGTCGCTGCCCTTCATGTACTTCTCGGATCAGACCATCAACCTGGTCTCGCTGATCGGCCTGATGATCTGTATCGGCCTGGTCGTCGACAACTCGGTCGTGGTCGCCGAGAACATCGCCCGCTACCGCGGCCGCGGGGTCTCGCGCTTCGCCGCGGCGCTCCACGGGACCAGCGAGGTCGCGCTGCCGATCACCCTGGCCACGGCCACGACCATGGTCGTGTTCTTGCCGGCCGCGCTGATGAGCTCGGGCTCGACGCAGTTCTTCATGGTCCGCATGGTCACGCCCGTGTGCGTGTCGCTGCTCGCCAGCTTGTTCGTCGCGCTGGTCCTGATCCCGATGGCGGCCGCGTTCTTGCTCGACCGCGACCTGTTCGCCGACGCCGACCCCGGCACCCTGCGCGGGCGCCTGATGGCCGCCGATCGCTGGTGGAAGGCCAAGCTGACCTGGCTCTACGACAAGACCTTCGGCCGCCTCGGGCTGCTCTACGGCGAGCTCCTGCGCCTGAGCCTGCGGCGGCGGGTCGACGTGGTCCTGATCGGGCTCTTGGCCATGGCCTCGCTCGCGGTCCCGGCCAACCCCGAGACCGGGGTCCGCCGCGCGGGCGATCAGAACATGGGCGGGCGCCAGGTCCGGGTGACCTACACGATGCCGCAGGACGTGAGCCTCGAAGAGGCCGACGTGTTCTTCCGCGAGCTCGAGCGGTGGTTCGCCGACAACCGCGAGAGCTGGAACGTCAACGGCGAGTTCGTCCAGGTCGAGCCCGGCTTCGCCAGCGTGCAGTTCTTCTTCAACCCCCCACGCGACGGCGATCCGCCCTACCGCGAGACCGGCAAGGAGATCTTCGAGCAGATGCCCGAGCCGCCGGGTTGGACCAAGCGCTCGAAATTCGCCGAGTCCGACGGCGGGGCCACGAACTCGTTCCCGGTCTTCATCTACGGCGACGACCACCGCACGGTCCAGGACGTCAAGACCGCGCTCTCGACCGAGCTCGAGAAGGTCGACGGGGTCATCTCGGTCCTCGGCAACGCCCGCGACGACAGCCAGCGCGACGAGCTCGCGCTCTCGCTCGACCCGGTCATGGCCGAGCGGCTCGGGGTCTCGGCCGGGATGGTCGGCAACACCGTCGCCTACGCCCTGCGCGGCAGCCCGCTGCCACGCTTTCACGGCGAGGACCGCGAGATCGACGTGTGGATCCGCTACGAGGAGGCCGACCGCGAGGAGCTCGACGACCTGCTCGAGTTCAAGGTCCCGACCGCGGCCGGGACCGCGGTCCCGATCCGCACGGTCACCAACAAGGACGTGCAAAAGGGCGAGACCGTGCTGGTCCGCAACAACAAGCGGGTCGCGGCGCTGATCGAGCTCGAGCTCGAGCCCGACGACCGCCAGGCCACGGTCGCCGCGCTCCAGGCCTTCTTGAAGGCCTACGAGCTGCCGCCGGGGGTGTCCTTCGACGGGGATCAAGAGGCCCGCAAGATCGACGACTCGACCACGGACTTGATCCTGGCGATGGCCCTGGCCTGCGTGTTCATCTTCTTGATCATGGGCTTCTTGTTCGAGAGCTTCGTGCTGCCGCTGTCGGTCCTGCCCGCGATCCCGCTGAGCTTCGTGGGCGTGTGGTGGTTCTTGTATTTGACCAACAGCGACCTCGATCCGCTCGCGGGTATCGGGCTGCTGCTCCTGCTCGGGGTCGTGGTCAACAACGCGATCGTGCTCGTCGACTTCATCAACGGCGCGCGCGAGCAGGGCCTGGATCGGACCGAGGCGATCGTCGAGGCCGGCGTCCAGCGCTTTCGGCCGATCTTCATGACCGCCCTGACCACGGTCGGGGGGATGTTGCCGCTGGCCTTCGCCGACGCGCCCGCGGAGGGGATCCCCTACGGACCCTTCGGCAAGACGCTGGTTGGGGGCATGACCACGGCCACGATCCTGACCTTGATCGTGGTCCCGGTCAGCTACACGGCCTTTGACGATCTGCGCGAGCTGGTCCAGGGCTGGTTCGCGCGGGTGTTCCGCAAGTCCGCGCCGTCGCCCGCCGAGAAGCCGTCCGAGCCCTGAGGCCGCGGTCAAACACAAAGCTCTGACGGCGAGCACCTCTCCCCCTCGCACTGTCGGCTCGGCGCTCACAGCCTCAATCACAGCTTCAGCCCGAGCCGGGCGCCGCATGCCGTAGTCGTTCCTGGTTTCGGGGCGGGCACCTCGTTGATGAGGCTGCACCGTGGCCGTCGGGCTCCGGCCACGGCCACGACGGGGTCTGCTGAGCGAGTTGGGTCGCGCTCGCGCACCGCAGCACCGCCTCCGTCATGCAGCTATGCTCACGGCCCCGTGACCGCTCGAATCCGATTCGCCAAGCCCGACGACGCGTCGACGCTGCACCGCTTCATCTGCGAGCTCGCGGTCTACGAGCGCGAGCCCGACGTCGTCGAGGTCACCCCGGCCGAGCTCCGCGCACAGCTCGGGCAAGACCCTCCGCCCTTCGAGTGCCTGCTCGTCGAAGAGCCCGTCGGCGACGCCCACCTCGCCCGGGGCTTCGCGCTCTTCTTCCACAACTACTCGACCTGGCGCGGGCGCCCGGGCCTGTACCTCGAAGACCTCTACGTGTCCCCCGAGCACCGCGGGCGCGGTCACGGCCGCGCGCTCCTGGCCGCGCTCGCCCGCCTCGCTCGCGCCCGTGGCTGCGCGCGGATGGAGTGGTCCGTGCTCGACTGGAACACCCCGGCGATCGACTTCTACGAGGGCCTCGGCGCGACCAAGATGTCGCAGTGGCGAAGCTTTCGCCTGAGCGACGAGGCCCTCGCCGAGCTCGCCAACTCGGGCCGCGACCCTGGCCAATGTTGAAGCTCCACCCCCGCCGCTCGGCGCTGCGCGCTTGCGGATTCTCGCGCATCCAGATCGTCGCCACGCGGCGTCGCTACCCCGCGCCGCGAAGCTGTATCCAGCGCGCTCGAGTTTGAGGCGCCGGGCGCGTCGCCGCCCCAACATTCATCCTTCGTTCGACACTCGCCGCCACGCATGATTGTCGTGCGGCACTCGCAAATTGTGGGGTTAACCTGCCCACGCAACTCCTCGGACCGGCAATGCGAGTTCGGCCCGAGGCTGCACCTGCGCGATTGGCTGGGCCGCCCCGGCGTTATCGGAGGGCGAGGAGTCGACATGATCAAGCCGCGAACAATCTCAATGCCGGGCTGCTGCATGTGCGGCGCGCTTTTGCTCCCGCTGCCCTGCCTCGCCGCGCCACCGACCATCGAGCCAAAGCTCGCGCCGGCAGCCGAGGTCGAGTCCGCCGGGCCGATCGGCGCCGACATCGACGTTGAAGGGCCGGCGCCAAAACCGAGCTCGGGCCTCGACGTTGGCGGCTCGGTCGCGGTCGCGCTCGGGGTCGCCACGCTCGTATGGGGAGGCGTCGAGCTCTCCCGTGGCGTGGTCGTGCAAGGCGGCGGCCGCGAGCGACGAGTCCTCATCGATCACCGCGCTGCTGGCAACGCCCTCATCGCTGTTGGAGCCACGGCGTTCATCACGGGCGCTGTCTTGCTCGCGTTTGACTGGGATCAGAGCACCAGGACCCGAAAAAAACGGCGGGCGGGACCCGCCAACTTCTACCCGGTGTTCGGCACCCACGGCGCCGGCCTGGCCGTCGCGGCCAGGTTCTGATCCTGAACGAAGCGCTGCGCGCTCGACTCAGAGCTTCTCGTCTTCAAGGGACCTTTCAAAAGGGCCCCTCGCGGCGGAGCCACCTTCGCTCAACCCAAACCATTTAGCTTGTTCAAATTAGCGCCTGATTTAGGTCTAGCCCCCATGCCTCCCACTCGAGGACCGCATCATGTCCAAGCATGTTTTCATCGCCAGCTTCGGCTTCACCCTGGGCCTCGTGGCCGCCGCCTGCGTGGTCACCACCGAGCCCGACAGGTCGCACTGTCGCTACGCAAACGGCGATCAGACCTGCGCCGATCGCTTCGGCGAGGAGCGGCCTTTTTGCACCCGGGCCGCCTGCGACGCGTCGTCCGAAGGCTACTTTGGCTGCGTCGCGCAGCGGCCAGCGGACGACTGCTACTACCCCTGCGGCGACAACGACAACGTGACCGACGACGACTCGTGCCTGAGCGACGAGGGCATGGCCGGGGGCATGGCCGAGGGCCACGGCGAGGGCGACACAGACTCACCATGCACCGATCCGGCCGACTGCTCGGACCCGGGCGCGCCGATCTGTGAGCTCGACACCGGTCTGTGCATCAGCTGTAGCGACGCCGCCGACCCCGACAGCGCGTGCGCCGAGCAGGACCCCGCCCTGCCCGTGTGCCTCGTCGACCTCGACGCGTG
This sequence comes from Enhygromyxa salina, assembly GCF_002994615.1. Classification (GTDB taxonomy): domain Bacteria; phylum Myxococcota_A; class Polyangia; order Nannocystales; family Nannocystaceae; genus Plesiocystis; species Plesiocystis salina_A. The sequence continues at coordinate 88,581 of NZ_PVNK01000207.1, read as the reverse complement.
TGTGGCCTGCACCCAAGACAAGGCCGCCGCGTGCGTCGACGCCACGCCGATCTGCGACGCCAAGCTCCACGCCTGCGTCGGGTGCAGCGACCACCGCGAGTGCCCGGACAGCGCGTGTAACTATGCGACCGGACGCTGCCTCGATCCGGCGGCGGTGCTCCACGTCGACGGCGACAACTCCGAGTGCGAGGCCGCCGACGGGACCGAGGGGGCGCCCTACTGCGCGATCGGGGACGCGCTGCTCAACGCGCCCGAGCAGCCGCTGATCCTCATCCACGCGCGAGACGGCGAGGCCGCCTACCAGGAGGCCCTGCTCATCAATGGCGCGATCGCCATGTTCGCGGCGCCTGGCGAAGAGCCCGTGCTCCAGGGCCTCGCCGCCGCCGCGCCCGTGACCGTCTCGCCCGCGGGCCTGCTCTTCGCCCGCGGACTTCGGATCTCGGGCACGCCGAACGCCGAGGGCCTGGCGATCAACGGCGGCCGCGCGTGGGTCGAGCGATCCAAGATCTCGAACAACGCCGACGGTGGCGTCACGGTCGATGGCGGCGGCGTCCTGGTCGTCGAGAACAGCTTCGTCGGCGGGCCGCAGAATCGGCGCATCATCGACGTGCTCGATGGCCAGATCTCGGTCCTGTTCAGCACCGTCGGGGCGGGGTTCGGCGAGACCGCGCGGGCGGTCGCGTGCGCCGACGGGGCCGGGTCGATCATTCGCAACAGCTTGATCGTGTCGTACAGCGACGAGCCCGAGATCGACTGCCCCAAGCTCAGCGTCGTCGACTCATTCAGCGAGGCTGAGCACGGGGTCGTGTTCGATGATTTGTCGGGCTGGTTCGTCGATTTCGAGGGCGGCGACTATCACCTCGTGCCCGAGGCCTATCCGAGCGTGGTCGAGACCGGCGCGACCTGGGCCGCGAGCGATCCCGCCGTCGACATCGACGACGAGCCGCGGCCAGCTATCGACGGCGCGACCGACTTCGCCGGCGCCGACCGGATCCCCTAGCAGCCCGGGCTGCTAGCACCCCGGGCTGCTAGCGAAGTCGTGTTGCGGCGCGCGACGACGCCTGCTAGGACAGGGGCATGGTCGAGATGGGCGCAGTCGAGCTGGAGCGCGTGCTCGTTGACGCGCTGGCGCCGACGGCCGACGCGGTGCTGATCGACCGCCCGGACTGGGTCCAGCTGACCACGCCCTCGCTGCCCCACCCCAACCGCAACGGGGTGTTCCTCGCCCGGCTCACGCCCGAGACGGCTGACGCGCGCATCGCCGAGGTCAGACGCGAGCACGATTCGCGCGACGCGGGGATGCGCTGGATCGTCGGGCCGAGCAGCTCCCCAAACGATCTGTCGGCGAGGCTCGAGCGCGGCGGTATCCCCCTGCTCGCGACCGCGCTCGGCATGCACATGCACGTACCCGTGCCCGCGCGTGTCCGGAGCCTGCCCGCGGGCGTCGAGCTCCGCGCGGTCGGGGCCGAAGACTGCTCGACCTTCGCCAACATCAACGCCCGGGCGTGGGAGCGGGGCCCGAGCTTTCGAGCCGAGTGCGAGGCGTTCATGACCCGCGCGATCGTGCACGGCGACGGGAGCTTGCGCGCGTGGCTGCTCTACCGCGACGACGCGCTGATCGGAACCGCGAACCTGTGCCTGCTGCCGGGCCTCGGCTACTTCCAGGGCGCCGCGATCATGCGCGAGCACCGGCGCCAGGGCTTGTACCAGGCGCTAGTCGATCATCGGCTCGGGGTCTTGCGCGCGCTCGGCATCGAGCACGCCGTGGTCTGGGCCGACGAGTCGACCTCGGCCGGCGTGTGTCGCCGCGCGGGGTTCGTGGCCAAGTGCCGCGCGGCCTTCCACGAGCTGCCTGTGCCCAGCTGAGGAGCTGCGCCGCTCTACGAGTGTGCGCGCCGCTGCGGCAGGCGTAGCCCAGCCGGGAGCTCGGGGTAGGAGTCGAACTCGACGGGTGCCGGGCCACGATCCCCGCGCGCAGGCGGTTGGCCAGGTAGAGCAGGTGCAGGACCTCGTGGAGGATCTCATCGATCGCCACGAACACGTCCGTATCCAGCACCCCAGCGCTGTGATCGGGGATCTGAGCGTAGCGGGTGCGCCGGAGCTCGCGGTAGAACTCGAACGAGCCGATGTACTGACCCGAGCGCGTGACCCCGGCCTTGGTCGCGAGCTTGGTCTGGCAGCTCAGGCCTTCGGCGACCAGGACCTCGATGAGCGTGGCGACGTCGGCGAACACGGTGCTGCGCGCGGCGTGCTCGCGCAGCGTCCGACAGTAGCGCGTGAGGCCGGTGAGGGTCTCGGGCGCGTGGCGATAGCCGACGGTGATCGTTGGCAGCGCGTCGGCCGGACGGGCCGTGAGCAGGGCTGTGCGCAGCGGGGCCGCAGGAACCCGAGCTACTCAGAACCCCCGCCCGACGAACACGCGAAAATAGTCGATCCCAACGTCCGGATCGAGGCCGTGGGCGTACTGAAAAAATAGCGCGACCCGCTCGCCGTAGCCGAGCTTGAGGCTCGTGATCAGCGTCGCCCCGATGCTCCCGGCCAGGTCCCGAAATTTAATCGGATCGGTCCACGCCATGCCCCAGTCCGTGAACACGACCCCGACGATCCGCTCGAACAAGCCCGGCACGCTGCCGACGCCACGATCGATGTCGAGCAGCGGGATGCGGTACTCGGCGTTGAACAGGCCGTAGTACAGACCCGAAAATTCGCTCGGGTTGTAGCCGCGCAAGGTCGTGCCTTCGGCGAGCGCCGTCCGGGCGATGACGGTCCGGATCACGTCTTGCTCTTCGCTGAGCCCACCGAGACGAAAGGGCCCGCGCCCGCGCAGGCCCCCGGCCGAAGCCCCGCCCGACAGACGCAAGGCCAGGATCTGGTGACCGGGCCACGGCATGCGCAGATACTCGGCGTAGCTGCCGCTCACGCGCACGTCGCCGTAGTCGCTGCCGAGTCGCTGGTCGCTGATCGTGACCTGGGTCCGCAGCCGCCGACCGGTCTCCGACCCCCACGCGTAGCGCACGCCCTCGCGGGTGTCGTAGGTGAACCCGAGGTTGAGCGAGGCCACGTTGCCGACCGAAGGCAGGTTGGAGGCCGGCGCGTTGGGGTCGACGAGATCGTCGAATTCGTCGAGGTTCTTGTAGTTGGTGAGGCTGTAGCTGAGGTCGAGGTCGGCGGTGTGGCGAGCGAGGCGCAAGACCGGGAGGTCCATCTCGGCCTCGATCGCGGTGATCTGCTCGAGGTAGCCCCCGATCTGGTAGGGCTGGTCGGGGCCAAAGCCGAGGCTGTCGGCGGGCGGATCGTAGACGTAGCGATCGAAGTCCGTGCGCAGGCGATAGTCGCGACCAAAGCCAAAGCTGAAGGTCGGGAACAGGCGCGAGATCCGATAGAACACCGAGCCGCTCGGGCGGTTGACCTCGGTCAGCCACTCGAAGCTGCCGACGAGCGAGTGAAAGCCGATGACGTCCTCGACCGCGAGCGTGAGCCCGAGGCTCGAGAACAAGCTGCCAAACTCGAATTCGAAGGCCGCGGGCAGCAGCGTGCGCGGGTAGAAGGTCCGGTAGAAGCGGTAGGGCTTGGAGTCGAGGCTCGGCTTGCGGCCGGCGTCGGCGCTGCGCTCGGGCGTCGGGTCGTCGACGCTCGGCCAGGCCGGGATCGCGGGCATCGGCTCGAGGAAGGCCTCGGGATCGAAGTCCATCTTCCACACGTCGTAGCCCGTGCTCGAGTAGCCGACGTAGGCGATCTCGTCGCCCGCGTGGTTGATGCCGGGCTCGAAGGCGCCGCCGAGCACGTTGCTGACCTGCCAGACCTTCTTGGTCTGGGTGTCGTAGGCGTGGATGTTGTAGACGCCGCTGCGGTCGCTCGAGAACAGCAGCCAGCGCCCGTCGGGGCTCCACTCGGGCGAGTTGTCCTGGGCCCGGTCGGCGGTGATGCGCTCGTGGGTCTCGGTCTCGAGGTCGTAGACGTAGATGTCGCGGAGCCCGCCGTCGCGCCAGGCCGAGTAGGCGATCTTGGTCCCGTCGGGGTGCCAGTCGGGATCGTAGACCTGCTGCCAGTTGTCGAGGGGCGCGAGCTCCTCGACCTCGAGGGTGTCGAGCGCGAGCAGGCCGATCCGGGTCTGACCGGTGTCGTTGCGTACGAAGGCGACCCGGCGGCCGTCGGGCGAGACGTCGGGGCTGCGCGCGCGCAGGCCAAAGGTCAGCTGCTCGCGGCCGCGGCGGTCCGGGCCCTTCCAGCGGTACAGGTCACTCCAGCGGTAGCGCAGGTCGTGGATCCCGACCATGTCGAATACGATCTGGTCTTCGTTGGGCCCGATGAAGCTCGGCCGACCGTTGTCCTCGATGTCGATCACCCGCTCGATGTCGGGGCTCTGGCCCTGGTTGCCCATGCCCATGCCCTCGCGGATCCGCGAGCCCTCGGCCGAGATCCGGCGAATGCCCGACTGCTTGTGCCCGGTGTCGTCGAAGAAGTAGATGTGGCGATCGTCCGGGGCCCAGACCGGATAGCGGGTGTGAGCGCCCGACGCCCCCGCGCTGACCGTGAAGGTCAGGCGTCGACCCTGGCGGAGCCCGCGGGCGCGGATCTGGCGGGCCTCGGCGAAGAAGCGGTGCTCGAGATCGGTCTGGAACTCCTCGTAGACCTGATCGAAGTCGACGCCGATCACGTCCTTGAGCGCGCGGTTGATGCCCCACGGGACCAGGCGGCTGCCGTAGACATGGCTGAGCTCGGCGAGCTTGTCCTTGCCGTAGTGCATGCCGATGTAGTGCATGATGTGGAGGCCGTAGAGGTACACGCTCGACCCGTAGGGGAACACGCGAGCGTCGGAGTTGATCTGATCGACGCGCTGGAAGCGGCCCTCGAGCACGGCCATGCGCATGAACATGTTGAACAGCGCCGAGCGGTACCGGCCCTGGGCGCCGAGGTCCGACTCGTACATCGTCGCGAGGCCCTCGATGATCCAGCGCGGCTGGACGATGTTGGGGCCGAGGACCTTGCCGGCCGTGCCGAAGCCGAGGATCGCGTTGAGCAGGCGGGTGACGCCGTGGACCGTGTCGATGTGGACGACGTGGACGAACTCGTGGGTCACGAGGATGTCGAGCCAGTCGTCGTAGCTGCCGAGGACCGACATCGAGCCGGGCGCGGCGGCGAACAGGCGGATGCGCGGATAGGGCACCGCGTTGGCGAAGCCGTTGCTCGAGTCGGTCGTGTCGGTGATGACGATGTGGGTCCGGAGCGAGGGCGCGTGGGCGAGGCCGAGGGTCAGGCGCTCGTAGGCGCGCTCGGCCAGCATCGCCGCCCGGTCGGCGACCTCCTCCTCGCCGACGTGATAGTGGATCACGAAGTGCTCGGTCGTGATCGTGCGGAATTTTAGATCCGGGTTGGCGTGGGCCGTGGCGCCGGGCAGCAGCCACGCCAGCATGAACACGCACGCGAGCAGCAGCCCACGCAGGCCCCGCTGGCGCAGCTCGCCCTTGGCCGGATCAGGCACCGCCTGAGAGGGTACCCCGGCAGCAGCCCGAGGTCGCCCATTGGGCTCAGACCCGCATCTGCGCGGCCGCGAGCCCGCTGACCTTGGTGTAGCCCCCGTCGCCGATCCACCTGTCGAGGTGCTTGGCGCGCATGATCGGGAAGGGGTGGGTGCGCATGATCGTGATCAGCAGCTTGTAGGCGCGGTCGAGGCTCGAGGCGTCGCGGTCTTCGTAGGCGCGGATCTGGCGGAGGAACTCGGCCTGGTCCATGTCGGCGAGTAGGGTCTCGGCGCCGCCGGCCAGCTTCATGAAGGTCCGCATCGCGACGTTGGGATCTTGCACGGCCAAGAGCGCGGCGCGGTCGGCCGAGAGCTCGGCCTTGCGGTACCAGTCGAGCAGCGGCAGCGCGAGCCCGGCCCCGAGGAGCGAGCCGAGCCCGAGGGTCATCTTGCCGAAGATCTCGATCAGCACGGCGAGGTTCTCGGCGACGAGGGTGTAGAGCACGTGCTCGCACTTGATGTGGCCGAGCTCGTGGCAGATCACGAACATCTTCTCTTGCTCGTCGAGGAGGTTGAGCAGCGCCGAGGTCATGACGATGAAGGGCTTGGTGTGGCCGTAGGTGTACGCGTTGTAGGCCGGGTCGAGCGAGACGTAGAACTCGGGCTTGGCGACGCCGAGGATCTTGCAGCCCCACTCGAGGTAGCGGTTGAGCTTGGGGAACATCTTGTCGGTCACGCGCACGTTGTCGGCGACGTTTTGCAGGTAGTAGACCCGCTCGAAGCTGTACTCCATGACCTTGGCGATCAGCTTGTCGAAGCCGGGCACGGCCTTGAGCGCGGCCGTGGCCTTGACGTCCCAGGGGTGCATGAAGTCGGAGCTGGACAATCCGGGGTAGGTCTTGAGCTTGGCCATGGTCGCTTCACTCGCTGCGGTCGAGGGCGGCCCGCAGGGCGCTCATCAGGTCCGCGTGCATCGGTTGGGGGATCGCGTGGCCGACCCCCTCGTAGGTTCGGAGCTCGACCCGGTAGCCGGCCTGCTCGAGCTGCTCGACGGCCGCCTTGGTCGGCTCGTAGCGCACGGCCCTGTCGGCGTCGCCATGAAACGCGACGATCGGCGGGGCCGCCCCCGCGTCGACCTTGGCCGAGGGCCACAGCGGCTCGGGCAGCCAGCCGCCGACGGGGAACGCGGCCGAGAACAGCTCGGGGTGGTGAACGGCGAGGGTGAAGCTCAGCATCCCACCTTGGGAGAAGCCGACGACGATCGGCTTGCCAGTGGTTGGGCGATCCACGCTGAGCCGCGCGATCGCGGGGGCGAGGCGGCGGGCGGCGTCGGCGATGCCCTGTGCGAGCTGCTCGATGTCCTCGTCGGCCGCGCGCAGCGGAAACCACGACCAGCCCGGCTCGTGGGGGTCGAGGGCGCGGGGCAAGATGACGCGGACCGGACGATCAAAGCCCGCGAGCAGGCCACGGAAGCCCTCCGGGGTGTCGCCGAGGCCGTGGAGCGCGACGATCATCGGCAGCTCGGCCTCGGGGTCGGCGCCCGCGGTCACGAGCTCGAGGTAGTGGATCCCCGCGACCTGCGGGAGCTCGTCGTCAACGGCGGGCTCGGCTGCGCTCGCGCCCGCGGGCTGCGGGCTGCGGGCTGCGGGCGGGCTCTGCTCGGCCGGCTGCTCGACCTTGGGCTCGGGTGTCCGCGCCTCACAGGCGACGATCGCTAGGCACAAGCCGAGCCCCGTGATGAGGCGGTGCATGGCCGGAGGGTGGCACGTCGCGCCGCGGGACGTCACCCCCGGAGCTCCTGTGGGCGCCGCCACCATCGCTCTGGTACCTTAGACATCGATGCGAGGTCGTTCGGCGAGCCGGGCCAGGTGGCTGGCGCTTGGGGTGCTCGTCGTTGGGACCGGGTGCGGCCCCGGGCTCCTGCGCGATCTCGGCTTCGGCACCGCGGGCGAGGGCGACACCGTGGCGAGCGCGGACGACTCGGGGCCCGACGCCAGCGACAGCGCAGATGACGGGCCGTCCCCGAGCACGACCAGCGCCGACTCGAGCGAGACCGTCGGCGACGACTCCGGCGACGGCGACTCGAGCACGACCAGCGCCGAGGGGTCGACCACGACCATGACCACCACCACGGCCGACGGCGACGGCGACCCCGCCGAAGGTCCCGACGGCGACGGCGACGGCGACACTGACGACTGGGGCGGCGACACCTGGGGCACCCCCCCCGACGTGACCAACGAGCCCTGCGAGCCGCTGACCCAGGACTGCTTCCCAACCCACAAGTGCGTGCCCTTTGCGACCCAGCCCGGCAGCACCTTCCTCGACGCCAACAAGTGCATGCCGATCCTCGGCGACAAGAGCTGGGGCGAGGCGTGCACCCTCAGCGACTACAACGAGGCCCAGGACGACTGCGACGGCGAGGGCTTTTGCTGGAACCTCGAGTGGTCCGAGGGCGAGCTCCACGGCACCTGCGTGCCCTTTTGCGTCGGCAGCCCGCAAGACCTGATGTGCCCGACTGGCTGGGGTTGCCTGTTCTCCGGGGCCGTCGCGCTGTGCTCCAAGCAGTGCGATCCGCTGGCCCAAGACTGCCCCCTGGACTACGGCTGCTACTGGGCCGGCGGCGCGTTCGACTGCGCCCTGACCGGAACGCCGTCCGGCCCCAACCAGGCCTGCGACAACTACAACGACTGCCTCCCGGGCCTCGCCTGCGTCGGCAAGGCCCTGGTCCCCGGCTGCGAGGGCAACGACCCGAATTGCTGCACGTCATGGTGCGACCTCGACGGTCCCGATCCGTGCGCCCCGCCGCTTGGCTGCGCGCCCTTCTTCGAGCCGGACAACGCGCCGCCGATGCTCGACAATGTCGGCGTGTGCATCCAGCCCTAAATACGACTACGACCTGGCACTGCAAATTCTGCTCGCGGGCGTGGTGGAGACACCAGCACACCAGTGTTTGACTCCATGCGATGACCCGCCACGAATTGCCCCTCGTGTCTGACTACATGACCGAGCTGCCCGTGACTGTCGAGACCGGCATGCGCCTGTCCGACGCGCTCGACCGCATGTACTCCGACAATATCCGCCACCTGCCAGTCGTCGACGACGAGGGCAAGCTGGTCGGGCTGATCAGCACCCGCGACATCGCGGCCGCGGCCGCGCTGCGCGGCATTGATCCGGACGTCGCAACCGTGGAGATGGCGATGGCGACGGTGCCCTTCTCCTGCGCCGAGCACAGCCCGCTGCTGGCCGTGGTCGAGCGCATGGAGCGAGATCGCCTCGGCAGCGCGATCGTGACCCGCGAGGACCGGCCCTCGGGCATCTTCACGACCACCGACGCCCTCCGAGCCCTGCGCGGCCAGCTCCTCGGTGAGCCGGTCGAGCGCCTCGTCCGACCCGAGGTCGCCCCGGGCGAGGGCGAGCCCGGCAGGGCCCACCTTCACGCCCGCACCCGGATCAAGGGCGCGAGCCACAAAGACGGCATGGTCTCGTGGTTCCTGACCAGGTTCTGAGGGGACTGGTTTGGGGTTAGTGGCCGATCAGTCGGCGGACAATTGCGTTGAGGGCCTCGGGGTCGACGGGCTTGACCAGGAACCCGGAGGCCCCGAGTTGATGCAGGATCCGCCAGTCCGTCGCTCCGCCGACGCCAGTCACGACCACGATCGGCACCTCGCGGGTGCACTCGTTGGCCTTGAGCGCCGCGGTCAGCTGGACCCCGTTGAGCCCGGGCATGTTTAGATCGATGATCGCGATCGCCGGCGGGTTGCGCAGCGCGTGCTCGAGCGCGGCTGCCCCGTCGGGCACGAGGTCGAGCGTGACGTTGGGAAACGAGGTGTTGACGAATTTCGCGGTCCAGCGCAGGCAAGATGGATCGTCGTCGGCGATCAGGATCCGCATCGGCTCGCACGGCTTCAACAGGCTCTCACGCGCGATCGCCAGGGCCTTGCGCAGCGCGTCGGCCGACTCGATGCGCTGCGCCGGGTTCTTGGCCAGCGCGCGCTTGAGCACGACGTCAAACACGACCGGCAGCTCGGGCGCGACCTCGCTCGGCACGGGCGCGGTCTGATAGGCGTGGGCCTCCATCAACGCGGTCGCGTTCTTGGCCTGGAAGGGCAACCGGCCCGTGAGCAGCTCGTAGGCGATGACGCCGAGGGCGTAGACGTCGGCCGAGTGCGCGTAGCGGCTCGGGACCCGCTCTTGAGTTGCGACCTCGGGGGCGATGTAGGCTGGCGTCCCGGCCAGCGCCTCGCTGCCCTTGGCCCGCTCGCTGAGGTTGGCGGCGAGGCCCATGTCCGTCAGGATCACGCGAAAACCTGGGCCGATCAGGATGTTTCCGGGCTTGAGATCGCGGTGGACGGCGCCCGCCGCATGTAGCGCCGCGACGCCCCGGCACAACTGGTCGAGCACCCCGAGCGCCTCATCGAGGGACACCCGCCCGCAGGGATGGTCGGCGACCCACGCGTCGAGCCGCGTGCCCTTGATGTACTCCATGACGAAGTAGGGCGATCCCTGATACTCGCCGAAGGCGTGAATCTCGACCAGGTTCGGGTGCCGGGCTCGCGCCGTGGCTCGCGCCTCTTTGACAAAAAGATCGCGCAAGTCGCGCGTGGCGACGTGCTTGGGGTGAATGAATTTGATCGCGACTTCGCGCTCGAGCTTCTCGTCGACGCCGTGGAGGACGAGGCCCATCCCGCCCTCGCCGAGTTGGCCAAGAACGCGATAACAGCCCTGAATCAGCGTGCCAGTGGGGATCCAGCTGCAATGCGTGAGGTCGCCGGTGCGCGTCAGCACCTCGTCAATCGAGACCGGCTTGGTGACCTCGCGCGCGACCTGCTCCGGCGCCTCGCACGAACTGTCGAAGCCCAGCTCCGCCTCGCTTTCATCGACTCCCTCGCCCATCGCGGCTCGCTCAATTACACGAGATATGAGCCCGCGGTCGGCGGCAAAAAGTGCGGACGCGCTGGGCCGGGTACCGGCGAAGTTGCGTATCGCGGATCTTGTAATGCGCCTATCGTATGCCTGGTGAATGGTGCAAGGCATCAACGGCTGGAGGCGCTCGCGCGCAACGCCGACGATCAAGCGGTCGGCATGGTGGTGCGCCTTCTCGCGCATGAGATACGCAACGCGATCAACCCCTTGGGTCTGCAGCTCGCCCTGCTTCGGCGTCACATCCAAGCACCGAGCGACGAACTGCAAGATGTGCTCGACGGGCTCAAGGAGACCATCTCCCGAGTCCACGAGGTCCTCGACGGCGCGGCGCAGATCGGTCACGAGTTGTCCGCCCGCGACGCCGCGGATCCCGATGACGACGACCCCGATCGCGGTGCGCCCCGATGAGCGGAAGAGCCCGAGTCAGCCGCACTTGAGCAGGTTGGGCAGGCCCAGGCAGCTCATCGGGTTGCAGCACTGAGTGTTGAGCTCGCAGTTCTGGCCCGCGCTCAGGCAGCAGCCGGTGGTGTTGAGCTCGCAATTTTCGCAGACCAGCACGCCGCCGCCGTAGCCAAAGTCGGCGCAGGTGCTGCCGTTGAGATCCGCGCCGTCGCAGACCTCGCTGCCTTCGCGCGTCCCATTGCCACACACGGGGTCGCCAGTGTCGCCCTCGTCCCCGTCGTCCCCGTCGTCCCCGTCTCCGGTGTCGCCGTCTCCGGGGTCGCCATCTCCATCTCCATCTCCATCTCCGTCTCCGTCTCCATCTCCATCACCGACATCACCGGCATCGCCGTCTCCGTCGCCGTCTTCGCCCCCGTTTCCGGTATCGCCGCCTCCCTCCCCGTCCTCGGTGTTCCCGTCTCCGTTCCCGGTGTCACCGTCCCCACCGTCGCCGTCGCCGGTGCCGTTGCCGATCACGTCTGAAGCCTCGACACACATGCCCTGCGGCCCGCAGACCTGACCGTCGAAACACGCGGCGTCCTCGACACACGGCAACCCGAGCGTCTCGGGGTTGCCGAAGCAGCCCGCGAGCGCTCCGAGCCCCAGGACTCCGAGCCATCGGCGCCACCGAACATCGGGCGCGAAGCTCAAAATGCGCCTCCGATCACGAGGCCACCCGGCGTGGCGCGCACGGCGACGTGTCCACGCTCGGACTGAAACGACAGGCCAAGCAAGGTCGCGCCAGTCGCGGCCGAGATCACGGCCAAGCCCACGCCGACCCCGAGCAGGATGTCGCCGGTCCGACCCCGAGACGTTGCAGCCAGGCGCAGGTCGCCGGTGGTGCCCTCCTCGAATTCGGACTTGGCGCCCGTGCCGATCACCGCGCCCGCGACCGCGAGACCGCCGAAAGGCGCGGCCAGCGAGACCAACGCGATGCCCACGCGTCGGCGTCGACGATCGCGGACGGAGGTGTCCGCGACCGGGAGCGCGACCTCGCCCGGCTCGGCCTCGGCCGCGGCCTCGGCCTCGGCCTCGGCCTCGATGCGCTCGCGCTCGGCGAGCTCGTTCTCGAGCCGGATCACGTCGGTGTCCACGTCGGGATCACGGCCGAGGGCGCGCTCGTAGCCGCGGTAGTCGGCGAGCAGCTTGCGGGCGACGACGAAATGCTGGGGCTCGAGGTCGATGTCGTAGGCCAACACGTGGGTCTGAGCGAGGTTGAAGCTCAGCCGGCCGAGGGCCTGATCCCGCACCTCGCCGTCCTCGATGTCGTGGGCGCGGGCATAGGCAGCCGTGAACAGCTCGATCGCGCCCGCGTAGTCGTGGGTCTCGTACTTGGCCTGCGCATCCTGGAACAGGACCTGAGCCTCGGCGCTGGCCAAGTCTTCGGCGCCGGCCGGCGGCGCCGCGACGAGCACGCAGCACAGGACCCAAGAAGCGAGCATGTCATTGAGTGTAACACTGTCGTCAAAGGCGCCAAGCATTCCCCAAGCGCCGGTCTAGAGTTCAACGCGAGCGTCGTTCAGTTCGCGCAGCGCTCGAAATCCGAGAACGAGGTGGCCTCGAGCATGCAGCGGGCCTGCCGTTCAGACTCTTGCGGGTTGTCTTTGGCCTCTTGCTCGAGCTGCTCGGCGCAGGTCTCGAGGAACTTGGGGCGCTCGCCAGCGGGGATCAAAGCAGCCCCAAACTCTTCCTCCATGGTCGTGATGATGTGCTCACAGACGGCCGCGTAAGCGACCCCCCTGCCCGGCGACACAGCAGGCTCGCGCGCAGATGGCGGCTCACGACCGTCGCAGCGGCCAAGGTCGTCCGCGGTCTCACCCGCGAGGATGCAGCCCACACGCTCGGCCCAAGCGAGCTCACCGAGCGCCTCGCGCTTGGTCTGAGCTCCAGCGACGCAGCTAGCCACAAAGTCGCGACGAACACCGGCCGAGGCCATACCCGTGGCCACGATCAGGACTTCGTAGCTGTGAACGCAGATTCGCTCGAGCTCGGCGTCGACGACCGGAGAGTCATCTTTAGCTGTGGTGCCGATGTCACTCGGTCGCTGGCTCGATCGCGGGTCCGGATCCGTCAGCGGCGCCTCGCGCTTGGTGCAGGCGAGCACGCTCACCAACGCGAGCCCAAACACAAACGAGCTCGGAGGTTGTGGGGATCGGCGGACCATCGGAAGCCGGCTCGGTCAGACGCTGACCTTGCGGACTCCAAGACTGACACGACGCAGCAGCAGATCCAGGACCAGGAGCGGGAGCAGGAGCCAGACCAGGACCAGGGGCCACAGCGGCTTGGTCCGGGTCCGACCGTTGGCGTCACCCGGGGTCGTCACGACCTCGTCGACCGGCCCGCTGGTGGTCCCGCGCTCGACGAGGCCCGCGAGCCACTCGGCGTTGGGCTCGAGGGTCTGGGGCGAGAGCTCGGCCGGATAGGGCACGCTGACGTGGGAGATCGCCTCGGCCGCGAGCCGCGGCGGGTTTTGGCTGTCGTCGAACAGCCGAGCCTCGAGCAGACGCTGGCCGGCCTCGATGTCGCGGACCACGGCCTCGTAGCGACCCGGGGCCGAGAGCTCGAGCGAGACCTCGCGGACCCGACCGTTGTCGAGCAGCTCGCCGTCCTCGCCCTTCTCCTCCGGGATCGAGGGATCGATGACCTCGACGGCGCCGGACAGATCGTTGGCGAAGCCCTCGGGCGACTCGACGTCGACGACGACGCGCCAGGCACCCGGGTCGGCGGCGGGGCTGACCTTGATCTTGGCCCCGCCCATCATCCCGGCGCCCTGGCGCATGGTGTCGCGGGCCAGCTGCGACCACAGGCGCGGGAACCCGCTCCAGCCGATCCAGTTGACGGCCCAGCGTGGCTGGGCGTCACTCGCGAACGCGGCCACGCGCCCGAGCCCGCGGCGCGAGCGGACCAGCAGCGGATCGCCGAAGTGGGTGCGGAGGATGACCTCAGACTGGGCCTTGGGCTTGACCGGCACGATCCCGCGCAGACCTGGCGCGGTGTCGAAGTTGATCCCGCGAAGCATCTGCACGGGCTTGGCCACGCGCGGGTAGAGGTTGCGCTCGACCAGCGCGTTGCGCTTCACCTCGCGAGCCTCGCGCGAGAAGATCCGCGGGACGTCGGTCCCGTCTTCGGAGAAGAAGTAGCGGCCGTGACCGCGCTCGGCCACGCGGACGAGGAAGTCCTTGCCGGCCCCGGCGCCGACGCCGACCGAGGAGACCGTGATGTCGGCCTCGCGCATGTCGCCGAGCAGCGCGCTGATCCCATTTTCGGGGGACTCGCCGTCGGACAGCAAGATCACGTGCTTGACCAGGGCCTTGGACCCGGCGAGCTGGAGGTAGGCCTCGCGCAGGGCCGGCATCGCGTTGGTCCCACCGCCCGCGCTCAGGCGGCTGATCGACGAGGAGATGCGCAAACGGTTGGACGCCGACTGCAGCCGGACCAGCACCTGCGGGGCCGAGTCGAACGCGACCACGCCGATCTCGTCGTGGGGATCGAGGGCCCGGGCCGTGGCCCGCGCGGCCTCCTTGACCAGGTCGAGGCGGTCTTCGCTCGACATCGAGCCCGACTTGTCGATGACCAGGACCAGGGCGAGGGTCGGCTGCTCGCGCTGGCGCTCGCCGGAGAAGCGGACCGGGAGGACCTCCTCGATCGTGCTGCCGCCCCAGCCCCCGACGCCGAAGCTGTTCTCGCCGCCGATCATGATGAAGCCACCGCCCGCGTCCTTGACGTAGCGGACGACGCCGGCCTCCTGCTCGGGGGTGATCCAGCGCGAGGGGATGTCGTGGAAGACCACGAGGTCGTACTTGCGCAGGCCCTCGGCGCCGGCCGGGAGCCCGTTGGGCGCGACCGTGTCGACCGAGAGGTGGTTTGAGCCGAGCGCGCGCGAGAGCGCGGCCGAGGCGTCGGCGCTGACCAGCAGCACCCGCGGGCGGCCGACGACCTCACCGACGACGGCGGCCTTGTCGTTGATCTCGCTGCGGTTGTCTTCCTTGGCGATCTCGGCGGTGTCGAGGCGGGCCTCGAACAGGACCGGGCCGGGCTCGGTGACCCGCGCGGCCATCTTGATCTGCTGACGACCCGGGCGCAGCTCGATGTCGCGGCTCGGATCCATCGCGTTGGGCTTGCCGTCCTTGTCGAGGCTCAGGCGGACCTTGCCGGCCTTGGTTGCGACGATGTCGATCGCAACCTCGAAGCTCTGCGAGACCCGCAGCTCCTTGGGCAGGTGCACGGCCTCGATCAGCACGTCGCCGCGGACCGTGGCCGGGAAGCTGCGCGTGTGGACGGCGACGCCGCGATCCTCGAGGTCGAAGATCGCCTGGCCGAGGCCCTCGCGCTCGGACAGATCCCCGGTCGCGTCGGTGACCAGGACGACCCGGCCCTCGGTGTCCGGGTCGAGCAGCGCCTCGGCCAGGCGCATGGCCGAGGCGTGATCCGAGGCCAGGGCGTTGTCGGGATCACGCCCGATGCGGAGGTCGTCGGGGTTGAGGTTCGGCCCGAGCTCGATCACGTTGGCCCGACCGGCGTAGGTCACGAGCCGGACCCGCGTTCGATCTTCGCGCTCGACGCCCGCGGCCTCCTCGTCGTCGGCCAGGGTCATGGCCTGGCGCACGAGCTGCTCGGCGCCCGCGAGCTGCTCGGCGTCGATGCTCTCGGAGGTGTCGACCACGAAGACCACGGTCTTGCCGCGGATCGGCGACTGGAGGCTCGGCTGGCTCAGGCCCAGGGCGATCGCCATGAGCACCAGGAGCCGGACCAGGACCTGGAGCACGACCTGAAACGGGCGCACGTCGACCAGCGTGCGCGTGGCCATGACGATCAAGAAGGGCAACACCACGGTCGGCATCAGCCACAGGGCGTGGGGCCGCGCGATGACGAGGCGGTTGTCGCCGGACTCGCTGAGCCATGCAGCCAGCTGCATGGGCAGGTCGAGCTCGAGCGCGCCACGCAGCGGGATGACCCCGAGCAGCACGCGGGCCGCGAGCAGCCCGGCGAGCAGCGCGATCATCGGCAGCGCGAGCGGGTGACGCAGGAGCTCGTTGGTCTTCTTGCCGACCTTGGTCCGAACCGGGCGGCGCTTTCGCTGCTTGCCGGGCCGATCGCGCAGCGGCTTGGCCCCGGCGCTCATCGAGGCGGCGGCGCCCGGTGAGATCGGCAGGATCCCGCTCGGCTGCGGCGTCGGCTTGGTCGTGCCCGACCCCGCCCCGGGAGCGGCTGGCTTGTCCGAGTCGCTCATACGGTCTTCCTTCGGTGGTAGGTCGCCCACTCGATAGCGATCAGGGTGACCGCGATCAGCATGATCAGCGTCCACAGCGGGCCCTCGGACAGCGGCGCCGGGTCGGGAGGCTCGCCGGCCCGGCTGGCCTCGGGCACCGTGGCCTCGTCGAGGCGCGACTCGAGGTTGGAGGCCGCGGCGTTGGCCTGGTTGACGGCGACCTCGACGACCGAGCCCTCGGCGTCGCCGTCTTGGACGGCGATCGTGTAGACCCCCGGGATCAGCGCGCGCATCCGGAACCGGCCGTCCTGGGCGCGGACCCGCTGGGGCTCGGGCGCCTCGTCGTCGTCGGGGTCGAGGTCCGGCGGCGTGACCTCGAGCAGCGAGACGTCCATGCCCGGGACGCCGAAGTCTGCGAGCGCGAGGTCGCGGCTGGCCCCGATCGGGATCGCGGCGACGAAGCCGGCCTCGCGCATGCCGAAGTAGTCGACGGCGTTGGCGACGAGCAGCGGGAAGGCCGTGCGCAAGGGCAGGTCGGAGCTGCGCAGATCAAAGCCGATCAGCAGCATCCCGTGCTCGGCCTCGCGGAGCACGACGATCGGATCGCCGAGGTGGCTGACCAGCGCGACGTCGCCGGGGTCGATGTCGAAGCTGTCGCCGCTGTGCATGTTCACGTCTTTGAACACGACGCCCTCGAGCAGCGGGTGATCCTTCTTTTGCTCGGACAGGCGCGGGCTGACCAGGTCTTTGAGCTTGGCGACCGGGACCGGCGTCTTGTCGAGGCGGTGGGGATCGAAGATGACGAGGTTGGTGTCGGGCAGCGGGTCGGGCAGCGGGTTGTCGGCGATGTCGTAGAACACGACGTTGGCCGTCTCGATCGCCGGGTTGGACGGATCGCCCTCGCTCGGGGTCAAGGTCGTGAGCCGGACGTAGTCGTCGAGGGTCAGCAGCGCGGCCTCGAGGAACAAGTTGGTGCCGTCGGTGACGAGCACGACCTCCATCGGGTCGAGGGGCGGGATCACGGCGTAGGCGCGATCGTCGATCTTGGGGCCGAGGGACTCGGCAGACTCGCGGTCGTTGGGCAGCGCGATGAGCTCGGCGACGAGGCGCTCGCGCGCGGCCTCGAGCTTGGGCAGGACCTCGCGCGCGCGGGCGCCG
The DNA here is from genome assembly GCF_002994615.1 of Enhygromyxa salina. GTDB lineage: Bacteria > Myxococcota_A > Polyangia > Nannocystales > Nannocystaceae > Plesiocystis > Plesiocystis salina_A. The sequence continues at coordinate 71,389 of NZ_PVNK01000207.1, read as the reverse complement.
GGGGCGAGCTCGAGCTGCTTGCCGCCGACCGGGAGCCCGTCGGCGGTCACGCGCAGCTCGAAGCGCGCGGGCTGCTCGCCGAGGTTCTGGACCTCGACGAGGACCTCGACCTTGTCGTGGTTGGACGGGTAGCGGCGCGCGGCGAAGGCCGTGATCGCGACGTTGCCGACCTCGTGCTCGGCCCCGATCTCGAACACCTCGCAGCGGGCCTCGCCCTCGAGCTGGCCGCGCGCGGTGCAGCGGCCGACGGCGTCGAGCGCGGGCCCGTCGAGGGCGCCGTCGGTCAAGACCAGGATCCGGGGGCTCGAGCGGCCCGAGAGCGCGTTGCGGGCGAGGAGCAGGGCGCGGGACAGATCGGCCTCGCCGGGGCCGGCCGCGACGTCCTCTTCGAGCGCGCGCAGCAGCGTGCCGGCCTCTCCGGTGATCGGGGCCGGGACCGAGACCTCGCTGCCAGCGGCGATGATCAGCGCGTGGTCGGCCGGGCCGAGGGCCTCGACCTCGGCCCGGGCGCGCTCGAGCGCGAGCGTGAGCCGGGTGTTGCCGTCTTCGTCGGCGGCCGCGGCCATGCTCGCCGAGGTGTCGATCACGATCGCGGTGGTCGCCGGATCGCGCAGCCAGACCTCGGGCCGGGGATCGCCGAGCGCCAGACACACGAGCGCGAGCAACAGCAGCTGGACCAGCCACGAGAACAGGCGCCGGAGCTTGCGCCACAGCCGACGGCTCTCGCTCTCGCGCGTGACCTGATCCCACAGCGCGGCGAAGGGCACGACGACCTGGCGCCTGCGCATGCGCAGGAGATAGAGCAGCGTGATCACGCCGCTGCCGACCGCGAACACGACCCCGAGCTCTGCGAGGGCCCAGCCAGCCAGGTTCATCGGAGCACCCCGCCGAGCCGGAAGATCCGCAGGACCAGATCGTCGAAGGGCTCGTCGATCGACGCGCTGAAGAAGGGCATCCCGCGCGAGCGGCACTTGTTGGCCAGGTGGGTGCAGAAGCGCTCGTGGGCCTCGGCGTAGGACTCGAGCAAGGACGCGCTGAGGGTCACGTCGCGGGTGTCGTCGCCCTCGACGTCGACGAGGGTCACGTCACCGCGCAGGCCCGTGTCGACGGGGTTGGCCTCGATCGGATCCAGGACCTGGATCGCGACGACCTCGTGCTTGCGAAAGCGCAGCATGTTGAGGCCGTCGAAGGCGCCCTCGAGATCATAAAAATCCGACAACACGACCGTGACCCCGGGCTGCGAGGACTGAGCCGCGACGCGCTTGCAGCCGCCGTAGATGTCGGTTGGGCCGCCGATCTGGGTGTTCTTGAGGAACTCGAACACGCGAAAGATCCGGCCCTTGCCGCGGATCGCCGGGATCGTCTCGTGGACCTTGGCCGAGAAGGCCGTGAGCCCGACGCGGTCGAGCCCGGCGAGGCCGACGTAGGCCAGCGCGGCGGCGATCTTCTGGGCGTAGATCAGCTTCTGGCCGTCCTTGGTCAGCATCGAGTCGCTGACGTCGACGACCAGGCGCAGGGGCAGATCCTCGTCCTCTTCGAACAGCCGGACCAGGGTCTGGCCGAGGCGGGCGTAGACGCCCCAGTCGACGTTGCGGATGTCGTCGCCGGGCGAGTACTCGCGGTGGTCGGCGAACTCGAGCCCGCTGCCGACCTTGCGGGTCTTGCGTTCGGCCCGCTGGCGCCCGCGGATCAGCCGACGCGCGATGACCTGGAGCAGCTCGAGCTGACGGAGGAATTCCTCGTCGAACAGATCCGAGCGATCGACCTGCTTGGTCTTTTGTTGCCGTCGTCCGCGGCCGATGCGTTGACCCAGGGCCATGAGCAGTCGTGTCCTTCGCGCGAGCGCGGGCTCAGTCGGGCTTGACCTTGGCGAGCACCTCTTCGAGCACGGCGTCGACCGACACGCCCTCGGCCTCGCCCTCGAAGTTGAGCAGCACCCGGTGGCGCAGGGCCTGGGGGACCACGCCCTTGACGTCTTCGACCGAGGGGGAGGTCCGGCCCTCGATCGCCGCGCGGACCCGGGCCGCGAGCAGGACCGACTGGGCCCCGCGCGGGCTGCCGCCGAAGCGCACGTACTGCTTGACGCCCTCGGTCGCGTTCTTGTCGGCGGGGTGGGTCGCGCGCAGGACCCGGACCACGTAGCGCGTCAGGCTCGGCGTGACCGGCATCGCGCGAACCAGGGTCTGCATCTCGACCAGGCGCTCGCCGTTGATGACCGGCTTGATCTCGTTTTGGTGGCTGCCGGTCGTGCGATCCAGGATCGAGATCAGCTCCTCCTCGTCGGGGAATTCGACGTTGATCTTGAACAAGAAGCGATCGAGCTGGGCCTCCGGGAGCGGGTAGGTACCCTCCTGCTCCAGCGGGTTTTGGGTCGCGAGGACGAAGAAGGGCTTGGGCAGCGCGCGGGTCTTGCCGCCGACCGTGACCTGCTTCTCGGCCATGGCCTCGAGCATCGCCGACTGGGTCTTGGGCGTCGCGCGGTTGATCTCGTCGGCGAGCACGATGTTGGCGAAGATCGGGCCCGGCTGATACTGCAAGGTCCGACCGACGCTGCCGTCTTCACCCTCGACGAGGACCGAGGTCCCGAGGATGTCGGCGGGCATCAAGTCCGGCGTGAACTGGATCCGGTTGAAGCTCATCGACACGGCCTCGGCGACGGTCCGGATCAGCAGGGTCTTGCCGAGGCCAGGGACGCCCTCGAGCAGGCCGTGACCACCCGCGAGCAAGCAGGTGATCACCCCGTGGATGACCGCGTCCTGGCCGACGATCGTCTGCTGAACCTCGTCGACGAGCTTGCGAAGATCCTGGGCGAGGGCCTGGAGTTGTTGCGCGGTGTTGGCTTCGGGTTGGGCTGGTTGGTTCATCGGAGGCCGGGGCAGCTTAGCGCTTGGCGAACGAACGAGCGACCGGGGCGGATTGTTCGATCGGCCCGGGTCCTGCTTGGTTCTGGGCTCAGCGCTGAGCTCAGTTCTGAGGCTGAATCATCTGGTAGTAGCGCTTGACCCGGCGGCGCTGGCCCTCGGGCAGCTCGTCGCTGTCCATCGCGCTCTGAGCGAAGCTCTTGTAGTCGCGGTAGACCCGCTTGTAGCTCTCGGTTGCGAAGCCCTCTTGGCTGGCGGTCTCGATCACCTCGGACCGGGTCTGGCCCTTGCCCTGCTTGGCGTCGACGCGCTCGTTGTTGACGTCGACGTCCTTGCGCGAGGCGTCGCCGAGGGCCTCGACGCTGCCGTCACCCATGCCGGGGCCCTGGCCAGCGCCGGGCTGCTGACCCTGGCCAGGCTGATTGCCCTGGCCCTCGCCCTCGCCCTCGCCCTGCCCCTCCTGGCCCTCCTGGCCCTCGCCCATCATCACGCCGTCGGGGTTGTCGCCGACCTCGCCCTCGACGAGCATCGTCGCGGGCTTGCCGTCCTTGCCCTTTTGGCCCTTGGCGGCCTTCTGGAACGCCTTTTGTTGCTGCTTGCGGCGGTTTTGGGACTCGCCGTTTTGACCCGAGCGCTGGACGAAGGACTTGGCCTGATCCATGGCGTCACGGACCTCACCCATCTGCTTTTGCTGACGCGACTGCTTGCTGGCCTGGCCCGCGCCCTTGCTGAGCTTTTGCTGGGCGTCCCTGCGCTTTTGCTGGGCGCCGCTCGACTGGCTGTTGCCCTGGGACTTGCGCGAGAGCTCTTTGAGCTGCTCGAGCTTCTCGCGCGCGGCCTTCTCGCGATCGGCCTGGCGCTGGAGCTCCTCGAGCCGCTCTTTTTTGCGCTCGAGCGCGCGCTCTTGCTCTTCGGGGTCCTCGGCCGGCTTCTTCTCCTGGCGCCGAAGCTCGCGCTCGGCCTGCTCCTTGGCCTTCTCGGTCCCGGTGTTCTCGTTGGCCGTCCGCGACAGCGAGCGCTCCATCTCCTTCAGGGCCTTGTCGAGCTCCTCTTTGAGGTCGCCGCCCTCGGCCTCGGCCCGATCCATGAGCTCCTGGAGCTCTTTTTCGACCTCTTCGGCGTCGGACTTGGCCAGGGCCTCGGCGACCTCGCGCATGATCTCGTGTTCGCGCAGATCCTCGGCGAGCTCGCGCATGCCCTCGGCGAGCATCCAGGGGTCTTCTTCGAGCTGCTCTTCGAGGTCGGCCTCGGCCTTTTGTAGCTCTTCGTCGAGCTGCTCGAGGCGCTGGAGCGCGTCGGCGCGGTCGAGCTCGCCGGACTCGAGGTCCTGGAGGACACCGAGCAGCTCGTTGGAGATCCGGGCGATCTCCTCTTCCTTGCTGGCCTCGAGCTTGCGCAGCTCCTCGCGCAGGGGCTCGGCGCGGGTCATGTCGAGGCCGCGGGCCTCGTCGAGGGTCTCGAGCTCGGTCTCCTCGGGCCCGCTGAGCAGGCGATCGTCGGGCTGCTCGGGCTCGCGCTGGGGGAGCAGCAGCGCGGCCAGGAGCAGCGAGAGCGCGAGGCCATCGAGCAGCCGCGGGCGCGGGACCACGAACTGGACGACGGGCTTGGCCGCGAGCCCGCCGATGCTCGAGGCCCCGTCGGCGATCGCCAGCTCGGCCATCTCGCGGGTCCGCGGGTCGTCTTGGGGGATCTTGGCGTCGTGCTCGGCGAACTCGATCGCGTTGCCGAGCCGATCGTGGAGGCGGTAGTGGGCGTCGACCTTGCGCGCGGTCGCCCGGATCGAGCGGCGGCGGATCGCAACCCAGGCCAGGACCACGGGGATCGGCGCGACCGCGGCCACGGTCCAGTTGACCGGGGTCATCAGCAGCCGGGCCGAGATGACCGCGAACGCGGCGATCATCAGGCCAGCGGGCAGCGCGACGCGGACCGTGAGCGCGAGCGCCTCGGCCGCCCGCTCGCGCCGCTGAACACGGCCGAGGAGGCTGTAGATGGGGCGAAGTTCGGGGCGCTTGCTCATGCTTTCGTCTCCCTAGAACGAGAACGCCTGCCACGCCGCCTTGGCCAGGGCAGCGTCGGGCTCGCCGACGCCGAGCGCGTCGTGGTGGTGGGTCGCGTAGAGGACCTTGTCGCGCTTGCGAACCAGCAGGTGCGCGTTGGGCTTGTGCTTCTCGAGGTAGTCCCGGAACAGCGGCTCGAATTGTTTGGCCTCGGCCGCGCTGTCCCAGACGATCACCCCGACCAGCAACGGCGCGGCGGCCTGGTCGGTCTTGTGGTCGAGGGCGATGTAGCGATCGCCGCCCCAGCCGGCCGCGGCCGCGCGAGCCGCGAAGGGCGGCGCGACGTCGGCGATCATCGCCAACAAGCTGGCCTCGCCGAGCTCGTCCTCCCAGGTGACCTCGTGATCGCCGAGCAAGTCGAGCAGCGGGGCGCGGTCGATGTTCACGGGCCGCGCGGGCTCGCGCTCGACGAGCTTGTCGAGGTGCAGCATCTGCTCGGTGGTCGTTGGCAGCTCGGCGTAGAGCGCGTCGACGGCCCCCCAGCCCTCGCTGCGGGCGAGCTCGATCACGCTGCGGGTCCCGTCGGTGTAGGGCATCTGGAGCATGCGCGCGAGCGTGGGATAGGGGATCCCCATGCCGTCTTGGATCTGGAGGACGAGGTCGGCCTGGGTCTCGAGCAGATCGTCGCCGATGCTGCCGATGCCCTCGCTGCCGGTCATCCAGGCCAAATAAGAGGCCTGGGCGTCGCCCTCGATCAGGAAGGTCTTGGCCGTGTCGAGGTCGCTGCGGCCCTTGGTCATGTGGTTGAGGGCCTCGAGGTCGAAGTGCATGTCTTGGAGGCCGTGGGCGCCCTCGTGGCCGACGACCATGCCGAGCGCGCCGCGATCGACGAAGTCGCCGATCAGCAGGGTCTTGCGCTTGGGATCGTAGATGCCGAGGACCCCGAACTCGAGCAGATCGAGCAGGACCTGCTCGCCGTCGCTGCCAACCGGGACCACGCCGAGCGCGGCCTGGACCCGGCCGGAGATCTGGATCTCTTCGGCGCTCATCTCTTCGTGCATGACCTCGCGGACGAACTCGCGGACGCCGTCCTTGCTGATCAGTTCCACGCTGAACTCCCCCGAGACCGGGAGCCCGCGCGACGCGGCGACCTCCTGGATGATCCGGCGGGCCGCGGCGTCGACCTTGGCCTGCGCGGCCGCGCGGGCCTCGGCTTCCTGCTCGGCGTCGGCATCCGGGCCTCGAACGTCTCGATCTCGATCTTCTTCCACGCGCTCGCCCGGATCCGTCGGCCCAGGCCCGGGTGTCGGGGTACAGGCGATCAGGGCCAGGCTCAGAGAGGTCCGCAGGGGTGCATTCACCGTCGACGAGCCTAGCAGGGCTCCCACGTCCGGCGGTCAGATACTTGAAATTGTTGCTATTTCTCACTGTCGGAGGGTCTCGTCGGTCCGCGCGCGGCAGACTGAGCTGACCATTTCCGACGCACCTGGCCTGCCCTACAATCCGTCATGGCCTCGAGCCCACTGCGGAAAATTCACTTTGCTGCCCTGTCACTCGCGTCCGTGCTCGGGTTTGGCCTCGGCGCGTGCGTCCAGGATCCCGGCACCGGCACCTGTGCCCCCGGCACGCTCAACTGCGAGTGCAACGTCGGCCAGTGCTACCCGGGCCTCCAGTGTGTGGCCAACTTCTGTATCGGGATCCCGGGCGGCGACGGCGACGGCGACGGCGAGACCGGCGACGGCACGGACGACCCCGAGTGCCCGACCGGCGAGCTGTCGTGCGACGGCGCGTGCATCGATCCGGACGTCGACCCCGACAACTGCGGCGAGTGCGGGAACGCGTGCGAGGGCGTGTGCAATGGGGGCGTGTGCGAGATCGTCGACTGCACCGTCGAAGCGTGCCCCGACGGCTCGTACTGCGACCTCGGCACCAACGAGTGCATGCCCGGCTGTGGCTCCGACGCGGACTGCCCCGACGGCTCGTGCGACCTCGGCTCGCACACCTGTGGGCTCGGCGCCGGCGACGCGTGTGACGTCTACACCCAGGACTGCATCGACGGCTTCAAGTGCAACGCCTCCTACGATCCGCCGATCTGCACACAGCTGCCGCCGGCGCCCAAGCAGGTCGGTCAACCCTGTGAGCTCGCCGAGGACGACTGCGTCGGCGGGGCCTATTGCATGTACAGCGGCGACCCCAACGTCGGCACCTGCAACCCGGTCTGCGGCGGCAGCGAGGCCAACCCGACCTGCGACCTGGGTGAGTTCTGCGCGATGACGGCCCCGCCGCTGTGCTTCGCGCAGTGTGATCCGCTCGCCGACGACTGCGCCTTCAGCGAGGGCTGCTACGGGCTGACCGCCAACATGGAATTCGGGTGCATCCCGACCTCGGTCAACCTCGGGCTCGGCGAGTCCTGTGCCTATCTCAACGACTGCGAGAGCGGCCTCGGCTGCAACACCAACGGGGTATGCGCCGAGTTCTGCGCCGTCGACAACCCGCCGGTCGACTGCACCTGCGTGGAGCTGTTCAACGGCATCGGGCTCTGCACCTAGGGCCCGTGGTGCAACCCATCGTGTCGTCTCGCGCCGGAATTTTCGTCGAGGGCGCGGAGCCAAAACGCCGCTGTGGTGGGCCCACTGCAAGTTTTGGCGACACTGCCCTCGGCGAAAAGGCCAAGCGAGACGGCGCGAGGGGTTGCGCCACGGGCTCCTAGCGAGGTGCAATGACCCCCGCGGCCGCCCACTGCAAGTTTTGGCGACACAGTCCTCGGCGAAAAGGCCAAGCGAGACGGCGCGAGGGGTTGCACCACGGGCTCCCAAGGGGGCTATGACCCGCCCGGGCGCGCACCGGTCACGCTGAGGAGCTTGTCGAGGTCTTCGGTCAGGGTCTCGCGGATCGTTGCGACGATGCCCTCGCGCATGCTGGCCTTGCTGCGGGCGTAGACCGGCAGGGGCAGACGCGTCAGCTCGTGGGCGCGGGCCATCGCGCGCGAGACGACCTCGTCGGCGGCGACGACCTCGTCGAGATAGCCGACGGCTTTGGCGCCCGCGGGGTCGTAGACCCTGGCCATCAGCGTGGCCTCGTAGCACTGACGCACATCGAGGCGGTCGCGGGCCAGCATCCACACGAGCTTCGGCAGCGGGATCCCGATCTGGACCTCCGTGAGCCCGATCTTGAACGCGCCCTGGGCCCCAACGCGGACGTCGGCCCCGAGCAAGATCAACGCGCCGCCCGCGACCGCGTGCCCGGTGCACGCGGCGACCAGCGGCGTGGGGAAGCTGAAGACGCGCAAGAACAGCTCGCAGCCGGCCAGGACCAGGGGCCGCGCGCTCTCGGCTCCCGACATCAAGACGCGCAGATCGAAGCCCGCGCAGAAGCGCCCGGCCCGGCCCACGAGCACCACCGCCTTGGCCTCACCCTCGGCGCGGTCGAGCGCGCGGTTGATCGACGCGACCATCTCGGGCCCGAGGGCGTTGGCCTTGGCGTCGTCGAGGGTGATGACGGCGACGTGGTCTTCCTGCGCGTAGTGAGCGAGCTCGGTCATATCGGGTCACAGTACGCCCTTTGCACGCCCCTCGTCTTCGCACGCGCGGCGCCGTTGTCCGAGCGCCGTCAGTAGGCTACGTCCGACCTCAGCGTCCCATGGCTCACCAAGCGATCGAGGCCATCGCGCCGATCCTGTCTGCCCTCCGCTCGGGTCGGCGCACCCGCGTGCTCGGGGCCGAGGGCGGCTACCGCGGCCTGCTCCTGGCCCGGGCGATGGCCGACCCCGACACCGACGCGCCGCTTTGCTACCTCGCGGCCGACGACGCGAGCGCGCGACAGGTCGCCGCCGACGTCGGCTTCTTCGCTGGGGTCTCGCCCGCCGAGCTCGACCAGAGCTCGCGGATCTTGCTGATCCCCGAGATCGACGTCTCCCCCTACGGCGACGTCTCGCCCGATCCGCGCGCGGTCGGGGGCCGGCTCGCCGCGCTCGAGCGGCTCCGCGCGGGCGAGGCCGAGCTCATCATCACGAGCTTGCGCAGCGCGCTGCGCAAGACCATCCCCGCCGCGGGCTTCGCCAGCTTGTGCCGCCAGTGGCGGACCGAGGGCGAGCTCGGGCGCGAGGAGGCGGCGGCGTTCTTGCTCGCGGCCGGCTACGAGCGCGTCGACCTCGTCGGCGATCCGGGCAGCTTCGCTATCCGCGGCGGGATCATGGACGTGTGGGTGCCGATCGAGCGCTTCCCCGCCCGGCTCGAGTGGTGGGGCGACGAGATCGAGCGCATCCGCATGTTCGACCCCGACAGCCAGCGCAGCCTGCGAGAGGTCCGATCCCTGCGCGTCCACCCGGTCCGCGAGACCATCGCAACCGGCGCGCGCGACCTCCGGCTCGCGGTGCTCGAGCTCGGCGACCAGATCGAGGTCCCGACCAGCAAGACGCGGCAGGTGATCGAGAACCTCCAAGCTGGCGTCGACTTCTTCGGCGTCGACGCGCTGACCCCGATCTTTCACGAGCGCCTCGACCCGCTGTGGGACCACCTGCCCGCCGACACCCGCTGGTACCTCGACGAGCCCGAGGCGCTGATCGGCCTCGGCGAGCGGATGCTCGACGAGATCGAGTTCGAGCATCGGCGCGCGATCGAGGCCAAGCACCTCGTCGCCGCCCCGGACCAGTTCTTCGTCACCCGTGAGCAGCTGCGCGCCCGCGTGCGCGAGACCGCCGTCGTCGGCCAGCGCCTCGACCTCTACGACCCCGAGGCGAAGGCCGCGACCAAGCAGCTGTCGCGCAAGCTCCTGCGGATCGAGCTCGGCCACAACCTCGAGCTCAAGACCAAGCTCGAGGCCGCGCGCGGGCAAAAAGGCGGCGAGCTGCTGCGGCCGGTCGTCGAGCACATCCGCAAGCTCGGGGTCCACGATCACGCGGTCCTCGACGGGCAGCTCGACGCGGCCGATCGCGACCCGTGGGACGTGATCCTGGTCGCCCCCAACCTGACCCACGCCGAGCGCCTCACGGCGATGCTGCGCGGCTACGGCCTCAGCCTCGAGCTGCCCGAGGCCGCGAGCGAGCGCGGGCCGCTGCGCGAGCTCGGCGGGCTCGGGCTGCCCCGGCTGCGGGTCCGCGTGCTCCCGGGCTCGCTGTCCGAGGGCTTTGCGAGCGAGGCCGACCGCCTCCTGGTCGTGTCCGAGTCCGAGATCTTCGGCTCGGTCGCGCGTCGCAAGCAACGCCGACGCAAGCGCGGCGCGGGCCTGGCCTCGCTCGCGCAGCTCAACGTCGCCGACTACGTCGTCCACCTCTTGCACGGCGTCGGCCGCTACATCGGCCTGACCAAGCTCGCGATTCATGGGGTCCCGGGCGACTTCGTGATCGTCGAGTACGCGGGCAAGGACAAGCTCTACCTGCCGGTCCACCGCATCGGCGAGATCGAGCGCTTCGTCGCGGCCGACGCCAAGCCGCCCAAGCTCGACAAGATGGGCGGTCAGACCTTCGAGAAGAAGGCGAGCAAGATCCGCGCAGACGTCCGCCAGATGGCCGAGGAGCTGCTCCAGATCTACGCCCAGCGCGAGGCCCTCAGCGGCCACGCGTACCCGCCGACCGACGAGATGTTCGCCGAGTTCGAGCAGACCTTCCCCTTCGAAGAGACCCCCGATCAGGCCGACGCGATCGACGCCGTCCAGGGCGACCTGTCCAGCCCCCAACCGATGGATCGCCTGGTCTGCGGCGACGTCGGCTTCGGCAAGACCGAGGTCGCGCTGCGGGCCGCGTTTCGGGTCGCGGCCTCGGGCAAACAGGTCGCGGTCTTGGCCCCGACCACGGTCCTGGTCCAGCAGCACTTCCTGACCTTCTCCGAGCGCATGGAGGCCTTCCCGCTCCGCGTGGGCGTGCTCAACCGCTTCGCGTCGACGGCCGAGCGCAAGCAGACCATCAAGCTGCTGCGCGCGGGCGACATCGACGTCGTCGTCGGCACCCACCGCCTGCTCGGGCGCGACGTCCGCTTCAAGGACCTGGGCCTGGTCGTGATCGACGAGGAGCAGCGCTTCGGGGTCAAGCAAAAGGAGCGCTTCAAGCAGCTCAAGACCTCGGTCGACGTGCTCACGCTGACGGCCACGCCGATCCCCCGGACCCTGCACATGTCGCTGCTCGGGCTGCGCGAGATCAGCATGATCACGACCGCGCCGGTCGATCGTCTGGCGATCCGGACCTACCTGACCCGCCACAGCGACGTGGTCCTCGACGAGGGCATCCGCCGCGAGCTCGCGCGCGGTGGCCAGATCTTCTACGTGGTGCCGCGGGTCATGGGCATCGAAGAGCACGCCGTGCGGATCCGCGAGCTGTGCCCCGAAGCCCGGGTCATCGTCGCCCACGGGCAGATGCCGCCGGACATGCTCGAGCAGACCATGGTCGACTTCGTCGAGCATCGGGCCGACGTCCTGGTCTCGACGACGATCATCGAGAGCGGCCTCGACATCCCCCGCGCCAACACCATGTTCATCGCGCGCGCCGATCAGTTCGGGCTCGGGCAGCTCTACCAGCTCCGCGGTCGCATCGGTCGGTCGAAGCTGCGGGCCTACTGCTACTTGATGGTCAACTCGCTCGAGCGGCTCTCGGACGACGGGCGGCGCCGACTCGAGGCGATCCAGCGCAACTCGGAGCTCGGCTCGGGCTTCAACGTCGCGAGCCAGGACCTGGAGATCCGCGGGGCCGGGGATCTGCTCGGGCGCAGGCAAAGCGGCAGCATCCAGGCGATCGGCTTCGAGGCCTACGCGCGGATCCTCGGCGAGGCCGTGGCCGAGCTGCGCGGCGACCCGATCCTGCGCGAGACCGACCCCGAGCTGGTCTTCGACGTGCCTGCGTTTTTGCCCGACACCTACGTCGAGGACGTCGGCCAGCGCCTGGACTTCTATCGCCGCCTGAGCACGGCGCGCGACGCCGACGAGGTCCGCGAGGTCATGACCGAGCTCCACGATCGCTACGGCGAGCTCCCGGTCGAGGCCACGCACTTCGGCCTGATGATGGCGTGCAAGAGCTACGGGCGGCGGCTGCGCGCGCTGAGCCTCGAGCTCGTCGGGATGCGCTTGTCGATCCGCCTCGGGCCCGAGACGCCGCTCGCTGTGGACGTGGCCGTGGGCCTGTCCGACGCGACCGACGGGCGCGTGCGCCTGGCCAGCGGTGGCGAGCGCATCGTGGCGACGATCCCCAACCGCACGGGCAAGGACTGCTCGCGCCAGCTCGAGGTCTGCGAGGGCGTGCTCGCCGAGCTCGTGACCTTCGCGCGGCTCGACGCCGCGATCACGCCGGACTCGTAGCCCCGCGCCTCCCCGCGCCTCCTAGCAGTCCGGGGTGCAATGCATCGTGTCGCCTCGCGCCGGAATTTTCGCCGAGGGCGCGAAGCCAAAACGCCGCTGTACCGGGCGTACTACAAGTTTTGGCGACAAAGCCCTCGGCGAAAAGGCCAAGCGAGGCGGCGCGAGGCATTGCACCCCGGGCTGCTAGCAGCCCGCAGCATGACCTCGCCATGCCAGTTGGCTTCGGTCGCCCACATCGGTCTGTGGTCCGGGGCCGACACGATGACGGGCGAGCGATGCGTAGCTCGGCGGCGTCGGCACGGCGGTGATCAACCCCAGCCCCACGGGCTGAGCGGCGGGCTGAGCGGCGGGCTGAGCGGCGCTCAGTTCGGGGTGACGAAGAGCTGATCGAGCGTGGTGATGGTGCTGGCGCGGACGACGAGCGCCTTCAGATCTTCGAGGGACTCGCAGGCATGGATGCGGGTGCGCGTGAGCTCGTCGAGTCCGATGCCGCGTGCCTCCAGGATGTTTGCGAGGACGGCCCGAAGGGCGTCGCGCTGGCCTTCTTCGCGGCCTTCTTCGCGGCCTTCGCGCCGACCTTCACGCTGGCCGGCCTCGCGGCCCTCGCGGAGCCCCTTGGTGAACGCCCCGCTGCGTCGCTCCCACTCGGACAGCTCCTCGTCGTCTTCTTCGGATAGGTGGCTTCGGGCTTGTTGCATGACTTCCTCGCTGATGCTCGCGCTCACGAGCTGAAGGTAGTTGCCCAAATCAGACGGCCGGATCGAGAACAGCGCCTGGAGGGTCACTGCTGCTGATACCACGGCTTCGGGGTCGCCGCCATGCATGACCACGCCCAGCACCGCGGCGGGAATGTCGGCAAGCGCACTTTCGAGGTCGATAATTGCCGGGATCATTTCGGGCGTAATTACGAACGGGGTCAACTCGGGCTCGAGTTGAAACAAATCTTCGCGCACCCAACGGAGGACTTCGGGGTCGGGGCTGAACACCAGGTTCCAGGCGGGGCACTTCAAGAGGCGCCGGACCGCGGCGCGGTAGAGGATCATGGTCCAGGCTTTGTTCGGATCCTTGTCTTTTTGAATTTCGAGGACGATTGCGCCCTCGGGCCGCCCTTCATTGCGACCGACAATGACCAGATCTGCCCGCACGGGCTCGCTCGAGCCGAGAGGATCGTCGAATTCGCCCGAGATTTCATGGATGAGGTCGTGGTCGAGTTCGAGGCGAGCGCCGGCCTCGCGGGCGTATGCGAGGACCCTGTCGGGAAACTTGCGGAACAGTCGCCTGATGTTCTGATGGGTTTTACCGGGCATTCGGTTCGGCCTTCACTGATATCGAGCGCACTGTGAGGGGTGAGGGTTTGAATGTCAATTAGATGGTGTCGTGTTTTAAAGTGGCCCGATTCTGGGCCACCTGTTCAATAGGGAGGTGGCCCGATTCCGGGCCACTTATCCTGCCCAATGCAAAGTGGCCCGATTCCGGGCCACCAATTCGAGCGAGCATCGCTTGGCGACTCAGGGCGGCGGACCGATCGTCCCGCCGCCTTCGGTCCCGGAGTCAGACCTCGTCGGGTCCGGACTCATCCCCCGATCTTCGTGACGCGCCGGGGGCGCGAATCGTGTATCCTGCGGACCATGTCGACCCCCAAGCCTGGTGTCCCTGCATCGCTCCTGCCTCGCCTCAGCAAGGTCGCCGAGCGCCTCGGTCGCCCGGTCGAGGAGCTGATCGAGCAAGCTCTGACCCGCTACATCGAAGAGCACGAGCACGAGCACGAGCACGAGCGCGAGCGCGACGCCGCGCCGGGGCCCGGCTTCGACGAGGTCGTGTTCGGCGAGGGCGACTCGGCGCAGAAGTTTGGCGCTGCCGAGTTCCGGCAGCTGCCGCTCCGCCGCCAGGTCAAGCTGCTGATGGGCAAGCCCGTCCACTTCTTCCGCGAAGGTCGCGAGATCCCGCGCGAGCAAGCGATGTCGTTGGCCGGCATCGCCACGCGCTGAGGCTTCGCCAGCGTCGCGACCTGAGCGGGCCGACCTCGCCCGATCTCCGGGCTCGGGTCCGGGTCGTGCTCGGCGTCGACCCGCGCGAGGCCAGAGTCCATGACCTAGCACCCCGGGCTGCTAGACGCGCCCGTCGTCACTGACCACCAGGTGGGCCCGCGCGTCGGTCGGGTCACGACCCCGCGGGCGCGAGAGCTCAACCGGCGCCCCGGCGGTCGGGCTCGGGACCGTAGGCCGCGTACACGACCCCCCCATCGCCCGAAGCCGAGACGGTCCTCGAGCGCATCGCGCCAGTGTCCCCCACCCGCGGCTCGGCTCGGCGTCCAGCGTGTCTCGAGTCGATGCGCTCACTCTCACCCACCCGAACAAGCACAAATCAGGCGCGCGACGTAGAATGCGCCATGCCCCGAACTCTGATCGCTCCACTTGCCCTTCTCGTCCCCCTCGCGTGCTTCGCCGATCCGCAGCCCAGCGACGACGTCAGCACCAACGCAGACACGAGCGGCGGGACCACGAGCGACGACACGACGAGCACGAGCGACGACGACGACGACGACGACGACGACGACGACGACGACGACGACGACGACACGAACGACGACGACACGAACGACGACGACGACACCAACGACGACGACGACACCAACGACGACGGCACGACCGAGGGCGGCTGCGTCGACCCGATCTGCTACGAGGTCGGCGTCGAGCTCGGCGCCGGGTTCGGGCCACGGGACGTGATCGTCGCCGACATCGACGGCGACGGCGAGCGCGACATCGTCACGGCCAACGCTGGCGGGGACAACGTCGCGGTCTTGCGCAACCTCGGCGGGGGTGACTTCGGGGCCCCGAGCTTCTACCCGACCGGGGTCGAGCCCGTCGCGGTCGCGGCCGTCAACCTCGACCCCGAGGCGCCCGACGACGCGGGCATCGATCTGGTCGTCGGCAACGCGGGCGGGCAGTCGATGAGCATGCTGACCAACACGGGCGACGCCGTCGCCTTCGACGCCCCCGAGACCGACGCGATCGGGGCCGCGATCGTCGACCTCGACGTCGGCAACCTGACCCTCGACAGCAACTTCGAGAGCGTGGTCGGGGCGATCGGCGATCAGGGCATCCTGATCACCCACGGGACCGGGCTCGGGCTCGCCGGAGATCTCGACGCGGCGCCGACGGCCGACCCCGCCGTGGCCGTGACCGCCGGCTTCCTGACCCAAGACCCCTACTCGGACTTCATCTCGGTCTCGAACCTCGGCCCCTCACTGACCGTCGTCCACTTCCTGCCCGATCCGCCCTACCTCGACGTGTTCGACCTCGTGATCGCCGACGCAGCCGACGATCTGATCCTCGCGGACCTCGACGCGGACCCCAACCTCGACCTCGTCGTCGCGTCGGGGGCCCTCGACATCATCACGGTGTTCCCAGGCGACGGCAACGGCATGTTCAACCAGCCAACGCCGATCTCGGTCGAGGTCGGGCCCGACTCGCTCGCGGTCGGGGATGTCGACGACGACGGCAACGTCGACGTCGTCTACGCGTCGTCGACGGCCAACGAGGTCGGCGTGATGCTCGGCAACGGCGACACGACCCTCGCACCCGCGCTGACCTTCGACGTGGGCATGCGGCCGATGGCCGTCGCGCTGGCCGACTTCAACGACGACGGCCAGCTCGACATCGTCACCGCCAACGCCGACGGCGACAACGTGACGGTCCTGCTGTCGACGACGATGCCCTGAAGCGCGCGCTCGCAGGCTGCGCAACCAGCGCAGCTGTGAGCTTGACGTGGCGGCGGCCC
This sequence comes from Enhygromyxa salina, assembly GCF_002994615.1. GTDB lineage: Bacteria > Myxococcota_A > Polyangia > Nannocystales > Nannocystaceae > Plesiocystis > Plesiocystis salina_A. Next base: position 55,470 of record NZ_PVNK01000207.1, on the reverse strand, counting down.
TTGAGTCTGCGGTCCGGATCGGCGAAATCCCATGGTGAGATGCTCGCCAAGCTCATCTGGACTGCGGTGTTCGTGTTCCTCAACGGAATCTTCGTGGCCGCCGAGTTCGCGCTGGTCAAGACCCGTCCCGCGCGCATGCAAGCCCTGGCCGAGCAGGGCGACGCGCGGGCCAAGCGGCTGCTGGCCATGATCGACGAGCTCGATCTGTACCTCTCGGCCTGCCAGCTGGGGATCACGATCGCGAGCCTGGTCCTCGGCTACCTCGCCGAGCCCGCGTTCGCGGCCCTGATCGAGCTGGGGGCGGAGTCCGTCGGCATCGACACCCACGGCAGCACGACCCTGCACGTGGTCTCCTTCGGCCTCGCCCTGACGATCGTCACCTTGCTGCACATGGTGCTCGGCGAGCAGTGGCCGAAGATCTGGGCGATCCACACGGCCGAGCGGACCTCCTTGCGCCTGTCCTTGCCGCTCAAGATCTTCACCATGATGTTCAAGCCGCTGATCATCGTGGTCAACGTCTTGTCCAACGGCTTGCTGCGCCTGGTCGGAGTCTCGGGCGGGCACGGTGAGCACAACGCCGACGTCCGCGAGCTCAAGGGCATCATCGGCGCGGCGGCCTCGGCCGGGAACATCTCGGCCCGCCAGCGGATCTTTGCCGAGAACATCCTCGACCTCGTCGAGCTCGAGGTCCGCCACGTGATGTTGCCGCGGACCTCGGTCGCGTTCCTCGATCTGAGCGCGCCGACGAAGGACAACCTCGAGCGCCTGCGCTCGCTGGGTCACTCGCGCTGGCCGCTGTGCAACAAGAACCTCGACGAGGTCGTCGGCATCGTGCTCGCCCGGGACGTGCTCGACACCTTGCTCGCGGGCGGCGAGGTCGAGCTCGAGGCCATCGCCCGACCAACGCAGTTCGTGCCCGACACCCAGCCCCTGTCGCGCTTCATCGTCGGCTCGCAGCAGACCGGCCACCAGGGCGCGATCGTCCAGGACGAGCACGGCACGACGGTCGGCATGGTGTTCCTCGAAGACGCCCTCGAGGAGATCGTCGGGCCGCTCCACGACGAGCGCGACGAGCTCCAAGAGCCGTTCGAGAAGGGTGAGGACGGCGTGATCGACATGGACGGCGCCCTCGACCTGCCAGCGGCGAGCGCCCTGCTCGGCGTCGAGCTCGAGGACAGCCACGACACGATCGGGGGCTACATCATCGCCACGCTCGGCCGCTTGCCGCGGCAGGGCGACAAGCTCGTGGTCGGGGCCTTCGACGCCGAGGTCACCCGCGTCGGCCGACGCCGCAGCGTCGCGCGGGTCTGCTTCACCCCGCGCGAGGACGCCGAGAGCTGAAGCAGCCCATGGCAGCGATCATCCTCCTGGAACAGCTCGCTCTCCCACTTCGAGTGCTCACGGATGACTCGCTTGGTCGGTCGCTTTGTGCCGAGACGAACACACGGTCGATGGGCCAGGTTCAACAGCCCCGCCTTCTGCAGGCCCGACAGGGCCACGTGCAGGGCAGCCCGATCGCGACCTGCGGCTCCAAGGGGATCCGCCGCAGCGCACGGACCAGCAGGCGCCGCTGCTCGTCGCGCGCGAGCGAGGGCCCGCAGGGCTGGGACCCTGTCCGGAATCGTCGACATCGATCGTGCGTAGTCGCGGCGATGAGCACGCGCACCCGACTGCAGCTGGTCCTGATCGCCCTCGTCACAGGCGACTCCCTGGCCTGCACCTGCGGCTCCATCGAGGGCGACAGGATCGACGACGAGGCCGCGCTCAACGGCGCCCTCGACGATCGCCTGCTAGCAGCCCGGGGTGCAATGCCTCGCGCCGCCTCGCTTGGCCTTTTCGCCGAGGGCTTTGTCGCCAAAACTTCCAGTACGCCCGGTACAGCGGCGTTTTGGCTTCGCGCCCTCGGCGAACATTCCGGCGCGAGGCGACACGATGCATTGCACCCCGGGCTGCTAGAGCTCGTCCCGGCCCCGGATCGCCAGGCCGAGCCGGCCCCCGAGCGGCCCGTCGAGCCGCTGCCCCGCCCCGAGCTCGACGAAGACGGGCCGTGGCGGCCCGTGACCTACGGCGAGCCCAGCGGCCCGCCACACCTGAGCCTCGACGAGACCGGCTACGCCGGACCCTGCGAGTTCGGCCTCGCCAGCCAGGGCCTGCCCGCCGTCAACCGCGACACCGAGCGCGTCGTCAACGTCGAGTTTCAGCGCCCGGAGGGTCCCTCGGATTACGACGAGTCCCGCGTGGTCCTGGTCTGGCGCGACTTCGACGACGCGGTCGAGCGCAGCGTCGAGATCTACGACGCCCGCGCCCTCGCCCCCGGCGACTACGAGTCTGCCCCCCGGGTCTACTGTGCCCGAGCTCGGCGCGCCTTCGAGGCCCGCCTCCCCGAGCTCAACGCTCTGCTCGACGCCGAGCCCCTCGTACCGATGATCGCCCAACCCGTGCAGCTCGCCCCCAGGCCCAACGTGTTTGACGAGGTGCCCCTGTCCCCACGCGGGTCCGAGCGCCCCGTCGAGGTGCTGTTTAACGGCGGCGAGCTGATCACCCGCGTGCGCGGCCTGAAGGTCCTGGCCCGGCGCGCGCACCCGGACTGGCAGGGCGAGGCCTACACCATGAGCGCGTACAACCCCAACATCCTCGCGGTCCACGGTGACCGCGAGATGGAGGTCGCGGTCATCGAGCGCAGCTACGAGAGCGCGAGCTGCATGAGCGACACGCAGACCTACGCTGGAGTCACGCGGATGTCCGAGGCCGTGTTTGCACAGATCGAGCTGCGCTCAGAGCTCGCCCTCGAGCTCCGAGAATAGCGAGCCTACTTCGGCGGCCCCGAGGTGCTGTCGAACCCGAGCGTGACCCGCAAGCGCTCCATCTGGCCGACCGTGTTGCCCATGGTCGTGTGCGTCTGGAGATCTCCGTCGATCGCCCGCTCGACGTTCTCGGGCGCGGCGTTGTCCCCGAGGGCGACGAAGCTGGCGACGTAGTTGCCGTACTCGACGGTCTGGTCCGAGAAGTTGAGGCTGATCTCGGCGAGGTTGAGCCCGCCGCCGGCCGGGAGGGCCTGGGCGAAGGTCCCGGAGATCGTCAGGTAGCTGCCGTCGAGCTGAAACTGGCCGTCCTCGTCGGAGTAGTAGACGTCGTAGAATTCCCCGCTCGCGCCGTCGATGTCGTGGTTGGCGTTGGCCAGGGGGTCGTCGAGGCGCACGGTCAACTCGGCGCCATCGACCGTGAACGTGAAGGGATCCGGAGTCGCGCCGCCTGTGCGCTCGTAGAAGGTGATCGACTCGAGCATGGGCAGCTCCTTGACCGGGACCAGCTCGGGCGCGGGCACGTCGTCGGGTGTGCCGAGATCGAACTTGGGGCCGTCGTCACCGTCGCCCTCGCCCTCGTCGCCGTCGCCGTCGCCGTCGCCGTCGCCATCGCCATCTCCAGAGCTGTCTCCCGAGCTGTCTCCGTCTCCATCTTGGCTGCCCTCGCCGTCGCCGTCGCCGCCGCCGTCGGGACCATCGGACTCGTCTTGCGTAGTCGCGCCCTCGAGGGCATCGCCGCCGTCATCGGCGTCGGGCTTCGCACACGCGAGGAACAGCGGCAGCAGACACGAGAGGGACAGCGAGCGGCGCATGCCGCAGGCTACTCGATCACCACAGGCCGAAGCCACACGGCATGCCTCGTGATGCGACAACCCGTGCCCCGGTCGGTCCGCCACGTGATCGCCGTCGCCCCGCTCTCGGCGTGCACGATGCTCAACCCGAGCGGGCTCCTGGGTGTCTCACGGCCTCAGCCCTTGATGCAGATCAGCGGCTCGAGCCGCGCGACCTTGCGCGCGAGCCCGACGTGGTCGACCGCGTCGATGACTCCGCCGAGGTCTCTGTAGGCCCCCGGAGCCTCCTCGGCGACGCCGCGGGGCCCGACCGCCTTGATGAGGATCCCGCGCTCGACGAGCTCATCGGCGAGCTCGCGGCCCTGCCACCTGCGCGTCGCCTGAGCTCGGCTCACTCGGCGGGCCGCGCCGTGACACGCCGATCCAAACGAGAGCGCCATCGAGTCGGAGGTCCCGACGAGCACCTGAGACTCGGTCCCCATCGTGCCAGCGATGAACACGGGCTGGCCGAGCTCGCGCAAGGACTCGGTCAGCTCCGGGTGCCCGGGCCCAAACGCCCGCGTCGCGCCCTTGCGGTGGACGAACAAGCGACGGCGCGCGCCGTCAATGACGTGCTCCTCCTCTTTGCAGGTGTTGTGCGACACATCGTAGATGAGCTCGAGCTCGGCGCCGGGGACCACGTCGGCGAACACCCGCCGGATCAGGTGCGTGATGATCTGACGATTGGCGAGGGCGCAGTTGATGCCCGCGCGCATGGCCCCGAGGTAGCGCTGGCCGAGCGCCGACGCGATCGGTGCGCACGCGAGCTCCTTGTCGGGCAGGTCGAGTCCGTAGCCCTCGGCGGCGCGGACCATCTCGCCCAGATAGTCGGTCCCGATCTGATGGCCGAGCCCGCGCGAGCCACAGTGGATGCTGACCACGACCTGGTCGACGACCAGCCCAAACGCGGCCGCGAGCTCGGGCGCGAAGATCTCGGCGACCCGCTGGACCTCGAGGTAGAGATTGCCCGAGCCGAGCGTGCCCAGCTCGCTTCGCTGACGGGACTGAGCGCGCGCGGACACGTGCTCGGGCCGGGCCCCAGCCATGCAGCCGTACTCCTCGATTCGGTCGAGATCCTCGATGCGCCCCCAGCCCTGCTCCACGGCCCAGCGCGCGCCGCCGCGCAGCATCGCCTTCATCTGCCTGTCGTCGAGGTCAATCCGCCCGGTGCAGCCCACGCCAGCCAGGATTCGATGAAACAGCGCGTCCGCGAGGGGGTATTGCGCCGCCTTGACCCGCTCGACGCCGCCACCGGTCCGCAGGCACCGGACCCCGCACGAGATGTCAAAGCCGACGCCGCCGGGCGACACCACGCCGCCCGCCTGGGCGTCGAACGCGGCCACACCACCGACCGGAGCGCCGTAGCCCCAGCGTCCGTCGGGCATGACGTAGACGGCGCCGACGATGCCCGGCAAGGTCGCCACATTGGTGGCCTGGTCGAGGACCTTGTCGTCCATCTCGCCGACGAGCGCTTCGTCGCCGTAGAGCACGACTGGCACCTTCATCGGCCCCGTCGCCGGTCGCCGCCAGATCAGATCGGTCACTCGGTCGAGCGCGCTGAGGTCCACGAGGGTCTCCGTCGACAACGGTAATCTGCAAGACATACACCAGCGGGCGCCCCGCGGGGCGCTAGGCTTGCGCTAACGAAAGACCTGCGGTGGCATGGAGGGTGCAGCAAACTTGGAGTCAGAGGTGAATCCCCCATGGCACGATGCATGACCTGCGGCAACGACTACGAACACAGCTTCGAGATAAAGCTAGACAATCACACGTACACCTTCGACTCCTTCGAGTGTGCCATTCACAAGCTCGCGCCGGTCTGCCGAAACTGCGGCTGCCGAATCCTGGGTCACGGCGTGGAGTCCGGCGACGAGATGTTCTGCTGCGCTCACTGTGGCCGGGAGAAGGGCGTCGAGGGCCTCAGCAGCCGTGTCAGCGCCCACAGCGCTGAGCACGTGGCGGCGAGCTAAGCCATGGCAGGGGCGACACCACTGCGCGAAGAGATCGAGCCCGGCGTCGTCCGCGGTCAGTGGTGGCACGTGCTCGAGGATGGACGCATCCAGTGCGATGTCTGCCCGCGCTTTTGCAAGCTTCGCGAGGGTCAAAAGGGCTTTTGCTTCGTGCGCGAGGCCCGAGATGGCGGGATCGTGCTCACCAGCTACGGCCGCGCGAGCGGCTACTGCATCGATCCAATCGAGAAGAAGCCCCTCAATCATTTTTATCCCGGGTCCAGCGTGCTCTCCTTCGGGACGGCGGGCTGCAACCTCGGTTGTCGCCACTGCCAGAACTGGGACATTTCGAGGGCCCGAGAGGACCGCGTCCTCGCGGCCTCGGCGTCGCCAACGCGGGTCGCCGAGGCCGCCGCAGAGGCCGGCTGCAGGAGCGTCGCGTTCACCTACAACGATCCGACCATTTTTGCGGAGTACGCGATTGACTGCGCGATCGAGGCCCACGCGCACGGGCTCGAGACCGTCGCGGTCTCGAGCGGCTACATGACCCCGGAGGTCCTGCCTCACTTCTACGCCCACATGGACGCCGTCAACATCGACCTCAAGGCGTTCACCGAGAATTTCTATCGCAAGACCTGCTTCGCCCACCTCGATCCAGTGCTCGACACCCTCGAGTGGCTCCGGCACGAGACCGATGTCTGGCTCGAGGTCACGACCTTGCTGATCCCCGGATACAACGACAGCGAGACCGAGGTCGAGCAGCTGTGCGCGTGGTTCGTGGACAAGCTCGGACCCGACGTGCCCCTCCACTTCAGCGCATTTCATCCCGACTTCAAGGTGACGGATGTGCCGCCGACGCCGGCGGCGACGCTGCGGCGGGCCCGCGCTCAGGCCAAGGCCGCGGGCCTTCAATACGTCTACACTGGCAACATTCGCGACACTCACGGCCAGTCGACCTACTGCACCCACTGTGGCCAGGAGCTCGTCGGCCGCGACGGCTACGCGATCACCAACTGGCACCTCGACGCCGAGGGCCGCTGCGACGCCTGCGGCGAGCGGGTGCCTGGCCACTTCGCGGCGGAGCCGGGCGACTGGGGCATGAAGCGGGTGCCGGTCTCTTTGACCGAGGAGGCCAGGTGACCCTGAGGTTCCGCGACCGCGAGGATGCCGGGCGGCAGCTGGCGATGGAGCTCGCCTCCTACGCCGTCGACGATCCGATCGTGCTCGCGCTCCCGAGCGGGGGCGTACCGATCGGCGATGAGGTCGCGCGGGCTCTCCGGGCGCCCCTCGATGTCTGGGTCACGCGCAAGATCGGCGTCCCCTGGCGGCCCGAGCTCGGCATGGGCGCCGTGGCCGAGGGCGGGAGCGTGCACCTGTGTCCGAAGATCCTCGGCCGCGTCGGGCTCTCGGAGGAGGAGCTCGGCGACGCGATCACCCACAAACAACGCGAGGTCGAGGCCCACATCCAGCTCTATCGCGGTGGCGCTCCGCGACCGATTTTGCGCGACCGCACCGTCATCGTCATCGATGATGGCATTGCGACCGGCGGCACGATCCGGGCCGCGATCCCGTCGATCCGTGCCCAGGGTCCGAGGAAGATCGTGATCGCGGTGCCCGTCGCGGCGCCCGAGTCGGTCCGCGCGCTCGAGCCCGAGGTCGATCGCGTCATCTGTCTGCTGACGCCGCCCAACCTGTTCGCGGTCGGCGTGTGGTACGAGAACTTCGATCAGATGAGCGACGACGAGGCCGTGCGGGTGATCGAGCGTGCTCGACGAGACCTCGCAGAGTCCGGTCACGCGGTCGCCTGAGTGCGCAGGATTCCCCAGCGTCGCGTGGTTTCGCGCACCGCCAGGCTGCTAACTTGCCCCCAGTGAGCGAGACAGCGCCCCGACCGGTCCCGCCCGCGGCTTCGTGGGCCGAGGACATGTTCACCTTCGGCGTGACCGGGACCAACGGCAAGACCTCGACCACGCACCTGCTGGCCGCCGCGGTCGCGGCCGCGGGTCACTCGACGCTGCGGATCGGGACCGTGGGCGTCGATCTCGACGGCGAGGCCCTCGCGCGGGGCAAGAGCTACCAGGACTTCCTGGCGACCCTGCAGCTCGCGGCCGAGCGCGGCTGTCGTCACGCGGTGCTCGAGGCGACCAGCCGCGGGCTCGCCCAGGGCTACGCGCGAGCGTGGCGCTTCGACCTCGGCGTGTTCACCAACCTCTCGCCGGATCACCTGAAGACCCACGGTACCTGGGAGCACTACCTCGCGGCCAAGGCCCAGCTCTTCGTGCACCTCGGGCCGGGGCAGACGGCGGTGCTCAACGCCGCCGATCCCTTCGCGCTGTTCATCGACCAGGCCACGCCCGGCGACGTCACGCGGCGGTGGTTCGCGGCGCCCTCGCGCGGGCCCAAGCTCCACGACGCCGATCTCGAGGCCGCGCGCGTCGAGGTCACGGCTGCCGGGACCCACGTCGAGCTGCTCCCCTCGCCGCTCGCCGAGGCGCTCGGCGGCGAGCTACGCACGCGGATGGTCGGCGAGGTCTTCGCCGAGAACGCGCTCGCGGCCGCGCTCGCCGGCCTCGCCGCCGGCCTCCCGGGCGAGGCCGTGACCCGCGGGATCGCGAGCTGCCCCGGGGTTCCGGGCCGCTTCGAGATCCTCGATCACGGCGAGGCGCGCCCGGTCATCGCCGTCGACTACGCCCACAGCCCCGACGCGCTCACGCGCAGCTGCGCGACGGCCCGCGAGCTCGCCGGCTCCGAAGGCCGCGTGATCGTGGTCTTCGGTGCGGGCGGGGACGCGAGCGCGGACAAGCGCGAGCCGATGGGCGCGGTCGTGGGCGCGGGCGCCGAGCTCGCGATCGTCACGAGCGACAACCCGCGCAGCGAAGACCCCCAGGCGATCGCGGACATGCTGCTCGCCGGGCTGCGCCAGGGCAGCGCTCGGGTCCTCGTCGAGCTCGACCGCGCGCGCGCGATCGAGCTCGCCGTCCACGAGGCCGGGCCCGGCGACGTGGTCGTGGTCGCGGGCAAGGGCCACGAGACCGGGCAGGTCGTCCGCGGCCGCACCCTGCCCTTCTCCGACGTCGATCAGCTGCGGCGGCTGCTCGGGTCGTAGCCGGTCAGGCAGTGCGCCCGCACACGAATTTTCTCCGTTTTTGCTCCGACTGGGCGCTCGACCGCGGGCGCGCGGGCCTGGCACCGTGTGCATCGACCGGAGCAATCCCAGCATGAAGATCGACCTCAAGAAATTCTTGGCCATCACTGCGTTCATGAGCCACGGCCTCGCGGCGTCCAGCGGCTGCCTGATCACGTTGAACGACGGTGACGGCGGCACCACGCAGTCCGGCGACGGCGACGGCGACGGCGACGGCGACTCCGGCGAGACCGGGACCGGCGACGGCGACTCCGACACGGGCGACGGCGACTCCGGCGACGGCGACGGCGACCCCGGCGACGGCGACGGCGACCCCGGCGATGGTGACGGTGACACGGGCGACGGCGACGGCGACGGCGACGGCGACAGCGACAGCTGGATGTGCACCGACGGCTCGACGATCCCGCTCGACTTCGTCTGTGACGAGGAGGCCGACTGCCCCGACAACTCGGACGAGGTCACGGGCTGCGGGCTCCCGGCCGCGCAGTGCGGCGACGGGAGCGAGATCCCCGAGACCTGGCTGTGCGACGAGTTCGACGACTGCGAGGACAACTCCGACGAGGTCGAGGGCTGCGGCCTCGAGGCCTTCGTGTGCGACGACGGCTATCACATCCCGCTCGAGTACGAGTGCGACATGTACTACGACTGCCCCGACGACTCCGACGAGACCAACTGCGACTGAGTCCGGGGGTCGCTTGATCGAAGCGAGCGACGGGGTACGGTCCGGCCATGCGTCGGTCCCCCGTCCCCGCGCTCGCGCTGCCCCTCATCCTCGCCGCGACCGCCTGCGCCGACCCCACGCCCGCGCCGGTCGTACCGAGCGAGGTCGCGGTCGACACCCCGCAGCCACCGACGGCGCCCGAGCTGTCGGCCCAAGACATTCATGAGGCGGTCGCGTTCCTGGCCGACGACGCCCAGCAGGGCCGGCCGCCAGGCACCGAGGCCGACGCCCGCGTCCAGGCCTGGGTCATCGCGCGCATGGAAGCCGTCGGCCTCGAGCCGGGCGCGGGCGCGGGTGAGTTCGTCCAGCGCTTCGAGGTCGGCGACGGCGCGCGCCTGCGCGAGGGCCAGGCCAGCCGCCTCGGCGACATCCCCCACGCGATCGTGCCCTTCGGCCACGACACCGGTGAGACCGCGGTCTCGGCCAAGCTCGTGTTCGTCGGCCACGGCGTCACCGGTGAGGGCGACGACCCCGGCGACTTCGCCAAGATCGAGCTCGACGGCGCGATCGCGGTCGCGCTGGTCGGCAGCGCCGATCCCCACGCGCCCGCGGCCAAGACCCGACCCCAGGGCAAGCTGATCGCCGCGCGCGATCGCGGCGCCGTGGGCCTGGTCCTGTGGGACCCCGACAGCGACAGCCCGTGGCCCAACCACGGCCAGTTCAGCGAGCTCGAGATCCCCGCGGTGTTCGTGGGCAAGTCCGGCAACGAGGCCCTGCGCAAGGCCCTGCGAGCCCGCGGCGAGGCCCCGCCCAAGCTCGGCGCGACCAGCCGACGCGCGCTCGAGCTGCACACGCCGATCGAGCCCGTCGTGCTCGGCACCGCCAACGTGATCGGCGTGCTCCCGGGCAGCGCGCCCGCAGACACGCGCAAGCGGGTGATCATCGGCGCGCACATGGATCACCTCGGGCTCGGGACCAGCAGCTCGCTCGCGCCCGGCGAGCACGCCGTGCACAACGGCGCCGACGACAACGCCTCGGGGGTCGCGGTCGTGCTCGAGCTCGCCGAGGCCTTCGCCGCGCTCGGGCCCGAGCACCGCCCCCACGACCTCGTGTTCGTGACCTTCGGCGCCGAAGAGATGGGCCTGCTCGGCAGCAAGCACATGGTCGAGGCCCTCGACGCGTCCGAGCGCGCGCGGATCCTCGCGATGCTCAACTTCGACATGGTCGGGCGCCTGCGCGACAACGAGAGCCTGCTCGTCAACGGGACCGGGACCGCGCAAGAGTGGCCAGCGCTGCTCGAGCGAGCCAACGGCGGCGGCGGCGTTGCCAAAGCCGAAACCGAAACCGAAACCGAAGCCGGCGAGGGTGAAGCGCTCGTCGGGCGGCTGCGCCTCGCGGGCATGGCCGACGGCTGGGGCCCCTCGGACCACGCCTCGTTCTACGCGGAGGGCGTCCCGGTCCTGCACTTCTTCACCGGGGCCCACGACGACTATCACAAGCCGAGCGACGACCTCGACAAGCTCGACAGCGACGGGGCCGCGGAGGTCGGCGAGCTCGCGGGCCGCATCGTGCTCGGGCTGCTCGAGCGCTGCGATCCGCTGACCTACGTGAAGGTCGAGCGCCCGAGCCAGGGCCGGACCAAGTTCCGCGTCTCGCTCGGGACGATGCCCGACTACGGCCGTGACGTCGACGGCATGGGGATCGACGGCGTGCGTGACGGGGGCCCCGCTGCGGCCGCGGGCCTGCAAAAGGGCGACGTGATCAAGCGGATCGGCGCGCGCGAGATCCACAACATCGACGACTACATGGCCTGCTTCGGCGAGCTCGAGCCCGGCGTGGCCGTCGAGATCGAGTGGGAGCGCGACGGCGCCATCCAAACCGGGGAGCTGGTCCCCGCGGCCCCACGCTCGCGCTAGCACCCCGGGCTGCTAGCGGGCCGCCCAACAAACCAGCGCGGCCCAGAGTGCGTCCCTGGCCTTCGAGGCCGCGCGGGGCTCTTCGGCAGCCTGCGAGCACCGCGGCAGCCGCGATCCGCTAGACTGGGGCGGTGCGAGAGCTGATCGTCGCCTCTTGTCTTGTCTCCCTCGTCGCCGGCTGCAAGCAAACCCCCGAGCCACCCAAGAAGTCGCCCGCGGCCGAGCCCGCGACCAAAGAGGCGCCCAGCGCCGAGCCGCTGCCCGCTGGCGTGCGGGTCGAGCTGGCCAACACCGAGGGCCGAAGCTGTCGCCGGACCCTGTGCGTCGCCGGGCCGGGCGAGCTCGACAGCGTGGCCAACCGCGACCTCGCCGAGCTGTGTCGGCGCTCGCCTGGGATCGTCCAGCGCTGTGAAGGCGAGCGCTGCGCCACCGTGTGGACGAGCGAGCAGTGGCAGACCGGGCTCGACGGGATGATCGGGACCCTCGATCAGAACGAGGACGGCAAGGTCGATGAGAAGGATCCCAGCTGCTCCGTAGGCCTCGCCGGGTGGTCGACGGGGGCGGTGATCGTCAGCGACGCGCTGCCCCGGGCGCTCGCCGGCGACGCGCGCGTGAACGCCGACCGCGCCGAGGTTGATCGGCTCCTCGCGATCGCCCCCTACTTTGCCGAGCCCGGCCCGGACCGAGCGCAGCTCCAGATCGCAGACAACGTGCGCAAGGCCTTCATCTACCGCCAGACCAAGAGCCCCGCGGGCGACTGCTCGGCGGCGTTCGAGGGCGGCCCGTGGCTCAGCCCGGCCCCCGTCTGCGGCGAGAACACGACCTGCTACGACTACGACTACTCACAAAAGAGCGACAACTTGGCCTACATCGGACGCCGCGGGTCGAGGTCGGGTAACGAGGTCGGGCACTGCAACATCGTCTCGCTGGTCGCCAAGATCGGGCTCGACAACCTCGCCCGGGGCCAGGAGTCGTACACGCAGCTGGTCCCGCCCTACAGCGACGGCACCCACGGCGGCCGCGAGCTCCCCCATGGGCCGGCGAAGCCCGATCCGGTCGTGGTCCTGCCCAACGAACCCGAGCCGGACTGAGCCGGTCAGCGCCGGGCCTGAAGCCGCTCTCGCCGGCAAGTGGGGGCGACGCCTCGGGCCCGCCGCCGACGGCCGAGCCCGCCGAGCAGGAGCAGCGCGAGACCCCCGATCCACCCGAACGGCCCCGCGCCAAACGGCCCCGCGCCACCGCCCGCGCTCACGCACCCGCAGCCGGGCCCCTCGACCTCGGCCTCGACGTCGCTCGCGACCACGAAGAAGTTGGACACCGACACCCCACCGGCCGTGCGGTTGGCCAGGGCGACGTGGAGCACGTCGCCCGGCGCAACGGGGACGCGAGCGATGAAGTCATGACCGTTGAGCAGCTCGGCCTCGGCGGCGAGGTCCCAATCGCCGGTCACCGTGATCACATCCTCGTCGTCGAGCCCGTACTCGAAGGTGATCGGCTCGCCGCCGATCTTCATGAGCACGGTCGCGGCCGGAGGCCCCTCGCCCGAGCTCAGGCTCATGGTGAAGAACACGGTGACCTCGGTCTCGCCGGGCGGGACCTCGTAGCGCAGCTGCAGGGGCCCCGGCGCGAAGGGGGCGATCGACTCGTCGGCGGCGATCAGGACCATGCGCTTGCCGTTGGTCGCGAGCGAGAGGTCGTCGATGATGTGGGGGCAGTCGAGCAGCCCCCGGCCGGTCAAGCTGCGCTCGATCAGCTCGTAGTCGAGCTCGGCGAGGGTCCCCGCGGCGACGAAGGCCTCGGCGGCGGCCATGTACGCGCGGCCGAAGTCTTCGAGCGTCGCGTCGGGCGGCAGGCGCGGGAGGGTCTGGAGCAGGATCTCGTCAACCACCACGCCGACCCGAGCGCGAGCCGCCCACAGCGCCCCCGAGACGATCAGCCCGTCGCTGTGCCACTGCCCGACCAGGTCGTCGGGGCAGACCTTCTCGTGCAGCGCGGTCCGGATGTAGGGCGTCGAGCCGCTCACGCCGAAGCGCCCGATGTACTCGCCGACCTCGGGATCCCCCGAGAGCGACATCGCGAGGTAGTCGGCCACCCCCTCGTGGAGCGCCCCGGCCTCCGACACGATCCCGGTCGGGCTGAACCTGCGGTCGGCGAGGCCGTCGGGCGCGAGGTGCTGAATGACCGAGTGGCCCATCTCGTGAAACAAGATGTCGGCGTCGTAGGCGTAGTCGGCGTAGCGACCCTGGCCGATGATCAGCGTGGGCGACCGCTCGGGATCGCACTCGTCGACGAAGTTGGCTCCGCCCAGGGGGATCTGCTCACCGTCCTCGTCGAGCGCGTAGCGGTTGACGACGACCGTGAAGTGATCGCAGCGCGCGCTGTCGAGGCCGCGCTCGCTCATCCGCTCAAAGAACTGCTCGACGTAGTAGTAGGCCGCGACCTCGGCGTAGAGGTCGTCGGTCGCCTCGTTGTCGGCGATCAGCCCGATGTTGGGCAGCGGCACGAAGAAGTCGCCGCTCGCGTCGGACCGAGCCCGGGCGTAGGGAAAGCACTGGCCCGGCGTCCACCAGCCCGGCGGGGTCTCGTCGGACTCGTCCACGCAGCCGCGCACGTCGATCGTCGGTGAGGCCAGGGGCGCGTCGGCGACCGCGACGTCGATCGTTGTGAATTCGATCTCGATCGGCGTGGGCGTGGACGCCGGGTTCTCGGGATAGACGAGGGCGCCGCTGTCGAAGGTCAGCGAGCGCCGGGCCAAGACCGCGCCCGTCGACGCGCTCAGCCAGACCCGCGCGCGGGCCGGGGCCGGGTCCAGGTCGAGGGGCGAGGTGACCTCCCAGGCCAACACCGCCGCGTCGAGATGGCGCAGATAGACCAGCTCGAGCTCGAGGCGATCGGGCGCCCAGCCAAAGCGTGCGGCCGCGAGCGCGCGCGCGTCATCGCCCGATACCCGAGCCTCGTCGGGCGACGAGCGGACCGAGCCGATCTCGCGCGCGGCGACGCGCGTGGACGCGGCGTCGGCTGCCGTCGCCCACAGCTCGTAGGCGCCGCGGACCGGCAAGCCGTTGACCCTCGGCGTGTGCTTGACGATCTGGGTCTGCCCGCCCGCCTGACGCAGCTCGACCGTGCTCGGTGATCCGGCCAGGATCACACTCAGCGCGACCGAGCTCGCGATCATCTCAGCTGCCCCCGTCGATCACGGTGAACGCCGCGCGGCGGGTCTTGACCTCGGCCTGATCGACCGAGGTCTCGCCCTCGTCCTCGTCCTCGCCTTCACTGTGCTCGGCCGCCGCGAGCCCGACCACGGCCGGCGGCGACTCCTTGACCGGGCGGCGACGCTTGCGGCGACGCGAGCCGCGGCCGCGATCCTTGTCCGTGGCCTTGGTCAGCTTCGGGTCGACGGCGGTCGGCGCCAGCTTGGCCCGCAAGGACGCGGGGACGTGGTCCTCGAACACGCGGCCGCGGCCCGTGTCGCGCTCGGCGACGACATAGATCGCCGCCCAGGGGAAGACGCAGCGGGTCACGTAGCCGCCAAACGAGAGGTTGGCCTCGACCCCGAGGGCGGTGAACTCGAGCTCCAGCGGGTAGCTGGGGTCGAGGTCGATGACGAGTCGCTCGGTCCACTTCTCGCGCACGAAGTCTGGACACACCGCGTCCGCGTGGGTCACGTCAACGTGGAGGCGAGGGCAGGCGTCCTTGGCCTGGAGCGACTCGATCGTGCGTTGAATCTGCTGCATGGCTGAGGGCCGAGCCTACCAGAGTCCACCGACGTGGGCTGCCCGCGGGGCTGTCCAAGCGAGGGGCGGCGCACTGCGCGAGATCTGGTTCGACCGCGAGCACCGCCGCGCAGCGAGAAGGCAAGCGATGGCCTGGATCCGCACCGCGCGACGTGACGAGCTCCCTACGACAAGCTCCACAACCAGGACGAGGACCAAGCCCGGGCGGGACCCTGGCCACGGGCCGCTGGGGCACCTGCCGGAGCCACAGGTGCCGCGACCTCGAGGGGCGCGCGGGCGAGTGGGAGCGGCTCTCATGTCGCGCCCGCGGGGAGCTCGGGCGGATCGGGCGAGCCCTCGAGCTGATCGATCACGGCCGCGCCGATCGAGTCGCCCCACACGTTGACCGTCGTCCGACAGCGGTCGAGGAACCAGTCGATCGCGAGGATCAGCACGATCCCATCGGTCGGGAGGTTGACCGCGTTCAACACGATCACCATCGTCACGAGCCCGGCCTCGGGGATCCCGGCGGCGCCGATCGCCGCGAGGGTCGCGGTCAAGAAGATGATGACCTGGTGGGCGATCGTCAGCTCGATCCCGTAGGCCTGAGCGATGAACATGGCCGCGACCGCCTCGTACATGGCCGTGCCGTCCATGTTGATCGTGGTGCCGAGCGGGCACACGAAGCTGGCCGCGCGGGCACGCACGCCATTTTTGGCCACGCCGCGCAGGGTCAGGGGCAGCGTCGCGGCGCTCGACGCGGTCGAGAACGCGGTCATCAGCGCGGTGACCATGCCGCTCGCGTAGGCGATCGGGTTCTTCTTGCCGACAAACAAGAGCAGCGCGGGCAGCACGATCAGCGCGTGAAAGCCGAGGGCGCCGATGACCGTGCCTGCGTACCAGGCGATCTGTCGCAGCTGGGGCAAGAAGCCCTCGAAGCCCCCGGCGCGGCCGAGCCTCCCGGCGACGAGCGCGAAGATGCCGATCGGCGCAAAATACATGATCCCGCGGACCATGATCATGATCGCCTCGTTGAGCCCGTCGAAGAACAGGATCACGTGACCTCCGCGCTCGCCGAGGGTCGTCAGCACGGCCCCGAGCGCGAGCGCGAACAGGATCACGGGCAGGACCTGCGTCTCGGCTGCGGCCATGATCAGGTTCTTGGGCACGAGCCCGACGACGACCTCGCGCACGACCTCGAGGATGGTCTTGTCCTGGACTGGCGCCCTCGCGAGCTCGAGCTGGAGGCCGGGCTCGCCGCTGACCGGCGGGGCCACGCTCGTGCCGTCGGCGAGCTCCCAGTGCTGGATCGGCAGCTCGGTCTCGGTCACCGCCGCGTACTCGGGGATCCGACCGTGGTAGGTCTCAACCTCCGCGTCCGGCTTGGCGCGGCCCTGCACGACCACCCGGTACTTGTGGTCATAGTCGATCTTCTCGAGCTTGGCGCCGCCCTCGATCACGAGGGTGTCGTCTTCGATCCGCCAGCTCGCGGCGACGGACTCGCCGATCGTCACGCCCTCGCCTGGACGCGTCAGGTTGACGGCGACGAGCCCGACGAGGACCGCGAGCGCCGTCGTGATCGTGTAGTAGACCAGCGTCTCGAGCCCGATCCCGCCGAGCTTGCGCACGTCGCCGAACGCGGCCACGCCCATGACCATGCTGCAGACCACGAGCGGGACGACCATGAGCATGAGCGCGTGCAGGAACACCTCGCCGAGGAACTCGACCCCGCGCCCGAACTGGGGCCACTGACCGCCCGCGACCGCGCCGAGCGCGACCCCTGCGAGGATCCCGATCAGGAGCAAATTCGAGCCCCGTCGGGGGTCGTCTGCGTCACCCGACGGCTCACCTGGCGGATCTTCGAGCACCTCGGACATGGTGCCCTATCTGTGGGTGTGACACCGAATCGCAGAGGCCAGCGAGCACGCAGCAGTTGCGCGGAGCCTCGACGATCGAGACCTTGGCGACCTTGGCAGAGCTGATAACGTCAAGCGGTGGAGTGGGTTGGCAGGGCGGACTTCGCCATCACCTTGCTGGCGTCGGGTTGCATCTGGGGAGTCAACCCTGAGTTCCGCCCGGGCGACGACTTCCACGCTGACACGACCGACAGCGGGGACGGCGACAGTGGCGACAGCGACGGCGACACCGGCGACGGCGACGGCGACGGCGACCCCGGCCCCGGCCCGTGCGAGAACTTCCAGCCCACGGTCGAGCTTCACCGGCTGCTCGCCTCCGCGTCCGGCTTTCCCGATCCGCTGACCTCGTCAAACGCGAGCAACATCGAGCTCAGCGTGTCCGAAAACTCGATGGTCGACGACGAAGACCGAATCTACCTCTACTTTGATCACGACATGGCCGGCCAGTCCTTGACCACGCAGTTCAGCTACTTCGTGCTCGAGCTCAACGACGCCGGGTGTGCGCTCAACGCTGCCGTCGATATCGCCTCGCTCGACCTCGTCGATGCCCCGATCGTCGACTTCAGCGACGCCACGGCCGAGCCCGTCGAGCAGGGTGAGCTCGGTGGCGGCCCCGAGGGCGAGGGCGTCAACGTATGGGACATCACCGAGATCGGGCTCCAGGATCCCGACTGCGATCAATCGGTCCGAGACTCGGTCGCCTTCAGCATCAACGGTGGCCCCTACGATCTCCTCTGGGACTACCCGGGCGTGGCGGCGGTCATCCGCGAGACCCGGATCTACGCTGGCCGCGAGCTCGACGTGTGCCTTTGAGTCAGACTTCGTTGGCGCAGGTCGTGAACGCCTCGCAGGTCTCGACCGCCGCGCAGGCGTCGAAGGCCGCCCGCGCCGCCTCGTCGCCGGGCGCGAGGTCCTTGCCGCACTGGACCGCACACTCGACGTAGGTGCTGGTCATCACCTGCTTGAGCTCTTCGAGCTCCTCGGGCTCGAGCTCGACGTTCTCTTGCTCGGCGCCGCACACGATCGCGCGGGTGCAAAAGGCGTCGCAGGTCGGGCTGATCCCCGGCGTCGGTCCGCTCGCGTCGCCGTAGTCGGTCTCGGCCCAGCTGTCGAGGCAGCTGAGCATGCCGTCACACGAGGCGTGGTCGATGCAGCCGATCAGCTCGGTCCGCGCGGGGCTGTCGACGGGCGTGGCCTCGCACGAGAGCAGGCAGGTCTCGTCGAGCTCGCTGCGCCGGACGTCGTCTCGCATGCACTCGGGGTCGATGACCTGCTCGTCCTCGCCCGCGTCGGCGCCGGCCTTGCCGGGCCGCGTCTTGCGTCCGCCCGCCTCGGTCTCGCAGACCTTGGCGATCGCGCACGCGCTCGCCTGGCTGCACAAGTTCTCGCAGGTCCGCTCGCCGACGGGCGCGACCGCGGCCAGCCACGGCCGGACCGTCGCGGTCCCGACGCAGCCCCAGTAGGCGTTGCACGAGTCGAGGTTGAGGCAGTCGCGCAGCGCGAGGCTCGAGCCCCGGTCTTCGAAGGTCGCGCACGCGGAGTCGCACTCTTGCCCGAGGCGATCGGCGATCACCGTCGGGTCGCCGTCGATCTCCCCGACGAGCTCGGGCACGCAGCGCTCGAGCCGGTCACAGCCCGCGCTGCAGACCCCGGGGGCGTCGACCTCTTCGTCGACGACCGCGATCGGCGCGTCCTCGGGCTGCTCGACTGGCGTGGTCGGCTTGCGACATGCGCCCCCGAGAGCCCCCGTCGCCAGGGCCAGGACGAGCACCAGGCCTCGCTGCGGCATGCCGGGAGTGTAGATTAAGATTGAAAGTCATGTCCCCCGCCTCGAACCCGCTTTGGATCTTCGGCTACGGCTCGCTGGTCTGGCGACCCGCCTTCGCCCACGCCGAGCGCCACGCGGGCTACGTGCGCGGGTTCCAGCGGCGCTTTTGGCAGGGCTCGACGGACCACCGCGGCGTCCCCGGGGCGCCCGGGCGGGTCGTGACGCTGCTGCCGAGCACGCGAAACGAGCGCTGCTGGGGCACGGTCTACCGCGTGGCCCCCGGCCACGAGCCCGAGGTCCTCGCGAGCCTCGACCACCGCGAGAAGGGCGGCTACGAGCGCCGTCGGGTCGAGGTCGTGCACGGCGCGGGGCGGATCGCCGACGTGCTCGTGTACCTCGCGACGCCGACCAACCCCGAGTGGCTCGGCGAGGCCCCGCTCGAGCAGGTCGCCGCCCAGATCCTGACCAGCGTCGGACCGAGCGGGGCCAACGTCGAGTACCTCCTGCGTCTCCACGACGCCCTCGCCGAGATGGGCGGCGACGACGGCCACGTCAGCGCCCTCGCCGAGCTGGTCCGCGCACAGCTCCCGCGTGGGTGATCCTGCAGCCCACCCCATCGCAAAGCACGACCGAGAGCCCCGACGGCAACGACACCTGCGACACCCTGCTCGGCGCGGGCGCGACCTCGAAGGGCATCAAGCGCGCGCCTGGATCTGTCGGCGGCGCGGAGCTCGTGGCGCTCGGGCTGGGCCGAGCTTCGAGTTCACGACCCGCTTCGCGGCGACGAAGCTGTAGCTTGGTCCTGGCCGCGGAGCCTGGCGCCCGTGCACGCAAGCATCACCAGGGTCACGCCAGCGCCGAGCAGCGCGGGCGATCCGGGTCCGAGGAGCTCGAAGGCGCTCCCGGCTCCGACCGGTCCGAGCACGCGGCCGAGGCTCGCGGCCGCCGAGGCCAGGCCCAGCGTGGCCCCCTGGCGACTCGGCTCCGTGCCCTGACTGATCAGCGCGGACAAGCTCGGCGAGACCAGCCCGTTGCCCAGCGCCACCGCGCACGCGGCCACGATCAAGCTCGGCGCGTGGCTGGCCGCGCCCAAGCCCGCGAGGCCCAGGCTCAACACGACGAGGCCGACGCGCAGCGTGCCTCGCTCACCGAGCCGCGCGACCACTCGCCCGACCACCACGCCTTGGCTGAGCACGATCGTCACGCCGATCAGCGTGAACAAGAGCCCGACCTCCGAGGCGCCCCAGCCCAGCCGGGCCTCGAGCAGCAGGGCGAAGGTCGACTCCATGCCCGCGAACGCGACAAACAAGCCGAGGTTGAGCCCGATGAGCGCCAGCACGGGGGAGCGCCGCAGCGTGGCCCGGGGGCCTCGCGGGGTCGGCCGGGCGCGGGCGTTGCGAGCTTCGGGCAGCCACACGAACGCGAGCACCCAATTGCACACGCTCAGCCCCGCCGCGGCCACGAAGGGCAGCGCCGGCCAGCTCGGCGTGGTCAGGAGCGCGCCGATCGCCGGGCCGAGCACGAAGCCCACGCCGATCGCCGAGCCCACCCGACCCAGGGCCTTGGCGCGTCGCTCGGGCGCGCAGCGATCGGCGACGTAGGCCTGCGCCGTCGGGACCTTGGCGCCGCACGCCCCCGCGCACAGTCGCGCCACGAACAGCCAGGCGAGGTCATTGGCGACGGCGAGCAGCAGCATCGACGCGCACGATCCGGCGATCGAGAGCAGGAGCACCGGTCGTCGGCCAACGCGGTCCCCGAGCCGCCCGAGCAGCGGCGCGGCGACGAGCTGGGCGAGGGAGAAGGCCGCTGCCAGGTAGGCGATCGCGGCCGGCGTCGCCCCGAAGCGCTCGGCGTGAAAGGGGAGCACCGGGAGGATGATCCCGAACCCAACCATGTCGAGGCAGACCGTCAGCCACAGCGTGAACAAGGCGCGACCGGACAGCCCTGGCTCGACCCGCGCTCGCGCGGGGTCACCGATCATCGGTCACCGGTCATCGGTCATCGGTCATCGGGGGGTGGAGCTCGACGCGGTTGAGGGCGTGCGAGCGGAGCAGCTCGGGCTTGCGCCAGCGCAGGTAAGGGAGCATCAGGCGGTGCTCGAGCGGCACGCGGCGTCGAAGCTCACGGGGCAGCTCGTCGATCGTCGTCGTCTCTCGCAGCCGGTGTTGGGCCCAGCCCTCGATCACCCGCGGATCGTCGCAGCCCCACACAAAGGGGGCCTGGTAGGACTTCATCATCGGTCGGTTGCGAGAGCTGACCGCCCGGGTCGTCACGGTGTCGAAGATGATCTCGCTGCCCGGGAACGCCCGAGCGATCTGCTCGAAGCCCCGGCGGACCACGGCCTCGTCGAGGTAGACGAGCACGGCCTCGACGATGAACAGCTTGGGGCCCTCGGCCGGCTCGATCCTCGCGAGCCAGTCCTCGTCGCCAAACGCCCCCTCGATCATCGTGCGCCTGCTCGTGTCCGTGAAGAAGCGTCGGCGCAGCGCCATCGAGTCGGGCAGGTCGACGTCGAACCATCGCAGCGCCCCGTCATCGACCCGCTCGAAGCGAGTGTTCAGGCCCGTACCGATCTCGACGACCGTGGCGTGGCGGCGCGCTCGGATGAAGCGCTGGACCCAGCGATCGATCATCACGGTCCGCAAGCAGGCCCGGAACGCGAGTCGACGCAGATCAGCGAAGCGACGGTCGAAGTCGTAGTCGAGCGCGGCGACCATCGCCTGAGCCTTGGGGTCGTGCAGGAGTCCGCGGCGTCGCTCGCTCTCGATCGCTCGGCACCACAGCGGGATCATCAAGGTCTCGCTCACCTCCCCGAGCACGACGGGCTCGGACAGAGTCGAGGTGGATGCCAGGTTGACCATGGCGACCGACATTATTGATATCCGTTTTCAAAATCAATTAATTTTCAAGACCTACAGCTTGAGAAGACTCTCAGGCGATAAAATCATTTAAGTTGAAAACAATTTTCAATATCTAGTAGAAGCGGCCCATGCTCTCAGCCTCTTCTCGCGCTCTGGTCCTGACGGCCTCGTGTTGGCTGCTCGCCTGTTCGACCCCTCCGGGGATCGACGACGAGGGCACCGAAACCCACGCCGAACACGAGGATGAGGCCGACCACGAAACACCCGGCGAGACCGGCGAGGCCAGCGAGACCGGCGAGACCGAGGGCGAGGGCCAGGGCGATCCCGAGGGGGCGCAGTGCCTGCCGGAGGCGCAAGACTGTCCCGACGACTACAAGTGCCTGCTTCGTCTCGGCGCCGACGACTGGGAGTTCGTGTGCTTGCCCGTAGAGGGCGACAACGGTGCCGGCGAGGAGTGCATGCACGACGGCGTGATCGCCGGGACCGACGACTGCGATCAGAGCTCGTGGTGCATCGGCCCCTTCGATCCGAACGGCGCCCCGTGGTCGGGGCTGTGCTACCCGCTGTGCGTCGAAGAGGGCTGCGCGAACGAGGAGCGCTGCGTGGGCATCGGCTCCCTGCCCGTGTGCGCGCCGGTCTGCGATCCCCTGATCGTGGGATCTTGCGGCAGCGATGAGGCCTGCATCTACCGGCCGCCCGAGGGCTTTGTCTGCTTCCCGCGGGGCGCCGAGGGCAACGGCGTCGGTCAGCCCTGTGCGACCGGCGCGAGCTGTGCGGCCGGCCTCCACTGCTCGCAGTTCGTCGCTGGCTGCAGCTCGGAGGACTACTGTTGCACGGACTACTGCGACACCACCGAGGACACCAACACCTGCGCGGCCCAGGGCATCGGCGCCGTGTGTGAGTCGATCGGCGCCTCAGACCCCAACCAGGCCCACGTCGGCGCGTGCGTCGTTCCCAACTGATGGACGACGCACGCACACACTCGGGTCCCCCTCGGCGCCTCGGCGATCACCCGGCGCCGGGCTTTGATGGATCGGTCCAGGCGCTGCTCAGCGCGCTGATCCGCGAGTTCGAGGGCTGGTCGGTGCGCGAGAGCGCGGGCCGCCATGAGCTCGAGCTGCCGCTCCCAAGCCAGGCCGGGGTCGTCGTGGTCGCGCTGCGTGAGCCGATCGGGGTCGGCCGGATCGCGGCCGGCCCGGCGCGCTGGCGCGACCTCGAAGGAGAGCTTCACCCGCTGCCGATCACCGAGCTCATCGCCCGGCTCGTCGCCGAGCCCGAGCTCGCGCAGGCGATCGGACTCGACGGCCGCGACCCGGCCGCCGGAGATCGCCTCGTCGCCCGGGTCCGCGCCAGCGCCAGCAACCTCGAGCGGGTCCTCGACGCTCGCGCGGCCGACATCGAGCACCTGCTCCGCGAGCCCCTCGGCTTCGTCGAGGCCGAGCAGGGCTTGCTCCTCGGTCACTCGGTCCACCCGGCCCCGCGTCTGCGCGAGCGCCTCGACGCCAGCCACGACGGCCGCTTCGTCCCGGAGCTCGGCGGTCGCACGCAGCTCGAGCTGTGGGCGGTGGCGCGCGAGCGCGTGTTCATGGGCGGGGGGCCCGAGGCCGCGACCCGACTCGACGAGCTGATCGCCAGCGATCCGAGCTGGTCCGCGCGCGCGGGCGAGCTCGGCGAGGACTTCGTGCTCCTGCCCCTGCATCCCGTCCAAGGCCGCGCTCTGGCCCGCGATCCCGAGCTCGCGCAGCTGCGCGAACGCGAGCAGCTCCGGGCGCTCGGCCCAAGCGGCAGGCCGTGGGCGCCGACCTCCTCGCTGCGCACGCTCCACGCCGACGCGGCCCCGTGGATGCTCAAGGCCTCGCTGCCGATCCGCCTGACCAACTCGCTGCGGACCCTCGCGCCGGCCGAGCTCGAGCGCGGCGTCCTGCTCGGGCGGGTGCTCGACGAGACCGAGGCCAGCGCCCTCGAGCGTCGCCACCCGAGCTTTCGGATCCTGCGCGAGCCAGCCTACTTCGGACTCGACGACGGCGCCGGAGGCCCCGGCCCCTCGGTGTCCTTCATCGCGCTGCGCGAGAACCCCTTCGCCGCCGAGGTCCCGGTCGAGACCCTCGCGACCTTGGTTCAAGACCACCCGCGATCCGGTCGCAGCCGCCTCGCCCTGCGCCTCGAGCACGCCGCCTCGCGCTGCGCCTCGACCACGGCGGTTGAGCTCGGGCAGCGGTGGTTCGCCAGCTTTCTGGCCCGCGTGCTCGTGCCGATCATCGAGGCCCAGGCCGAGTTCGGGCTGCTGCTCAGCGCCCACCAGCAAAACCTCGTGCTCGGCTTCGCCGCCAACGGCGAGCTCGCCGGGCTCGAGCCGCGCACGGCGTGGTTCCGCGACGCCCAGGGCACGGCCTACACAACGCTCGCGCTGCGGCGCTTTGGTGAGCGCCTCCCGGGCCTCGCCGCGGCCAGCTTCGCGGCGCCCCTGGCCGAGCGGGTCTGGGCCTACTCGGTCGTCATCAACGGCGTGTTCAACGTGATCGCCTCGCTCGCGATGATCCCCGGTCTGACCCAGTCGGCGCTGGTCGAGCAGCTCCGAGCCACGCTCGAGACCCAGCGCGAGCGCGGGCTCGCGGATCCCTCGGCGCTCGACTACCTGCTCGACGCGCCGCAGCTGTGGACCAAGGCCAACCTGCGCTGCTTCGCGGCCGGCATCAGCGAGGTCTCGCTCCCCGATCCCCAGCTCATCTATCGCGCGCTGCAAAACCCCCTGGCCCGCGCCGCGTCGCCCGGGCCCGAGCTCGCGGGCGCCCACCGCATCGCCAACTACGCCGACCCCGACGCCCGGATCACCTGGCAGACGCCGACGCGCTCGAGCTGGCGCCGCGCTCGGCTCGACCTCGACGGTCAGGCCCACGACTTCGAGCTGCGCGACGCTGGGCCCCGCGCCGAGCTGCGCTGGATCGGGCCCCCGACCACGCGCAGCCGGGCGCTGATCCTCGATCACCTGTTTGCGACCCGGGCGGGCCTCGCCCACGTCGTCGACGGCGATCGGGTGGTCCTGCGCGAGACCTTCTATCAACGCCCCGGGCCCTGGCATCACCGCAACGATCGTCCGCCGCCGCCCGAGCTCGGGCGCACGACCACCGCCGGCATCGAGCACCCGCGTCGCCCCCCGGCCCCGGCTGGGCTGCTCTACCGACGCTACTGCGCGAGCATCGATCGCAGCTTCAGCCTCCGACACTTCGACCCCGAGCGCGACCTCGACCGCTTCTGCCGGTGGATGAACGACCCCGTCGTCGCGCGCTTTTGGGACCAGGCCTGGCCCCCCGAGCAGCTGCGAGACTACATTGACGCGCGCCTCGCCGATCCCCACGTGATCCCGGCGATCGGCGCGTTCGATTCGCAGGACTTCGCCTACTACGAGATCTATTGGGCCAAAGAAGATCGCCTCGGTCCCCACTATGTCGCCGAGGATTACGATCGCGGCTTTCACATGGCCGTCGGCGAGCCCGAGCTTCGTCACCGGGGTTGGGGGCGGCAGTGGTTCCTGGCCATGGCCCACTTCTTGTTCCTCGACGAGCCCCGCACGCAGCGGCTGGTCGGCGAGCCGCGGGTCGATCAGGCCATGGTCCGCGGCTGGTCAAAGAGCACCGCGTGGGACGAATGGGGCGAGGTCCAATTTCCCCACAAGCGCGCGGCCCTGATGGTGATGACTCGTGAGCGCTTCTTCGCCTCGCTCGGCGGTCAGCTCGGATGATCGGCGCGAGCGATGACTGGCGAGAGGCCTGGCGCCTCGCAAACGCCCGGCGGCTCGCCCAGGCGATCGGCGAGCTCAGCTTCGAAGGTCTGCTCGCGCCCGAGCGCCTCGATGACGATCGCTTCCGCCTGAGCCTCGGCGACGCGATCGAGTATCGCTTTCACGCCCGGGCCAGCGCCTGGGGGGGCGTCCACGTCGAACGCGAGGGGATCGAGCGGCGCGTCGGCGCCAGCGAGTTCAGCCCGGTCGACTCGCCGCTGCAGCTGTTGTTCGACGCTCGCGAGCAGCTCGGGGCCACGCCCGAGCTGCTCAGCGAGTGGTTCACGGAGATCCACAACGGCTTGCTCGCCGAGGCCCAGCAGTGCGAGGCCCTGCGCGAGCGCGACGCCGCGGCGCTCGCCGAGCTCGACGGCGTCTCGCTCGAGCGCTGCCTCGACGGCCACCCCAAGCTGATCGCCCATCGCGGCCGCATCGGCTGGGGGGTCGATGCGCTGCGCGCCTACGCGCCAGAGTTCGAGGGCGAGCTGCGCCTGCAGTGGTTGGTCGTCGACCCCGAGCTCGCGCGCTCCAGCGGCGCCGCCGCGCGCGGCCGCGAGCTGGTCTCCGAGAGCTGCGACGAGCGCGAGCAGGCCCGGCTGCTCGAGCGCCTGGCCACCCGCGCGCCGGCCCTGGCCGGCCCTGGGGTCCTGGTCCCCGTGCACCCCTGGCAGTGGCAACACCACGTCGCCGCCCACTACGGTCGCTGGCTTGGCAGCGGGGCGATCGTCGCGCTCGGCTCCTTCGGTGATCGCTACGCGCCGCGCTTGTCGCTGCGGACCCTCGCCAACCTCGATCGCCCCGAGCGCGCCGATCTCAAGCTCGCGCTGACGATCCTCAACACCTCGTGCTGGCGGGGCCTGCCGGGCCGCGACATCGCGCGAGGATCGGGGATCGCCGTCGCGCTCCGGGCCCTGGTCGCCGCCGATCCGAACCTCGCAAAGGTCCGCATCCTCGGCGATCTCGGCGGCGTCCATGTTCCCCACCCGGACTTCGAGGCCCTCGACACCGCGCCCTACCGGGTCCGCGAGCTGCTCGGCGCGATCTGGCGGACCAGCGCGAGGAGCCAGCTCGCCCGCGACGAGGCCGAGATCCCGGCGGCGGCCCTGCACCAGCGCGACCTCGCCGGCACCCCGCTGCTCCGAGTCTGGGTCGAGCGCAGCGGGCTGTCGCTCAGCGCCTGGCTCAGCGCGCTGTTCGAGCACACCGCCGTCCCGCTCTATCACCTGCTGTGCGCCCACGGCCTCGGGGTGATCGCCCACGGGCAAAACCTCGGCCTGATCTTCGTTCAAAATCGGCCCACGGGCATCGTGCTGCGCGACTTTCATGGCGATCTTCGCCGCCGCGAGAGCGTCCGCTTCGCGCCGGGCTCGGCCCTCGATCAGCTCACGGGTCTGCCCGACGAGCACGTGCTCCACGACCTCTACACGGGCTACTTCGTCAGCGTGCTGCGCTTCGTCGCGCCGCTGCTCGAGCGCAGCTTTGGCCTGGCCGAGGCCGAGTTTCTCGCGCTCTTGCGCCGCTCCCTGCGCCGCTACCAGGACGCGCACCCGGAGCTCCACGAAGCCTTCGAGCGGCTGGATCTGCTCCAACCCACGATGGCGCGAATTTGCCTCAATCGCGCGCGCCTGCGGGTCAACCATGGCGGCGGCGCCCTCCGCCCGCTCCCGGTCCTCGGGCCACCGCTGCAAAACCCATTGTCGGGACAATGACCATGATCAATGAAGTCGATCTCGCCGGCGTCGGTGTCGGCCCTTTTAATTTGAGCATCGCGGCGCTCGCCGACGAGATCCCCGAGCTCCACACGCGCTTCTTCGAGCGACGCGAGCGCTTCGCCTGGCACCCCGGGCTGATGTTTCGAGGCTCGCGGATGCAGACCTCCTTTCTCAAGGATCTGGTCACCGCGGTCAGCCCGACCAACCGCCACTCATTCGTCAACTACCTGGTCGAGCACGGCCGCTTCCACGCGTTCTTGGCCGCCGAGGGCGCGGCGGTCGAGCGCCGGGAATTTGCCGACTACCTCGGCTGGGTCGCCGGGCGGCTCCGCTCGCTGCGCTTCGCCGACGAGGTCCGCGAGCTTCGCTCCTTCGCGGGCGGCTTCGAGATCATCCACGCCAGCGGCCGCACGCGAGCGCGGCACGTGGTCCTCGGCACCGGGCGCGTCCCGGCGGTGCCCGAGTGCGCGCGGGCCCGGCTCGGCCCGCGCTGCTTTCACGCGATCGACATCCTCGCTCGGGGCCTCGATCTTCGCGGCGCTCGGGTCGCGGTCGTCGGCGGCGGCCAGACCGGCGCCGAGGTCATGCTCGAGGTGTTGCGGGGCACCTGGGGCGAGGTCACGGAGCTGAGCTGGGTCTCCCGGCGGCCAAACTTCGAGCCGCTCGACGAGAGCCCGTTCACCAATCACCTGTTCACGCCGGGCTTCGTGTCGGTGTTTCACGAGCTCGCTAGCGAGCACCGTGAGCACCTGCTCGCCCGCCACAAGCTCGCGGGCGACGGCATCTCGGCGTCGACCCTGCACGAGCTCCATGACCGCTTCTACGAGGCAGCGATCACCCGGGCCGGCCCACGCGTCGAGCTGCTCCCGGCCCGCGAGCTCGTCGGCGTCGACGCCCGCGGCGCGGGCTTCGAGCTTGGCGTGCACAACCACCTCGATGACCAACACGAGCGCGTCGACGCCGACTACGTGATCTTGTGTACGGGCCTGCGCGAGCAGCTGCCACCGTGCATCGAGCCCCTGTTCGCCGAGCTCGAGCTCGACGAGCGAGGCCGACCGCAGGTCGAGCGCAGCTTCGAGCTTCGTCGTCGCCGCCGCGACGGCGAGCGGGCCTACATCGTCAACGGCGCCCGCACCACCCATGGCATCGCCGAGTCGCAGCTGAGCCTCATGGCCTGGCGCTCGGCGGTGATCCTCAATGACGTGCTCGGCCGTCGCCGATTCGCGGTCGAGCGCGAGCGCGACCTGGTTCGGTGGCGCGCGCGGCCCTCAGCCTCGACGAAGAGCGACAGCTGTGTCGACTGAGTCGCGGGGCCCAAGGCGCGGACGTCGGGCGCTGGTCGTCGTCCTGACTGGCGCGCTCGCCTGCCTGGGCAGCTGGTTGATCGCCCGCAGCTGGCCAGCCCCTGCGGTCGAGCGCGCGACCCTGGCCAGCCTCGCGTTTGTGCCGCTGTGGTCCGGGTTGGCGCTCGCCGGCCTGGCCCTGCTCCGCCGCGCCCCCCAGCGCCGATCCCCGCGCTCCGAGAGCTCGCGCGACTCGGCCCGGTCGCGACCGGCCCGGCCCGGGCACGGGCGTCGGAGCCTGTTCGCGCTCCACCGAAGCCTGGGCGGGACCCTGGCCGTGGTCGCGATCCTCGTGTTTGGCTCGGGCGTGGGCGCGGTGCTCGATCGAGCCCTGGCCAGCTGGCAGCTTCGGGCCGACGCCACCCAGGCCGTGGCCCCGGCCTCCGATCAGGCCCTCGACGAGGCCCTCGCCGAGCTCTTGCGGCAGCACCCCGAGCTCGGCGCCGGCGACCTCGCCCTCCACCCCGCGGGCGCCGGGCACCCCTGGATCCAGGCGGACTTTTTCGACAGCGATCGCGAGCTCGTGCGCGTCGAGCTCGACCCCGAGACCGGCGCCGAGCGAGGGCGCGGTCAAGGGCCGCTGTGGATCCTGCGGGAGCTCCATCGCCGGCTCTTGATTCAGCCCGTGCTCGGCGAGCTCGCCCTCGGGGTCGTCGGCTTTGGCCTCGGCCTGGTCCTGCTCTCGGGCCTGGCGACGCGCCGCTGGCTGCGTCCGCGC
Source organism: Enhygromyxa salina (assembly GCF_002994615.1). Lineage (GTDB taxonomy): Bacteria > Myxococcota_A > Polyangia > Nannocystales > Nannocystaceae > Plesiocystis > Plesiocystis salina_A. The sequence goes on along the minus strand of NZ_PVNK01000207.1, from coordinate 26,356 downwards.
ACTCGCGCGGCGACGCACAAACGAGCGCCGCTGACCATGCGCGCGCACCAGTGGCTGGGGCTCGGGCTGCTCCCGGTTGCGACGCTGTGGGCATGGACCGGGGCGCTGCTGGGCCTGACCTTGATCATTGTTCCGATCGTCGGCGGGGCCGCCTATGGCGGCGATCGAAACGCGCTGATGCACGAGGTCTTGGCCGTCGACCGCCCGCCCCTCGACGAAGGCAGCGCGACCCTGGCCCCGACGCGGCTGCGCGAGCTCGTCGCGTCCGGCGCATGCCCGGCGATCCGCGAGCAGCTCCCCGACGCCGAGCTTCACCGGATCCTGATTCACCACCCGACCCAGGCCAGCGCGAGGATCCGCGTCGACCTCGAAGGCCGCGGCCTCCTCGCGCGGGCCTCGTTCACCGTCGACGCCAGCGGTGAATTGCTCGACTGCCGGAGCTTGCCGAGGGCGGGGATCGGGCTCCAGAGCTTCATGGCCTCGGTCGCCCTCCACTACGGCGAGTGGGACACGCCGGGGCTCTCGCGCCGGGTCGTCGACGGCGCGTACCTGCTGCTCGGCGCGGGCCTGGTCGCCCTCGCCTGGCTCGGCGGGTGCTTGCTCGCGCGTCGACGAGCCCGCGACGGCGACGCTCGCGGGGCGCTGTATCTCCGGCGCACGCTGAGCTGCGCGGGCTTGGGCTTGGCCGCCCTCGTCGTCGGCTTGGCCTTGCTGTCGAGGATCCCAGGCCTGGCCCGGAGCGAGCCGGCCGCGTTGCTGAGCGCCGGGCTGATCAGCGGCGCGGTCGTGCTGTGGATGTTCACCGGAGACCTGTCCTCGCGCCGCCGCGGGCTCCTGTTCGCGCTAGCGATCGGGCTTGGGTTGATCCCGCTGCTCGGCTACTTCGTCGCCGACGTCGCGCCCACTTCAGTCGACGTCCTCGCAGCCCTCGCGGGTATCGGTCTGGGCCTGCTTGGTCGGCGCTCGTGAGCGGCTTGCGGTTCACGGATCTGCGCGAATCGACCGCCATCCACGACCGGGTCGGCGACAGCGCCGCCTTCGTGCTCGTGAGCGAGTACTCCGAGACCATGACCCGGATCATCACGCGCTGGCGCTCTGACGAACCCGAGCGCGAGCCCGAACTTCAGACGCGAGAACGAGAGAGTCGAGGACCCGCTGCCGCTGTATCGCTTCAGCTTGGGTGCGTGACCATTGGTCGCAGCTGAGCGAAGACGAGCGGGCGCCTCGCGCCGTGACCATTCCCCCGTTGTGAAGACTCGCGTTGCCCGCTATGGTTTTCGCAATATGAAACGCGTCGCCTGCCTCGCCCCGTTGCTCCTGTGTCTGTCAGCATGCGCCGCCGATGACACGGGTCCGGGCGTCGAGACCGGCATCAGCGGCCCGACCACGGGTAGCGGTGACGGTGACGGTGACGAAGAGGGGGCCTTCGAGCCCGTCCCCGCCCGGGGCATCACGATCACCCGAGTCACCGCAAACCACGGCGTCAACGTCTCGATCGCCGATGGCGCCGAGTGGGTCGATGGGACCGGTCGTGAGGCGCGCCTGGTCACCGGCCGCGACACGCTAATTCGCATCTACCACGAGCTCGACGAGAACTGGGTCGAGCGCGACATCGAGGCCCGGCTCGAGTACTCGGTCGGCGGCGAGACCTACGAGTACAAGACCCAAAAGACGATCGTCGTCGACGCGTCCGACACCTACCTCGACGGCGCGATGTGGTTCGCCCTGCCCGCAGACCAGGGCCTGATCGAGCCCGACGCCCGCTTCCAGGTCTCGCTGTGGGAGGTCGGGCCTGGCGGCGAGAGCTTGGAAGAGCACGTCAACGTCTCGCCCGAGAGCGGCCTCGAGCTGATCGGCTTCGAGAGCTTCCCAATGGAGATGAACGTCGTGTTCGTGCCCTTCGCCTTCAACGGCGGAGCGCCCGACGTCGCCGACGAGGCCAAGATGGAGATCATCACCAATGAGATCTACCAGACCGAGCCGATCCAGACCCTCAACACCTGGATGGATCCGCTGCGCGATAGCGGGGCCAACTCCAACGTCTGCCAGATGCTCGGGACCATGGAGCAGATCTGGAGTCAGGCCGGCGCGCCCAGCAATGTCTACTATGTCGGATTGGTCGACACGGGCGCGGGCTCGGGGGTCATGGGCTGCGCGCTGATCAACGCCAATTTCAACGCCGACGTCTGGGTCGACAACAACATCGGCACCACGTCAACCAGCATCGTCCACGAGATCGGCCACAACCAGGGCCTCAGCCATGTCGAGTGCGACGACATGGGCAACCCCTCGACCGGCAACGATCCGAGCTACCCCGATCACCCCGACGGCCGCACGCTCAACACCGGCTTCGGGATCCGCGACTTCTCGATGTACCCGGGCGACACCACGATCGACTACATGAGCTACTGCACCAAGCGCTGGGTGTCGCCGTGGACCTGGAACAAGGTCTGGTCGCGGATCCAGAGCTTCACGGCCATGGGCAGCCCGCTGGTCGTCGATCCCGATCCGATCATTCGGCTCGGCATGTACCCCGACGGCACGACCGCGTGGTGGACCGCGCTCACCCGCCCCGACCCCGAGCGCCAGCCCGGGCCCTACGACGGCTGGGTCGAGTTCGAGCTCGACGGCGAGATCATCGCCCGCGAGGCCGCGCTCCGCGACACCCTGACCGACGGTGAGAGCGTGTGGATCTCGGCGCCGATGCCCAACGGCGACCCCGAGGCCGCGTTCGACACGGTCCGCTACCTCGACGTCAACGGGGTCCACCAGGCCAAGCGCGACGAGGTCAGCTTCTTCACCCAGCAGCACGTCGTGCGCTGAGCTCGGGCGGGGGGCTCGGGCCCGGGGCTCGGGCCTCGATCGCTCGCCCCCCGCGATCGTGGTACGCCCCCGGGCATGGCAGACAACGGCAGCGCCGCGCCCAACATCGCTATTTTCGCCGACTACGAGAACGTCGCGCTCGGTGCCCGCGACGCGAAGTTCAAGAAATTCGAGATCGACCTCGTCCTCGAGCGCCTGCTCGAGCGCGGCAACGTGGTCGTGCGCAAGGCCTACTGCGACTGGGGCCGCTACAAGGACCACCGCAAGAACCTCCACGAGCGCGGGTTCGAGCTGGTCGAGGTCCCCCACGTCAAGATGTCGGGCAAGAACTCGGCCGACATCCGCATGGTCGTCGACGCCCTCGACCTCGCCCACACCAAGGCGCACGTCGACGTGTTCGCGCTGATCACCGGCGACAGCGACTTCTCGCCCCTGGTCAGCAAGCTGCGCGAGAACAACAAGCGCGTGATCGGCATCGGCGTGCGCCAGTCGACCAGCGATCTGCTGGTCGAGAACTGCGACGACTTCATCTACTACGACGACCTCGTCCGCGAGCACAAGCCCAAGCGCCCCCGGGCCAAGGCGACCAAGGCCAAGGGCAAGGCGACCGAGCCCAAGTCCGAGGAGCAGCGCCAGGACGAGGCCATCGAGCTGACCCTCGACACCGTCGAGGCCATCTTCCGCGACCGCCCCGGCAAGCTGTGGGGCTCGATGGTCAAGCAGACCATCAAGCGCAAGCGGCCCAACTTCTCGGAGAGCTACCACGGCTACCGCAGCTTCAACCAGCTGCTCGAGGACGCCGAGGCCCGCGAGCTGCTGGTGCTCGAGAAGGACGAGAAGTCGGGCGGCTACGTGATCGTCGAGCTCGGGGACAAGGCGTGAACCCGGCGGCGCCGAGCCTGCAAGCTCGGCTCGCCAAGCCAGCCCCGACGGCCCATCGGCTCGCGGCTCGCGGCTCAGCAGGGGCAGCCTGACTGACGACCGAGCGCTGGCGCAACGCAGCTCCCCCAGCGACGTCGTCGCAGGCACCGACCCCGGCACCGACCCCGGCGAAGCCCCCCGGCTCGTCGTTCAGCACCCCCGCGGGCGTACGGCTCGCCTCGTGTAGATGCGGCTGGAGTCGATCGGAGGGTCGGGACCCCCCCTCCCCCCTGAGCCGGGTCGGGTTCCCGTATGCGCGGCGATCTACGGGCCGTCAGGGGCGGCGCTGGACTTGCTCAACCAAAATTTGGTCCCATGCAGCCATGCGCACCACTCGCTTCGACGCTGCCCTGACCGCGTCCCTTCTCTGCTCGATGCTCGGCGCCTGCGTCGAACCGATCATCGAGGCCTCGAGCGTCGGCACCGACACGACCGGGGACGGCGACGGCGACCCCGGCGACGGCGACGGCGACCCCGGCGACGGCGACACCGGGGACGGCGACACCAACGCCTTGTGCGGCGACGGCATCGTCGACCAGGGCGAGGAGTGCGACGACGGCAACCCGATCGACACCGACGCGTGCACGAACGCCTGCACCGCGGCGGTCTGCGGCGACGGCATCGTGCAAGAGGGGGTCGAGGGCTGCGACGACGCCAACGACGTCGACGGCGACGGCTGCTCGGCGACCTGCACGCTCGAGAGCTGCGGCGACGGGGTCGTCCAGGCGATGGAGGAGTGCGACGACGGCAACGATGACGACACCGACGCCTGCACCTCGCTGTGCGCGACGGCGACCTGCGGCGACGGCTTCATCTACGAGGGCGTCGAGGAGTGCGACGACGCCAACATGGACAACGCCGACGACTGCGCCGAGTGCGCGGTAGCGACCTGCGGCGACGGCTTCATCCACGAGGGCGTCGAGGAGTGCGACGACGGCAACACGGACGACAACGACGCGTGCACCGCCGCGTGCACCGAGGCCGTGTGCGGCGACGGCATCGTCTACGAGGGCGTCGAGGAGTGCGACGACGGCAACATGGAAGACAACGACGGCTGCGTCGGCGTCTGCACCCTCGCGACCTGCGGCGACGGCCTGGTCAACGAGGGCGCCGAGGAGTGCGACGACGCCAACATGGACAACACCGATGACTGCACGAACGCGTGCACCGCCGCGACCTGCGGCGACGGCTTCTTGCAGGTGGGCGAGGAGTGCGACGACGGCAACGTCGTGGCGTCCGACGGCTGCGCGCCGGACTGCGACTGGGAGTCCCGCATCGCGTTCGTGACCAGCACGACCTACACGGGCGACCTCGGCGGCCTCGACGGCGCGGACGCGATCTGCAACGCCCGGGCCGCGGCTGCCGACTTGCCGGGCACCTACATGGCCTGGCTGTCGACCGTGCAGAGCTCGCCCTCAACCCGCTTCACCCCGTCTGCCGTGCCCTACTACCTGCCCGAAGGGACCAAGGTCGCCGACAACTGGTCCGACCTCACCGACGGCACGCTCGACTTTGCGATGGCCCGGACCGAGTTCGGCACCCCGTCGATCAACACCGGCGCCAGCTGTGAGGGCAGCGTTCGTCTGGCCCGGACCGGGACGACCGCGTTCGGGACCAAGGGGCCGAACATCTGCAACAACTTCACCTCGGACAACCCGGACTATCTGGGCACGATCGCGCGCACGACCTCGGAGACCGAGTCGTGGTCGCTGTGCGCGGCGCAGTCCTGCAGCACCCCGCTGCCGATCTACTGCTTCCAGCAGTAGGCGGCCGGCCCCCGGCGCGCGCAGCTCGGCGAGGGCCTCGGCGAGGGTCTCCCCGGCCGCGGCCGTGATCCCGGCGGTCTCGTCGGGCGTGTAAATCGAGACCGGGCCACGCCGCGCCGCGGGGCTCGGGGCCGATGCTATGGTGCTTCATGGCCAGCGCGCGGGATTTCATCGACGGCGACACCTACTCGAGCCAGGACTTCGCCCCGGTTGAGCGCGAGCTCGACCACCCCGAGCTCGAGCTGCTCGAGGGTGAGCTGCCCCCGGGGCTCCAAGGCGTGTTCGCCCGCAACTCGAGCAACCCCCGGTTTGTGGCGCCCGAGCCCTACCACTGGTTCGACGGCGACGGGATGGTCCACGCGGTCAGCTTCGCCGACGGGCGCGCGAGCTACCGCAACCGCTGGGTCCGCACCGCCGGGCTCGCCGAGGACGAGGCCGCGGGTCGAGCCACGTGGACGGGGCTGCTCTCGCGCCCGGACTTCACCCGAGCGGGCGGCCCGTACAAGAACACCGCCAACACCGACCTGCTCTACTGGAACGGCCGACTCCTGGCGCTGTGGTGGATGGGCGGCGGGCTGCCCCACGCGCTCACGGTCCCCGAGCTCGAGACCGAGGGCCCGTGGCCCGACGCCGGAACCATGACGGCCCACGCCAAGGTCGATCCACGCAGCGGGGACCTGGTCTTCCTCGACTACGCCCCCACCCCGCCCTTCGCGACCCACGGCACCTTGACCACCGACGGCCAGCTCACCCGCACGCCGATCGAGCTCCCGGGCCCGCGCCCGCAGCACGACCTCGCGCTGACCGAGCGCTACACGATCTTGCTCGACGTCTCGATGTTCGCCGACCCCGAGGCCCTCACCCGCGGCAAGGTCCACATGCGCTTCTTCCCCGACCGGCCCACGCGCGTGGGCCTGTTCGATCGCAAGGCCCACCGCCTGGTCCGGTGGTTCGAGGTCCCGGCCTGCTACGTCTACCACTTCGCCAACGCCTGGGAGCAGGGCCGCGAGGTCATCGTCACGGTCTGTCGCATGCGCGACCCCCTGATGTACCAGCCCCAGCCCGGGCGCACGGATCGGGTCGTGCCGCGCATCTCCCACCTGCGCCTCGAGCCCGAGCTCGTCCGCTGGACCCTCGACCTCGACACCGGCCTCGCCCGCGAAGAGCTCATCGACTCGGCCCTGGCCGAGTTCCCGCGGATCGACGATCGTCGGCTCGGATCGCCGACCGACGCCGCGTTCTTGGGCACCTTCGCCGAGCAGGAGGCCTTTCGCTTTGACGGCGTGCGTCGGGTCGAGCTCGGGTCCGGGGCCGCGATCGAGCGCAAGTATCCGGCCGGGTGGTACGGCGGAGAGGTCAGCGTCGCGCCGCTCGGACCGGACCCCGACGACGCCGTGCTCGTGACCTTCGTGTCCGAGCTCGGCAGCGGGCGCAGCGAGCTGTGGCTGCTGTCGGCGCGCGAGCTCGACCTCGTCGCCAAGCTAGCGATCCCCTCGCGGGTTCCGGCTGGCTTTCACACCCGCTTCATCCCGGGCGAGGCCTGTCGCTCGACGCGCGCGAGGCCGAGCAGCCCCTTGATTTAGGCCTAGCAGCCCGTGGTGCAATGCATCGTGTCGCCTCGCGCCGGAATCTTCGCCGAGGGCGCGAAGCCAAAACGCGCTGAAGCTCCACCTCGACGAGCGCAGCGCTTGATTCAGGGCTAGCAGCCCGGGGTGCAATGCCTCGCGCCGCCTCGCTTGGCCTTTTCGCCGAGGGCTTTGTCGCCAAAACTTGCAGTACGCCCGGTACAGCGGCGTTTTGGCTTCGCGCCCTCGGCGCAAATTCCGGCGCGAGGCGACACGATACATTGCACCCCGGGCTGCTAGGCTGCTCGCCGCGTGAACGAGGCCAAGCATCAACCCCGCGGCGTCCCCCGGCGCGTCATCCTCCTCATCGCGTTCGGGGCCCTGATCCCCTTCGTGGTCGCCGGCGTCCTGCTGTGGACGACCTTCGCCGGGAACACGGAGCCGAGCCTCCCCGTGGTTGCCGACTACCTGCGCGCGCCCGAGACCGTGCCCGAGCGGGTCGAGGCGATCAGCGATCAGGTCCGGCGCATCCAGATCAGCCCCGGCGGCATCGAGGCCTACGACGCCGAGGGTCAGCGCTACTCGATCCAAGCCGACGGCACACACCTGCGCCGCGGCGACGCCGTGCCGGTCCCCAGCCAGAGCTTCGCCGTCGCCGAGGTCGACTTCAGCGCGCTCCCCGGGATCCTCGCGGCCGCGACCGAGCGCAGCGGCGGCACGCCCAACCGCGCGACCGTCGAGTTCATCGACGGCGACCTGGCCTGGCGGATCCTCGTGTGGTCCGAGGTCGGCAGCAACGAGCTCGTCTACGACTTCGACGGCCAGCTGCGCGTCGGCGCCAACGCGCGCTGACCAATGCCACGAGGCCGGCGACGTCGAGCGAACAGCGCGACGGCCCGGCGGCTGGCCGCGACCAGCTCGCGGGCCGGCTCCACAACCGCGCGCGGGAATGGGTCGATCATCCGGCGACCGGCGTCGTCACATGCGCAGGCATCGTCGACGTTTAACTTGCGATGCCCGTGAGCTTCCCGGTCCAGGCCGCCTTTAGTGTCGGATGGATCGCGATTACCCTCTCGCCCATGGGGCTTGGCGACGATTCCAACGTGCAATTCGGCGCACTTCCCCCCAATCACGGCCTCATTGACGAGAACGCTGCGTGTGATCCCAAGCCGCTCCACGAGCGGCCAACGCTGCCCCGGCGCACCTCGCTCGATTCAGACATCGAGCTCGATGACGAACTCGACGAGATCGACCTGGGCACCCTTCCGTTGACGGTCCGCGAGCGGATCACGCTGCGCGGCCTCCACTCTTCAGGTGGGATCGGCGAGGTCTGGCGGGCCTACGACGAGGTCCTCGATCGCGAGATCGCCCTCAAGCGCCTCAAGGACGACCAGGCCGATCATGTGGGTAATCGCGCGCGTTTTTTTCGCGAAGCGCGGATCACAGGCCAGCTCGACCACCCTGGCATCGTGCCGGTCTACGACTTCAGCGCGACCGATGACGGGAGGCGCTGCTTCTACACAATGCGCTTCTTGCGGGGCCGGACTTTGTCCGCGGTCATCACCGAATTCCACGAGAACCTCGACGACGGCGACGACCTGGTCTCGGGCCCATTCCTGCAACTGCTGAACAACTTCATCAGCGTCTGCAACACCATGGCTTTCGCCCACTCGCGCGGAATCGTCCATCGCGACCTCAAGGGCGAAAACGTGATCGTCGGCAACTTCGGCGAGGTCGTCGTGCTCGACTGGGGCCTCGCGAAGCGCATTCGCACGGACGACCAGCCCAGCTCCGCGGGCGGGAGCGACCCCGCCGCGCTCGGGACCGCGCTCACCAGCGTGCCGGTCCTGGCCACGATGCAGGGCCAGCGACTCGGAACCCCCGCGTTCATGGCACCCGAGCAGGCCCAGGGCCTGGTCGATCGTATCGACGAGCGGACCGACGTCTACGGGCTGTCCGCGATCCTCTACGACATCCTGACCGGGCGGCCTCCCTTTTTGGGCGACGACGTGGCCGCGATCCTCGACGCCGTGGTCGAGACCCCGCCGACCCCGCCAACCGAGCTCATCCCCAGCGTCCCGCCCCAGCTCGAGCGCATCTGCATGTCCGGGCTCGCCAAGGCGCGGGACGCTCGCTGGCAGTCGGTCTCGGAGCTCGCGGCCGCGGTCCAGGCCTGGCTGACGACCCTCGCCGAGCGCAAGCGGACCGAGCAGGAGCGCGAGCGCTTCTTCAACCTCTCCCTCGACCTCCTCGCGATCGTGGATCAGCACGGGCACATCACCCAGTCGAACGCCGCGTGGAGCTCCTTGCTCGGCTGGGTCGAGGACGCCCGCGCCAACGCGCCGCTGCGCCAGTTCGTCAGCCCCGAGCACCGCGAGCTGTTCGACGCCGAGCTCGCCAAGATCTGGGCCGGCGAGCCCCAGGCCGGGTTCGAGATCCGCATGCGCCACAGCGAGGGTGGGCACCGCTGGATCGACCTCCGGGCCCGCTCGATCCCCAACGAGACCGGGATCTACCTCGTCGGCCGCGACGTCACCGAGCGTCGACAGTCCGAGCAGCAGTTCATCGGCCTGCTCGAATCCGCCCCCGACGCGACCTGCGTGATTGACGAGAGCGGCACGATCGTCCTGATCAACCACCAGCTCGAGCGCATGTTCGGCTACCCGCGCGAGGAGCTCGTCGGCCAAGCGATCGAGATCCTGGTCCCCGAGCCCCTGCGCAAGCGACACGTCGACCACGTCCGGCGCTTCACCCAGGCACCGAGCCCGCGCCCGATGGGCGCCGGCCTCGAGCTGACGGGGCAAAAGCAAGACGGGACGATCTTCCCGATCGAGGTCAGCCTCAGCCCGGTCAAGACCGAGACCCGCATGCTGGTGTCCTGCGCCCTGCGAGCGCGCTGAGCCGGCCAGGGCCTCCGCTCGCCCGCCGCCGCGATGACCCCTCGGGCGCGTGCACGTCTGAGCTATCCTCTCGCCGATGCGACCTGGCCCGAACGCCACCTTACCCGTGCTGCTCCTCGCCCTGGCTGCCAGCGTCGGCTGCACCGCGAGCAAGACCCGCGAAGCCGCCGCCCTCGACAAGCGCATCGCCAAGCTCGAGCAGGAGGAGACCCGCAGATCCACGAAGCTCGCCGAGCTCGAGGGTGAGATCGAGGTCGCCGAGCGCTCCTTGGACCGTGCCGTGGCCGAGGCCAGGCGCGCCGAGTGCCGGGCACAAAAGGCGATCGTCGAGGCCAAGGTGACGGAGGCCGCGGCTGCGTGCGGAGCCCAGATCGCCCAGCACGAGGCATGCCTGGCCCGCAACGACGCCCGCGTCAGCAAGGGCGCCGCCCTCGGCTGCGGCCTCGGGATCCTCAGCGCCGTCGTCAGCGGCGGCGCAACAGCGCCGCTCGCCATCGCCGGGTGCGCCGGGGGAGCGGTCGCGGGCAAGGCGACGGCGTCGAGCTGCGGTCGGGCGCCGGCCTGCTACGAACGGGTTCGAGCCGAGCGCAAGCAAGCCGTCCGCGACATCCACCAGCTCCAAGCCTGTGTCGACGGCGCCACGGGCAGCGAGCGGCCCCCGACGAAGCGACGCTCCCGCAGCCCTCGGCCCGCGCCTGGGGTGCCTCGATGAGCCCCCACGACAGAGCTTGGCTCCTGACATGCTCGCTCGCGCTCGGCGCTTGTCGGCCCGCCGCGGCCGAGATCACCGCGCACCTCGACGCCCGCCTCGCCGCGGTCGAGCAAGCCAACGCAGGCGGCGACGCGAAGCTGCGCGAGCTCGAGGTCCGGGCCGAGCACATCCAGCGAGCCACCCGCGAGCTCCTGCAGGTCTGGGATCAGGTCGAGGCGGACATGGGAGAGGCAGCCCGACATCTCGAGGCTGCGGCCCGGCGCCAGGGCGAGGCGACCGAAGCCTACCGTCAAGCTCAGCGCGACTATGAGCAGGCGGCGCGAAACTGGAAGATCGTCGCCGTCAGCTTGATGGTCGCGTCGCTCTCGAGCTCGGGCTCGAGCTCCTTGTGCGGCGGGCAGATGAACACCGCGAAGGTTCGCCGAGTGTGGCGCAAGAAGGGCTACGACCTCGACGGGATCGACGCCGACCACATCTGGCCCAAGAGCCTCGGCGGCGCCAATCACCCGTGGAACTACCAGCGAATGGCGGCGAGCCTGAACCGCTCGCTCGGCAACAAATTGGGCTGGAAGCTGCTCAACGAGCCCGTCGCGCTCCTGCGCGGGGGCGCGGTCTCGGCCGCCATCGCGCTCGCGTGCCGTTGAGCAGCCCCGAGCTCGGGGTCAATACGGAAGCGGGTCGAAGCGAAGCTCGATGTACGACTCCTCGACCATGCCCACCCAGCCGCCATCATGGAGGATGAGCTTCGGGACCCTGTCGCACTGATCAAACTCGTCGGTCCAGCACATCGACGTAATGTAGTCGTCGAAGAATGCATCGACCTCGTAGAAGTCGAGCTGAAGCGTGCTGAGTGAGTCGTAGCTGAAAGGCTCCTGGGGCCAGGCCCCCGGACAGCCAGCTTCGCTCGAGAGGTCAGTGAACACCTCATCTTGGTAGACCTCGTACTCGAGCTCCGCCGTCCCCACGCCGTCGCGGCAGATCGGCGGGACGAACACGACCACCGAGGCGTCGTAATAGTAGAGGTCTGTGTCGCCGCAGGCTCCCTCGACGCAGACCTCGTCGTCGAGGCAGTCGGCGGAGATCTCGCAGGAGAGGTCTCCATCCCCGCTGGTGTCGCCGTCGCCCATCTCGGCGCCGCCGCTCTCCTCGCCCGCCGTCTCGTCGCCGCTCTCGGCCGATCCGCCGACGCACAGGCCGAGATCGCAGGTCGAACCGTCGGTGCACAAAGTCCCGCCAATGCACTCACAACCCAGCTCGCCTGGCTGACAGTCCCCCTGGGAGCCCTCGGCACACGCGGTCAAGAATCTGGTGGTCAGCCCGAGGGCGAAGGCGAGAGCGTAGATGTGCCGCTTGTTCATCGGCGGATGGTCGATCGACTCCTGGCGAAGTGCAAGCTCCGAAGACCAGCGCCTCGGAGGTCGTGCTCGACTCTGGGGGCGCGCTCGCGGACCCTGGCCCAAGCAGATCGGCACCCGCCGCGACCGGCTGCGGGCCCGGCTCGAGCAGCTGGGCTCGTGCTCGCCCGACGGAGCGGGCCCGCGCGTCGGCCCGTCGCCCGGCGAGCCGGTGACCGCCGCCTCGGTCGACACACCTACTTCCGAGCCGGTGGTGACCTCAGGGGTGGTCACCACCGGCTCGATGTTAGTGCAAACAGAAGCTCGCGCAGGTCGCGCCCGCGAAAATCTCGTCAGTCTGCGAAGCTGCTCGCAGCGTCTTCGACCTGCGCGCCGCGGCCACGCTCAACGCCGGCGCGCCGCCAGGCTCGCGGGACGACGGCGGCGGAATTTCAGGCGGCGCGGGCTGAGGCGCGGGCTCCGGCGGCGGCGGCTGGACCTCCGGCAGCGGTGGTTCGGGCAGCTCCGGCGGCGGCTCCGGCAGCTCTGGAGACGGCGACGGCGGCGGGATCTCGGGCTTCGGTGTGACGGCCACGGGTGCATGATCCAACTGCGTGCGGTCGAGAGCGTCAATTCACGGCTCGCGAAACTTTTGACGAGGGGGGTGCCAGCCGACGCAAGCGTTTTGGTTGGCCCCCGCGCGCCGTGATTCTAGCGTCGCAAGATGCCCAACATGCCCGACTACGAGCAGGCCCGCGCGAGTTTTTCGTGGTCGGATGCTCGCGGATGGCTCGACGGGCAGCCCGGCGGCGGCCTCAACATCACCCACGAGGCGGTGACTCGACACGCCCGCGGGCCGCTCTCCGACACGATCGCTCTGCGCTGGCTCGGCAAGCACGGCCACCAGCGAAGGTTCAGCTACGCGGCGCTCGAGCGCGAGTGCAGCCGCTTCGCCAACGTGCTCACCAAGCTCGGCGTGACCCCAATGGAGGCCGTGTTCGGGCTGTGCGGTCGGATCCCCGAGCTCTACATCGCGGCGCTCGGGAGCCTCGCCCACCGGGCGGTGTTCTGCCCGCTCTTCGCTGCGTTTGGGCCCGAGCCGATCCACGCGCGGATGAACCAGGGCCGGGCCAAGGTCCTGGTCACGACCAGGCGGCTCTACACCTCCAAGATCGCGCAGCTGCGTGAGCGGCTGCCGAGGCTCGAGCACGTGCTGATCACCGACGGCGACCCGCCGCCGGGTTGCCTCGATCTCCGCGCGCTGATGGCCGAGGCGAGCGAGACCTACACGATCGCGCCGACCCACCCCGAGCACCCGGCGCTGCTCCACTTCACCAGCGGCACGACCGGTCAGCCCCGGGGCGCCCTGCATGTCCACGAGGCCGTCGTCACCCATCACGTGACCGGACGCCTGGCCCTCGACCTCCGCCCCGGCGACGTGTTTTGGTGCACCGCCGATCCCGGCTGGGTGACCGGGACCTCGTACGGGATCATCGCCCCGCTGACCAACGGCGTGACGGTGTTCGTCGACGAGGGCGAGCTCGACCCGACGCGCTGGTACAAGCTGCTCGAGCACGAGGCCGTGACGGTCTGGTACACCGTGCCGACGGCGATCCGGACCTTGATGCGGGCCGGGATCGAGCTCGCCCTCGATCGCGACCTGTCGCAGCTGCGCTTCATCGCCAGCGTCGGCGAGCCGCTCAACCCCGAGGCCATGCGCTGGGGCCTCGAGGCCTTCGCCCAGCCGATCCACGACAACTGGTGGCAGACCGAGACCGGCGGGATCATGATCGCCAACTACGCGTCGATGACCGTCAAGCCCGGGTCCATGGGCAAGCCGCTGCCGGGGATCGTCGCGGCGATCGTCGAGCGTCGCGACGACGGCTCCGTCCGCGTCATCGACAAACCCAACGTCGACGGCGAGCTCGCGCTGCGGGCCGGGTGGCCGTCGATGTTTCGGACCTACGTCGGTCGCGAGCAACGCTACAACGAGTGCTTCGCCGACGGCTGGTACCTGACCGGCGACCTCGCCCAGCGCGACCGGGACGGCTACTACTGGTTCGTCGGGCGGATCGACGACATGATCAACTCGGCCGGCCACCTCATCGGCCCCTTCGAGGTCGAGAGCGGGCTGTTGGAGCACGACGACGTGGCCGAGGTCGCCGCGATCGGCAAGCCGGACTCGGTCGCGGGTGAGGTCGTCAAGGCCTTCGTGGTCCTGCAGCCGGAGGTCGAGCCCAGCCCCAGGCTCCGGCGCGCGCTCCTGGCCTTCGCGCGCAAGCGCCTCGGGATGGCCGTGGCCCCGCGCGAGATCGAATTTCGCGCCAGCGTGCCCAAGACCCGCAGCGGCAAGATCATGCGCCGCCTCCTGCGGGCGCAGGAGCTCGGTCTGCCCGAGGGCGACACCTCGACGCTGGAGTCGGAGAGCCTCCAGCCCCCGATGTGGATGAGCCGCGGCCCCTGACCCCGGTCGAGACCTGCCCGCAGCTCGGGTGCTCGCCGCCCGCGCGACTGCTATCTTGGGGCCGTGCGCCTCATCGTCGCCTGCTCCCAGTGCAACCGCCAATTCGACGCCTCGGGCTACGAGGTCGGCAGCCGCTTTCGCTGCTATTGCGGCGAGGTCGTCACCGTCAGTCAACCTGCGGCCCACGAGGCCGCGGTGGTCCGGTGCTCGGGCTGCGGCGCGCCGCGGTCTGACGGCCCGAACTGCTCGCACTGCGGGTCGAGCTTCGCCGCCTACGAGCGCGACCTGACCAGCATCTGCCCGCGCTGCGTCACCCGGGTCAGCGACAAGGCGCGCTTTTGCCACAGCTGCGCCCAGCCCCTCGCCGCCGAAGGGGCCGCGGGCGAGCTCGATGACCGGATCTGCCCGGCCTGCGGCGGCGACCAGCGCATGCACAGCCGCCGCCTCGGCGCGGACCTCTCGCTGCTCGAGTGCAGCGGCTGCGCGGGCCTGTGGCTCAGCTCCGAGACCTTCCAGCACGTGATCCGACGGGCCGAAGAGATGGTCGCGGATGTCGAGCCCAACGCCGACAGCGAGCGCCCCGCCGCGGCCATGGACCAACCCGTGCGCTACCGACCCTGCCCCGAGTGCAAGGCGCTGATGAACCGCAGCCAGTACGGCAAGTTCAGCCGCGTCATCATCGACACCTGCAAGCAGCACGGCGTGTGGCTCGACGAGGGCGAGCTCAGCAACATCCTCGAGTGGGTCCGCGGCGGCGGCCTCGATCAGTCGCGCAAGGCCGTGCACGAGGCCCGAGTTCAGGAGCTGCGAACCCAGCAGCTCGGGGTCTCGCTCGCGCGCAACAACGAGTGGCGCGAGTCGGGCTCATCCGGCGCCGGACGTGGGCGCCGCGGCTCGCTGCTCTTGAACTTGTTGTTTTGACGGTCATGCGTGACGCCGTGGGCGAGGCCGGATCCCAGCTCGAGCTCGAAGACGGCGCCCGCGTCCGGCGAGCCGGCGCCACGGACCTCCGCGCGGTCCTCGAGGTCAGGCGCGGGCTCCCGATCACAGCCGCGAGCGAGGCTCGCAGCTCAGGCTTCTTGCTTGGCAGCGAAGACAGCCGCTACGCCCAGCTGCTCGCGCGCGCGCGCGTGTGGCTGCTCGAGCTCGGCGACGAGGCGATCGGCTTCACGCTCACCCTGCCCGATCCGATCTTGCGCGCGTCGCCGCTGTGGGCTCAGCGCCCGACGATCGCGTGGCGGCCTGGCTTCGACCCCGACGCCGAGCTCCGGGGCCGGATCGCCTACTTCGATCAGCTCGCGGTCTTGCCCGCCAGGCGCCGACGCTCGTGGACCGCGGCCCTGGCCCTGCGCGCCCTCGCCGAGCTCGTCGTCGACGAAGGCCACGATCGGGTGCTCACGACCACGGTGCTCGAGCCGGTCACCAACCGCGCCGCCTTGCCCTACCTCGCCCACCTCGGCGCCCACAAGATCGGCCAGCTCGACGAGCACTACCCCGGCGTCGGTCCGGTCGTCTCTGCGCTCCACATGATCGAGGCCCGGGGCTATCACGCCTACGTCGAGGGCTTGACCGAGATCGAGGGGCCCAATTTTAGCGAGATCGTCTCGGCCCTGGCCACGGCCGCGCGCGCGAGGGACCCCCGCGTCCTCGACCCACCTGTGACTGAATAGGCGCCCCTCGGCTGGGCCACGGCGCGAGGCTCGTCGAGAGCCACCGATCAGGGCGGACGGGGGCCGCGTCGGTTCGGGCAGGGCTTGGTCCGAAGCGACCGCCACTCGATCGACTGGACCTTCGCGGGCACGACGACCAACAAGGTGCCCTGCCAGCTCATCAGCTCTTGTCCACCGCACTGGCGGATCCCTCGGGTGACCACGTGGAGCCGTCGCCCGCTCACGCTCATGCGGTCCACGCTCGACCGCCCCCGCCGTACGATCACCGCGACCGCCTCCGTGTCCCAGTCGACCTCGGGCAGCTCATCGAGGGTACAGGCGGGGACCGACTCCTCATCCCAGGCTTCACCCTTTGCGAGGGCGATCTGTGCTTCGAGCTCCGCTTGGGAGCGCAGGATTGGAGCGCTCACGTGGGTGGTCGGACAGGCCACCTGAGCCTGGACCGAGCTGCACCCCGCCAGGGAGCACAGCCCAAGCGACGCCGCACCGAGCCATCGCCAAATCTTCACTCGGACAAGATAACACCCCTTGGCCTTCGAAGAGATGCCGCCGCTCGGATGCCGGTCGTGTTCACCCTTGACGACTCGTGCCCGATCCCTGTCGCGCCTCGAGCATCTCCTGGGTGATCAGCTCCTGGCGGAGCCTGCGAAGCCGCCGCTCTTGCTCGCCGATGCGGCGCTGGGCGGACTCGTGGGCCCGGCTCATGGTTCGCCAGCGAGCCTCGTTCTCGCTGGTGATCGCCCGGCACAGGGCCGCGACCAGCCGCGCGTTGCGGGCGAGGAGCTGGGCCTGGCCCGCGAACGAGGCCGGGACCGAGAGCTCGCGGCGGGGCCGGTCGAGCCAGCTCCGATCGCTCGGCTCGAGCTCGAGGTCCGGCCGCGCGCTGGTCCGCAGCTCGACGCGCGGGTGGGCGTCCTCGTCGACCGCGGTGGCCAGCACGATGCTCAGCTCGACGGCGAGCGCGTCCGGCAACAGGTTGATCAGATCCTCGATCTCGGCGCCGAGCCGACGCGCCGCGGGCAGCGAGCTCGGGGCCTCGCGGTGGATCGGGCGTGCGCCCGCGAGCGGCTCGAGCAGCGCGAGGCGCGAGCCGACGACGACCGACAGGACCGTGGGCGCGCGGTCGAGGCCCGCCCGCTCGCAGCACGCCGCGAGCTCGCGGTTGAGCGACCCGCACAGGCCCAGCTCCGTGCCGAGCACGAGCACGACCCGCGGGCGCGGTCCCGGGCTCGGCGGCAGGCGATGGGCGGCCGCGACGGCCTCGCACCAGCTCAGGTGCGCGTCGGCCCGGGCGCTGCGCTCGGCCCACTGCATGGCCTGGACCGCGGCGAGGGTCTGGGTCGCGCGGGCGATGTCCCGGAAGCTCCGCCACGCCCGCAGCGGCGACTCGAGCGCCCGAAGCTTGGTCACGCGCCTGGCTCCTCGCCCGCGCGGTCCACAGTCGCGTCGATCCCGAAGCGCTCGACGAGCGCGGCCGCGACCACGGCGGCGCGGCGCCGCAGCGGATCGATGAGCTCCCGACCCACGCGACCACCGTCGATCGCCGCCCGGTCGAAGGCCGGATCATCGAGCAGCCTCGCAACCCCCTCGTCGACCGCGTCCGCGACCCCTTCCTGGCTCAGCTTGATGAAGGCCGGATCGTCGACGAGGAGCATCCGCGCGACGGTCTGGGCCCAGGTCCGGGGCTGACCGTAGGCCTGATGCAGCGCCGCGCGGGCCCGCCGGCCCCAGTCGATCACGGCCTGGGCACTGGGCTCGAGCCGCCCCCCGAAGCGCGCGAAGGACTCGAGCTCGAGAAATTGCGCGTAGCGGTTCTTGAACGAGCCCGCGAGGGTTCGGACGAGCTCGGGCTGAGCCTTGCCGCCGACGCGCGAGACCGAGAGCCCGAGATCGACCGCCGGGTTGAGGCCCGCCGCCACCAGCCCGGCGTCGAGGCGGATCTGCCCGTCGGTGATCGAGACCAGGTTGGTCGGGATGTAGGCGGTCAGATCCCCGGCTTGGGTCTCGACGATCGGCAGCGCCGTGAGCGAGCCGCCGCCCAGCTCCGCGCCGAACTGCGCGGCGCGCTCGAGCAGGCGCGCGTGGGCATAGAACACATCGACCGGGTAGGCCTCGCGCCCGACCGGACGGCCGAGCAGCAGCGCGAGCGAGCGGTGGGCGTGCGCGTGACTGCTCAGATCGTCGTAGACGATGACCACGTCGCGGCCGCCCTCGACCAGGGACTCCGCCATCGCACAGGCCGCGTAGGGCGTCAGGTGGACCAGCCCGAGCGGATCGTCGGCGTCGCTGACGACACAAAAGCCGCGCTCGAGCACGCCCGCCTCGCGCAGCTGAGCGACGACCCCGGCGATCTCCGAGCCCCGGCGGCCGATCGCGACGTAGACCCCGACGATCTCGGGCTCGAGCGCGGCGAGGATGTCGACGCACAGCTCGGTCTTGCCCGTCGAGCGATCGCCGATCACCAATTGGCGTTGGCCGCGGCCGATCGGGATCATCGTGTCGATCGCAAACACCCCGGTCCGCAGCGGGCGCGAGACCAGCTCACGGTCGGCGAGCGGGACCTGATCCCGCTCGACCCGGATCCGTCGGCGGCCAGCGAGGGGGCCGCGGCCGTCGAGGGGGTGACCGAGGGGATTGACCACCCGCCCGAGCAGGCCCGAACCGGCCGGGGTGTCGAGGATTCGCCCCGCCCGGCGGACCGGATCGCCGGCCTCGACGCTCCCGCGCCCGAGCAGGACCAGGCGAACCTCCGACGCCGACACGCTCTCGGCCCGACCCGCGACGCCGCCGACGTCGACCAACTCGCCGAACACCGGGCGCTCGAGCTCGTGCGCGATCGCAACCCCATCGCCGACGGCGACGACCCGCCCGAGGCGCTCGATCCGGGTCCGCGGCTCGAGCCCGGCGAGGCCCTCGCGGGTCTGCTCGAGCGCGCGCTCGAGCTGCGCGCGCATGGCCCCTTCGAGCTCGGTCTCGCCACCTGGGTCGCTCATCGGGCGCCCGTCTGCGCCTGGATCGCGGGCCCCTCGCCGTCGCCCTCATCGCCGATCAGATCGCGGTACCACGCGTCGAGGCTCGCGCCCACGCTCGACTCGACCTCGCGGCCGTCGGCGTGGAGGCGCACGCCACTGACGAGCTCGGGGTCGGGCTCGAAGCGGAGCTCGACCTCCGCGCCGAGCTCGTCACGGATGAAGGCCTCGAGCTCGTCGGGCTCGACGTCGAGGCTGTGCTCAACCCGGATCTGTCCGGCCGCAGCTTCGCCGTCGACGGCGTCCTCGAGCGCGTGCACGGCCCGACGGGCGAACGCAAAGCTGAGCTCGGCGGTCCCGATCTCGCCCACGACCCGGCGCGCGATCTGGGCGCCGAGGCCCAGGACCTCGGCCCGGAAGCGCGCGAGGGTCCGCTGGCGCGCGCGACCGAGCTCGGCCTCGGCCTTGGCGCGATCGCTCCGGGCGGCCGCCCGCGCCTCTTCGATGATCGCCTCGCCCTCGGCCCGGGCCTCGGACAGGGCCGCGCTCTGGCGCCGCTCGGCGAGCGCGTCGATCTCGGCCAATTGGGTCTCGAAGCGCGCGCGGACCTCGGCGGCTTCGGCCTCACGCGCGGCGGTCTCGGCCTCGCGCTGGGCGAGATCGGCCTTGCGCTCGTCGAGGATCCTGCGGACCGGACGAAACACGAAGCGGAGCATGATCAGCACGAGCAAGCCGAAGTTGACCATCTCGAAGATGACGGTTGTCCAGTCGACGCCCATACACGGCTCAGATCAAGGGATTGGCGAATAGCAGGACCAGCGCGACGACCAGGCAGTAGATCGCGGTCGACTCGACCATCGCCATACCCACGAACAAGGTCCGGGTCGTCGACGAGGCCGCCTCGGGCTGGCGCGCGATCGCGTCGAGGGCCGCGACCACGGCCCGGCCCTCGGCCAGCGCCGGCGCGATGCTCCCGATCGTCACGGTGATCCCGGCCATGATGATCGACGCGAGGGACAACAGGGTCTGTTCGTTCATGTCTTCTCCTGAACCTGGGCCGGCTCGGCCGGCTGATCGCGCGCGAGGTCGACCTGGATCGCCGCCGCGATGAAGACCGCGGCGAGGATCCCGAAGATGTAGGCCTGGATCATCCCGGTCAGCAGCCCGAGCATGACCAGCGGGATCGGGACCAGCAGCCCCGCGACCACCAGCAAGACCGCGCCGACCATGTGTCCGCTCATCACGTTGCCGAACAGGCGCACGGCCAGCGCCAGGGTCCGGGTCAGCTCACCGATGATGTTGAAGGGCAGCAAGAGCGGGTGCGGGCGCAGATAGGTCCGGAGGTAGCCGCCGACGCCGTGTCGCCAGATCCCGTAGCCCGGGACCGCGATCATCACGACCAAGGCCAGCGCCACCGTCGTCGACAGGTCCGCGGTCGGCGGCCGAACCCAGGGCACGGCGGTGAGCAAGTTGCACAGCCCGATCCAGACGATCAAGGTCCCGATCAGCGGCACGTAGGGCCTGGGGTCCTCGCCCATGATCCGCTCGACGGTGTCGCTGAGCCAGACGACGAAGATCTCGAGCACGACCTGCCAGCGGCTCGGCTCGTGGACCACGAGCCGCCGCGCGCTCAACCACGCGACGACCAGGATCAGCGCGACCAGGCCGAGCGACACGGGGATCGTGTCGGGGATCTCGAGCCCGAACAGGCGCAGCGTGAAGACCGGGTTCATGGCGGATCAATCTCGAGCGCGAGTCAGGCGAGCGCGCGCCAGGACTTGACCGATCGCGAAGGCCAGCACGCCGCCGGTCAGCGCCGCGGGGCTCGAGAGCGCGAGCGCAAACAGCCCGGCCGCCGGCGCCACGACGCGGACCGGGAAGGCGAGGAGCGCGTCGGCGCGGCGAGCGTCCACGACCCGCGCCGCCGCCCGGTAGACCGCCCAGGCGTGGACGCCCGCGAGCGCCGCGCCGACGAGGGCACCGATCACGAGCTCGAGCGGGTCCATCTCAGTCGTCCAGCTCCTGCGCGTGGCGCCACAACCCGAAGCCGGCGAGCGCGACGCCGACGACCAGCAGCGCGAGGGTGAAGGTCAGCCCCGTCCCGAGGTGGCGATCGACGATGCTGCCGAGCAGCGCGCCGCCGACGATCGGCAGCGCGATCAGCCAGCCCAAGGTCCCGACCCGCGAGACCTGAACCCACAGGTTGCGGCCGCGGCGGGTCATCGCGTTGCGCTCGAGGGCCTCGAGCTCGACGATCGCCGCGGCCATCTCGCGGGTGTGCGGGTCACCCGGTGGGTCTGAACCCCGCTCGTGCTCGCTCGGGTTCACGGCCTCGACACCCTCCGTTCGAGGCGACCGAGCGCCCGGCGGGTCGCAACTTCATGACGGCGCGTGAAGGCCCTGGCCTCGTGCTCGAGCCGTGTGCGCTCGGCGTCGCGGGCCTCGACGAGCTCGCGCAGATCCACGAGCGAGTCGGCCAGCGCGGCCCAGCGCGTCAGGATCCGCAGCTCGGCGCGGTCGACGAGGACGACGCCGTCTTCGGTCGCCAACCACCGCACGCGGGCCTCGGCCCGCCCGACGCCCGCCTCGACGCAGCGCGCCGCCCCCCGCCGCAAGCGGGCCCGAGCCGGCTCGTGACCGGGCAACACCCCGCGCCAGCCGTCCTCGGCGATGAAGCGCAGCGCGACGAGGGACTCGAGCTCGAGCTCGCGCTCCGGCGTCGACACGACCAGGCGCATCGTCCTCACCCCGCCCTCCCCTGCTCGTCTGCTCGCCCACCCTCGCGACCTCGACGCAAGAGCGCGTCGAGGCTCCCGCCCATGTAGAGCGCGGCCTCGGCGAGGTCGTCACACTCGCCCGCGAGGATCGCCTCGACCCCGGCGAGGGTCTGCTCGAGCTCGACGTAGACCCCAGGCTTGCCCGTGTAGGCCTCGGTCACGGCGAAGGGCTGGGTCAAGAAGCGCCGCAGCCGACGGGCCCGGAGCACCGCCTCGCGGTCGCGGGGCGTGAGCTCGTCCATGCCCATCAGCGCGATGATGTCGCGGAGCTCCTCGTACTTGGCGAGCACGCGGCGGGCCTCGGCGGCGATCCGGGCGTGGCGCTCGCCAACGATCGCCGAGGTCAGCAGGCTCGAGCTGCTCTCGAGCGGGTCGACCGCGGGGTAGAGGCCCTCGGCCGCGGCCTCGCGCGAGAGGACCAAGAAGGCGTCGAGGTGGGTGAAGAGCTCGGCGACCGCCGGATCCGTGATGTCGTCGGCGGGCACGTAGACGGCCTGGATCGACGTGATCGCGGCGTCGACCGACGAGCTGATCCGCTCTTGCAGCGCCGCGACCTCGGCCGCGAGCGTCGGCTGGTACCCGACCCGCGACGGCGGCCGCCCGAGCATGCCGCTGACCTCGTTGCCGGCCTGGACGAAGCGAAACACGTTGTCCATGAACACGAGCACGTCTCGACGGGCCTCGTCGCGGAACCACTCGGCCATCGTCAGCGCCGCGGCGGCGGTCCGAAACCGGACCCCGGGGGTCTCGCCCATCTGGCCGAGGACCACCGTCGAGCTGTCCAGGACCCCCGACTCGGCCATCTCGAGCCACAGCTCGCGAGCCTCGCGCGAGCGCTCACCGATCCCCGCGAACAGGGTCGCGCCGTGGTGACGGTGAACCGTGTTGTGCATCAGCTCCATCATCAGGACCGTCTTGCCGACCCCGGCCCCGCCGAACAGGCCCGTGCTCGCGCCGCGGGGCACGGGCGCGAGCAAGTCGACGATCTTGAGCCCGGTCTCGAACACCGCGTGGGCCGGGACCCGCTCGGTCAGGCTCGGCGCGCGGCGGTGGATCGGCCAGCGCGGCTCGGCCAGCGCCGCCCCGCCGTCGAGGGGGCGCCCGAACACGTCGAGGATCCGCCCGCGCAATTGCTCGCCGACGGGGACCTCGAGCGGGCCCCCGGTCGCGATCGTCCGCTCACCGACCTCGAGCCCGCGGGTGTCGGCCAGGGCGATCGCCCGGACGCTGTCCGCGGCCACGTGCGACACGACCTCGAACGCGACCCGCTGCCCGCGAGTGTTGCGAGCGTGAATCAGCTCCCCGATCTTGGGCAAGGTCTCGGGGCGATCGACGAGGAAGCGGGCCTCGACGACCGGCCCGTTGATCGAATGGAGCGCCCCCCACACACGCTTGATGGTGGCGGAACTCGGCCGCGGCGCCCGTCGCAAAACCACCGAGTTGGGCCCGCGCGCGCAGCAAAGCGTGCGGAGGCC
Source organism: Enhygromyxa salina (assembly GCF_002994615.1). Classification (GTDB taxonomy): domain Bacteria; phylum Myxococcota_A; class Polyangia; order Nannocystales; family Nannocystaceae; genus Plesiocystis; species Plesiocystis salina_A. Next base: position 2,980 of record NZ_PVNK01000207.1, on the reverse strand, counting down.
CCTTCGCCGGGCGCGACGACGAAAACCCGCTACACACCCGCCGATGCCCGTGCCCCCCGATCGCGTCCGCTGCCTGGTGCCCAGCCCGCCCCGCCCCGCGGGCAAATTCGTCGTCTACTGGATGGTCGCCGCGCGTCGACTCGCGCACAATTTCGCCCTCGATCGGGCGCTCGAGCTCGCCCGGGAGCTCGAGCGCCCGCTGCTGATCTTCGAGGCCCTGCGGGTCGACTACCCCTGGGCCAGCGACCGCTTTCACGCCTTCGTGCTCGACGGCATGCACGCGCACGCGCAGCAGCTCGCGGACACCCCCGTGAGCTATTTTCCCCATGTCGAGACGCGCCCCGGTCGCAGCTCGGGCCTGCTCGAGGCCCTCGCCGCCAAGTCCTGCGCGGTCGTCACCGATGACTACCCCGTCGGCTTCCTGCCCCGGGCGCTGGCCGCGGCCGCGGGTCGCCTCGAGGTCCGGCTCGAGGCCGTCGACTCGAACACGATCTACCCCATGCGGGCCACGGATCGGATCTTCACGACCGCCGCGTCCTTTCGTCGTCACCTGCAAAAGACGCTGCCCGATCACCTCTTTTGCCGACCGACGCCCACGCCCGACTTTTCCGGGCTGCCCGCGCTGAGTCGAATCCCCGCCGCGATCACCCGGCGCTGGCCGCCCGCGTCCACGCTCCTCGATCCCGATCGGCGCGAGCTCGCCACGCTCCCGATCTGCCACACGATCGCCCCCGTCGCCGTCGGCGGCGCAGGGCCCGGCCGCCAGCGCCTCGCGACCTTTCTCGACCAGCGCCTGGCCGACTACGCGGACAAGCGCAACCACCCCGATCGAGACGAAACCAGCGGGCTCTCGCCCTATCTGCACTTCGGCCACATCGGCGCCCACGAGATCTTCGAGGCCGTCGAGACCCACGAGGACTGGGACGCCTCGAAGATCATCGGAGCCAAGGCCACGGGCAGCCGCGCGGGGTGGTGGAACATGAGCCCGCCGGCCGAGGCCTTCCTCGATCAGCTGATCACCTGGCGCGAGCTCGGCTTCAACCGCTGCGCCCACGACCCAAGCTACGCCGAGTACGAGACGCTGCCCGACTGGGCCAGGCGCACCCTCGCCGACCACCGCCACGACCCGCGCCCGCACCTGTACAGCGCGGCCGAGCTCGACGCGGCCGCGACCCACGACGAGATCTGGAACGCGGCCCAGACCCAGCTCGTGCGCGAAGGCCGAATTCACAACTACATGCGGATGCTGTGGGGCAAGAAGATCCTCGAGTGGTCGGCCTCGGCTCCGGCCGCGCTCGAGACCATGATCGAGCTCAACGACAAGTACGCCCTCGACGGCCGCGACCCGAATTCCTATAGCGGGATTATGTGGTGCTTCGGCCGCTACGATCGGGCCTGGGGGCCCGAGCGGCCGATCTTCGGCAAGGTCCGCTACATGAGCTCCGACAGCACGCGCCGCAAGCTCCGCCTGCGCGGCTACCTCGACCGCTACGCCAAGCTCGCCGCCTGACCCGATGACAGGGCCGAGCTTTGTCTATATACCTGCGCGCCATGACCACCGTGTCCCGCGCCCTGATCTCGCCGTGCCTGCTCGTCGCGCTCGTCGCGTGTGTCGCTCCGCCAAGCGCGAGCGACACGGCCAAGGCCGAAGCGGGCGCGCAGGCGACACCAGCGGGGCAAGCGGCGCCTGCCCAGAACCCCGCCCAGACCCCGGTTAAAAACCCGATCCCGCCAGACCCCGGCTACGACGGCGAGCCGGTGTCCACGGCCACGCTCCCGGGCGGCATCCTCGTCGAGGATTTCGTGATCGGCGAGGGCGAGGAGGCCAAGGTCGGGTCCGAGGTCAGCGTCCACTACTACGGCACGCTCGCCGACGGCACGATGTTCGACACCTCGCGCAAGCGCAAGCACCCCTTCACCTTCACGCTCGGCCAGGGCCGCGTGATCAAGGGCTGGGACCAGGGCGTGCCGGGCATGAAGGTCGGCGGCAAGCGCAAGCTGACGATCCCCCCCGAGCTCGCCTACGGCAAGCGCAAGAAGGGCAAGATCCCCGCCAACTCCCAGCTGACCTTCACGATCGAGCTGGTCTCGGCCGTCCCGCCCCTGCCCGATCCCAAGGGCGACGAGGTCTTCGCCGGTGAGCCGCTGCGGCGCTTCGAGCTCGAGGGCGGCGTCATCGTAGAGGAGTACGCCGAGGGCGAGGGCCGGGCCGCCGCCGACAAGGACCGGGTCACGGTTCACTACACTGGCAAGCTCGACGACGACACCGTGTTCGACTCGTCGGTCACGCGCAAGAAGCCGATCGCCTTCGTGCTCGGGACCGGGCGGGTGATCAAGGGCTGGGAGCTCGGCATCGCCGGGATGAAGGTCGGCGGGCTGCGGCGCCTGATCATCCCACCCGAGCTCGCCTACGGCGAGCGGGCCACGGGGAAGATCCCCGCCAACTCGAGGCTGACCTTCACCGTCGAGCTGATGGCGGTCAAGGACGCGCCGGCCCGGCCGACCCACCCGACGCGGCCCAACCCCACGAGCCCGCGGTCGCACTGACTCGAGGACTGCGCTCAGCCTTCGGTCGGCTTGACCCCCGCCCGGCCGTCGACCTTGCCGTCGAGGCCGTCGACCTCGCGGATCAGCATCGCGAGCGTGTCGCGGTTCATCAGCTCCTGGTTCTCGAGGTAGACGAACATCGCCTCGATCACCAGCTCGGCGCGATCGAGCCGAGCCTCGGTCAGATCGAGGCGTCGGCGGAGGTGGCTGATGTTGTCCGCGTCGACCTCGGCGTCGAGACGCAGCGTCTCGATGTCGTTGCGCTGGCGGTACGCGCTGTCGAACAGGTGAATGAAGAGATCGCTCATGACCCGGCCAGCATACTCTGCGCTCAGGCTCAGCCCAGGTCCGCCCGGCCCCAGCCTGGCGCTGGCCGGGTCATGAGCGATCTCTTCATTCACCTGTTCGACAGCGCGTACCGCCAGCGCAACGA
>NZ_PVNK01000206.1 GCF_002994615.1 Enhygromyxa salina | reverse complement strand
ACGAAGAGCCCCCTGGGCACGCATGACCCCCGCGGCCGTCAGCGACTCGGCCACACGCGGCCGCGAGCGGCCGGTGGCTCGGTCGCCGACAGCCTCAGCGCAGCTCGACGCGCTGCACGACCTTCGCCGCGCGCCCGTCTCGGGTCAGTCCAGGCCCCGGCGCGTGGGTCTTGATTGCGGTGGTGATGCAGCGCCTCGACTTTGACGACAGCTGCGTGATCGGGATCTTGGCCGAGCCGATCCGACCATCCCCAAGCACGCTGTAGCTGAGCTCGAAGGTCTGGACCTCCTCGCCGCCGCGCAGACACGCGCTCCAGATCTTGCCCAGCGAGCTGGCGAAGCGCAGCGCGAGCTTCGAGTCGAGCTCACCCTCGACGCGGGTCTCGACCACCCGAACCCGCCTCGTCTCACTCGTCTCACTCGTCTCGCGCGGGCGCTCGCAGGCGCTGCCCAGGCACGGGGGGACGTCGGCGAGGTCGGGCTGCGGACGCGAGGGAGCGCCAGACCGAATGGCCTCGCTCGCGACTCCCCCGCCGCGCCCGCTGCCGATCAAGTCGAGGCCCCCGACCGAGACATCGATCGATCCACCGGTCATCGACGCCCACAGCTCCGAATCGTCGACCTCCGGGGCGAAGTTGGTCGCGGCGGTAGCGATCACGCCCTCGACTCCCCCGTATTCGGCCATGGCCGCGAGCATGCCGGCCGAGCGCGCGGCCTCGGCCGGGCTGGTGTCGCGCTGGAGCATCGGTGCGACAACGCGGGGGCCCGACCCGCTGCGAGCGAGCCGCATGCTGGTTGCTTTACGCTCCGCCCCGCTCGCGCCCGGCTCGGCCTGCTCGAGGCTGGGGCCGGGCGTGGTCGCAGCGGCCGGCTCCCGCGATTTTGCTCGACGGGTCTCCTCGCGCGTGGGGTGCGAGACAGCTGGCGGTGGCGGGAGCTCGGGCCGTTCCTGGCGCAGCTCTGCGGCCTCGGGCTCGGACCGGAGGGTGTAGGCCAGATAGGGCGCGGCGTCGGTCTCGAGCGGGGGCAGTTGGACCTCGCCAGCCATCCGCGACAAGGTCAGGAAGGTCACCACGATCAGCGCGGTGCTGGCGAGGCCCAGCCACCAGCCGACGTCGAGGGGCCGGGCTCCGAGCTCGGGTGCGATCTGGCGTTCAGTCCCGACCTCGATCGTCAGCGGCCCAAGCTCGATGCGGGTCCACTCGTCCTCGCGCAGGGCGACGAGCTCACCGGTCTCGAGGCTCGCGAGCACGGCCCCGTCTGCGGTCGCCGAGACCAGGCGGTGGAGCCCGGGCGTCGCGTAGGTCAGATCTGCGTCGGGCCCCTCGCCGAGGGTGAAGTTCTGGCCCGGCCGCAGGTGGACCAGCTCGACGATGGTGCCCGCAAATGAGACCCGTACCTGCGTCCAGAGCTCGGCGGCAGTCACTCGGTAGTTGCACGATCGGCGCGCTGTTCGGTTGCCAACGACCTGCACTTTTCGTGGCTTGCTGCTCGTCTGGCCAGGTCATGCAGGGCGACTGATCGCCCTTCGCGGTCGAAGCTGTATCCGAGCATACCGCGAGCGCTGTTCGACGACGGCAAGAGTGGCCTCAGATCTGCCTGGCGGCGCGAGCTCAACCTGGTCGCCGCTCCAAAGTGGCCTCGAGGGTCGCGGGGATCTCGACGTGGCTCTCGCCCGCGCCGAGCGTGGCCGACGCACCACCGAGGCTGGGGTTGCCGGTCTTGAACAGGGCGCTGCCTTGGCTCGCGCCGCCCGTTCCGCTTGCGATCATGGCCGCGAGGCCGACGAAGCCCACGGCGAGGCCGGCCAATATTGCTGCAATTATCATTGGATTCATTGATGTTCCTTTCGTTGAAAAAACTCTGCGAGGCGAGGCGAGGCGAGGCTAGACGAGGCGAGGCTAGACGAGGCTGCCGGTCTGGATCGCGCCGCGTCGGCGGAGCATCTCGCTGAGGTCGCGCTCGGTCTCGATCAACAGCACGCTGTTGCCGAGGCGCAGCAGCGCGCGGAGCCGGCGGAGCTCCTCGCGGGCGCGGGTCGAGTACGACAGCGCTCCGGCGAGGCCGCCGAGCAGGGCCGCGAGCATCACGACGATCGCCATCGTCGCGTAAGGCGAGGGCACGCGTGAGGGCAGCGCGTCGACGCCGAGCAAGACGAGCCCGACGAGCGCCGTGAGCATCAACCCTGCGGTCACCGAGGCGCCGATGATCATGCCGACGCCGGCCATGGTATGGCGCAGCGGGATCTTGTCTTGGGTCAGATCGCCGGGATCGCTGAGCAGCTCGACCTCGCCCTCGATCACGGCGTCGACATCGGGCTGAGCCGCGCGCGCGGCCTTGCGGCTGGGAAACAGTGCGTACTTGAGCTTGGTCTGGACAGACATTTGAACCTTTCTGGTTGAGAGTGAAGCCGGCGCCTCGCGTATTGACCTCTCGGGTCGGGCGAGTCCGGTGGAGGAGCGTCGACGCGATCGAATCAATCGACTTGATCGCGTTGACGATCGAATCGAGAGACCGCGGATGGCTCGATTCATTATTAGTATATTTTTGAATGTATGTCAAATGTGCGAGGCGAGCATTCGCGCCTAGCACCCCGGGCTGCTAGGCCCCACGCACGAGCGCGCGCGCCAAGGTCGACGCCAACGAAGACCCCGGACACCGCCCCGCTCAGGACTCTTACCAGCCCGGTCCGACGAAGACCCGGGTGACCCCGGTCAGGGCCGCGTCGACGCCGACCCCTTCATGCACGAGGCGCATGAGCGCGCCGGCGACGTGGCCGGGCTTGTCCGACGACCACACGCTGCGCCCGATCGCGACCCCGGCGGCGCCAGCATCGAGAACCGCGCGAACCATCGCGAACAGCGGACGGAGCTCCTCCTTGGCCCCGCCGAGGACCACGACCGGGACCTCGGCGAGGGCGACGAGCTCGGCGAAGCTGTCGGGGTCGCCGGTGTACCTGGTCTTGACCACGTCGGCCCCGAGGTCGGCCCCGAGCCGCGCGACGTCGGCCAGCTGCGCGGGCGTGTGTTGGTCTTTGGCCTTGAACCCAAGGGGCAACATCTCGGCGACCAGGGGCATCGCCCAGCGCTCGCACTCGAGCGCGAGCGCGGCGAGCTTGGCCACGGAGTCGGTCTCGGTCGCCGAGCCCGGGAGCGCCTCGGCCTTGATCGCGTCGGCGCCGAGGCGCAGGGCGTGCTCGACCGCGCCGCGGTCCGAGGCGAGCTCACGCGGGTGACTGAGGATCGCGGTCGTGCGCCCGAGCTCGGCGCGGCAGCGCATGAGCAGCCCAGCCTGCACGAACACGCCGTCGACCCCGGCCGCGGCGACCTCTCGCAACACTCGGCCCGGATCGCGCAGGCGCACCCCGGCCCCGGGTCGAGACAGGTGATCGAGAGCGATCAGTACGGACCGACCGTCAGCTGCGAAGATCCGACGGAGTCGAAGCTTGGTGTTGCTGGAGTTCGACATGGGCGCTCAGCTTCCGGACCCAACAATTATACGCAACGAGCTCGGATCGAGCGCGTGCTCGAGCGCGGCGTCGAGCTGCTCGCTCGGATCGCGCGCGGTCACCAGCGGACGAAGATCGATCAGGCGCTTCGATCCGCTGGCCGCACGCGCTGTCGACGATGACCTCGTGGCGGTGAATCACGGCGCTGCCGGGCAGCGAAGGCGCCCGAATCAATGACGTGACCGCCCGGACGCACGGCGGCGGCGAACGGGCTCGCGGTCTGCTCGGTCCCGAGGGTGACGTAGACCACGTCGACACCACCCGCGGGCAGCTGCACGGAGATGACATCGGGTGCCGCCCCGATCGCGCGTGGCCGCGGCGATCAGCCCGCCCATCACCGCGTTCCAACGAGAGCTCGACAGCCTGAGCCGGGACAGCGTGGGCGATCGCGTGCTCGACCCGGACCGAGATGTCGCCCGAGCCCGGCGACCCAACCCGCGGGGCGCGGAGCAAGGCCCGGTGAAACCTTTCGCGGACGGTCGCGGCGTCGGACGCGGGCGACTCAAGTGACTGGGGCGACACCTCGCCGAGCCGGACCCGACGCTCGACCTCGGCCGAGGCCCCGCGCGACGTCCGGGAGCATCCGCAGCGCGGGCACCGACACCCCGCGCGCATGGCCAGCGACAGGGAGCTCGGCGCACGTCCGGTGGGATCCGCCTCAGGACCCTGAAGCGCGCGAGGGTCTCCATCTTGATGTGCAGCGAGTAGCGGTCATACGGCGCTTGGGCCGCCCCACAATCTCGATCACGCAATGCAGCAGCGCGATAGCGGTGATCGAGCTCCTCGTGACCGATGCCCCGGATGGCGTTGTTCATGCGCGCCACGGATGGCCAGGTTGGTCAAAAACAATCCTGGTGCACGAGTATTGACCCCCGCGGCGCGGACGTCGGACAGGCTCGGATTCGCAACACCCCCTCGCGGCCCCCACGCAAGCGGCGATCTGTATGCTCAGGCCCATGCCCTTGTCCGCGGTTGCGCTCGGCGGTGTCCTCGATCTCCTCAGCGTGGGCGTATGCGTGTGGGAGCTCGAGGTCCCAGGCGAGCGCGAGAGCCTGGTCTTGCGAATCTGCAACCCGGCGGCGGCGCGCTTTTTAAACGTGCGAGTCGAAGACGTGCTCAACAAGCAGATCGCGATCGGCTTTCCAGGCTCGCTCGACACCCCGCTGCCTGGCGTGTTCACCCAGGCCATTGAGTCCCAGACCACGATGGAGCTCGGCGATGTCCCCTACAAAGACGAGATCGTCCCCGACGGCGTATTCTCGGTCGTGGTCCGGCCGCTCTCCGAGTCCAGGGCGCTGGTCGAATTCACCAACGTCACAGACGAGCGCCGGGCTCAGGCCAAGAGTGAGGCCATGCTCGAGGCCGCCGAGGTCGCGCGGAGCGAGGCCCAGGCCGTGGCCAAATCAGCCAAGGCCCTCGACGAGAAGCTGCAGGTCATCGAAGCGCAAAAGCGCGACATCATCGCGCTGACAGCCCCGATCCTCGAGGTCGGCGCTGGCGTGCTCGCCCTGCCGCTGGCGGGTAACTTCGACCTACAGCGCAGCGAGATCGTGCGCGAGAAGCTGCTCGATGCGGTCAGCGCGACCAAGGCCCGGGAGGTCGTCATCGACGTCACGGGGCTGGGGGAGATGGACGAGATGACCGCCAACGAGCTCGTTCGCCTGACGCGTTCCCTCGCGCTGCTGGGCACGCGGGCCTACCTCACCGGGATCTCGGGAGCCAACGCCCAGGCGCTGGTGAGCTCGAACGCACAGATTCCGGCGGGCATGTGCATGCGCAACCTCGAGAGCGCGCTGCGTCTCCTGAGGGATCGTCGCGGCCGCGCCTCGGCCGGTCCTGGTTGAGCGGGTAGCCGCGCTTCGCCCGTGCTGGATCGGGCCTGCGCTTGCCATCCTCTGCTAGCAGCCCGGGGTGCAATGCATCGTGTCGCCTCGCGCCGGAATTTTTGCCGAGGGCGCGAAGCCAAAACGCCGCTGTACCGGGCGTACTGCAAGTTTTGGCGACAAAGCCCTCGGCGAAAAGGCCAAGCGAGGCGGCGCGAGGCATTGCACCCCGGGCTGCTAGGGATGAGGGGTGGCGGGTCCAGCGGATCGCGTATGCTGCCCGCCATGCGGCCCCGTCTTTTCGCCCTGCCTGCCTTCGCCATCGCGCTGCTGGCCCTCGCCGCGCCCGCGGACGCCAGCGAGCTGCGCTTCTCGATCACCGCCAAGGGCGGCGTCGCCACGACCGGCAACACCCTCGGCCTGTCCAAGCAGCCGGCCGCCAACGGTCCGGGCGTCGGCGACTCGATCGGCACCTTCCTCAGCCCCGACGCCCAGCTGGTCGACGACTTCCCGGCCAACATGGGCAACCCCTGGGCTGGAGGCACGACCTCCGACTGGACCCTCGACGGCTCGTCGGCGGTCCTCGATCTGCCCGAGACCTCGACCGGGATCGAGGTCGTCTACGCCGAGCTGGTCTGGGGCGGCAGCTACCTCTACGGGACCGAGGACGTCAGCGCGGACCTCGACGTGCCCGTGACCCTCGCCGCCGACGGGATGACCTTCGAAGCGATCCCCAGCCAGGAGACCGCGGTCACCCTGGCCGAGGTCGCCAACGGGGGCTTCGCCGTCAACTACTACATGCGCTCGGCCGACGTGACCGACTTCGTCGCCGAGCAGCTCGGGACCACGTACACGGTCACGGGCGTCCCGGCGACCCAGGACTTCTCGATCGAGCAGCTCAACGCGGCCGGCTGGACCCTGGTCGTCGTCTACCGCTCGACCGACGCGCCGACCCGCAACCTGACGGTGTTCGTCGGCGGGCAGTTCGTCGACGAGGACACGACCGAGGACTACCCGGTCTCGGGCTTTTGCACCCCGCCCGAGGGCACCGTCGAGGGCGCGGTCGTCATCAGCGCGCTCGAGGGCGACGCCAACCGGACCGGCGACGTGTTTCAGATCGCCCCGAGCGTCAACGGCCCCTTCGCGGAGCTCTCGGGGCCCAACAACCCCGTCGACAATTTCTTCGCCTCGCAGATCAACGGCAACGACGGCGCCCTGAACACCCTCGGCTCGGCCGGCGACGCCAACCACGACGCGTTCGCGGGCGTCAACGTGGTCGGCGGTCGCCAGGGCTGGGACGTGACCAAGCTGCAGGTCTCGTCGGTGGACGACCAGCTCAGCGCCGGGCAGACCGCCGCGGTCCTGCGCGCGGTCACGACCGGCGACTCCTTCATGCCCGTGCTCGCGGCCTTCGAGATCGACGTCAGCTCGCCCGACTTCGAGACCGAGACCGAGACCGCGGTCGAGGTCACCCCGGCCGCGATCGGGATCGGCGACCACACGACCCTGACCTTCAACTTGCTCAACGACGGCGAGGTCCTCGCCTCGGAGCTGCTGTTCACGGCCCCGCTCGGCCCGGGGCTCGAGCTGGTCTCCTTTGCGATCGACGGCGTGAACGGGGACGTCAACCAGCAGCCGGTCACGACCGAGGAGCTCGTCAGCGGCGTCGAGCTCGGCGATCTCGAGGCCAGCGCAGGGCAAACGATCACCATGGTCGTCGAGGCCGTGGGCCAGCCCGCGATGCCCGAGGGCTGGCTCGTGACCGCGAGCTGGAGCTACGACTACGTCAGCTGCATCGGCGAGGATCCCCTGACCGAGCAGAGCTTCGCCTTCGCCAACGTCGGCTTCTTGGGCGAGGGCGGCGACGGCGATGGGGACGGCGGAGACGGCGACGGTGACCCCGCAGACGGCGGCGACGCGGACGCGGGCTCCGAGGGCGACGGCGGCGGCGGCTCCGACGGCGGCACCGATGGCAGCGACGACTTTGGGACCGGCGGCGACTTCTTTGGCGATCGCGACGGCCAGGACGGGTGCAACTGCCGAAGCTCGAAGCCAGGCTCGCCGCTGGCAGCGTTCGCGCTCGTCGGGCTGCTCGGCTTGCTTCGTCGGCGCCGCGCATGACCGAGAGCAGCATGACCGACGCCGTCGAGCTCGCGCCCTCCGACGAGGCCCTCGCCCGGACCCGCGAGGCCGTCGAGCGGGCGCGGGCGCAGGTCGAGCGCGACCCGGACGCCGCCCTGCCCCGGCTCGCGCGGGCCCTCAACCACCTCGGCTGCCGCGCGAGCGAGCTCGGCCAGGACGACGAGGCGCTCACAGCCGCGCGTGCTTCGGTCGAGATCTGGACGGGCCTGGTCCGCGATCACGCCGGGGATCACCGCGCCGAGCTCGCGAGCGCCGTCAACAACCTCGGCAACTGTCTGGCCGAGGCCGGCCACCACGAGCAGGCCCTCGAAGCCGCGACCGAGACCGCGGCGCTCTACCGCGAGCTCGCCGACGCCAGCCCCGGCTCGTTCACCGCCGAGCTCGCGCTGGCGCTGACAAACCTCGGCCTGAGCTACAGCGATCTCGGTCGTGAGGCCGAGGCCGCGACCGCGACCGCGCAGGGCGTGGCGATCCATCGCCGGCTCGCGAGCGAGGATCCCGAGGGCGCCGGTCCCGACCTCGCTCGGGCCCTCGACAAGCTCGGCGTTCAGCTCGCCGCGCAGGGCCAGCACGAGCAGGCCCTCGCGCCCACGCTCGAGGCCGTCGAGCGCTACCGCCAGCTCGCCGCGTCCCGGCCCGAAGAATTCACGCCGCAGCTGGCCTCGGGCCTCGACAGCCTCGCGCGGCGGCTGATCGTGCTCGACCGCGAACCCGAGCTCCTCGCTGCGATGTTCGAGGCCGCGCGGCTCTATCGCGAGCTGGCCACGACCGACCTCGAGCGCTACCTCCCGCGGCTCGCGGAGGTGTCGGCCACGATCGGCGTGCGGTTGAGTCGGGCCCGTGAGTACGAGCAGGCCATCGCTCACGCGACCGAGGCGATCGCCGCCCTGCGAAGCCTCGCCGCGACCGACCCCGAGCGCTACCAGCCCAAGCTCGCCACGGCCCTGCGGGACGTCTCGGTCGACCTGTCGAAGGTCGAGCGCGACGACGAGGCCCTCGCCGCGACCGCCGAGGCCGTCGACCTCCTGCGGGGGCTCGCGCAGACCCAGCCCGAGCGCTTCGACCTCGACCTCGCCGACACCCTGCTCAACCTCAGCCAAGATCTGCACGCCGTCGACCGGCCCGAAGCTGCGCTCGAAGCGAGCGCCCAGGCCCTTGCGATCGTGCGAACGCTCGCAGACCGCGAGCCCGAGGACTACACGCTCACGCTGGTCTGGACCCTCCGCGACTTCGCCCTCGACCTCGACGGGCTCGGACGGCGCGAGCAGGCCCACCGCAGCGCCGCCGAGGCCGTCGCGCTCGCGCGCTCACTGGCCGATCCGCCCGAGCTCGCGGGGGCCCTCGATGTCCGCGGGGCGATCGAGCGCAACCTCGGTGATCAGCGGGCCGCCGTCGACTCGCTGAGCGAGGGGCTGCGGCTGCTGCTCCCCCATCATCAGGCCGATCCGGAGGAGCACGAGGCCCTGCTCGGCGAGCTCGTGACCGACCTGAGCGAGGCCTGCGAGCTCGGCGGGCTCGAGCTTCCGGCCGATCTGGCCCGGTGGGTGCGCGGCCCCTGAACGCAGCGCGCCCGGCCCCCTCACGGGCCCGAGAGGCACGCGCCGACGTTGGGCGTGGTCGCGCCGTCCGGGAAGTACTCGACGCACTGCGTCCCGGCTTGGGAGCAGGTGGGCGAGTCGAGGTTGCAAAACCCGGCGCAGCAGTAGTTGCTCGGGCAGTCAAAGAGCATGCCCATCGGCGCGCAGAAGCCCGAGATGCACTGCGGCGTCGCGGGATCGCAGGAGTCTCCCAGCGCGATGATGCCGGGCAGACAGGTGAACATCGCCCCGTCCCAGGTGCAGGTGGTCCCGACCGTCGGGCAGTCGACCATCAAGGGGTGACAGCTCATGTCGCCGTCGCCGTCGCCCGTGTCGCCGTCGCCCGTGTCCCCGTCCCCGTCCCCGTCCCCGTCTCCCGTGTCGCCGTCGCCGTCGCCGGTCGTGTCGCCACCTGCGACGCAGACCTGCGCGTCGCAGACCAGGCCCGGATCGCATTCGCCGCTGGAGGTGCACGCGCAGCCCTCGGTCGAGATCGGGCACGCCCCGGTCTCGAAGTCGACGCCCTCGTCGTTCGAGCTCTCACCACACCCCAAAACAACGCCGAGCAGGCAACCGCCCAACAACATGACGCAACGACCTGACATTCGCGCATGATACCCAACCCCAGCTATGCGAGGGCAAGTTGTGGCCCCCCTCGTCGCCGGCGGTCCGATCGGCACGTGGAGCGCCTGCGCACCCGCCGACGCGTTCGAGACCTGCGCGGCGGTGTGTGAGGCGCAGATCTGACCTGGTCCGCGACCTCCTGCGCGACCGGGCGAGGCGAGTCTCCGCTTGCCACGCTCGAGACCTTCGCCGACGCCGACTCCGACGCCGACGCCGACTCCAGCGAGGCCATCGAGGGGCTCGCGTCAACCCGCGCGGAGCTCCCGATCGGCCCGAGCGTGATCTCCGTCCGCTGCTGCTGCGAAGACTGACCCGAGCCCGGGTCGAGCCGCGTTCTTTCGTGGTATCCACGGCCCGGCCCCGTGCCCAATTCGATCGACCCCACGACCACCGCCGAGCTGCTCGCACGCGTCGAACGCGAGAGCGGCCGGACCCCGGACCACAGCCCGCTCGACGCCTGGATGCGCGCGGCCGCCCACGCCTGCCGGGCCGAGCTCGCCGAGCGCATGAACGCGGCCCTGCGCAGCGATCGCGAGGCCGGGGCCAAGCGCGTCCACTACCTCTCGATGGAGTTCCTCATGGGCCGCGCGCTGAGCAACGCGCTCGCCGCCCTCGGGCTCGAGCCGGCCTTTCGCGAGGCCGCCCGTCAAGCCGGCCGCGACCCGGGCGAGATCCTCGAGCGCGAGCCCGACGCGGCCCTCGGCAACGGCGGCCTCGGTCGCCTCGCCGCCTGCTTCCTCGACTCGATGGCGACCCTCGGCCTGCCCGCGTTCGGCTACGGCCTCCGCTACGAGTACGGCATGTTCGCCCAGCGCATCCGCGACGGCGAGCAGGTCGAAGAGCCCGACGACTGGCTCCGCGACGGCAACCCCTGGGAGCTCCAGCGGCCCGAGCTGCGCTTCGAGGTCGGCTTCGGCGGCGCGGTTCAAGGCCTCGCCGAGACCGGGACCGAGGCCCTGGGCGAGCCGCGACGCTGGATCCCGAGCGAGCGCCTCCACGCGACCGCCTGGGACTTCATCGTCCCCGGCTACGGCACGCGCCGGGTCGCCGTCCTGCGTCAGTGGCAGGCCTCGCCGAGCCAGCCGATCGATCTCGCCGCGTTCTCGCGGGGGGACTACGCGGCCGCTGGGGCCGCCAAGCAGGCCGCCGAGCGGATCAACTGGGTCCTGTACCCCGACGACTCCACGGCCACTGGACGGCGCCTGCGCCTGCGTCAAGAGTACTTCCTGGTCAGCGCGTCGCTCCAGGATCTGATCGCCCGGCACCTCGAAGACCACGGCGATCTTCAGTCGCTCGGGGCCAAGGCCGCGATCCACCTCAACGACACCCACCCGGCCCTCGCGGTGCCCGAGCTCCTGCGCCTCCTGCTCGACGAGCACGCGATGTCCTGGGACGAGGCCCTGGCCCAGTGCAAGGCGGCGTTTAGCTACACCAACCACACCCTGCTGCCCGAGGCGCTCGAGACCTGGCCCGTGCCGATGCTCGAGGAGCTGCTCCCGCGCCACCTCGAGCTGATCTACGCGCTCAACTCCCGCTTCTTGGCCCAGGTCCGCGCCGCGGTCCCCGGTGACGAGGGGCTCATCGCCCGGGTCTCGCTGATCGACGAGAGCGGCCAACGCCACGTCCGCATGGCCCCGCTGTCGATCATCGCCTCGCACAAGGTCAACGGCGTGTCCAAGCTCCACTCGGAGCTGATGGTCGAGACGATCTTCGCCGACTACGCCAAGCTCCTGCCCCATCGCTTCTGCAACGTGACCAACGGCGTCACCCCGCGGCGCTGGCTGGCCCAGGCCAACGCCCCGCTCGCAAGGCTGCTCGATCAACGCCTGGGCACGAGCCCCGACTGGCGCACGCAGCTTCACCGCCTCGCCGAGCTCGCGCCGCTGGCCACGGACGCCGAGTTCTGCGCCCAGGTCCAGGCCGCCAAGGCCCACAACAAGCAGCGCCTCGCCGCGCGGATCGAGCACGAGCTCGGCCTGTGCGTCGACCCGAGCAGCCTGTTCGACGTCCACATCAAGCGCATCCACGAGTACAAGCGCCAGCTGCTCAAGGTCCTCGACGTCGTCGCCCGCTATCAGGCGATCTGCGCGGCCCCCGAGCAAGACTGGCTCCCGCGCACGGTCGTGATCGCGGGCAAGGCGGCCTCGGCCTACGCGGTCGCCAAGCTGATCATCCGGCTGATCCACGACGTCGCGGCCGTGGTCAACAACGACCCCCGCGTCGCCGGTCGACTCCGGGTCGTGTTCCTGCCCAACTACGGGGTCTCGCTCGGCGAGGTCCTGTTCCCGGCCGCAGATCTGTCCGAGCAGATCTCGACCGCCGGGACCGAGGCCTCGGGAACCGGAAACATGAAGTTCGCCCTCAACGGGGCCCTGACGATCGGGACCTGGGACGGCGCGACGATCGAGATGGCCGAGGCCGTCGGGCGCGAGCACTTCTTCATCTTCGGGCTCGACGCCGTCCGGGTCCGCGATCTGCGAGCCCAGGGCTACGAGCCGCGCAGCTACTACAACAACGATCCGACCCTGCGCGCGGTCCTCGACGCGATCGCCAGCGGTGCGTTCTCGCCCGCCGAGCCCGATCGCTATCAGGGCCTGATCGCCAGGCTGCTCGAGCGCGACACCTACTTGCTGCTCGCCGACTTCGCCGACTACCGCGCGGCGCAGGTTCGGGTCGACGCGCTCTATCGTCGGCCCGAGGCGTGGGCCGAGCGGGCGGTCCTCAACATCGCGGGCATGGGCGCGTTCTCGTCGGACCGCACGATCCGCGACTACGCGCGGACGATCTGGGCCATGCCGACCCCGGACTGATGGCCACGTCCGAAGATCTCGAGCGCGCGCGGCCGTGGCGGATCTTCGGCGCCCACCCCTGCGAGCGCGAGGGCGTGGCCGGGGTCCGCTTCGCCGTCTGGGCCCCGAGCGCGGCGAGGGTGGCGGTCGTCGGCGACTTCAACGACTGGGACGGCGGCCGCGACCCGATGCGCGCCCGGGCCGAGCTCGGCGTGTGGGAGCTGTTCATCCCGGGCGTCGCCGTCGGGGCCCTCTACAAGTACGAGCTGCGGACCCACGACGGTCGCACCCTGCCCCTCAAGGCCGACCCCTACGCGTTCGCGGCCGAGCTGCGCCCCGCGAGCGCGTAGGGGTCGGCCT
>NZ_PVNK01000205.1 GCF_002994615.1 Enhygromyxa salina | reverse complement strand
GGGTGAACCCGCCGATCAACAGCGGCGCCGCGGCCAGCCGGCCCATGACGTAGGCGCTCGAGGTGCCCGTCGAGACCAGGGTGTAGCGATTGGGCCCGTTCGGCTCACCCACCGACACGGAGAAGCCCGCCGCGCACCCGCGTACCCCGGTTGGGGCCACGTCCCAGGTCCCGAGGGTGCAGCGGGTCGAGATGATCGCGCCGCTGAGCTCGAGCGCGAAGCCAAGCCCGAGCATGACGCCGCCTCCCGCGAGCTGTCGCTTGGCTCGCTTGGGGAGTGGCGGCGCGCCGGACTCCACCGTGGGAGCTGGCGCCGCGCTCGGGCTCGGCGGCGCCGCGAGCAGCTGCGTGGGCGCGAGCGCGAGGGCGGCGAAGCAGGTCGAGGCGAGAATGGTTGCGCGTGCGTGTGTCGGCATGGCTCGGCTCCTCATGGCGGCATCGGCCTGTCGGCGTCGGTGAGCACGCGCTCGAACACCACGCGCGGGAGCACGACGGCGCCGTCGGGGTTCATATCGGTGGACAGGCGCCCTACCTGGCGCCCCCGCAGGCGCCAGGGCCACCTCAGCATGCCCGAGGTTCCGCCGTTTTTCACGCTTGCGGCATTGTATGGAAACGGGTTGCCGAACTCTGGCTCGCCGTGGCACTCGACCAGGTACATGCCCTTGGTGACTGGGTCCACGCCGGGCGGGAGCGTCAGGCTGACGTAGTAGTCGGTTCGCGTATCCGGGAGCTCGAGCGCGAACAGCCAGCCGGCGCCGCCGCTGCCGTCCATGTTCATGATGTCACCATCGTCGCAGTGAGCGTCGCTGCGCTCGACCACGAGCGGCCTGCCGGTCCAGGTGAAGGTCGGGAGCCCGTCGAGCTCGCAGGCGGGGTCATCGACCGACGCCAGGGGCAAGCTCTCGGCCAGCGCGGCCGACTCGGCCAGCGAGATGCCGAATGCCCGCCGCGTCGCCCGCTCGACGCCCGTTGCCGAGGTTACGCCGTCGAGCTCGACGATGAACTCGGCCATCTTGGTTGGCCCGTAGGTGGACTCGAGCGCGACCCACCAGGTGAAGGCGAGGCCGTAGTCCAACTTGTTGGGGTTGGTCACCTCGAGCGCCGCTCGCAGCTCCGCCGCGCTGAGGAACTCTGGCGAGGTCAGGAAGGGCTGGCCATATTCGATCACCGCGGAGCTCCAGCGCGAGGCAAAGGCTTCGTTGATGAAGGCCGGGTAACCGAGGAGTTTAGGGCCGTGCCCGCCGCGAGACGCGTGGGCGAGTTCGTGGGTATTGATCGGGTCATCCGAGAGCACGGTCGGCCGGTTCATGTTGCTGATCTGACAGCTAAATGACCCAAACCACGAGCACGCGTTGACGGCGAGCTCCTCGTCCCAAAAGTACTCGACCCCCGGCCCGAGCTCGTCGGGCGCCCAGCCGTAGTAGCCGCCGACCGTCTCGAGGAAGCGGTCGACGGTCGGCACCGTCCCGCCGCACAGCCGGACTTCGCTGTCGTCCCAGTGGTAGCTCACGTGGTCGCCAGCCTCGGTTGGCAGCTCGGTGCAGTGACAGCACGCGAGCGCGACCCCGAGCGCGGCGATGGACATGAGACGCGGCATGACCCTCGTCAGGAAAGCTAGGAGCACAGTTCACCGCCGACAAGCCGCCCGAGCGTTCTTCGTGTTCTACGCAAAATCAGCGTGGCGCCGGGGCCGGCGGCGCCGCGAAGCAAGTAGGCGCGAGGCTCGGCTGCTCATGGCGGCATCGGCCGGTCGGCGTCGGTGAGCACGCGCTCGAAGACCACGCGCGAGAGCACGACGGCGCCGTCGGGGTTCATATCGGTGGACAGGCGCCCAACCTGGCGCCCCTGCAGGCGCCAGGGCCCGCTCTGCACCTTGCCGTCCGCGAACGCGGCGTTGTACGGGAACGGGTTGTCGAACTCGAGCTCGCCGTGGCACTCGACCAGGTACATGGCCTTGGTGGCCGGGTCCACGCCGGGCGGGAGCGTCAGGCTGACGTAGTAGTCGGTCAGCGTGTCCGGGAGCTCGAGGGCGAACAGCCAGCCTGTGTTGTCGTGTCCCAGGTTCACGATGTCACCATCGTCGCAGTGAGCGTCGCTGCGCTCGACCACGAGCGGCCGGCCGGTCCAGGTGAAGGTCGGGAGTCCCTCCAACTCGCAGACGGGGTCATCGATCGACGCCTCGGGTAAGCTCTCGGCCAGCGCGGCCGACTCAGCCAGCGAGATGCCGAACACCCGCCGCAGCGCCCGCTCGACATCGTTCGCCGAGGTCGCGCCGTCGACCTCGACGATGAACTCGGCCATCTTGTTTGGCCCGTAGGTGGACTCGAGCGCGACCCACCAGGTGAAGGCGAGGCCGTACTCCAACTTGTTGGCGTCGTTCACCTCGAGCGCCGCCCGTAGCTCCGCCGCGCTGAGGAACTCTGGCCAGGTCAGGAAGGCCTGGCCATGCTCGATCACCGCGGAGCTCCAGCGCGAGGCGAAGGCCTCGTTGATGAAGGGCGGAAAACCCAAGATTGGACGGCCGTGCCCGCCGCGAGACGTGTGGGCGAGCTCATGGGTCTCGATCGGGGCGTTCGAGAACACGATCGGCCGGTTCATTCCGCTCTCACAGTTGAACGTCCCAGGCCACGAGCACGCGTTTACGGAAAGCTCCTCGTCCCAGAAGTACTCGACCCCCGGCCCGAGCTCGTCGGGCGCCCAGCCGTAGTGGCCGCCGACCGTCTCGAGGAAGCGGTCGACGGTCGGCACCGTCCCGCCGCACAGCCGGGCTTCGCTGTCGTCCCAGTGGTAGCTCACGTGCTCGCCAACCTCGGTCGGTAGCTCGGTGCAGTGACAGCACCCGAGCGCAACCCCGACCGCGGCGATGGACATGAGACGCGGCATGACCCTCGTCAGGAAAGCTAGGAGCACACTTCACCGCCGACAAGCCGCCCAGGCGTTCTTCCTGTTCTACGCAAAGTCAGCGTGGCGCCGGGCCCGGCGGCGCCGCGAAGCAAGTAGGCGCGAGGCTCGGCTGCTCATGGCGGCATCGGCCGGTCGGCGTCGGTGAGCACGCGCTCGAACACCACGCGCGGGAGCACGACGGCGCCGTCGGAGTTCATGTCGGTGGACAGACGCCCGACCTGGCGCCCCCGCAGGCGCCAGGGCCACCTCAGCGTGCCCGAGGCTCCGCCGTTTTTCACGCTTGCGGCGTTGTATGGAAACGGGTTGCCGAACTCGGGCTCGCCGTGGCACTCGACCAGGTACATGCCCTTGGTGACTGGGTCCACGCCGGGCGGGAGCGTCAGGCTGACGTAGTAGTCGGTTCGCGTATCCGGGAGCTCGAGCGCGAACAGCCAGCCTGTGCCGCCGCTGCCGTCCATGTTCATGATGTCACCATTGTCGCAGTGAGCGTCGCTGCGCTCGACCACGAGGGGCCGGCCGGTCCAGGTGAAGGTCGGGAGCCCGTCGAGCTCGCAGGCGGGGTCATCGACCGACGCCAGGGGCAAGCTCTCGGCCAGCGCGGCCGACTCGGCCAGCGAGATGCCGAATGCCCGCCGCGTCGCCCGCTCGACGCCCTTTGCCGAGGTTACGCCGTCGAGCTCGACGATGAACTCGGCCATCTTGGTTGGCCCGTAGGTCGACTCGAGCGCGACCCACCAGGTGAAGGCGAGGCCGTAGTCCAGCTTCATGGCGTCGTTCACCTCGAGCGCCGCCCGTAGCTCCGCTGCGCTGAGGAACTCTGGCCAGGTCAGGAAGGGCTGGCCATACTCGATCACCGCGGAGCTCCAGCGCGAGGCGAAGGCCTCGTTGATGAAGGGCGGAAAACCCAACATTGGACGGCCGTGCCCGCCGCGAGACGTGTGGGCGAGCTCGTGGGTCTCGATCGGGGCGTTCGAGAACACGATCGGCCGGTTCATTCCGCTCTCACAGTTGAACGTCCCAGGCCACGAGCACGCGTTTACGGAAAGCTCCTCGTCCCAAAAGTACTCGACCCCCGGCCCGAGCTCGTCGGGCGCCCAGCCGTAGTGGCCGCCGACCGTCTCGAGGAAGCGGTCGACGGTCGGCACCGTCCCGCCGCACAGCCGGGCTTCGCTGTCGTCCCAGTGGTAGATCACGTGGTCGCCAGCCTCGGTCGGCAGCTCGGTGCAGTCACAGCACCCGAGCGCGACCCCAACCGCGGCGATGGACATGAGACGCGGCATGACCCCCTCGCCGGGAAAGCTAGGAGCACAGTTCACCGCCGACAAGCCGCCCCAGCGTTCCTCGTGTTCTACTTCTACGCAAAATCAGCGTGGCGCCGGGCCCGGCGGCGCCGCGAAGCAAGTAGGCGCGAGCTTCGGCTGCTCATGGCGGCATCGGCCTGTCGGCGTCGGTGAGCACGCGCTCGAAGACCACGCGCGGGAGCACGACGGCGCCGTCGGGGTTCATATCGGTGGACAGGCGCCCGACCTGGCGCCCCCGCAGGCGCCAGGGCCACCTCAGCGTGCCCGAGGCTCCGCCGTTTTTCACGCTTGCGGCGTTGTATGGAAACGGGTTGCCGAACTCGGGCTCGCCGTGGCACTCGACCAGGTACATGGCCTTGGTGGCCGGGTCCACGCCGGGCGGGAGCGTCAGGCTGACGTAGTAGTCGGTTCGCGTATCCGGGAGCTCGAGCGCGAACAGCCAGCCTGTGCCGCCGCTGCCGTCCATGTTCATGATGTCACCATCGTCGCAGTGAGCGTCGCTGCGTTCGACCACGAGCGGCCTGCCGGTCCAGGTAAAGGTCGGGAGTCCATCGAGCTCGCAGACGGGGTCATCGATCGACGCCTCGGGTAAGCTCTCGGCCAGCGCGGCCGACTCAGCCAGCGAGATGCCGAACACCCGCCGCAGCGCCCGCTCGACGCCCTTCGCCGAGGTTACACCGTCGAGCTCGATGATGAACTCGGCCATCTTGTTTGGCCCGTAGGTGGACTCGAGCGCGACCCACCAGGTGAAGGCGAGGCCGTAGTCCAGCTTCATGGCGTCGTTCACCTCGAGCGCCGCCCGTAGCTCCGCTGCGCTGAGGAACTCTGGCCAGGTCAGGAAGGGCTGGCCATACTCGATCACCGCGGAGCTCCAGCGCGAGGCGAAGGCCTCGTTGATGAAGGGCGGAAAACCCAACATTGGACGGCCGTGCCCGCCGCGAGACGTGTGGGCGAGCTCGTGGGTCTCGATCGGGGCGTTCGAGAACACGATCGGCCGGTTCATTCCGCTCTCACAGTTGAACGTCCCAGGCCACGAGCACGCGTTTACGGAAAGCTCCTCGTCCCAAAAGTACTCGACCCCCGGCCCGAGCTCGTCGGGCGCCCAGCCGTAGTGGCCGCCGACCGCCTCGAGGAAGCGGTCGACGGTCGGCACCGTCCCGCCGCACAGCCGGACTTCGCTGTCGTCCCAGTGGTAGCCCACGTGCTCGCCAACCTCGGTCGGCAGCTCGGTGCAGTCACAGCACGCGAGCGCGACCCCAACCACGGCGATGGACATGAGACGCGGCATGACCCTCGCCAGGAAAGCTAGGAGCACAGTTCACCGCCGACAAGCCGCCCGAGCGTTCCTCGTGTTCTACTTCTACGCAAAATCAGCGTGGCGCCGGGCCCGGCGGCGCCGCTTCCACGCGACCTTTGTCGAGCCAGCTCTTCACACCGAGCCAGGCGTGTCGGCGGCCGTGTCGGGGGGTCCCGCGCCGCGCAATCGCGGCCCTATGCTGCCCCGATGCGAGCGAGCTCTCTCCGACGACCTTGTGTGAAGCATGCAGCCCTGACAGGCCTCTCGTCCCTGCTCTTGTCTGCTTCCGCGTGTATGTCCACCGGCGAGGTCGCGGGCGACGCGAGCACGCAAGCGCAGAGCGGCATGGGCAGCGGCAGCGACAGCGACAGCGGCAGCGAGGAGGGCACGGACGAGACCTCGACGGAAGCCGGCGAGGAGCTCCCGGTGTGCGGCAACGGCAAGGTCGAGGAGGGCGAGGAGTGCGATCTCGGCCTGCTGAACTCCGACAACGGCGGATGCACGACCGCCTGCGCGTTGGCGGTCTGCGGCGACGGGCTCGTCTACATCGGCAAAGAGGCTTGCGACGACGGGAACACCAAGGAGGACGACATGTGCACGACCCTGTGCGAGGCGCCGGGCTGCGACGACGGCTTGCTCAGCGGGTTGGAGAGCGATGTCGACTGCGGTGGCGGCTGTCTCCCGTGTGGCGTCGGGCTCAATTGCGAGGGCCCGGACGACTGCGAGACCTGGGGGTGCTTTGACGGCGTCTGCGGCTACACCCAAAGCTGCTCGGAGATCAACGCGGCCGTGCCCGAAGCCCCGAGCGGGCGCTACTGGATCGACGTCGACGGCGACGGCGACGGCGCGCCCTTCGAGGTCCTGTGTGAGCTCGAGCGCTCCGGCGGTGGTTGGACCCTGGTCCTGGTCTCGAGCGATGACGGTCAGGACACGTGGACCTACGAGAACCGGGCGTGGTTGGCGACCGACCCGACGATCGTGGGCGAGCTCGACGAGGTCAACCGCGACTACAAGTCCCGGGCTTACAACGAGCTGGTGTTCCGCGATATCCTCGCCGTGCATGCGCCCTCGGAGGTCTGGGCCGCGTACGAAGACGTGAGCCAGGGCAGCACGGACCTCGGGCACTACGTGGGGGCGATCCCTTCGCCGAACTGCGACTATGAGCTCGCGGGCAACGGCGTTGAGATGACCGACGGGACGCTAGAGTCCAACCTCGATGAGGGGGTCGGGCTGTGCGATACCGACCTGTACTTCAACCTCGGCGACCATGAAGTCAGCGTGGACTACTGTCTGATTTCGGCGGGTCATTCAAACGCGACCTATGGCTTGGCGTGGAGTAAGGGTGAAAACAACGGCTGCCCGTTTGATGATGCCAACTCTGCGGGCCTCGGTCCGAACAGCCCGTGCGAGAGTTGTGACAGCGGGACGGAAAAGGAGGAAGTCAACGGTCGAGGCTTCGCCCATGCTCTCGGCCTCAACACCGGCACGGCCGGCGCCGGCGAGAACTACATGGCAATCTTCGTCCGCTGAGGGCTCCTCGCCCGTGTTGGGTCGCCTGCACGAGTGAGTCGAGGCCGGGCCGACCAAGCTTCTGAGCTTGGTCCTCGTCTGCCCGGGGCACCACCGATGCGCCTCGCGGATCCGCTGCGCTGGACGCAGTCGGCTCGCGCTGCTTCTGCGAGGAAGCAGGCCTGAGACCGCCCCGGTCCAGGTCGACCTCCACCCAGGCTGGGCCCGTCGAGTCTCGCCGAGACTCGACCTGCTCCGAATTTGGATCCGGCCAGCGTCCGAGCGACCCGACCTGCCGGAATTTCGGCGCTATCGCCGCGCTGCCGCGACTCGACCTCGGCGAACCATGGGCCGAAGGAAATTTTTTGGAGGTCGACCTGCTCCAAATTCGCCCCGAGCCCAATTTTCGGGGGGGTCGACCTCCGCGAATTCGAGCCCGAGTCAGCCAGCGAGCCGGTCGACCTCCAAAAAATTTGCCCCTGCCTGCCCCACTGGGTCGGTCGACCTCCCCGAAAATTGACCCAGATTGACCCGAGCCGGAGGTCGACCTCCGGAAAATTCGAGCTCGGGTCACCGAGCGGGGAGCTCCGGTCGCGATTTTCTTCGCTCGGTCCATCCGGGGTCGAGGTCGACTCGGAGTGGATTCCGAGTTGCGCCTCGGCGTTCGTCGGCTACACGGTGTTGATGGTCATCCCACTCACCACTTTGTTCGGTCTGTACCTGCTTTCGCCGGGTCGACGCATCTACGCGCTCAGTCGAGTCCGCGAGCGCGCAGAGGCCCACGACGCGCCCGACCTATTCGGGGTCATCGACGGCGCGATCGCCCACGACCGAGGCACCCTCGAGCTCGACGCGAAGCGACGCAGAGCTCAAAACGCGAAGTCGCCATCGGTGCGCAAGCACGACACGGTGGTCGATCGCACCCTCGCCATGATCGAAAAGCTGCTCTCGCACTACGCCGAGGGCGAGCTGCCGCCCGCGACCGCGACGACCCTGCTCGGGACCCTGTTCCCGGTCAGCCTGTCCCATCACGTGCGCCTGCCCTTCGTCGAGCAGTCGGCGGCCAATGAGCGGGTGCTCGGGGTGCTCGAGGCCGACACCCACGAGGAGTGGCTCGACGCCCACGGCCTGCGCCCGCTGATCGTCGGCCTGCGCACGGCCCACGACGCGTTCAAGGCCACGCTCCTGGCCCGCGACTCCGAGACCGCGCCGAGCTGGGACGAGGTCCGGGCCGCCCGCGAGGTCGGCCAAGAGATGTATCTGGAGGTCGTGGCCAGCATCGTCGTGCGCTTCGCGGGCGACCCCGACCAGCGCAGCGCGGTGTTGGAGCCGATCTGGGACCAGAACCTGGCGATCCAGGCCTATCGTCGTCAGCGCCGGGTGCCCGTCGACATCGACCCGGACTCCGGCGAGCTGCTGCCCGACGAGGGCGAGGGCGAGGGCGAGGGCGAGGGCGAGGGCGAGGTGTTGGCAGGCGAGGGCGAGCAAGCGCTCGAGGGCGAGCAAGCGCTCGAGGGCGAGCAAGAGCTCGGGGCCCAGGACGACGCGCCTCCCGAGGGCGAGCAGCCGCCCGCGGGCTTGTAGAGCGACCCAGAGCGAGGCTTCCACGGAAGCCTCGCTCGCGTTTTGGCGCTGGCGGACAACGCTGCTAGCAGCCCGGGCTGCTAGCAGCCCGGGCTGCTAGGGAAATGGCGAGAACATCGGCGACGACGAGACCCCGGCGGAGGCTGGGCCCGTGCCCTTTCGCTGAGCTTGGCTCGTGTCCGCTGACGGCGGCGGGTGGTCAGGCGCCGGGCAGCTCGAGCTCGCGCTGGAAGTAGGCGTAGGCCTGGGCCATGTCGGCCTCGCGGTCGCAGCGGTCGAAGGGCGGCTCGAAGGGGCCCTGGGCGTCGGCGGCCCAGTCGGGCAAGGCGGCGCCGGGCTGGGCGTCTTGGATCTCGCGCCACTGCTTGCGGGTCACGCCGACGCCCGCGAGGCCGCGGTTGACGGTGAACACGATCTTGCCGCGCTGGTCGTAGAAGGTCTCGTTCTCGTACTGGCGCAGGACCGGGAACTGGACGCGGTAGATGAGCTGGAGCTCGTCGATCGTGAGGCCGAGGGACAAGGCGGCGAGGGCGTCGAGCTCGACGAGGGCCTGGCGGCGGGCGTAGGGGG
>NZ_PVNK01000204.1 GCF_002994615.1 Enhygromyxa salina | reverse complement strand
TGTTACAATGAAACTTAGATTACAATACAGAGGCCAGTCCAACCCGCCCCTCATGCACCCTCCCCTCGATCTCCAGGTACAGCGTCCCCCCCGAGACCGCCAGCGACCAGGTGTTGTTGCGCTCGAGCTCGCCCGCGACCGCGTCGAGAAACAGGCAGTCCAACGCATGAATCTCGAGCGCCTCGGCCCGGTGCACGACCCCAAGCGCTTCGGCCGCCAGCGCCTCGCCGCCCTTCCACGAATACACGACCACCCGCGCCCCGGTCTTGCTCGCCTTGTGCAAACGCGCCAGCGAGGGCGAGCCGACCTCGATCCAGCTGGTGACCACGCCCTGCAGATCCCGCTGAAGCAGCGCGGGCTCGTCACCCGCAGACACCCCCTTGCCAAACGCGAGCCCCTCGTCGTGCTCGAGCAGCCGCGCGATCACCCGCGCGACCAGGTAGCGCTCGCTCTCCGAGGGGTGCTGCGCGACCCGCAGATCGAGGGTCTCGTAGACCCCACGGTCGCTGTCGGCCAAGGTGATCACGAAGCGTCGGATCGTCGCCGAGAGGGCCATCGCTGCGATAGTAGAGCTTCGGCGCTCAAAGTCACGCGCGCTCGAGCGGATGAGCGGCGGCCGGACGCAAGCGTGAGCGGCGGTGTGGCGAGCGCTACGCCGCGCCGACGAGCGCGACCTTGCCGTCCGCGCCAAGCTCGAACACGAACCCAAACCCGCCGCGGTTCTTCTCGTTGGTGAAGTACTCGTGCTCGCCGCTGAACTCGGCCCGGTAGGTGCCCGCAGTCTCGCTCTCGCCGCGCAGGCACAAGCTCGCGCCGATGTGCCAGTAGGTCTGAATGACCCCGGCCTCGATCATGAACCGCGCCAGCTCGCGTCCGCCGATCTTGCCCAGCAGCCCGGGGTGCAATGCATCGTGTCGCCTCGCGCCGGAATTTTTGCCGAGGGCGCGAAGCCAAAACGCCGCTGTACCGGGCGTACTGCAAGTTTTGGCGACAAAGCCCTCGGCGAAAAGGCCAAGCGAGGCGGCGCGAGGCATTGCACCCCGGGCTGCCAGGCCCAGCTCGGTCAGCGCCCCGATCTCGACCCGCTGATCGACCGACAAGCGCGGCGCGTCGACGACCTTCAGCTCGGTCAGCACCGCCGCGTTGACGACGGCGTCGGCGTAGTCGGGCGTGAACCACAAGAGCGGCGTGCCCCCGATCCGGTGCGAGGCCACGACCTCGACCGGGTGGTAGCTGTCGGGGTCGACGTACTCGGCCCGGTAGCGCTCGGCGAAATCGTCCCAGCGCTTGGCGCCTGCGTGAGCGCGCTGCTCGTCGAGGACCGAACGATCGGAGTCGACGCTGAAGGTCTCGACGCACGCGGGCTCGGGCTTGGGCTCGGGCTTGACCTCGGGAGCGGGCTCGACCTCGGGCTCGGGCTTCATCGGGGGCGCCTGCGGATCTGCGGTCGGCGCGGGCTCGCTCGGCTTCGAGGGTGAACAAGCGAGGACCAGGCCCAGGGCCAGCAGCTTCCGCATGCGTCGCGATAGCACGGCGCTGGTCCAGGCGTATCCTCGGCGCGTGAACAACCCTTACCAGCCGCCGAGCGTCCACGCGGACACCGCCGCCCCCGTTCACCTGCCCCCGGGCCTGAAGTCTCGCCACGGCTGCCTGACCGCCTGGCTGATCTTGATGATCATCGCCAACTTCAACGTGATGCTGATGCACCTGCTGATGAGCGATCAGATCCAGGCCGCGACGCCGGACCGACCCGAGTGGGCGATACCGGTGCTCCTGGTCATCGCGGGCACCAACATCGTCTGCACGATCGGGCTGTTCAAGTGGAAGAAGTGGGGCTTTTGGGGCTTCGTCGTCGGCTCGGTGATCGCGGGCGGCATCAACGTGATGTCCGACCTCTCCCCCGCCCAGAGCGGCGCCGGCCTGCTCGGCGTGCTGCTCCTCTACGGCGTGATGCAGATCGGCGAGCCCTCGGGCTGGTCGCAGATGGACTGAGCCAGAGACGGCGAGCCGCTCAGGTCAAGCCGACCCGATCGCCCCGCGCCTCGTCTTCTTCGCGCGGGCACGAGCCGCCCTTGATCCCGCGCGCCTTGGGACACAGCCCGTAGAGCTCGAGCTTGTGGCGGACGAGGTTGAAGCCGAAGCTGCGCGCGACCTGATCTTGAAGCCGCTCGATCTCGTCGTTGGCGAACTCGAGCACGAAGTCGCACTCGATGCAGATCAGGTGATCGTGGTGCTCGGTGTCGCCCGCGGTCTCGTAGATCGCCTGGCCCTCGCCGAACCGACGCTGGGCCGCGAGCCCGCACTCGGTCAGCAGCTTGAGCGTGCGGTAGACGGTGGCGTAGCCGATGCGCGGGTTCTCCTCGCGCGCGAGGACGAGCAGCTCCTCGATCGAGAGGTGGCCCCCGGTCGAGAAGAAGCGTCGCGCGATGATGTCGCGCTGGCGCGTGGACTTGAGCTGCTTCTTGCTCAAGTAGTCATGGAACTGCTCCATGAGCTCGTCCACGTCAGGCTCGTCGGTCGCCGCCTCCATTCCGCAGGCAGGCTATAACGACGACCGAGGCCCGGCAACCAAGGCCGCGAAGACGCGCGCCCGTGGCCAGGCAAGGCGACGTGAAGCCGTGCGCAGGGGCGGCGGCGCCGGTCCGGAGTCTAGCGCGCCGCGTCACAGGCCGCCCCCGATGGCGTTGACGGAGGGTGCCGGCGTCGGTACACCGCGCGAAGATGGCGGGTCCAGCCAAATCCAAGAAGGCGCCGCGCAAAGCTGGCCGCAAGGCCGCGCGCGAGGGCGCAGGATCCGAGTCGGAGGGCCAGCCAACGGGGGCCAGCGCCGAGGCGCTCCTCGGTCGCCTCGACCAGGTCGTGCGCGAGCTCGAGGGCGGCGAGCTCCCGCTCGAGCAAGCGCTCGCGCGCTTCGAGGAGGGCGTCAAGTTGGTCCGCGACGGCGAGCAGCTGCTCGCGTCGGTCGAGCAGCGCATCGAGATCTTGCTCGCCGACGACCAGATCGTGCCCTTCGCCGACGACGAGGACTACGCCGACGACGACGAACCGGAGACCGATTCAAATGAGTGATTTCAACCTCGAGTCCTACCTCGCCCAGCGCCAGGCCGCGACCAACGCCGCGCTCGACGCCCTCCTGCCCGAGCCCCGTGACGGCCAGGACCCCGGCCGACTGCGCGAGGCGATGCGCTACGCCGTGCTGATCGGCGGCAAGCGCATGCGCCCGGTCCTGACGATCGCCGCGTGCGAGGCGGTCGGCGGCGAGGTCAGCCACGCGCTCCCCGCCGGCTGCGCGCTCGAGCTGATCCACGCCTACTCGCTGGTCCACGACGATCTCCCGGCGATGGACAACGATGTCGAGCGCCGGGGCAAACCCACGGTCCACGTCGAGTTTGGCGAGGGCAACGCGATCCTGGTCGGCGACGCGCTCCTGACCGAGGCCTTCCGCGTGCTCGTCTCGGGTGAGGTCGGGATCCCGCGCTCGCTCGTCGCCCACGCGGTCACGCTGCTCTCCCGCCACGCCGGGATCGACGGCATGGTCGGCGGCCAGGCCATGGACCTCGAGGCCGGCCAGGACATCCCGAGCCTCGATCTGCTCGAGCAGGTCCACGCGCTCAAGACCGGCGGGCTGTTCGCCGCAGCCGGTGGGCTCGGCGCGCTCTCGGGCGGGGCAGACCTCGACACGGTCGCCAAGCTCGAGCGCTTCGGCCTCGCGTTCGGCGTCGCCTTCCAGCACGCCGACGACATCCTCGACGACGACCAGCCGGCCCTGCGCGAGGCCGCGGCCGTGCGGATCCGCGAGCTGACCGACGAGTGCCGCGAGATCGCGGCGGCCTTCGCAGACGCCGGCCGGCCCCTCCAGGCCCTCGCCGACTGGACCGACGAGCGAGCCGCGCGGGCCCGGGCCGGCGAAGATCTGGCCTGAGCGTGCATCTGAGCGCCCCTGAGCCAATTTTGGGGCTCAGGGGGCGTGATCTCCGCTCGCTGGTGGGCGCGGAACAAACAGCGCGCTTGCGATCTGGTCGGCGACGCCCCTAGGATCGTCAGCTGGATGTCGAAGACGACCGTCGTGTTGGACTCGGACGACCTTTCCCACGTTCAGAAGCGTGAGCAGGGGACCAAGCGCGCGTTCGTGGTCGTGCTCGCCGGGGATCGCATGGGCGAGATGTTCCCGCTCAACGATGGCCGCACATCGATCGGTCGGGGTCTGCACGCCGACGTCCGCATCAACGACGAGGGCATCTCCCGATCCCACGCCCAGGTCGAGTTCGACGAGGGTGACTACTTCCTGTCCGACGCGGGCTCGACCAACGGGACCTTCGCCAACGGTGAGCGCGTGGATCGCTACCCCCTGCAAGAGGGCGACAAGATCCAGATCGGTGCCAGCAGCGTGCTGCGCTTCACCTACCACGACGACATCGACGAGGACTTTCAGCGCAGCCTCTACGAGTCGGCGCTGCGCGACCGCCTGACCGGCGTGTTCAACCGCGGCTACTTCAACAACCGGCTCGAGAGCGACGTCGCGTTCGCGCTGCGCCACGGCAAGCCGCTGTCGCTGGTCATCTTCGACGTCGACTTCTTCAAGCGCGTCAACGACGAGCTCGGGCACCCGGCCGGGGACGCGGTCTTGCGCGACCTCGCCGAGCGCGTCCAGGGTACGACCCGGTCCGAAGACATCTTCGCCCGCTACGGCGGCGAGGAATTCGTGCTGATCTGCCGCGACGTCGACGCGCTCCGAGCCTCGCGGGCGGCCCACCGCATCAAGGAGCTGGTCGGCGGCACGCCGATCAAGATCGCGGGCCGCGACGTCGAGGTCACGGTCTCGCTCGGGGTCGCGGATCTCTCGATGCTGCTCGAGCCGAGCGCGACCGCGCTGGTCGAGGCCGCCGACGCGGCGCTGTACATGGCCAAGCGCAACGGTCGGGACCGGGTCGAGATCTACGACCCCGAGAGCGAGCCCACCCGCCTGGTCTAAGCCCGGCGGCGAAGCAGCGCGAGCACGCCCAGACCAAAGGCCAGCGGCGCGAGCGGCGATCCGCCGCCCTCGCTCGAGCACCCGCAGCCCTCGGCCGGCTCGTCTTGCTCCTCGGGCGTCTCGGGCGTCTCGGGCGCCTCGCCGTACATGCAGTCCTCGTCGGGTTCGGGCAGCGATCCGAAGTCCGGCTCCTCGATTGGCTCGACCAGGTACTCGTACTCGATCGTGTCTTCGAGGGCGCCGAGACGCGCGCGGACGACCGCGCGGCGCAGCTCGGGCTCGGCGGGCGCGGGCTCGCAATTGCCGTCGTGGAGCGTGGCGTACTCGCCGGTCCGTAGCTCCCAGACCAGGCTCCCCGGCGTGATCGCCAGCGCGCCCTCGACCACGCTCCACTCGATCGGCGCGCCGTGGATCAGCCGCCCCTCGGCGTCGCGGACATCAGCAAAGGCGTAGGTGTCAGCGACGACCAGATCGAGGCTCGCGGCCTCGGTCAGGCCCACGGCGATGAGCTCGGGCGACTCGTAGACCTCACCGCTGGCCAGGGTCGCGCGCACGCGGCCGCTGCTGCCCGGGGCCAGGGTCAGCGGCTGCTCGCCGAGCATGACCCACTCGTTCAGCTCGGGGTCGTCCGAGGGGATCGGGGCGACCGCCTCGACGCCCTCGCCGACGAGCTCGAGGCTGACATCGGAATTCATCCAAAACACCCGGCCGCCGCTGTCGTCGAGGCGCAAGAGCGGGGCGTCGAGCTGCCCGGCGAACACCCGCCGGGCCGCGCCCGGAGACTCTTGCAGCTCTTCGACGCTCCGCCCCGGGGCGAGCCCGAGGACCTCGCCCTCAACGACGCTCTCTTGCACCAGACGCAGGCGCCACTCGTCAAAGCCGAGCTGCGCGGCGGGGTCGGGCTCGACGACGGTGAAGCGCATCCGCTCGGTCTGGTCCCCGCAGCTGTCGGGGGTCAGCTCCCACACGACCTCGCCGGGGCCGTCGAAGTGGATGCAGCCCCCGTCGTCGAGCTGCGCCGGGCCGCTGATCGACTCGTCAAAGCAGGCCCGCAGCGCCTCTCTCTCGTCACCGCTGAGGTAGCGCTGCGTGCCGTCGTCATCGCGGCGGAACTCGATCTCGGGGCACAGCGGGGACCCGCGCAGGATCAGGTCGCCGCTCTCGAAGTCGACGAGATCGTCGACGAAATCTGGGAACCCAAAGCCGAGGTAGTCGGCCTCCCCCCAGTGCGAGCAGGCGGCGAGCGTGGGCAGCAGGGCGAGCAGAAACAGGGTCGGGCGGCTCATGGCTCGATCCTACGCGGATCCGAGCGACGCGCAAAAGCAATTGCTGCGTACAACAGTGTTCAACCGCACGTCGACGCCGCCCCCGTCGTCGAGCTGCGCCGGGCCGCGGACCCACTCGTCAAAGCAGGCCCGCAGCGCCTCTTCCTCGTCACCGTCGAGCCAGGCCGCCGCGAAGGCCGAGGTCAACAGTACCGAGACCAGTATCATCATTGAACATGTGAACGCCGGGCGCGGCACGAGCCACCCCCTTGGGGCGATGGACCCGACGCGAGCGAGTCAGGGCCCGACGCCCGGTGCACGCCAGGCCGTCAGGTGCCTCGCACAGCTCCGGAGTCATCGGGGGGCTTGGCCAGTGCGTTGAATGCTTTGGCTGGGGCCGAGGCGATGATCCTCGGCAGCGACCTGCTGTTCGCGCGTGGAGCCTCGCGACCTTCGCACCCGCTCGGTCAGCACCTCATCGCTCACGAGGTCTCGCACGCGGTCCACGGCTCCTTCGGTCGGCTCCTTCGGTCGGCTCCAACGGTCGGCGCTCGACTCTGGTCATGCTGGCCAAAGTCTCGAGCAAGGAGCTGCTGGTCGCTGTCGTGGCTAAGGCTCGCGCGACCGCAGCGTGCTCGCCGGCCTCGCGTCCAAACGGCGACGAGCACCGCCAACCCGAGGAGTTCGAGCCCTATACCAAATGTCACATCGTGCCATTGGGATTGCCCTCCAGTTTTCGGGATGGCGCTTCCCGCTACCCATTTGGGCCCGAGAAAAGGAGGCACGCAGTCTCTCAGTTAAGGCGGCAATCTCACCGCAGCCGTTGCTGCCGTCGCGCCGAACACCCGATGCTAATGTGTCGACATGGCTCTCGCCCCGAGATTTCTAGCAAAGGCATTATTCGACCGCTTCGAGCTACATGATGAGACATGGCGCAATGCGCTACTTGTAAAGCATGACGCCCATTCATATCGAGCAAACTGCGCGGCGACCATGGCTCATCATCGATTTCGGGGCCTTACGACGAGGAATGGCAGATGAAGGCAATCGCCCAGATCTCATTCTTTTCGCTAGTATGCTTCGGCGGCGCGTTGGCCGGCGCATTGATAAGCGACTCGGGGACCCCTCACTCCGCGAATGCACGACATCTCGCAGGCTCCGAGAGCCAACTGGAGATCGCCACACTGAGGGAAGATGTCGCTCGTCTTCGCGTGATATTGGAGCGAGATCGCCAGCGCGTGGATGATGCGGTGGCCGAGGACCTCGAGGACTACGAGGAACCAGATCTCGAGGAGATGATCGCCCGTGATCGTGACATTGCCGAGCGCCGAGCGGCCGCGATTACCGCCGCCGCGGAGCGCGAGGCCGTGGACCCAGACTGGGCCCCGGCGGTGGAACTCCAGATCGCCGAGGGGCTCGCCGCCCACGGGCCGTCCGGTGCGACGCTGATCTCCACGGTCTGCAAGACCACGCTCTGCATCGCCGAGATCGAGCACCCGCCGGGCGACGACGGTACCGGCCACGTGAACTGGCTTGTCGTGTTCGGCCTGTCGCATGGTTTCTTCATGCGTCACGAGCCCGAATCGGGTGCCGGCGCTCGAACCGTGGCCTACCTCGCGCGGGACGGACACTCGTTGCCGCGCGCCGAGCCGAGCTCGGCTGGGTAGGCACGGTAAGCAGCGTTCGAGGGACAGCTAAACAACTGGCATGAAATAACACACAGAAAACCCCAATCATGGGAACACAGACAGAAAAAGGTGTAGCTATGAAGTGCAAACAGGAAAGCAACAGTCGCATGCGAGCCGTCGTCGGCTTCGTCGCCATCTCGGTTCTTGGTCTGGGAGGGGTCGCCATCGGTGATTTCGGGACTCAGTCCGCGATGGCGTCCGACAACAAGATCGTCTCGGGCCACGCGTGCATGTCGCTGAACAGGTACAGCCAAACGGATCGCAGCAACCCCGAGTTCATCGAGAACACAGGAAACCTGCAGACGTACATGTGTCCGGTGGTACGCGACGACCCCAACGGGAACCTCGACTTCGTACGAGTTCGCACGTACGATAACAACAGTCATCACGGAGATCCGGTGATGTGTACCGTTTGGGCTGTGTCGGTCGACGGCACCTCGAGCAACGCGTCCTCAGTGCAGACCACAACGGGCGGGCTCGAGACCCTGGAGTTCGCCCTGAACGGATTTATCGAATTCGACTACGGGCACTACGTGATCGAGTGCAGCATGGGCACAGGCGACCAAATCGTCAGCTACCGCACCAATGAAGATTGATGCGGAGCTGCGAGATCTCGGATCGTCTTGATCCGTGACCATCGGCGAGGGCTACGATCGTTCAGCGCGATCGTGCCCTCGCCAACTCCCATGCAATTGGGTGTCGGACGAAGAACCACAACCTAGCAGCCCGGGCTGCTAGCAGCCCGGGCTGCTAGATCTTCGTGACCGGGGTCCTCGACCTCGGGGGTGTCGAGTGGGCCCGAGGCCGAGCCCATCGAACACGCGCTGTTCGGACGGACAGGGGGCGAACAAGACCTCGCGGACGAGGCCGAGCACGCGCGAGGCCGCGACGACGAGCGAGACCTTCCCGGAGGAGCGGAGCGTTTCGGCCACGACGAGACTGTCAGGTTGCGCAGCTTCGTCACCAACGTGAAAATTCGTCGGAAAGGTCGCGCCGAGCGCGGGCAGTCGGTACCATCCGCGGCCATGACTCCCCCTGATGCACTGTCGTCGCGCCTCGCCACTCTCGCATTCCTCGTAGCCTCGCTAGGGCCCTCGCTTGGGTGTAGTGACTCGAGCGCCGAAGATGGCTCGGCGGGCGAGACCGTGGGCGACGGCGACGGCGACCCGACGACCGGTGACGGCGACCCGAGCGGCGACGGTGATGGCGACCCGGCGACCGGTGATGGCGATGGTGACGGCGACCCGAGCGGCGACGGCGACAACGACGGCGACGGCGACGGCGACGGCGACGGCGACGGCGACGGCGACGGCGACGGTGACGGCGACCCGGCGATGCCCTCGCTGTGCGAGGACGTCGAGCTCCCGCCGCGCCCGGGCGCCGAGCTCCTCGTCAGCCCTGCAGGGCCCGGCGAGGTCGAGCTCGACGGCCAGACCACGACCTTGCGCGCGGTCGTATCGAGCGCCAACGAGGGCGACACCATCGTGCTCGCTGACGGGACCTACACCCTCGCCGAGGCCGGGCCCAACAACTACACCGGCGTCTACATCACGACCCCCAACATCACGATCCGCTCGGAGAGCGGGGACCCGAGCGCGGTCATCCTCGACTCGGGCTACCTCAAGCACGGCGGCCAGTCGGCGCTGGTGACCGTGGCCGCGCCCGGGGTTGTGATCGCCGACCTCACGGTCCAGCGCTCGATCTTCCACCTCATCCACTTTTGGCCCGACGGCGACGACGCGCTGGTCCACAACGTTCACCTGATCGATGGCGGCCAGCAGTTCATCAAGGCGAGCTCGGGTGATGGCGTCATCGATGGCGTCGAGATCTCGTGCTCGAGCTTTGTGATGACCGACGCGGGCCGCGAGAACGTGTGGGGCTACGGGGCCCAAAATAGCAACACGCGCTGCTACACCGGCGGAATCGACACCCACGATTCGACCAACTGGCACATCCACGACTCCTACTTTGAAGGCATCTACTGCGACACCGAGACCCCGCACCCGGCCCACGGCCAACAAGACGGCGGCATGACCTACACCGGCGGCCTCGCCGAGCACGCGATCCACATGTGGGACAGCGAGGCCGGATCGGGCCACCTGATCGAGCGCAACCGCATCGTCAACTGTGCCCGCGGTATCAGCATCGGGTTCGTGTCCGAGGTCCACGGGTCCCGGATCCTCAACAACACCGTCTACTCCGAGCACGCCGGTAGCGGCGAGCACGACGTCGGCATCAGCGTCGAGCGGGCGATCGACACCCTCGTCGCTCACAACACCGTCTACTTCAGCCACCCCGAGGCTTACGGCAGCGGGATTGAGTACCGCTGGGGCAACACCGCCAACTTGACCCTCCACGGCAACTTGACCAACCGCATGATCCGGGCCCGCGACGGGGCCAACGCCGAGCTCGTCGACAACCTCGGCGAGGCCGACGACGCGGGCGCATGGTTTGTCGCGCCGGCCGAGGGCGACCTTCACCTCAGCGACTGCGCGGGCCCCGGCCAGGCCGCAGCTCACGCTGAGGTCAGCGTCGACATCGACGGCGACCCCCGCCAAGACCCGACGACCCGCGGGGCCGACGTCTGCCCGTGAGCGGAGGCGGCCGGGCCCGCGCTCGTCAGCGGGCTTCGGCCGTCCACGCCGCGTCGGCGATGAGCTCGCGGCGCCGAGCGAAGGCCCCGCTCGGCCTGCGCTCGGTCGACGATGCGCGCTTCGCTGCCCTCACTCACTGACCCGCGTCGCCGAGCTCGAGCTCGACGCGGGGCCCCTCGGCCGTGAACCGAGCGCGGAGCTCGAGGCTGCGGCCGTCGAGCCACTCGCGGACCGGCGGGTCCTCGCTGTAGGCGAGCTCTTCACGGGCGGCGATCGGCCCGAGCGCGGCCACGCGCAGGTACCAGACGAGCTCGAGCTCGTGGACCGACGAGGCCTCGCGCGGGGTCTCGAGCAGCCAGCGCACGCGCTCGTCCGCGTCGGCCGCGAGCAGCCAGCCGCCGAAGCCCCCGGGCCGGGCGTGCTCGTCGACGAGGTACATCGACACCTCGTCGTAGCTGGCCCTCTCGACCGCGGCCTCGACCCCGGCGAGCTCGACGGGGTGCGGTGAGATCCCTGCCAAGGTCGCGAGGGGCCGGACCGCGGCGAGGACCTCGGGCCCGACCCGGAGGTAGCCGACCCAGCGCTCGCCGACGCTCGCCGCCGGATCGTCGCCGAGCTCGAGCAAGAACAGGCCGAGCCCGAAGCTGTCGCCGAGCAGCGCCGACTGGGCCCGACCGAGGATGCCCTGATCTTGCGTCGCGATCGCGCCGGCGGTCCCGAGCAGGTTGGGCCACGAGCTCAGCCCGAGCAGGATCTGCCCGCGCTCGCCCGCCTGGCGCAAGACTCGGGTCACGCCCGTGCTGTCGGCGAAGGCTCCCTGGGCCAGCGGCACGAAGCGAGCCATGCTCGACAGCCCGCCGATCCGCACGCAGGCCTGCGCGGCCTCGCAGTCGCCGTGGACGACGGGCAAGGTGCCGCGCTCGACGATCGGGGCGAACAGCTCGGCGAGGCTCCGGGAGGGTCGCGCGGCCTCGAGCCAGCGCAGCCCGAGCGTCAGGCGATCGTCGTCGTAGCCGAGCGCGAGCCCGAGGCCGTCGAACACACGCTGCTCGGGGTAGAGCTCCCGCAGCGCGCGTTCGCGGTCGAGATACACGGGATACTCGAAGGGCTGATCTGTGCCGCCGCCAAACGCGACCACGGCGTCGGCGAGGGCCTCGGCCTCGAGCAGCGCGAGCGTCGGGCCTGCGTGGATCAGGATCTCGAGGGGCGCAGGCGAGGCCGCGGCGCGCCTGCGGGGGTCGTCGAACTCGGGCGCGTCGGTCCGGCCCGGCCAGCGGTCAGCTCGCGCGAGCGCGCGGTCGAGATCCGCCGCCTCGGCCCCCTCGTAGAAGAGATAGACCCCGTCGACCCGGACCCGATCTTCCCCCTCGGCCCGGGCCCACAGCAACAGCCGCGGACGCCCGGAGCACAGCGCGACCCGAGCCAGGCTCTCGCAGGCGTCGGCCCACATCCCGAGGTCGTCGTCGGTGACCGTCAGCAGCGCGAGCGCCCGCAGCAGCCGGGCGCGGTCGCGGGTCGGCAGCGAGGCCCGCAGGTGCACGCCCAGGGTCCGGCCCTCGCTCGACAAGCGCGCGAGCAGCTCGGGCTTGGGCTCGGCGTCACCGGCGAGCTCACCGAGCAGCTTGCGGACCGCCGCGGCGCGGCCGTCGAGGGCGCGGATCGACACCCGGACCTGCGCGTCCCTGCGCAGGCCGAGGGCGTCGAGGCGCGCGCCCGGATCCCCGATGAAGGCGTCGACGATCCCGCCAAACACACCGACGAGGGGCGAGCGCGTCGGGCTCGGCCGGGGCAGGGAGCGCGCGAGGCGGGCGAGGGTCGTGGTGTCGCAGCTGGCTTCGATCAGCGCGCCTTCGAGGTAGGCGCCGAGCTCGGGCTCGGCTGCGTCGACGGGCTCGGGTTGGGCGCTCGTCGGCGCGGCCTCGATCGCTTGCTCGCGCGCGTCCTCGCCTTTGTGCTCGCGTCGGCAGCCGAGCAAGGCCAGCGCGACCCCCAAGCCCACGCCCGCTGCGATCCGCGCCATTGCGAGGCTCACTCGAGCTTGCCCATGGCCACGCGGACCTCGGGCGCACCGTCAGCGCCAAGCCCGACCTGGCCCCGGATCCACCGCCGCGACAGCCAGCTCTGGGCGAAGCTCGAGTCCTCGCGGAGCTCGTCGAAGGACGCGAACAAGCGCCACAGATCCACGGCCTCGAGGTAGAGCAGCGGGACCGCGCCGTCGTCGTGGGCGAGGCCGGCGAGCCAGCGCACGCGGTCGTCACCGTCGGCGAGCACGGCCCAGCCCCACGCCCCGGTCGCGGCCGGGGGGTCGAAGATCTCGTAGAAGTTGCCGGCCACGTCGGAGTCGGGGATCGGCGTGAACTCGACCCGCCCCTCGACGCCGGACAGCGAGGTCGGGGACATCCGCGCGTCGACCATCTGCAAGAAGCCACGCAGCGTCGACAGATCCGCGGCGCTCATCCGCGCGTAGCCGACCCAGTCGCCGGTCACGGTGTGGCGGGTCTCGTTCAGCGAGCGGATCGAGAACCCGGCGCCGAGGACCCGCGAGCTCACGTCGATCACGTTCTGGACGACGAAGGACTCGGGCGCCTCGAACACCTTGCCGGGCAGCTGGGCCAGGCTCCCGATCGCGTTGGGCCAGGTCTCGAGCATGAGCACGGCCGCGGCCTCGTCCTCGTGGCGGTCGAGGAGGCGCGCGAGCTCCTCGGGGTCGGCGTAGACGCCCCTCGCCAGGCTCGAGAAGCGCGCGCGGTCCGGGAGCCCGCGGCTGCGCCCGCACAAGAGCGCGCCCTCGCACAGGGCCGCGATGCTGGGCACGTCGGCGTCGATCTCGCTGAGCTCGAACACCGCGGCCATCCGCTGGCGGCCCGAGTCGCTCGCCAGCCACTTGCCCGTTGCGACCATGCTGTCGCCGGACAGCGCGAGCTCGACGGTCACGCCCTCGAACATGCGCTCGGTGTCGTGGAGCCGCTCGAGGGCGCCCTCGCGCTCGCGCAAGCGGTCGAGGCCGTAGATCTCCTCGGGCGCCGAGAGCCCCCGGATCACCCGGGCCAGGGCCGCGCCGCGCAGGGCCGAGACCACGCCCGGGCCATCGACCAACATCACGGCGTCACCGCGCAGAGCCGCGAGCGCGGGCGCCGACGCGGCCGCGGGCACGGTCAGCGCTTGTTGGATCAGCGCCCGGCGAAACTCGTCATCGGGCGTCTCGTAGTCGCCGACAAAGGTCAGGAGCAGGTCGAGCTGGAGGCCGCCGGGGACGTCGCGCAGGACCATCACGCCGTCGCTCTCGCCACCGCACGCGCGGGTCGGACCGAGCGCGGCGCAGGTCGTGGCCCAGCGCGGATCTTGGAGCTCCCTGGCCATCAGCCCGACGACGCGATCGATCTTTCCCGGCGTCGCGACCGGCAGGTGGACGCGGGCGTGGACGCCGAGGCTCTTGGCCTTGCGCTCGAGCTCGCGCGCCGCCGGAGACAGCGGGACCTCGCTCGGCGCGACCTCCTCGACCGCCGCGCCGGCCTTGGGCGCGATCTCGACCACGCTCACGTGGTTGCCCCCGCGACCCTCGAGCTCCTTCAAGGCCGGGCTGTCGTTCTCGACGGCATCACGCAGCTCGGCCGACCAGGTCAGGACCGGGCGCACGGACATGCTGATCCGCGCGTCGGGGTCGACGCCGAGGTGCGCGAGCACGTCGTCGACGCGCAGGTCGGCCCCGATCAGCGCCCCGAGCTCGGCGACATCCCGAACCTCGCGCGGCGACATCGGCAGCGAGTGGAGCAGCTCCTGCATCGCGCCCGCCCGCCAGCTCGCGTAGAACAAGGCGCCGTCGACATAGCCAGGCTGGAGGCCGACCGGCGCGCCCGAGAGCTCGGGGATCCGATCGTCCTTGGCCCTGGCGCTCGAACCATCCCCGTCGCCCGCCTG
This sequence comes from Enhygromyxa salina, assembly GCF_002994615.1. Lineage (GTDB taxonomy): Bacteria > Myxococcota_A > Polyangia > Nannocystales > Nannocystaceae > Plesiocystis > Plesiocystis salina_A. The sequence continues at coordinate 49,527 of NZ_PVNK01000204.1, read as the reverse complement.
ACCGTCACCCGAAGCTTGGCCGTCGGTGTCCTTGCCGCCGTGCTTTTGGCAAGCCGAGACCCACAGCAGGGCCGCGCAGGCCAGCGCGCTCAGCCGCGGTACAAAGCGAACGCGAGGTGCGAACATGCGGCGACGGTATCACCCTTGCCCGAGAAAAGGCCGGATCCTACGCTGGGTGAAGCTATCGCCATGCGCCCCTGGTCTCGCTCGTCGCTGTTCCATCGCAATCTGCGCGCGCTCGCCTCGACCGGCGGCCTGCTCGCCTCGCTGTGCGCAGCAGCCTGCAGCGACGACGGCGAGTCGAGCGAGGCCGACACGGGCACCGTCGCTCCGGGTCCCCTCGACGGCGAGTGTCCGCTCAACGAGCGCGTCGGGCTGTTCAGGATCGTCCACGAGCCGGACTACTCGGCCGTCGACGGCGAGATCTACGAGGCCGTGATCCCGTCGACGATCGTCGAGCAGACCGCGGCCGAGGGCGGCTGTCGGCTGCTCGCCCGCGAGAACCCCTTTTGCGATCCCGCCTGTGCGAACGGCGAGGCCTGCACCCACGCGGGCACCTGCATCCCCTACCCCGAGCGCGTCGAGACCGGAGCGGTCACGATCGCCGGCCTCGAGGTCGAGCTCGTGATGAGCCCGCGCGCCGACAAGCGCTACTTCGACACGACCTTGCCCCACCCCGCGTTCAGCCCCGGCGGCGCGATCAAGCTGACCAGCACGGGCGGCGAGATCGGCCCGCTCGAGCTCAGCGGCCGCGCGTTCGCGCCGCTCGAGCTCGGCGACGACACCTGGAGGATCGAGGCCGGAAAACCGCTCATCGTCAGCTGGGCCCCCGAAGTCGACGGCGAGGCGCGCTTTTATCTGACGATCAACATCGATCAACACGGGCTCTCGCCCTCGACCCTCGTCTGCGAGGGCCCCGACAGCGGCAGCTTCGAGGTCCCCGCCGCGATCATCGACGCGCTGCTCGACGCCGGGACCTCGGGCTTTCCAACCGGCCACGCCTACCGTCGAACCGTCGACTCGATCGAGGCCGACCCGGGCTGCGTGGAGCTCGAGGTCCGGTCCCACCGCAGCGCGACCCTCGAGGTCAGCGGGCACACGCCCTGCGTCGATGAAGGCGACTGTCCCGACGGCCTCAGCTGCGAGCTCATGACCCAGACCTGCGTGTAGACCTTGATGCAAGCACGACCTCACCTGCGCCGCGTGTTGCTGAGTCTGAGCTTGGCCCCGGTCCTGCTCGCGTGTCGCGACCCGGGCCCCGAGGCGCAGGTCTGCGCGATCACCGATCAGGACCCCGACTCCAGCCAGACCCTCGGGTGCCGCGAAGACTTCGATCGGCTCGCCGCCAAGCCGCTCAATTCAGCCAAGGTCAACGCCTACTCGGCGAAGACCCTCGTCGACACCTTCGACGATCAGCTCTACGTTCAAAACAGCGACCGCTACCCGATCCACTGGGATTTCGCGTTCGAGCACCTTTCCGGCCAGGGTAAGCCGATCGTCCCCCAGCTCGGCGACTTCAACCAATCCGAGTATTACTCGCCAGGCCGCAGGTTTTATCTCGGCGCGATCACCTACTACGAGGGGCCCGACAAGTGGACCTACGAGATCTCGCCCTACGACACCGCCAGCGCCAAGATGATCGCGGCCGCCTACGCCAAGATCCGCGACAACAGCTTTTTTGGTGAGCGTCTCTACTTTCATCCGACCTCCGAGGCCGTCGAGCACGAGGCCGAGGAGCTGCCCGAGTGGGTCAAAGTCATCACGACCGAAGCGCTCTACGCCGATCAAGAGGTCCAGATCCTCAACACCGGTGAGACCTACGCCAAGCTCGTGTTCGTCAGCTCCGCGGAGCTCGACAGCGCCTACCTTGGCTTTCGCGACCTCGTCGTGCTCGACAAGGTCCCCAACGACATCTCCGTGGTCTCGGGGATCATCACCGAGGCCTTTCAGACCCCGCTGTCCCACATCAACGTGCTCAGCCAAAGCCGCGGCACGCCCAACATCGCCCTCGCCGGCGCGTGGACCGACGAGGAGCTGCGCGCGCTCGAGGGCGAGTGGGTGCGCTTTGTGGTCACCGCCGACGACTGGACGATCGAGGAGGTCAGCGCCGCCCAGGCCGAGGCCTGGTGGCAGGAGCACCGCCCGGCCCCGCTCGGCGTGCCGGCCAAGGATCTCTCGGTCCAGGCGCTGACCGACATCGAGGAGCTCCTCGACCCGATGCTCGACGACGAGGCGGCGATCGACGCCGCGGTCCCGGCCTTCGGCGGCAAGGCCAGCAACTACGCGGTCCTGGCCAAGATCGGCGCCAACCTCAACCCGCCCAAGGCCTTCGCGGTCCCGATCTACTTCTACGATCAGTTCTTGGTCGAGCACGGCTTTGACGTCCGGATCGCGCAGCTGCTGGCCGACGACAGCTTCCGCGACGACGCGCAGACCCGCGACACCATGCTCGCGAGCCTCCGCGACGACATGGTCGCGGCGCCCCTCAACGCCGAATTCGAGGCCGCCGTCCTCGCCAAGCTCGACGCCGACTACCCCGGCCTGCGCATGCGCTTTCGCTCGAGCACCAACGCCGAGGACCTCGAGGGCTTCACGGGCGCGGGCCTCTACACGTCCAAGAGCGGCTACGCGATGTCGGCCGAGGATCCCTTTCAGGCCGCGATCAAGCAGGTCTGGGCCAGCGTGTGGTCGTTCCGCGCGTTCGAGGAGCGCGAGTACCGAGGCATCGAGCACACCGCCGTCGGCATGGCGCTGCTCGTCCACCGCTCGTTCCCTGACGAAGAGGCCAACGGCGTCGCCCTGACCGCCAACATCTTCGATCAGTCAGGCGCCGAGCCGGGCTTTTACATCAACGTCCAAGAGGGCGGCGCCTCGGTCGTCAAGCCGAGCCCCGGGGTGAGCACGGACCAGCTCATCTATCACTTCGACTTCCCCGGTCAGCCCGTGGTCTACATCGCCCACTCGAACTTGGTCGCGCCCGGTGAGAAGGTCCTGACCAACGCCGAGCTCTACGAGCTCGGGACTGCCCTCGACGCGATCCACAGCTACTTCGCCGGGATCTACCCGCCCAACGAAGACGGGTGGTATGCGATGGATGTCGAGTTCAAGTTCGATGACGTCGATGAATTCGACGAGCCGGTGCTGTGGGTCAAGCAGGCCCGACCGCACCCGGGCTTGGGGGATTAGCTGCCCCTGGCCGCGCCGCACGTCGGAGCATCACGCTATATTTCTTGCATGTGCCTTGCCCCGGTGACCCGAGGGGCCTACCTCGTTGAGTAGATATGGGTAGGTTCGTCGGCGACGACGAGACACCCCACGCAGGCAGGCGAGCGCGCGTGGGTCCCCCTCGACTGCCGCGCAGATCCGTCCAAACGCCGTTCTGCTCGTTTCTTTGGCTCCGAGCTGATCGAGCGCGGCGCTCATGGCACAAGGAGACAGTGCACCTGCGTAAGCGACTGCTCCTCGTCGTGACGGCCGCCGCCCTCGGCCTCGCCTCCAGCAACGCGCTCGCCGCCGAGGCGGGCGATAACGGACTCGGAGGTGACTTCTCGTCGGTGTGGTTCGTCTCGCCCCTGCCCAACGCCTCGTTCGAGGACGCGCCCGCGACCTTCGAGGCTGAGGTCGGCGTCTACCAGGGCCTCGACGACGGCCCGATCGCGACCGTCGAGGTCTTCGTCAATGGCGACTCGCTCGGCGAGCAAGAGTGCGCCGACGGCTGCGTCTACCCCGACATCGAGCTCGCCAAGGGCATCCACGAGCTCGAGGTCGTCGCCGACATCGGCGTCACCGCGGGCGTGACCGTGTATGTCGACGAGGAGGTCCCGCCCGTCGATATGGGCGAGACCGGCGAGTCCGGCGAGTCCGGCGAGTCCGGAGACCAAGACGGCGGCGAGGGGGGCGGGAAGTGCAGCGTCAGCGACCGGCCGATGTCGCCGTGGAGCCTCCTGGCGCTGCCGCTGCTCCTGCTCGTGCCTGGCCTTCGTCGCCGCCGGGCCTGAGCGCCTCGCCGATCCGATGGGCGCCCGCTCCCAACATGCAGCCCGCGCGCTGGGCTCGCTCGTCCTGTCGCTGATCTCGGCGTGCACCGACCCAGGGGGGGCGCTCGACACCGACAGCGAAGCGTCAACGTCGACCGACTCGGACGACACCACCGGGGGCGTCACCTACGACTGCGCGAACTTGCCCGGGCCCTGGATCCGCCAGCTCGACGGGCCGATCGCCGCCGCCGACGTGGCCTTCGACGACCAGGGCAACCTCGTCGGCAGCAACACTCAGGATCTGTTCAAGACCTCGAGCGCCGATGGCCAGCCGGCCCTGTGGGTGCCCGGCGCCGCCGGTCGTGCGGCCGTGCGGCAATTGTCGGATGGCCGGATCGCCGTCGTCCAGGAGATGTTCTTTCGCGTCCTGGTCTTCAGCCCCGACGGCAGCTCGGCGGTCCTGGCCAGTAACCTCGTGTACCCCTTCGGGCTCGTCGAGGACCTCGACGGGAACATCTACATTGGCGACGAGACCCGCATCGTGCGAGTCGACGCCGAGTCCGGCGAGACCGAAGTCTGGCTCGACGCGCCGGGCTTCGTCTCGCGCTGGGTCAGCTTCGATCGCGACTATGACGCCCTGTTCGTCGGAGGCCGAAGCGAGGTCATCTACCGGGTCCCGCTCGGGCCGGGCGGCGAAGCGGGCGAGCCGATCGAGTGGGGCACGCTGCCGCTGTTCGGCGACCCCGGCCCGGCACCGCCGCCCAATCAAGGCGGCGGCGCCGGGACCAAGACCGACGGCGAGGGCCCCGATGAGAGCAACGAGCGCCTCGCCCTCGTCGATGGCCTCGGCGTCGACGCCTGCGGGAACCTCTACGTGGCCGAGTTTCACTCGCGCGGGCTGTACAAGATCCCCGCGGGCGGCGGCGCGGGCGAGCTCTTCGTCGGCTGGGAGCCGTTCCGCTACGGCCACGGGCTGCAGTGGGGCTCGGGGATCGGTGATTGGAGCGCGACCTCGCTCTACCTTCCCCAGCCCTACAACGAGTTCAACGTGATCGAAGTCGAGGTTGGGGTGCCGCAAAAGCAGCAGCCCTGACCTCGCTGCCGATGCCGCGAGCCGCGAGCTCGGCCCGCTGCGCGGCCCCGAGCCAGCTCCCACGCCGCCTGGGCTCAGAATCGGACTCGTCTTCGCTCGCCCCGCTGTGCCCTGTCTTTGGCGCCGTGAATTCGACATGATGAAGCGTGGGTCGCCGACACACGCGCGCGCGGATCGTGGCGATCACGACCCTGGCGACGACACTGAGCGCGAGCGCGAGCGCGAGCGCGAGCGAGCCCAAGACCGAGCACGGCATCTGGGGCGGCGAGCCAGCCGAGGTCTGCGCGCTGCCAACGGTCGCGTGGCTGCCCGAGCCCGGCTGCTCCGCGGTTTTAATTGGGCCCGAGCTGGTCCTGACCGCGGCCCACTGCACCCAGAGCCTGACCCCGCCCACGGTCGTGTTCGGCGAGGACGCTTCGGCTCCGGCGCTCGTGCGCGAGACCATCGCGTGCGTCCCCAACCCCGCGTGGACCGGGCTCGTCGACGCCAGCGACTTTGGCTACTGCCGCCTGGCCGAGCCGGTCGCGCTGCCGATCGTCCCGGTCGCCCGCGGCTGTGAGCTCGACGCCCTCGCGCCCGGCGGCGCGGTCGTGCTCGCGGGCTTCGGGGAGGACGAGCAGGGGCTCAGCGGGCGCAAACGCTGGGTCGAGACCGAGCTCTCGGCCCTCGACGCCGGGCTCCTGACCCTCGGCGGTGGCGGCGACGACAGCTGCTTCGGCGACTCCGGCGGGCCCGTGCTGTTCGAGCGCGAGGGCGAGTGGCGGATCGTCGGGCTGATCATCGGTGGCGACACCTGCGGCGCGGGCGGACTGGCCGCGCGAGCCGACGACGCGCTGATCCACGCCGAGCTCGACACCGGCCTCGATCTCGATCCCTGCCGCGCTGCCGACGGCACCTGGGCCCCGAGCGCAACCTGTGGCGACTTCGCCAGCGCGCCGCTCGAGCCCGCTGGTCAGTGGAGCAGCGCTTGCGCGAGCGGACCCCTCTCGGGCGCCGCCGCGAGCTGCGGCCCCGCGTTCGAGCCCGGGACCGAGCCGGGCGGCTGCGGATGCTCGACCTCGCCCACCGATCCCCGCGGCCCCCTACGCGACCCGACCTGGCCCGTCCTCGCGCTCCTGCTCGCCTTCCTCTGCAAGGGTATAGTGCGGGGGTGTCCAACCCTCTCGACGAGCAGGAGCTCCTCGGCGCGGCCGCCCAGCGCTTCGCCGTGGACATACCCCTCGAAGACGAATTCCGCCCGGCCTTCGCGGCGCTGACCAAGGCCCTGCGCCAGGAGGCCCGGCTGAGCGCGGCCGGGCGAACCCGAACCATCGAGCGGCTCATCGCCCAGCTCGGGGAGCGCGCGGCCCTCGCCGAGCTCGAGCGCAGCGAGCCCGCGATCGCCCAGCTCGAGGTCGCGCGGCCGATCGTGATCACCGGCTTCCCGCGAACCGGCACGACCCTGCTCCACAACCTCCTCGCCCGGGTCGAGGGCCTGTGGGCGCCGCCGCTGTGGCAGCTCGTCGCCCCGGCCGCCTCGGCCCACGACGACGACGCGTGGGAGCGAGCCCAGCGCAGCGAGACCGCGACCATGCTCGACGAGCTCTACGCCGCCGCGCCGAGCTTTCGCAGCATCCACCCCATGGACCCCGCGTGGCCCGACCAGTGCAACTGGCTGCTGCGCAAGAGCTTCTCGACCATGGCCAACGCGTTCACGTGGTTCGTGCCGGGCTACGTGCAATTTCTCAGCACCTGCGACATGCGCCCGGCCTACGCCGACCACCAGCGGTGGCTGCGAGCGCTGCTCCATCGTCGTCAGCGGCGGCTCGGCGCGGTCCCGAGGCTCGCGCTCAAAGATCCCTTTCACATGTGGCACGCCCAGGCGCTGCTGGCCGTGTACCCCGACGCGACGATCATCCAGCTCCACCGCGAGCCCGCCCAGGTCGTGCCCTCCTTCGCGAGCTTGTGCGCGACCTTGCAGACCGTCGACACCGACTCCCCGCGCCGCCCGGCCGAGATCGGGCGCTTTTGCCTGTACATCCTCGGTCGCGGGCTCGAGGCGCTCGAGCGGGCCCGGCAGCAGCTGCCCGCGGACCGCTTCGTGGATCTCTCGTATCGTGAGCTCGTCGCGTCGCCGGGCGCCGTGCTGCGCAAGCTCGGCGCCCGGCTCGACTTCAACGCCGAGGGGGTCGCGGTCGAAGAGGCCGGCGAGTGGCTCGAGCGCAACCGCCAGCACAAGAGCGGGCGCCATCAGTATTCCCTCGATGACTTCGGGCTGACCCCGGAGGTCATCGACGAATACTTCGCGACCTATCGGTCGCGCTTCGGGCCGCTGCTCGCGTAGCGCCACCCCTGTCGGAGGACAACGAGCGACCGCGCCGCCCGTAGCGAGCCCCGCCGCCTCGCGGGACAACTCGTTACAGACATGACTCATGTAGTCAAAGGGGCTCTCGCTAAGTTCACATGGCAACTTGGACTCGTGCAAGGTGCCTTATGGAGAAATGGAAAAGCGACGACCTAGCAGCCCGTGGTGCAATGCCTCGCGCCGCCTCGCTTGGCCTTTTCGCCGAGGGCTTTGTCGCCAAAACTTGCAGTACGCCCGGCAGCCCTACTGGGGGGCGACGCGGAAGAACCGGCGCTTGCCGACCTGGACGACGGCCTCGCCGTGGAGCGCGTGGAGGTGATCCGTGATCGCGACCCCGTCGATCTTGACCGCGCCGCCGTCGAGCAGGCGCCGGGCCTTGTTGCGCGACGCGGCGAACCCGACGTCGACGATCGCGTCGAGGATCGAGCGCGGCTCGGCCAGGGCGAGGGTCGGCATGTCGTCGGGCAGCTGCTTGCGCTGATGGACCTGGCTAAAGTGCGCCGCGGCCTCGTCGGCGGCCGCGTCGCCGTGGTAGGCCGCGACGATCTCGCGGGCCAGCTGCTTCTTGAGCTCCATCGGGTGCAGCGTCCCGTCGCCCAGCTGGGCGAGCCGGGCGTCGATGGCCTCGGGCACCCAGCGGGTCACGTGGGGGAGCCACGCGACCATGGTCTCGTCGGAGATGCTCATCGCCTTGCCGTACTGCTCGACCGGGGGGTCGTCGAGGCCGATGGTGTTGCCCTGGCTCTTGGACATGCGGCGGACGCCGTCGGTGCCGACGAGGATCGGCATGGTCATGCACACGCAGGGCGGCTGGCCCGCGTGGATCTGCAGCCGCCGACCAGCCATGAGGTTGTAGAGCTGCTCGGTCGCCCCAAGCTGGACGTCGGCGCGCAGGTGGACGGCGTCGTAGCCCTGCAGCAGGGCGTAGAGCAGCTCGTGCAGCCCGATCGGGTTGCCGGCGTCGACGCGCTTGCGGAACGCCTCGCGGCCGAGGAACTGCTGGACCGTGAACTGGGCGGCGACGTCGATGAACTGCGCGAGCGGGAGCTCGGCGAGCCAGTCGCCGTTGAACACGACCCGAGTCCGCTCGCGGTCGAGGACCTTGAAGGCCTGCTCGGCGTAGGTCTCCCCGGCCTCCCGCACGCTGTCGGCGTCGAGGCGGGGCCGCCCGGTGGCCTTGTCGCTGGTATCGCCGACCTGGGCCGTGAAGGTCCCGACGAGGAAGATGACGTCGTGGCCGAAGTCCTGAAACTGCCGCATCTTGCGCAGGGTCACGGCGTGGCCGATGTGGAGATCGGGTCGGGTCGGGTCGTAGCCGGTGTAGACGCGCAGCCCCCGGCCCTCCTTCTGCGCCCTGCGCAGCGCCTCCGCGAGCTCCCTGCTCGCGGTCTCGCGCAGCCCCTCGTCACCGAAGTCCGTCCCCCGCATCAGCGCGCGGACCTGGTCGTCGATCGTGGCGGACATGAGCGTGGAGCCTACAAGCCCGCTCGGCGTCCGACCAGCGCGCGCGCGAGCCCGAGGCTGCGCTCGCGCGGCGACACGGCGGACGAGACCCGGACGCCTAGCAGCCCGGGGTGCTAGCAGCCCGTGGTGCAGCCGGCTGTCGAGGTCGGGGATCCCGGCGAGCTCGGGGCACGCGAGCGACCAGGGGACGAGGGCGCGCAGACGGACGCGAGCCTCGACTTCGAGCCGCCACCCTCGCCCGTGGTCGTGGTCGAGGACGAGGTCGAGGTCGAGGTCGAGGTCGAGGTCGAGGTCATCGCACGAACGGGCCCGGAGCTTGCGTGGGCTGCCGATCGTCGTGCTCCTGGTCCTCGCGTTGCTGCTCTACTTCCTCGCCCGCTGAAGGGGCTTGACCAGCTCGACCCGCGAACCGAGCCAAACGGCGTTCCCCAAGGCCGAGGTCGTCAACACGCTCGGTTGTGAGCACGTGGTCCAACCAGCTGCGGCCTGGCGGCCAAGGATGAGTGTCAGCACACGCATCATCAGGCTTGTCAGTGAACAGGGGGCAGGCGATCATCGCGCCGCACCACCGACGACTCCCACCCATCTAGGAACCCACGCAATGTTCGAGAAGAGCCCCATCTCCGTCCTCATCCTCTCCATGGTCACCTTCGGGATCTACGGCATCATCTGGCTGTACAAGACCTCGGAAGAGATGCAGCAGCGCGGCATCGAGCTACCCAGCTTCATCTTCGTCTTCATCCCCATCCTCAATTTTCTCTACGCCTGGAAGTACTACCAGGGCGTCGAGAGGCTGAGCAACGGAGAGCACACGGCGACGATGCTGTTCCTCTTCTCGCTCCTCGGCCCGCTCAGCCTGGTCTCCTTTTGGCAGACCCAGACGACCTTCAACAAGGTCGCCGCCGCCGGCTGAACCACCACGCGCTCTACCTCTCGAGCGAGGCGGCCGCGGCCGCCCGCTCGCTCGCCAGACAGCTCCGCTTCCAACGATGTCCACCAAAGATCACCTCGTCCGCCCCAGCGAGCTCGACGCGAGCGAAGAGTTCCGCGTCAGCCATCCGCTCAATGATCAGTCCGAGATCTTCATGACGCGGCTCAGTGACCGCGCAGGCCTGACCCACCTCGGCGTCTCCATTGCCCGCATCCCCCCCGGCAAGGAGAGCTTCGCCCTCCACGTCCACAGCGTGAACGAAGAGTGGATCTACGTGCTCTCGGGTGAAGGTCAGGTCCGCTTCGACGACGAGGAGCTCGCGCTGCGCCCGGGCGACTTTTGCGGGTTCCCTCCCAACGGGCCCGCCCACCTCGTGCGCAACACCTCCACCGTCGACCTCGTCTTGCTTCAAGGCGGCGATCGCAGGCCCGGCGACCGCGGTCGCTTCCCCGAGCTCGGCCTCGTCACCTACCAACACGACGACAGCCACGTGGCCCTCGTCCCCGAAGATCAGATCGAGATACGCCCGTTCTCGGACTGGATGAAGGACGACTGAGCGAGCGTTTGGGGTGAGGTCGAGCGCGCAGCGCTTGACTCAGGCCGAGGCCTAAGTCCCGATCCGCAACACTCGAACCACGGGCCCTTCGGGTGAGGGGTCCTCGCGCAGATCCACCTCACCCTCGATGTACCAAAACCCGTCATCCTCGGGATCCACAAAGGTGTAGCGGACCCCCCACAGGTGCCGCGCTTGCTCGGTGATCTGCGTGCGATCGGTCTGCCGCGCGCGGGGACTGAACACCAATTTTTCGTACTCCGAGTAGTACCCGGCCATGACCGACTCGAGCCGCGCCTCATCCCACTCGTTGCCCTCGGCGTCGGGCCGGGCGCGGAACGAGGCCAGCGCCTCCTCCCAGTCCTGCCGCGCGAGCGCGTGGACCAGCTGGTGGAGCTCTGCGCGGATTCGTGCGTAGAACTCCTTCTTGTCGAGCGAGATGTCGAGCTCTTCGGGCCGCATCCGCTCGAGCTTCTCGGCCAGGCGCTCGTCGACCTCGTGGGCCCCGCTGAGCATCCGCTCCCACTCTTGAACCAGGCTCGAGTCGACGCGCTCGATCGTCGCGCGTAGCCACGCGATCGCGTCGACGAGGGCCTCGGTCTTGTAGGCGTCGGGCACGGTCTGGTCGAGGGTCTTGTAGGTCTGATGCAGGTGCCGCAGCAGCAAGCCCTCGCTGCGCGCGAGGCTGTAGGTCTTTACATAGTCATTGAAAGTCGCCCATTGCTCGTACATGTCGCGGGCGATCGACTTGGGCCGAATGTTCTCGGTCCCGACCCAGGGGTGCTTGGCGGCGAAATTATTGAACGTATCGTAGATGAACTCGACGTCGGGCTTGAGGTAGCTGACCTTCTCGAGCTCCTCCATCCGCGCGTCGTACTCCATGCCCTCGGCCTTGAGCTCGGCCACGCGATCACCCCGGAGCTTCGACTCCTGGCGCATCAGCAACACCCGCGGGTTCTCGAGGATCGCCTCGGCCAGGCTCATCACGTGCAGGGGGTAGCCCTCGCTGTCGGGGTCGAGGAGCTCGAGGGCCTCGACGAGGTAGAGCCCGAGGGCCTGCAGGAGCGAAAAGTGACGCTGGAGCTCCTCGGCCACGAACACGCAGCGGCCCCGCTTGCCGCCCTCGCGCGGGCGCAGCTCGACGATGCCCGCGCCCCGCAGCGCGCGAAACAGCTGGGCCGACTCGCGCTTGAGCCCGGTGATGACGACGGCGCGCTCGCCCGAGTCGGCGATCAGCCGGAGCAGATCCCGGTAGCCCCCGTCGGTCCGCTCGGGGTCCCACAGCTGCGCCTGGGGCCGCTGGAGGATGTTGAGCATCATCCCGTGGTCAACCCGAAACGCGGCCTGCAAGGTCTCGGGCTCGCCCTCGACCAGCCGCTTGAAGGTGTCTTCGTCCCAGTGGACGTAGCCGCGCTCGGGCGGCTTCTTGCGCACGAATTTCTTGGGCTTCTTGCCGGGCTTGCTGGCCGAGCGGGCCTTGGCCTCGAGCTTGAGGTTCTCGATCACGTGCTCGGGCGCCTGCGCGATCACCCAGCCGCGCTCGTCAAAGCCCTTGCGCCCGGCCCGCCCCGAGATCTGCTTGAAGTCGCGGACCGCGAGGATCTTGGTGCTCTCGCCGTCGTACTTGCACAGCTTGGTGAACAAGACCGTGCGGATCGGGATGTTGACCCCGACCCCGAGGGTGTCGGTCCCGCAGATGACCTGAAGCAGCCCGTCTTGGGCCAGCTTCTCGATCAGCAGGCGATACTTGGGCAGCAAGCCCGCGTGGTGGAGCCCGACGCCAGCCTTGATGAAGCGCTGGATGTCCTTGCCGTAGATCGTGTCGAAGCGAAAGCCGTGGAGCGCGTCGTTGATCCGGCCGCGCTGCTCGCGGTCGATCAGCTTCATCGAGGTCAGGGCCTGGGCCAGCTCGGCGGCCTCGCGCTGGGTGAAGTTGACAACGTAAGCGGGCGCGCGCCCGCCCTCGACGATCTCCTCGATCGTCTCGTGGATCGGCGACTGCGAGTACGAGAACTCGAGCGGGACCGGCCGCTCGCTCGACTTGACCAGCGCGACCTCGTGCTCGGTCCGGGTCTCGAGCTCGTGCTCGAAGCGCGCGGTGTCGCCGAGCGTCGCCGACATCAGCATGAAGGTGGTCTGGGGCAGGGTCAGCAGCGGGATCTGCCAGGCGATGCCGCGGTCTCGGTCGGCGAAGAAGTGAAACTCGTCGAGGACCGCGTAGTCGACCTTGGCCTGGCTGCCGTCGCGCAGGGCGATGTTGGCCAGGACCTCGGCCGTGCAGCACACGACCTGGGCGTCGTTGTTGAGCGCCGCGTCGCCGGTCAGCATCCCAACGCGCTCGGCGCCAAACACCCGGCACAGATCGAAGAATTTTTCCGAGACCAGCGCCTTGATCGGCGAGGTGTAGTAGGCCCGCTCGCCGCGACACAGGGCCCGGAAGTGCATCGCCAGCGCGACCAGCGACTTGCCCGAGCCCGTCGGCGTGTTGAGGATGACGTGGCGCCCGGCCATGATCTCGAGCACCGCCTCCTCCTGGTGCGGATAGAGCTCGAACCCGGCCTCAATCGTCCAGTCGAGGAAGTGCTCGAGGATCTGGTCGTCGCTCAGACTCCCGGGCGCGCCCTCGGCGGGCAGCGGGACGCCGTCGACCAACATGCGGGTGCTCGACATGAGCCCCGATCATCGAAGATCCCGACCACCAGGGCAAATGGGGCCCAGGGCTTGACCGAGGGTCTATACTTCACCATGCGCCCCGCCCGAGCCTCCAGCCTGGCCATCGCCCTGCTCCTCGCTGCGTGCGGCGGTGACGACGTCGAAGCCGGGGACGGCGAGACAAGCGGGCCCGAGCCCTTCAGCCCGGTCCGCGGCGACCTCGAGATCACCTCGATCGAGATCTCGCAGTCGGTCGTCCAGCCGATCTACCGAGACGGCAAGGTCGTCGATCCGACCACCTACGGCGTCCCGCTGATCCCCAACCGGCACATGTGGGTCCGGGCGCTGTGGGATCCGCCGCTCGAGTGGACGCCGCGCCCGCTCGTCGCCCGGCTCCACGTCGAGGGCCCCGACGGCGAGGAGGTCGTCTACGACGACCGCGAGAGCGAGGCCGGCAATCCGCCCTTCGTGGTCGGAAAGTCCCAGCCGACCGACCTGCTCACGAGCTTCTACTGGCGCCTCGACCCCGAGGACGTGGTCCCGGGCATGCGCTACAGCGTGACCGTCGTCGAGCCCGACCCCGACCCCGAGATCCCCGAGTCGACGGGCAAGACCCGGTGGCCGCGAGAGAAGAACACGGCGATGCCGATCATGCCCGATCCGGCCAAGCTGAACCTCTACATCGTCGGGGTCCACTACGACGTGCCGGGCTGCTCGACCGACACCAGCGTGCTGCCCGAAGACGAGCTCGACGCGATCCGCTCGGGCTTCCAGGCCTGGAGCGCGATCGAGTCGAACGGCGTGACGATCGACACCTCGCTGAGCGTCGACATCAACTCGCCGACCAACGTGATCGAGCTGCTCTCCGTCGTCGGCCCGATCCGCGCCGAGTATGCCGACATCCCCGACGCCTTCTTCTTGATCCTGCTCGACGACTGCTCCGTGATCCCCGACGGGATCTTGGGCGTCGCGCCCGTCAACAACGTGCCCCCGACCCTCGGCGACTCGGTCATGCGCTACGGCGCGGGCCTGTGGAACCCCAACGACATCCAGGAGTCGGTCAACACCGCCGTCCACGAGATCGGCCACGCGCAGGGCTCTCAGCACGCCCCCTGTGGCGGCGCCGCCGATCCCGATCCCCTCTACCCCCACGAGAACGCGACGCTCGGAGCTCAAGGCCTCGATCCCTACACCGCGCAGTTTTACGATCCGCTCGGCTACACCGACTTCATGAGCTACTGCCGGCCCTACTGGATCTCGGACTACCGGTTCACGCGCAGCTACAACGTGCAGACGGTGCTCACCGCCTTCGCTGGCGCCAACATGCAGGGCGCGGCCCCAGCTCCAACGGGCGACACGCGCACCGTGCTCACGGGCATCGTCCAGCCCGAAGGCGAGACGCTGTGGTGGGTCAACGACAGCCCGACGCCGCCCGAGCCCAGCCTCGACGCTGAGCTGCGCGTGGTCCTGAGCACCGAAGCCGGCGAGCTCGAGCTCGGCACGGACACGCGGCCGCTGCCCGACCTCCCCGGCGGCAGGCTCGTGCAGGTTCCGCTCGCTGAGGGGATCGCGCTCGAGGACATCGAGGCGATCGACGTCCGCGGGGCGCTCGAGCTGCGGGTGAGCGAGCCGAAGATCGTCGACGCGCGCACGCGCGAGGTTCACGTGCGAGAGCCGGGCTGAGCGCGCTCAGCCGCCGGGCAGGGCAACGCCACCCACGACCCGGTCCCGGCTTTCGCCACGGTCAACAATTCGGTCGCCCAGATCCAGATCCAGATCCAGAGCTCGAACCTCCTCGTCGGCATCCCCGTGACCTTCCCCGACGGGCAGGACCGCTGGTGAAGCCCAGCCACGCTGGTAGCCTGCGCGCACATGCACTGGACGAAGTTCTGCATCACGACGACCACCGCCGCGCTCGTGGCTTGTTCGCAACCGGCTGGGGACGGGACCGAAGCTGCTGAGTCAGCTGGCACCGAGTCGAGCGACACGGCGTCGACCGACGCCGACACGAGCACCACCTCGTCCGAGGACGGCACCGACACGAGCACGGGCACCGGCACCGACGGGGACACCGGCACCGACACCGACACCGACACCGACACCGACACCGACACCGACGGAGACATCGAGCTCGGTCCGCCCGTCGTCCGTGTGAACGTCGGCGGCCCGGCGATCGCGGACTTCCTCGCCGACGATGGCGACGACGCCGATCCCTCGCCCTATCGCTCCAGCCCGGACACCCAGATCCTCGCGCTCGACTCGGTCATGCCCGGGCCAACGGTGCCGGCCGAGCTGCCCCTCGAGGTCCTCGACAGCGCCCGCGTCGAGCCGCCCGCGCTCGCGGGCGGCACGGGCCAGCTGCGCTACACGCTGCCCGTCGAGCCTGGCCCCTACCAGCTGCGCCTGCACTTCTCCGGCCCGTCCGCGGGCTCGGGCACACGCCTGGCCCAGCTCGTCATCGACGGCGAGCCCGTCGGCGAGGTCCTGGATCTGTCGGCCCTCGTCGAGGGTGGCGCCGCCGCCAGCGTGGTGGTCGAGATCGAGGCTCAAGCGTGGCTCGACATCGAGCTCGTGGGTGTCCCCGGCAGCGAGATGCCGCTGCTGTCGGCCTTCGAGCTGTTTGGTGCGGGTGCGCTGCGCGACGGCCCGGATGGCGTGGTCTTTCACATCACCCCCGCTGGGGGCGGGACCGGTGCGAGCCTCGAAGACCCGGCCAGTTTGAGCCAGCTGCCGGGGCTGATCGCCGACGCCGAGCCCGGCGACGAGATCTGGATCCATGCAGGCATGGGCGACTACATGGTCAACTCAGAGCTGGGGATCAACGCTGGCGGCAGCGCCGACGCGCCGATCGTGATCCGCGGCGTCGGCGAAGACTGGCACGACACCGGCCGCCCGAACCTCGTCGGGACCCGCGCGGATCCGTGGACCCCCGAGGGCGCCACCGGGGGCACGGTGTTTCGGCTCCGGCCCGGCGCCGATCACCTGCGCTTCATCAACCTCGGCTTTGCCAACCAAGGCAACGGCGTGTGGCGAACCACGGGCAACCTCGAGGATCTGCAGATCGAGAACGTGGTCGCCCACAACGTCCACCGCCTGTTCGAGGACTACGCCGGCGGCGGCGAGACCGAGTCGACGATCACCGGCTTGGTCCTGAAAGACATCAGCGTCCGCGGCTACGCGCGGGCCGTCGCGCGGCTGCAGTACGAGACCCACGAGGTCCTCATCGAGGATGTCTTTGGTGACTCCGAGTCCCAGCAGTACGAGGCCTTCTCGACCGGGCTGACCTTCTACCAGTCCGCCCACGACGCGGTCGTGCGCCGCACCGTCATGCTCAATCATCGCCAACTCGACGTCGACGGCTACTGGAACGCGGACGGCTTCTCGAGCGAGCGCGGCAACACCGAGCTCGTGTTCGAAGACACCTTCGCCGCCGGCAACACCGACGGCGGCTACGATCTCAAGTCGACCCAGACCACGCTGATCCGGGCGATCGCGGTCGACAACAAGCGCAACTTTCGGTTCTGGGGCGAGGGCGAGCTCATCGACTGCGTGGGTCTCGACCCCAACAAGCGCGGCGGCTCGGGCACCCAGGCCCAGCTGCACGTGACCACTGGCGCGCAGCTGCAGGTCACCAACAGCCGGTTCGAGGACGACGCCGGCAACACGATCGTGTTCGACATCGACGAGGACGGAGTAGCGATCGTCACGGGCGGCTGCGCCGAGCACAACCCCGAGGCGACCTTGCAGACCGTCGAGATGGCCGCGTCCTTGGATCTCCAGGACGTCGCTCCGGAGTGCCCCTGAGCTGACCGGGGCCCCCAAGCGGGGGCCCCGGCGCCACGCTCGGGTCGGACGCAGATTCGCTGAAGATCTGCGCGTCGAAGCTGGCGCCGAGGTATTCTGACGGCGCGACTTCTGGTCATCGGCGCAGCATACACAACGCCGCGCGTTGTCCGCTACCCAATGCTCAGCCCCCGAGCAGGCTGTCGAGCAGGGCCGGGTCGTCGGTGATCAGCCCATCCACGCCGTAGCCGATCAGCTCTTCCATCAGCGGCTCGGTGTTGACCGTCCACGGGTGGACCTTGATCCCGTGGCCATGCGCGACGTCGACGAGCTCTTGATCCACGACCTCCCACGGGGCCTGGATGAACAGCGCGGGCGGCTCGTAGCCTGGCTCGGCGCCCATGCTGAACAGGTCGACCATCTCGGGGGCCGACATCGTGGTCACCTGGGCGGGGTCCTGGGCCCGGATCTCGTCGAGGGTGATCTGCTCGAAGCTCGCGAGGACCAGGCGCTCGCCGACGCCGTGGTCGGCGATGATCGGCAGCAGATCCGCGACGATCGAGGGCTCGGCCTGCTTGATCTCGATCATGTAGTACGCGTCGGGGAAGGCCTCGAAGACCTCCTCGAGCGTGGGGATCTGCAGGCCCATGCCGCGGTAGGGGTAGGTCTCGCCGCCGTCGGTCGTGAACGTGTACCCGGCATCGAGCATCCGCAGCTCGTCGAAGCTCATGTCCTTGATCGCGCCGCTGCCGTCGGTCGTGCGGTCGACGGTGTCGTCGTGCATGACCACGATGACGCCGTCGGAGCTGGCGTGGAGATCGAACTCGAGCACGTCGGCGCCGACGGCCAGGGCGTTCTCGAACGCGATCAGCGTGGCCTCGGGGCGCAGGCTGGCGCCGCCGCGGTGGGCGATGTTGAGCAGCTCGTCGGACAAGAACAGGTTGCCCGGGGGCTCACCGGTCTCGCCGGTCTCGGTCTCGCCGGTCTCGGTCTCCGTCTCGGCGCCGGTCTCGGTCTCGGTGCTCTCGCCCGTGGTCCCGCGCTCGTCGGTCGAGGCGTCCGTGCCGGTGTCGCCGTCGGCCGCCGACGCCTCGTCCCCGCCGCCGCACGCGAGCAGCCCCAGACACGAGCCCAGACACAAACTCAGGCCCAACGCGCGAAGCTGCATGCCCTCACGCTATCACTTCGGACCGATCAGGGCCCAGGCGGCACCGGGGTCGCCCCGAACATGACATCTTCGGTCTCGAGGTCCCCGTCACAGTTGGCGCTGTCGAGGCTCGTGTAGACCGTCGAGGGCTGGCCCTGGATGAAGAGCGTGCCGCAGCCGCCCGTACCGAACTCCTCGCCCGCTTCGCAGGGCTTGCAGATCGGCTTGGACCCGCCGGTGTCGCAGACGAAGGCCTCATCGCAGAAGAAGGACCGACAGAACTGATCCTGGACGTCCTGCCCGGCGATCTCGACGCCGCCGACCTTGGCGGGGTTGATCGCGGGGATGGCCTCGGTGGGATCGTCGCAGATGTTGTTGGCGTTGGCCTCGAGGCCCGCGTCACAGCCGTCGGGCCGGGGCGCACAACCACGCGTGCCCCGGTTCTCCTCGATGCAGCTGCCGTAGGCCGCCTTGGCCTCGTTGCTGGTCGCCGCATCGTAGGCCTCGGCGAAGGGGTGGTCGCCCGCGTAGGCCTCGGGGCTGCAGTTGACCTCGTCGTAGGCCGCGGCGCAGATCTTGTCGGAGTTCTCGGGCTGGCCCTCACCGAACACACACTGCGCGGTGTAGCGGGTGTCTTCGGGCTCCTTGCAGTCCTCGGTCGTGTTGCACCGGGTGACGCCGTCGTCATCTTCGTCGGGGACCAAGATGGCCGTGCAAGCGCTGATCGTGAAGCCGGCGAGCAACAAGGAGACGGGGGCGAAGCGGCGCATGGACATGTGGGGTTCCTGTGGACGGGGCCCTAGCGAGCCTCACGCCGAGTTTTCGGAGGATACGGACGCGGCCGGAGGATCGCAAGCGGGCAGCTCGAACTCGAATTTGGTGCCCTGCGGCCCGGTCGAGGCGAGCCGGACGGCGCCGCCGTGGTCGACGGCGATCTGCTGGACCATCGGCAAACCAAGCCCGGTTCCGTGGGTCTTGCTGGTCACGAAGGCCTCGAAGATGCGCTCGATGCCGCCCTGCTCGGGCACGGGGATGCCAGGGCCGCTGTCGCCGACAACCACGAGGGCCACGCCATCCTTACATACCAGCGAGACGACGATCGTCGCGGCCGCTTTGGCGGCGAGCGCGGACTTGGCCCCGGGCTCGCCGTCAAAGTCGTCGAGCAGATCCCCGACGTCCGCGCCCGCGTCGAGCGGATCTACCGCGACCTCGAGCACGGCCTCCTGAGCGTTGCGCAGCAGGTTGAGCAGCGCCTGGCGCAGCTGGCCGGCGTCGGCCTCGACCCAGACCGGCGCGCTCGGGAGCTCGCGGACGACCTCCACGCGGTTACGCTGGTGCTCCTGGGCCGTGAAATCGAGCAAGTCCGTGAGTTCGCGCCGGAGATCGACCTTGGCCATCTGCGGCTTGGGCCGGCGGGCGAAGCCGAGGTAGGCCTCGGTGATCTGCGTGAGCCGATCGACCTCGCTGCTGATCCGCGCGAGCAGCTGGCGGGCCTCGCCCACGCCCTCGGCCGCGCCGAGCGAGTCGATCTCGTCTTCGAGCAGCTCGGCGTTGAGCGCAACGCTCGACAGCGGGTTGCGGATCTCGTGGGTGATCTGCGCAGCGAGGCGGCCGATCGCGGCGAGCCGCTCACCGCGGAGCAGCCGACGCTCGCGCTCTTCGAGGGTCGCGGCCATGAGGTTGACCTCACGCGCGAGCCGGGCGACCTCGTCGTCCCGCTCGGGTCGCTCGCCGACCTCGATCCGCTCGCGCCACTCCCCGCGACCGATCCGGCGCACGCTCGGGGCCAGCCGCCGCAGCGGTCGCAGGGTCAAGATCACGAACAAGGTCGCGATCAGTGAGAAGATCGCGGCCAGGATCGTGATGATCAGCGCACGCTGCTCGGCCGCGCGACCGGCCTCCATGACCGTGTCGCGCTGACTTCGGACCGCGCCGTTGGCCTGGACCTCGAGCTCGGCGAAGCGGCGGCTGATCTCGGCCTGGTGCGGCGCGTCGGCCAGGACCTCGTTGACGGGCACGCCTTCATCGAGCGCTACGAGCTCTGCGAGCTTTGCGACCTGGCGATCGAGGGCCCGGACCTCGTCGAGCTGCTCGATGCCGCCGAGACGGTCGGGGTGCTGGAGGGCCTGCTCGAGCGGCGCGCGGACCTCGGCCACGAGCCGCGCGCGGAGCTCGAGGGCCTCCTCGAGGTTGAGCTCCTCGGCCCGGTCGAGCTGGGCCTCGGGGTTGCCGTGGCTGATCACGAAGCCCGCGATCCGCTGCGACTGGTTTTGTGCCCCGAGGAGCTTGGTCTGAAACGGGATGTACACCCCGGTCAGGAGGTCGAAATTGGCCCCCAACCCGCGGACCTGAGCACGGATGACCAGCGCGGCCGCCCCAGTTCCGAGGACCACGAGCACGACCAGAGCCACGATCCGCGCGGCCAGGCTCCCGCGGATCCGCAGCGGCGGCAGCTCGGGCACGGCGAGCGGAGCCTCGCCGGAGGCCGCTGCCCCACCGATCAGCTCGTCTTCAGGCGTGTCGTCGGTCTCGCCCAGAGCTCCCCTGCGCAACGATAGCACGGCAGGAGCCAAACCCTTTTCAGTCGCGACCGGACGTGTCACTTTGTCATGCCCGTCGAGCGCGACGGGACGACTCCCATGTTCCGCCGCCGCCTTTCATCCAGCCTCATCGCTTCTGTCACCGTCGCGGCTCTGCTCGCGGTCACGCCGGGCCTCGCCGAGGCCTCGACGCTCGATGACAAGACCACCTTCCTCGGAATGGAGGGCGAGGGCGACCACGTCGGCGCGCTCGCCGACGCGATCCGCTGGGACCTCAACCAGCGCGGCCTCGACGACGGCAACACCATGAGCCTCGCCGAGCTCAAGCTGACCATGGGCTGCGGCGACGACGATCTGGCCTGCTTCGCCCAGGGCGGCGCGACCCTCGGCTCGTCGGCGCTGGTGTTCGGCACCGTGATCAAGATCGGCGAAAACTACTTCGTCGAGCTCAAGTCACTCAACGTCGAGACCGGCGAGCTCAACAACAGGATCGAGCGGACGGTGCCCTTCCTCGCCTTCAGCGAGGCGGAGCTGGGCAAGACCGCGTCCTCGTTGATCGACGAACTCTACAAGATCGAGACGACCCCGACCGAGCCCGACATCCCCGACACCACCGACACCACCGACACCACCGACACCACCGAGGGCGTCGAGCCCGGCACCGACAACCCCGAGCCCGCCAACGGCGAGCTCGTGTGGGGCCCCTACTCGCCGCGGCCGACCTGGAAGTACGTGGGCGTCGGCGTCAGCGCTGCGTTCATGCTCGCCGGGCTCGGGACCGCGATCGGGACCACGGTCGCGATCAGCCCCGACGGTCCGATCCGCAAAGATCTGCTCGCGGCCGCCGCGGCGTCCCTCGACGACGGCAAGCCCAGCAACGACATCGATCCCAACAGCGACCAAGATCTGTGCGCCCTCGCCAAGACCCCGCCCGACCCGAACCGGCCCGACGAGGTCACCAACGCCGCCGTCACCGAGGTCTGCATCAAGGCCGACAACATGGCCGCGGCCGCGACCGTGGGCTGGATCGCAACCGGGGTGTTTGCGGCCTCGACGGTGCTGTTCACCACGCTGCTGTTCGTACACAAGAACGACGCGACCGTCGCGAAGCTGCGCGAGCACAAGCTCGGCCTCGGCGGCGCGCCGACGCCCGACGGCGGGTTCATGCTCGGCGGCTCGATCCGGTTCTGACCGCAGGCACTCGAGGTCACGCTCACCAACCTCTGGGTCGGTGGATCCCGAGTGCAGCTGCCCGCGCAATACTGGCAGGCTCTGGTCGCCGTCGGTCCGAAGCGCGTGGATGTGCCCGACGCCCCGGGTTTTGATCCACCGGTCCACCTGCCAAAGCGATCGTTCTTCGGCGAGCGACGACCATTCGGGCTCGGGTTCGCGTAGCCTACCCAAATGTTCCGCTCGTCCTTCCTTCTCGTCGCGTTGCTCTCGCTCGCGGGCTGTGTCGCGCAAGCCGAGTACGAAAGCGCGCTCACGGATCTCGACACCGCCCGCAAGGCCCACGCCGGGCTCCAGAGCGAGCTCGCCGCCTGTCACGACCAACTCGCGGCCGCCGAGTCCGACTTCGAAGCTCGGCTCGCCGACCAGCTCGCCGCGACCCAAGACGAGCTCGCCGAGCTTCGGCGCCAGCGCGAGGCGGCCGAGAAGCGGCTCGAGGCCTTCCGCCAACTCAACGAGAAGCTCGCCGAGCTGATCGCCGCGGGCGAGCTCGAGGTCTACGTCCGCAACGGCCTGCCCGTGATCGCCCTGCCCTCGGAGGTCCTGTTCGCCGTCGGCAAGGCCGAGCTGTCCAACAAGGGGCTCGAGTCGCTCGAGAAAGTCGGCGCCGCGCTCTCGTCGATGAAAGACCAGCGCATCCAGGTCTCGGGCCACACCGACAACCAGCCGACCAAGAAGTCGAAGTGGGCCGACAACTGGCAGCTCTCGACCGAGCGCGCCCTGACCGTGACCCGCTTTTTGATCGAGCAGGGGGTGGTCCCCGAGCACCTCAGCGCCGCGGGCTACGCCGAGTTCGACCCCGTGGCCAAGAACACCAAGACCGGGCGCAAGAAGAACCGCCGCATCGAGCTCGTGTTGTTGCCCGATCTGACCGAGCTGACGCCGATCATCGAAGACGCCGAGGACTGAGCCGCTCGACGAGGCACGCGGCGCCGTGGCCTCGACGACCACGCCTGGAGGCGGTCAGCGTTGCTGGCCGCGCGCGCGGCCAGACCTGGCTCACCCGCCCGAAGCTCGCCACGCCGCGAGCACCTCGGCCTCGCGCTCGGGCGCCAACCCGGCGCGGGGCTCCGCCCGGCGTTCGTCGGGCAGCTCGTTCCAGTACGCCAGCGTGTCGGTCATGGTCTCCTTGACGGAGCGAAAGCGCAGACCATCGGCGATCGCGCCCGAGGCGTCCACGGATCCGAGGCCGCCGAATTCTTCGTCCGTCGGCGGAACCCACACGGTCATGTGTACCCACGGCATGACCTCTCGCTCGGCCAGGAACGCGGCGGGGATCCACGTCAGCTCGGGCGCCGCCTCGCCCTCGCTCGCGAGCGCCTCGATTCCGGCCTCGAGCATCGCCGCCACGCTGAGCGTCTGCGCCGGGCCGACGGCGTTGTAGACCCTGGTCAGGCGGCGCTCGACGCAGTCGACCATGAACGCCGCGAGGTCGCGGGCGTCGATCAGCTGGACCGGATCGCTTGGTTCTCCGGGCGCGATCATCTCGCCGCCGCGGGCGATGCGGACCGGCCAGTAGGTGAAGCGGTCGGTCGGATCGCCCGGGCCGACGATCAACCCAGGCCGAATGATCGTGGTCTTGCCCGGCATCGCGGCCTCGGCCGCCTCCTCGCACAGGGCCTTGAGCGGGCCGTAGAAGGTCGGCAGCTCGTTGTTGCCTGGCTCCGGGTGCGGCGCGAGGGCGTCGGTTGTGGTGAGCCCGGCCTTGCCCTGATCGCGGTAGGCCGAGACGCTCGACACGAACAGGTACTGCCCGCTGGTCGCGAGCAGCGTGGCCGCAGCGCTGACGTGCTCGGGGATGTAGCCCGAGGTGTCGATGACGGCGTCGAAGCGGCGGCCCTCGAGCGCCGCGAGATCACCCGTACGCCGATCTCCGCGGAGCTTGTCGAGCTCGGGGAACAGGTGGGGGTTGGTCTTGCCCCGGTTGAACAGGGTCACGCTGTGGCCACGCGCGACCGCCTCGCGGACAAAGTGCGGGCCCAAAAAGCCGGTCCCGCCGAGGATCAGGATCGACATCGGGCCCGCGGGCTCGGGCGGCTTCGCGTTGGCCCTGACGCGCCTGCAGCCGGTACCCACGAGGAGCCCCAGCGAAGCCAGGGACAGCAACATGCGTCGTCGAGTCAGCGCCACGGCCGTCTGACCCGGGGTCGCTTCCGCAGGTTTCGTGAGCGCGAGCGCTTCATGGTTCCTGATACGATCGAGCCATGCGTCGCTTCGCCTCTCGTTGTGCTCCCGCCCTGCTCACGCTCGGTCTCGTCGCGTGCGGGTCGAGCCCTCAGACCGAGACGAGCTCGACCGGAGCCGAGGACACGACCGGCGACGGTGACGGCGACCCGGGTGACGGCGACGGCGACGGCGACCCGGGTGACGGCGACGGCGACGGCGACGGCGACACCGACGACGGCGCCGACATGCCGACGGGCCCCTGCGACTCGTTCGCGCAAGACTGCCCCGATGGTCAAAAGTGCGTGCCCTACTCGAGCGAGGGGGGGCCCGGGTGGGACGCCCACAAGTGCGTGCCCGTCCTCGGCGCGAACGCGGCGGGCGAGGCCTGCGTCTACGGTGGCCTCGTCGACTCGACCGACGACTGCGACGCCGACACCTTCTGCTGGAACACGATGGACATCGACGGCGAGCTCGTCGGGGTGTGCACGCCCTTTTGCCTCGGTGAGCCCGACGCTCCGATCTGCCCCGAGGGCTCGAGCTGCACGATCAGCGGTCAGGGCGTGGTCAACCTGTGCCTCGAGAGCTGCCACCCGCTGCTGCAAGGCTGCCTCGCCGAGAGCTCGTGTGTGTGGGGCGGGACAGATTTTTGGTGCGTGACGGGCTCGGGCAACGACGCCGGGTCCGGTGAGGAATGCGCGCTCGTCAACGACTGCGCCGTGGGCCTCGATTGCGTCGATAGCTCGGTGATCCCGGGCTGTCAGGGGGTGGGGTGCTGCGCGGACTATTGCGATATCACGGAGCCCGACACCTGCGAGCAGGCGATCCCGGGCACCCAGTGTACGGCCTTCTTCGCGATGGACGCCGCGCCCGAGGGCTATGAGGACGTCGGGCTCTGCGTCGCGGACTGAGCTCGGTCAGGCTTCCCGACGGGCGGCCTCACCACCAGATCCAGCCCCGCGGAGGGCTGCAGCCCAAGGACGATCCGCGCCTCGCGATGTCACGCAGCGCGGCCATCACGGCGTCGGCGGAACGATTGAGCTCGCGGAGCTCCTCGGGCGAGGAGCTCCCGCAGTCGCTCGTGACCAGGACGCCGAGCGCAGGCTCGCGCACTCGAGGTCCTCGGCCATGAGAGTCGAAAGTTTCGGAACTTCGTGAAACACCTCGGGATCGAAGCTGAGCGCCGCCGCAACTTCCCCGGCACCGGGCGGGTCCGAGCTTCGTGCTGCTGCGGCGGATCGCGGATCTTCGCCCGGGAGAGGGCCCGCGGGTGGTCCTCGCCGCGCTGTGGTTTTGCTGCCTGCTGACCACCAACTACACCCTGCGACCCCTCCGCGACGCGATGGCCGTGGCTGGCGGGGTCGAGGATCTTCACTGGCTGTTCACGGTGACCTTCCTGGTCATGCTCGCCGCGGTCCCGGTCTACGGCTTCGCGGTCGCGCGCTGCGGTCGCGCGCGCCTGGTCCCGCTCGTCCATCGCTTCTTCAGCCTCAACCTGCTGGTGTTCTTCGCGCTGATGCAGGGCTTCATCGGCGGCGGCAGCGAGGCGGTGCAATTGTGGACGGCGCGGGTCTTCTTCGTGTGGACCTCCGTGTTCAACCTGTTCGTGATCTCGCTGTTTTGGTCGGTGATGGCGGATCTGTTCTCGGGCAGCGACGCGCGCCGACTGTTCGGGCTGATCAGCGTCGGCGGCTCGATCGGCGCGATCGCGGGACCGACGATCGGCGGCGCGCTCTCACTGTGGCTGAGCCCGAGCTTGCTGCCGCTGGTCGGGGCCGCGCTGCTCGAGCTCTCGCTGGCTGCGATGCGGCGGCTGCCCCCGCGCGACCCAAGGACCCCCAACAACGAAGCCGAGGGCGCCCCGGTCGGCGGCAGCCCCTTCGCGGCGATCCCCGAGCTCCTGCGCTCGCCCACGCTCCTGGGCATCTGCGCCTACGTGCTCTTGCTGACCATGAGCTCGACGGTCCTGTACTTCATTCAGGCCCAGATCGTCGCGCTGAGCTTCACCGACGACGCCACGCGCACGGCCGTGTTCGCGGGCATCGATCTGAGCGTCAACTTGCTGTCCTTGCTCGCCCAGACCTTGCTGACCGGGCGCTTGATCCGGCGGATCGGGCTCGGCTGGTCGCTCGCGGTCCTGCCCTTGCTGTGCGCCCTGGGCTTCGTCGGCCTCGCGCTCGCGCCTGTGCTCGCGGTCCTGGTCGGGTTTCAGATCCTGCGCCGGGCCGGGAACTACGCCCTGTCGAGGCCGGCCCGGGAGGTCCTGTACACGAGCGTCGATCGCTCGCAGCGCTATCGAGCCAAGAGCTTGATCGACACCGTGGTCTACCGGGGCGGCGACGCGCTGACCGGCTGGGCGTTCGCGGGGTGCAAGGCGCTCGGGCTCGGGCTCGGGGGAATCGCGCTGCTTGCGGCCCCGCTCGCGGGGCTGTGGGCTGGCGTCGGGGCGCTGATCGGCCGCCGCGCGGACGCGAGCGAGCGGGCGACTGATTGATCGCAACAGCGCCGCCGCGCGCCCCGATCGAGAGAGGCTCGGCGGTGCTCGCCTCAGCTGGGAGAAACCGTCGATCGCTACCAGCTTGGGGTTGCCCGCCGGGGCCGGCCCGGTCTCGCGCCGGCGGTCAGCTCACTGGGGCTCGGTCATTGACAACCCAGCCGACCGGGCGAGGCCAAGCAACTCACGCATCGACGCGTTGGTCCGCTCGAGCCATGCGAGGCGCTCTGCCGGGCTCATGCACAGTGCAGCCCGCAGCTGAGCGACGCGGTGACTCTCCCAGCCCCACTCGTCTGACTCACGCTCAGTCTTCGTCGCTATCATCGCCAAAGCCCGCCAGGGTCTGCAAGTGTAGCAGATCATCGAGGTCGCGAGCACGGCCAGCCGCTCGCTTCATCTCAATCAGATCATCGAGTCCGATGACGGAGGCCGTCACCCCTCGCAGCGGGACCCGTACGCCCCGCGTGTAGACCGCCGCGAAGTCGAATGGTTCTTCGGCGAACAAGTCGACCGCGAAGCCCGGCATGTCCCATAGCCAAACGACTTACTATTCATAGCTCCAGAACCACTGGACACTCATGACCTGTCGGATTGTTCATTTTTTGGCTTGGCGGTGCATTGGATCGAGCATCGGCTGGAGGCGAGCCCCGTTAAGGGGGCGAATCCAAGCCCGCGCCGAGACCTGGACGAACCGGTCCTGCGGTGTTGGCCCACCAGCGCCTGACGCCGAGCTCAAACGAGCTTGCCCGGGTTCATGATCCCCTTCGGGTCGAGTTCGCCCTTGATCGCCTCGAGCAGCCGAACCCCGAGCTCGCCCTTCTCGGCCGCGAGCCACGGCCGATGATCACTCCCGACCCCGTGGTGGTGACTGATCGTCCCGCCATGCCCGATGATCGCCTCGCAGGCCGCGTTTTTGATCCCCTGCCACTGCCGCAGCTCGCTCCCGACCCCGGCCTGCGGAAACACGATCGTGAAGTACAGCGACGCCCCATCAAGGTACGCGTGCGACACGTGGGCCATGACCATGGCCCGCTCCCCGCCGCGCAGGGTCTCGTTCGCGGCGCTCGCGATCGCCTCACACACGGCCTTGTGGAGCCGGCGAATGTTCGACCACGCCGTCGAGGTCTCGAGCGTGTCCACGGCCACGCCGCGGTCGAGCAGCGGGTCGCGGATGTAGGGCAGCGCGAAGCGATCGCTGTACCAGGACTGACCCGCGCCACGCCCGAGCGGGATCCCGCGGTTGCGGCGGACGATCGCGTTGGTCCGGGCGTGGGCGACCTCGACCGCGCCGCGCTCGCCCTCGTGGCCGACGATCAACACGCAGCGCTGCGCGGCGTAGCCCATGGCCTCGAGCGCCTTTCCGGCGACGCGACGGGTGGTGCTCGGCGGCTTGCGAGCCCGGGTGAACTCGGCGAAGAAGCTGGTCTCTGATGGGTCCGAGAGGCGCACGGTCGCGACCGGAACCTCGGCCTGAACGAGCGCGCGCACGGCCTCGAGCCCGTGGGCGAAGTCGGGGAACAGGCACCCGCGGTAGTCGTGGACGCTCGGCGCCCGGTGGAGCTTGACGGTGGCCTCGGTGATGACCCCGAGCGCGCCCTCGCTGCCTGCCACGAGGTGGTTGAAGTCGGGCCCGGCCGCCGAGGCCGGGAACGAGCCAGTCCGCAGGACGCCCGTGGGCGTGGCGAGCTTGGCCCCGACGAGCCAGTGCTCG
Source organism: Enhygromyxa salina (assembly GCF_002994615.1). Lineage (GTDB taxonomy): Bacteria > Myxococcota_A > Polyangia > Nannocystales > Nannocystaceae > Plesiocystis > Plesiocystis salina_A. The sequence continues at coordinate 21,445 of NZ_PVNK01000204.1, read as the reverse complement.
GCCTTGCCGTAGCGCCCCGACTGCTGGCCCGCGCCACGGGCCGCGATCCAGCCGCCGAGGGTCGAGAATTCGAAGGACTGCGGGTAGTGGCCAAGGGTGAAGCCCCGGGCCCCGAGCCGCTCCTCGAGCTCCGGGCCGTAGATCCCGGCCTCGAAGGTCGCCGTGTGCGAGGCCTCGTCGAGCTCGAGCAGCCGGTTCATGCGAGTGGTGTCGAGGGTCACGAGGCCCTCTCGCCCGGAGGCCGGATCGCCCGAGACTCCCCCGACCACGCTCGAGCCGCCGCCGTAAGGCACGACCGCGACCCCGGCCGTGTCGGCCCACGCGAGCACGGCCTGGACCTGCTCGGCGCGGGGATAGATGACCAGATCCGGGGCGGTCGCAACATCGCCCGCGCGCAGGAGCAGGAGGTCGTGATAGCTCTGGCCGCGGGCGTGGAAGGCCCGCTCGTAGCGGTCGCCGCGAACCCACTGATGTCCGACGATCCGCTCGAGCGCCGCGCGGGCGTCGGCGTCGAGGGTCGGCTCGGGCAACGCGAGCGAGTCGAGCGTGGCCGCCGGGCGCAGGTTAAACGCGTCGAGCCCGAGCTCGGCCCGCAGCCAGGCCCAGACCGCGTCGGCGTGCTCGCCAAACTCGAAGGCCTCGTCGTGCGAGCCCCAGCCGTTCCAACGCAGTGTCCGTCTGTCGAGCGCCATGGTTGGGGTCGAGCATAGCGCCGCGGACCGAGCCCGTGCAGTCTCGGCGACTCGGGTCGAGCGCAAAAGCTACGTCTCGCGCCCGGGCTCAGACGAGCCCACCGACCGCCTCAGAGCTGCTCGCACAGGTACTCGGCCCCGTGGCCCTGACTGTTGTCGAAGTCCGAGCCCCACTGGAGTCCGTCTTGGGTGATCGCGTGGGCTTCGGGGCAGCCATTGCTGGCGACCTCGCGCACGATCGTCCCGCTCGAGTAGCCGAGCGCGGCGCACAGCGCCTGGACCATGTCGATCTCGACCCCGTTGTTGACGCTGTCGGGGGCGTTGCACATGCCCAGCGGTCCGTTGCAGCAGCCCGTGTAGTTATTGGGCATGGTGTCGCCGCTCGCGTCGTTGGGGTCGACCATCGCGCGCAAGACCTGGTCCACCGAGGTTCCAAACTGCAAGGTGTGCGCGACCTCGTCGTAGTCGCAGTAGAACTCGCCCGGGTCGCAGCCGTCGGTCGCGCAGCCGATGTAGTGGAGCTGGCTGCCCGTGTAGGGCCGCAGATCCACGCCCTCGGCGTTTTCGCCCCAGACCGGCATGGTCGTATAGATGTCGTCGCAGGTGACCTCGGTGACCAGCTCGCAGCTGTTGGAGCACTCGTCGTTGTCGATCTCGTTGCCGTCGTCGCAAGCCTCGACGCCGATCTGAACGTATCCATCGCCGCAGGTCGCCGGCACGCACTTCGAGGTGCAGGCGTCGCTGTCGTCGAGGTTGCCGTCATCGCAAAGCTCGACATCCATCTGGATGAAACCGTCGCCGCAGGCCGCGCTCAGGCACAGGGTCGTGCAATCGTCGGTGTCGAACTCGTTTCCGTCGTCGCACTGCTCGTCGCCGTCGACGACGCCGTCTCCGCAGACTGGGGCGGGCTCGCCGTCGCCGTCTCCGTCGCCGTCTCCATCGCCGTCTCCATCGCTGTCTCCATCGGCATCTCCATCTCCATCGCTGTCTCCATCTCCATCTCCATCTCCATCTCCATCTCCATCTCCATCTCCATCTCCATCTCCATCTCCATCTCCATTTCCTTCTCCTTCTCCTTCGTCTTCGTCATCGTCATCGTCTCCATCTCCATCTCCATCATCGGTCGTTTCGGCACTCAGCGTCTCGTCTTCGCCAACCGCCGTGAAGTCCTCGGTACATCCGATCCCAGCCGCGAACAGCAGGATCGTGAAAGCCGATAAAATGTCCCCACGCATCTCATTATTTCTATGGCAATTCCCGGATCAATCACCTTAATTGGCCGCGCAAGATCTTCATTCACTCGTCGGGATCACCCGAGCGCGAGGTTCCGCGCCTGAATGCCATGCGCAGGCCGGACCCGACCAGCAGCAACGCCACGCCCACGCTCACGATATGAACATCGACGAAGGACGTTGACGGCGTCGAGCCCGGCGGGCAGACCCCATGACCACGACCCCGAGCAGGGCGAGCTCGCGTTCGTGCATGAGTCGCAGCCTGAACCCACGCGTCGACGTCGACAATGAGCGAAAGTGCCCAGAGCTCGCCGCCTTGGACCCGACGGAATTCGGCCCCAAGTCATCCGGCGCGGGTCGGCACGCACATCGGGGTGCTCACCATCAGCCCCGGGCCTGCTCGAGCACGAACGCTTCCGGCGGAATTAGAGCCCACTGTTGCCGCTGCTGCCAGCGGAGCTTGAACATCCCGAGGCCGCCACCCGCCCCGAGATCCTGCCCGACTGGGCCCGCGCCGACACCAACAGGCGGCTCAGGGCGGAGTCCCCAGCGGCACGCGCTCGCAGCTTTGCTCGCCCCAGTCGAGCAGCGCGCCGTGGTCGATCACGTCGAAGTCGATCGGCCGCAGCGCGACGAGATCCTGCGGCGCGAGCAGCCCGTCCCACTTGTTGTCCGTGAAGCGATCGCTTTGCCCGGTCAGCGCGATCTGTCCGCCATCAGCGAGGAACATGCCGTACTGCTGCAGGGCCCGGGCGACCACCTTGGCCCCCTCGCTCGGCAGATCGTCGATCGGATAGTCGCCGCGCAGGCGCAGGTGGACGCCGTAGGGCGGCGCCTCGACCGGCCCCGAGGTCGCGCCCGTGCTGTGGGTCGCGGGCGGCGAGTAGATGAGCTCACGAATGTGGGCGTTGGGCAAGATAAAGCGGATCGCGTGATCGATCGATCCGCTCGCGACCTCGTCGGCGGTGAACAAGAGCGGCGCGATCGGGAACCCGGCCGCGTCGGCGCTGGTGCAGCCCTGCCCGCGCCCCTCGTCGCCGTAGACCACGCTCATGTCCCAGACCGCGAGGCAGCCCCCGAAGAACTCGCCCCCAGGCCCACCGATGATGTTGGCGCGCCACATCTCGTAGAGCAGGTTCTCGTCGCGGGCGGCGACGATCAGGTGGCAGTCGCCGTCGCTGACGCACTCGTAGCCGGCCTCCCCCTCGATCGCGCCGACCTCGGGCACGGGCATCTCGACGTAGTCACAGTCGGGCGTATAAAAGGCGCCCGTCGCCTCGAAGCTGCGGCGCGGGGTGTCGGCGTCGGCCTCGAGCACCTCGAGCGAGAAGTCGATCTGGAACTTGTCGTTGTTGCCCCACCCGGCCTGCTCGAGCCAGGCGGCGATGGTGTCCGAGTCTGCCGTGGTCGCGGCGTCGGTGATGTCCTGGCACCAGACCGCGTCGGCCGGGAAGTAGCCCGCGCACGCGGGCAGGTCGCCGTCGCCGTCGCCCGAGTCGCCGTCGCCGTCGCCCGAGTCTCCGTCGCCACTGTCGCCGTCGCCGTCGCCCGAGTCGCCGTCACCGTCTCCGCTGTCGCCGTCCCCGTCGCCCGAGTCACCGTCTCCGTCTCCGTCACCGTCTCCAACGGTCTCGCTGTCCCCGGCGCCATCGCCGGAGCCGCTCGTGCAGCTCGGGCCCACGGCCAAGACCAGGGCGATCGTCGTGAAGAACACGGGGCATCGGCAGTTCATGGCGCCGACCATAGCCCGCCGCGCGTGGATCCGTGCGCGCTCCCCCCTCGCACAACCAAGCGCGACCACACGAACGGCCCCCCGCCCCCCGCCGAGCGCCGCTTTTTTGGATGCTCGCGCGAACCGTGCTTCGGTCGGCACAGTGTCGGAGACCGCCACGAAGGCACCGCCAAAGCCGGCCCAGTCCCCCGCGAGCGATCGTCGCGGGCGGCGGGGTGGCGTCGATCAAGCCATGGATCCGTGGCTCTTCTTCGCGGCCCTCGCGCTCGGCTGCGTCGGCCTGGTCATGGTCTACAGCTCCAGCGGATGGCTCGGCAGCCGGACCGCGGGCTCGTGGGAGTACTTCCTGCGCCGCCAGGCGGTCTTCTTCGCGCTCGGCATCGGCGTGATGCTGACGGTCAGCCGCGTCGACTACCGCGTGCTTCGCCGCTTCGCCCCGCACCTGATGGGCTTCGCGGCCTTCCTCTTGATCCTGGTCTTGTTCGTGTCCGAGGACATCAACGGCGCGCGCCGCTGGATCGACCTCGGGCCGGTCCACATGCAGCCCTCGGAGGTCGCCAAGATCGCCCTCGCCGTGTTCCTGGCCGCGACCCTGGCCCGGCGCGGCGAGCAGATCCGCAGCTTCAAGACCGGCTTCTTGCCGCCGATGATCGCCGCGTGCGGGACGATGCTCTTGGTCTTGATGGAGAAGGACCTCGGGACCACGGTCCTGCTCGGCAGCCTCAGCCTGATCCTGCTCTACGTCGCCGGGACTCGGGCGAGTTGGGTGCTCGCGGCGATCATGGTCGCGGCCCCGCTGGCCTGGTCGCAGATCGTCAACGTCGGCTACCGACGCGAGCGGGTCGAGAGCTTCTTGTCGGGCGACGACTACCAGGTCGAGCAGGGCCTGATCGCTATCGGCTCGGGCGGGCCCTTTGGGCTCGGGCTTGGCAACGGGCGCCAGAAGCTGGGCTTCTTGCCCGAGAACCATACCGATTTCATTTTGGCCACGATCGGCGAGGAGCTGGGCGTGGTCGGGATCTTCGCCGTGATCGGGCTGTTCGCGCTGCTGGTCTGGCGCGGGCTCGTCGTCGCGCGCCAGGCCCAGGACCGCTTCGGGACCTATCTAGCGATCGGGCTCTCGGCCCTGTTTGGGATGCAGGCGCTGATCAACATGGCCGTCGTGCTCTCGGTCATGCCGGCCAAGGGCATCACCTTGCCCTTCGTCAGCTACGGCGGCTCGAGCTTGTTGGTCTCGATGGCCTCGATCGGCGTCTTGTTGTCGATCTCGCGCCGACCCGAGCCGTGGGCGATCAGCAACATGCGCGGGCGCAGGCGCGAACCCAAAGCGCGCCAGCGCAAACGAGTGAGCCAGGCGCCGGGCCGGGATCCTCGCGGCGTCCGGCCCAACGTCCGCAAGCCCGCCCCGACCTGAGCGCGTCGGCACGAGTGCCCGAGGTCGGCTAGCACCACGTGCCCCGGGGTGGGATCCTTCCCATCCGCGGCCCCGACCTGCGCGCCCAGCACAATTCGCATTGTCGGCAGCCGGTGACTGTGCTGACCACACCTATCCATCGCGAAAGCTCGAAAACGCGAGTTGACATTCCGCATTTTCGCCCGCAACACTGAGCGCAGATGCGCGCGCTCCGATTCAATACACTACTTTTCGTCGCAGGCTTGGCGGCACCGCTGGCGTTGGCCGGGTGTTCCGGCGACGACGTCGCTACCGGCGACACCTTCAACGAGACCTCCGGCGACGGCGACGGCGACTCCGGAGACGGCGACGGCGACCCTGGCGACGGCGACGGCGACCCTGGCGACGGCGACGGCGACACCGGGGACGGGGACGGCGACACCGGAGACGGGGACGGCGACACCGGAGACGGAGACGGCGACACCGGGGACGGCGACACCGGCGGGGTCTGCGGTGACGGCGTGGTCAACGGTGACGAGGAGTGCGACGACGGCAACCCCGACGACACCGACGAGTGCCTGAGCTCCTGCCTCCTCGCCACCTGCGGTGACGGGATCATCTGGGAGGGCAACGAGGAGTGCGACGACGGCAACCCAGAGGATGGCGACGAGTGCACCAACGCGTGCACGAGCGCGGTCTGTGGCGACGGCGCGGTCCAAGCGGGCGTCGAGGAGTGCGACGACGGCAACGACATCTCCACCGACGACTGCACCACCGACTGCGTGGCCGCGACCTGCGGTGACGGGATCATCTGGGAGGGCAACGAGGAGTGTGACGACGGCAACGACGTCTCCACCGACGACTGCACCGCCGACTGCGCCGCCGCGAGCTGCGGCGACGCCTACGTCTGGGAGGGCAACGAGGCCTGCGACGACGGCGTCAACGACGGCATGTACGGCGGCTGCGAGATGGACTGCCAGGCGCTCGCAGCCTACTGCGGCGACGGCAACGTCGACATGATGGAAGAGTGCGACGACGGCAACGACATCGACGACGACGGCTGCGCCAACGACTGCACGGCGCCGCCATGCGGCAACAACTGCTTCGCGGAAGAGGGCTGCCTCACCGAGGGCGGCCGCTGCATCCGCCTGACCTGCACCCAAGCCGACAACAGCGCGACGGTCTGTGACAGCTGCATGGGCTGGAGCCAGGTCACCTACCAAAACTGGCTGAACGACGGGTACTGCGAAGACGTCATCGCCACCTACCGCGACCTGTACGACCACGCGACGATGTGCGGTAATTCCAACCTGGAGTGCTGCGCGAACGAGATGGACTGCAGCGCGGGCAGCGACAACGCGTGGCACTTCCACAACGGTCAGAGCAACTACTACACCGGCCCCTGCCTCGGTTGTCAGGTCGACGCCAACTGCACGTACTGGAACAACGCGACCTCGGGCACCTACAGCCGCCTGACCGCCTGCGAAGCACCCTAGCAGCCCGGGCTGCTAGCACCCCGGGCTGCTAGCCTCGCTTCGAATTCGGCGTGAACAGGCCGGGGTTGTCCCCCGGCCTGTTCTTCATGCAGCCTCGAGCAGCACCTCGACCATGACTCTCAAACCATCCGCGAACAAAATCGTGCTGAGCGCCTGCGCCGCGCTCGGGCTCCTCGTTGCCTGCGCGGACCCGCCGAGGCCGGCGGACGCTGGCGCCGAAGCTGACGCGCGACCCGAGCGGGTGGCCGCCGCCAATCCACAGGCGGTGATCACGGGCGAGCGCTTGCCCGCCGAGTATGACGATAGCGCGATTGCGTATGGCGCGCCCGATGGCGCCAAGGTGACGATCGTCGAATACGTGGACTTCGAATGTAAGTACTGCAAGAAGCTGTCGGACACGATTGATCACATCGCCGCCCAGCACCCCGACGAGATCCGAGTCGTGTTCAAGCAGTTTCCGCTGCCCGGACACTCCCGCGCGATGGCGGCGGGGGCTGCCGCGCTCGCGGCCGAGGCCCAGGGCAAGGGCAAGGCCTATCGCGCGCGCCTGTTCAAGTACCGCACGCGCCTGTCCGACGCCGAGCTCGACGCCTACGCCGAGGCCGTCGGCGTACCCGACATGAACAAATTCCGCGAGGATCGCAGCAGCCCCGAGCTGAGGAGCCAGCTCGAGCGCGAACGCAGCGAGGCCGCGCGCGTCGGCGTCAACGCGCCGCCCTTCGCCTTCGTCAACGGCCGAGCGATCCCCTCGGTCCCCTCGCTCGACGAGCTCAGCGCGCTCATCGACGAAGAGCTCGCCCTCGCCGAGCGCGTGCTCGAGGCTGGCGCAGACCAGGCCGAGCTCTACGACCACTACATGCGCTACGCCAGGGCCAGCTGGGTCGAGCCGAGCGCGGCCGCGCCTGCGCCAGACGACCAGGCCCAGACCCGCAACCCCCAGGCGGACGAGCACTACGCCGTGTTCGTCGACGGCTCGGCGGCGACAGGTCGCGACGACGCGCTCGTGACCCTGATCGCGTTCATGGATCTCTCGAGCCCCGCGCCCGGCCAAGGCCCCGCGCAGCTCGGGGCGACCCTCGCCGCGGTCCGCGAGCGAGCGCCCGACCTTCGCGTCGTGTTTCGCCACGTGGTCGCCAGGGACGCCAAGCGCCAGGTCCTCGCCCGCGCGGGCCTGGTCGCGCTCAGCCACGACAAATTCTGGCCGTGGTTCGAGGCCCTGGCCCAGACCGACACGAGCAAGCCCGAGGCCGCCGCCCTCGCGGCCGCCGCGGCCGCCGGACTCGACGCCGCCGAGCTCCGCGCGCAGCTCGACTCCGGGCCGGTCACCGCCAAGCTGGCGCGAGACGAGCTCACCGCGACCTCGCTCGGGCTCGACCGTACCCCGGGCTACTTCGTCAACGGGCGCTACCTGAGCATCGACGCCACGGTCGAGGCCATCGTCGCGGCTGTCGACGAGGAGCGCGTCGTGGCCGAGGCCTTTCGCCGCGAGCACCCGGACGCAGAGCACCCCTACTACGAGCAGCTGAGCGCCTACCCCCGGACCGTCGCCGAGCTCGTGCCACCGCCGGCCGATCACTTTCGGCGCGAGGTCTCCGTCGAGGGGCTCCCGACGCGGGGCGACGACGGGGCGGCCGAGGTGCGTATCGTGGAGTGTGTCGACTTCGACTGCGACGCTTGCGAGGTCGCGCAGACGACACTGACCAAGATCGCGCCCGAGTTTGGCGATCGCATCGCGATCTACTTTCTCAACTACCCGCTCCCGATCCACCCCAACGCCGAAGCCGCCCATCGGGCCGCGGTCGCAGCCGGCAACCAGGGCAAGTTCTGGGAGATGCATGACTTCTTGTTCGACAATCGCGAGCGGCGCCTGCCCGCGGAGCTCTCCGCTGTCGCGGGCGAGCTCGGCCTCGACGTGCAGCGCTTCGAGAAGGACTTCGCGGCCGAGAAGACCGCCAAGCGAATCGCCTCCGACTACGAGACCTGTCGGGCGCTGGGCGTACGCGGGGCCCCCGGGTTCCTGATCAACGGCCGGCTCGCCTCGGGTGCGCTGCCTGCGGAACAGCTCAGGCAAGTCTTGACCGAAGAGCTCAACGGCGGCTTTGAGGCCGCCGGACCAGCACGGCGATGACCTGCCGCGCCGCGGCGAGGTGGTGTCTTCGTGCTTGCGAGCTCAACCAGAGCGCGGCACGGCCTCGCGCATGACCTCGGCCGTCTCGAAGCGCGCCTCTTTGGCCTTGCTCAGCGCCTTGAGCACGAACGCGTCCCACTGCGGCTCGAGCCCGGGCCGGAGGCGGCTGGGCTCGATCGGCGCCTCGGTCGCCTGGGCCAGGCTCACGGCGATCGGGGTGTCCCCGGTGAAGGGCGGGCGCCCGGTGATCGCGTGGTAGGCCAGGGCCCCGAGGGCGTAGATGTCGGTCCGACCGTCGAGGTTGCCGCCCTTGATCTGCTCGGGCGCCATGTACTCCGGTGTGCCGAGCAGCATCCCGGTCGCGGTCATGCCCTCGAGGTTGGCGATCCGCGCGAGGCCAAAGTCGATGATCTTGACCCGCTGATCGGGGGTCACGATCACGTTGCCGGGCTTGAGATCGCGGTGGATCACGCCCTGGGCGTGGGCCGCAGCCAGGCCCGCGCAGATCTCCTGAAGGTAGGCCCGCACGCGCTCGAGCGGGAGCACCGAGTAGCGGCTGATCAGCTCCTTGAGCGACTGCCCGTCGACGTACTCCATCGACAAGAACAGGTGGCCCTGATCTTCACCGACGTCGTAGATCTTGACGACGTTGGGGTGGCTGATCCGGCGCGCGGCGCTGGCCTCTCGGCGGAGACGATCGCTGGCCGAGGGGTCGAGCAGGGCCATGCCGTGCATGATCTTGAGCGCGACCTGCTCGCCGAGGCGCTCGTCGTTGGCGAGGTAGACCGCGCCCATGCCCCCGGTCCCGAGCGCCCGCTGGATCACGAAGCGCTCGGCGAGGCGCTGGCCGGGCTCGAGCGAGAACAGCTGGTTGGGCCGGGCCTTGGTCGTGGCCCCGGACGAGCCCCCGCTCGGCGTCGGCGCGAGCGCCCTGGTCGCGGCGTCGCCGAGCTGGAGCTGGTGTGAGGCCAGGCGGTTGATCTTGGCGTTGAGCTCGAAGTCGACGCTGCAGACGATCGTCTCGAGGTGTCGGACCCGCTGCTCGAGCTCGCGGGTGACGGCCTCGCGCTCGCTCGCGGCCGCGAGCATCTTTGGGTCGTCCGGGCCCTGGCCGCGCTCGATGCTGGCCATCCGCTCTTTGTGAGCGATGGCCATCTTCCGCCAGATCGTGATGGACCCGAAGATGATGGCGAGGATGAAGACCGGGGTGAACGCGACCATGCGGGGTCTCAGGCGGAGCCAGCCGGGGGCAGCTCGGTCTCGAGCACGCTGCGGGTCTGGGCCTCGCGGTAGGCGAGGTAGCGCCCGCGCAGGTCCTCGTTGGACAGGCTCATGATCGAGACGGCCAGGAGCGCGGCGTTCCTGGCCCCGGCCTTGCCGATCGCAAGGGTCCCGACCGGGATGCCCGAGGGCATCTGGACCGTCGACAGCAGCGCGTCGAGGCCGTCGGTCGACCAGCCCTTCATCGGGACCCCGAGCACGGGCAGGTGGGTGTGCGCGGCGATGACTCCGCCGAGGTGCGCGGCGCCACCTGCGGCGCAGATGATGACCTGGAGGCCGCGCCCGGCGGCCGACTCGGCGTACTCGGCCGCGGCGTGGGGGCTGCGGTGGGCCGAGAGCACGCGCGCTTCGTTGGCGACGCCGAGCTCGTCGAGGATCAGAGCTGCGTGCTGCATGGTCGGCCAGTCCGACTCGCTGCCCATCAGGATACCGACTTGGATGTTGGTGGATTCGGTCACGGTCTTGATTCCAGCGGCGCGACTGGGGAGCACCCGAGGGTAGGCGCCACCCGCCGCGACGGCAAGCGTGGTCCGCGTGGTTCCCCTTTCGTGCTATGCCGCCGCCATGCAGCTGCACTCGGTCGAAGGCAACACCCAAAAGCTCGACGGCGGATCGATGTTCGGCAACTGCCCACGGGCGGTCTGGGAGCGGTGGGCGCCGGCCGACGACCGCCACCGCATCGACCTCGCGTGTCGCTCGCTGCTGGTCCGCGACGGCGGGCGCACCGTCTTGCTCGAGACGGGGATCGGGGCCTTCTTCGAGCCCAAGCTGCGCGAGCGCTACGGGGTCCAGGAGGCCGAGCACGTGCTCCTGCGCTCGCTGGCCGCGCTCGAGCTGGCACCCGAAGACATCGACGTGGTCGTGCTCTCGCACCTGCACTTCGACCACGCGGGGGGCCTGCTCAGGTCGTGGGACGAGACCGGCGGCGCGCTCGAGCTGGCGTTTCCCAACGCGGCCTACGTGATCGGCCAGCAGGCCTGGGACCGGGCCCTCGCCCCCCACCCCCGCGACCGCGCGAGCTTCATCCCGGGTCTGTGCGAGCTGCTCGAGGGCACGGGCCGCGTCGAGCTCGTCGACGGTGAGCGCTCGACCACGCTCGGTCCGCGCTTCTCCTTCACCTACAGCCACGGCCACACGCCCGGGCTGATGCTGACCCGCGTCGAGAGCCCGCGCGGCCCGGTGACCTTCATGGGCGACCTGATCCCCGGGGTCCCCTGGGTCCACCTGCCGATCACCATGGGCTACGACCGCTACCCGGAGCTGCTGATCGACGAGAAGCAGGCGATGCTCGAGCGCGTGATCGCGGAGCGCGGCTGGGCCTTCTTCACCCACGATCCGAAGGTCGCGGCCGCGAAGATCACCCGCGACGAGCGCGGCAAGTTCAAGGCCGACGAGTGCCTCGCGAGCCTTGCCTGGGCCGGCTGTTCTTGACCCCCCACAGGCGTCAGCAACTCGGCGACGCACGGCCGGTCGCTCCTCGCTCGGTGGGCTGGTATGAGCTTCGCCGTGGTCCACGTGGCCCCCTAAAGGGGGCTCATTTGACCCCCGCGGGCGTCAGCAACTCGGCCACGCACGGCCGTAGCGGCCGGTCGCTCGGTGGGCTCATTTGAACCCCCGCGGCTGTCAGCGACTGCCGGGCTTGCGGGCCTTGGCCAGCTGCGAGACGCACATCTCGACCTCGGCGTGGAGCGGGTCGGCCTCGGGCAGCGCCTTGACCAGGTCGCTGCCGCGCGTGCACAGGACCTCGGCCTGGTCGAGGTTGCCGAGGGCGAACTCGGCGATCCCGAGGTGGATCATCGCCCGGATCGACATCCGGTGAGCCGGGCCCAGGCCCTGCACGAGGGGCGTGAGGGCCTCCGTGTACATCCTCCACGCGCCGTCGTGCTGATCCATGGCCATCAGCAGGTCGCCGAGCTCGAGCTTGACCTGGGCCGTGCGCCAGTCCTTGGGGCCGTAGAGCTCGCCGTAGACCTCGAGCAGATCCATGTAGGCCGAGAGCGCGTCGCCGGGCCGCCCGGCCACGACGAACAGCCGGCCGATCGCCTCGACCGCCGCGAGGGTCTGGGGGTGGTCGGGGCCGAGGGTGTTGACGAAGCTGTCGCGCGCCTGGGTCAGCAGATCGTAGGCGGCCTCGACCTGCCCGAGCCCGAGCTGGGCCTCGGCGAGGCTGGTCTGGACCTCGGCGGTGTGCGGGTTCTCGGGCCCGGCGAGCCGCGTCGACAGCGACACGGCCTCGGTCAGGGGTCCGACCGCGCCGACGTGATCGCCGAGCTGAATCTTGACCCGCCCGAGGTTGCGCAGCGCCGTGAACACCAGCCACGGGTCCTCCTGCTCGCGCGCGGCCTCGACCGCTTGCTCGACCGCTTGCACGCCGGCCTCGACCTCTCCTTTGGTCCAGGCCATGACCGCGCGGATGTGGGCCACGGACACCTGCGCGCGGGCGCCGAGCGTCGCGGCGAGGGCCTCGGCCTGGTCGAGGGCGGCGGCGGCCTCGTCGAGCTTGCCCTCGTTGAGCGCCTCGACGGCCCGGATCGCCGCGAGCGGCAGGGCGTAGGCCGGGGTCTCGCGGACGGTCTCGTTGGCCTCGATGTCGCGCAAGGTCTCGGTCACCGCCGCCTGTGACGAGGTGTTGAGCAGCAGCTGCAGCGCCCGCCACCTCCGACCGACGGAGCGCGGGAGCGCGGGCGCGTCGAAGCTCGGCTCCTGCCGCCCCTCGCAGGCCTCGGTGTCGCGGAGGATCGCGTCGAGCTCGGCCCACACGGACGCGGCCCAGGCCGGGTCGTCGGTCGCGAGCGCGACCATGGCGTCGAGCTCCCACAGCTGCGCGTCGAGGCAACGCTGGGTCCGGCGGTCGTGCTGCTCGCAGGCCCGAACATAGGTGCCCCGCCAGGCCTCGCCCCGCGCGGCCACGCGGGCGTCGATCGTCTCGATCACCTGCCTTGGCCACTCGCCCGGGACCTGGTTGAGGGCCGCGTCGAGCTCGGTCCGGCGGACCGGGCTCCAGACCTCGGTCAAGGCGTCGGCGCCCGCACAGACCGCCTGCTCGGACGCGGGCTCGGGCTCGGGCGGCTGCGGCTGCGGCTTGGGCTCGCAGCCGAGCACCAACAACATGGCGAGGACCGACACCGACGCGTAGGGCAGGCGCATGAGCCCAGAATCTAACAGGCCGCCCGCCGGCGGGCTCAGGCTCCGCCGTCGACCTGTCGCTGAAGCTCGGCGAGGGGGGTAAAAAAATTGGAGCGGCGACCCCTTTGGAGTCGCGTCGTCAGCCACAAAGGACGAGTCGCGACGGACGAGAGCAGCTCGCGCGCAGCTCGCGTGGGCTATCATCGGCGACGATGAGCGGCGCTCCGAACGAGGCGAGCGAGGTCGGCGACGCCCTCGAGACCCTCGTCCACCAGTTCTCCGATCCATGGTCCTTCTTGCGCGAGCTGATCCAAAACGCGATCGACGCGGGCAGCCCGGAGATCGACCTTCGCATCGATCACGAGCCCCCCGACGATCCCAACGGTGACGATCCCGGCCTGATGATCGTCGAGGTCGTCGACGCGGGCGCGGGCATGGATCGGCAGATCATCGACACCCGCCTCACGCGGCTGTTCTCGTCGGCCAAGGACGGCGACTACACCAAGATCGGCCGCTTCGGCATCGGCTTCGTCTCGGTCTTCGCGATCGAGCCCGACCTCGTGTGCGTCGACACCGGACGGACCGGGGAGTACTGGCGCGTGCTGTTCCGCAAGGACCGCAGCTTCCAGCGCATCGCGCTCGAGCACCCGACCGAGGGCACGACGATCCGGATCTACAAGCACGCGACGCCGGCCGAGGTCGAGCGGGCCCGCGCCCGAGCCCGCGAGATCCTCGAGTATTGGTGCAAGCACGCGCGGGTCGAGGTCCGCTGCGACGACGAGCTGATCTCGCGCCCCTTCGAACTTGACGCCCGCTGCGTCGTCCGCCACGAGGAAGAGGGCACGCTGCTGCTGCTCGGCTACGTCGACCAGCGCGAGGCTCTGCGCGGCTACTACCACGGCGGGCTCACGCTCCACGAGGAGCGCGACGATCGCCTGCCCCACGTCGCGTTCAAGATCGACTCACGCTACATCGAGCACACCCTGACCCGCGACGACGTGATCCGCGACGACAACTTCGTCAAGGCCATGAACATCGTCGGTCGGCTCGCGCGGACGCGACTCGTCGAAGAGCTGGTTGCGACGCTCGAGCGCCTGACCGCGGCGGCGACCGACGAGCCCGGTGAAGCGCGCGAGCTCGAGCTCCTCCGCGCGCGGCTGCTGAACGTGATCGACGACCACGGCGAGCCGCCCGAGCTCGTGTTCGAGCGCCCGATCGTCCCGGCGCTGCGGGCCGAGGGCGGGCCCGAGCTCCTGTCCCTGGCCCGGGTCCGCAAACGCATCGAGCGCTGCTGGACGGCCTCGCTCGCCTCCCCGGTGACCGCCGCGCTCCTCGCCCGCGGCGACACGGTCTTGCTGTGCCCCGACGACAGCGTGCTCACCGAGCTCCTCGCCCGGGTCTGCGGGCGCGCGCCCAAGCCCGTGACCTCGCTGTGCACCGCGATCCCGGCCACGACCGTCGAGCGCGAGCGCTGGCAGCCCCTGCGCGACGCCACCCTCGCGCTGCTCGAGCGCCAGGACGCCCGGGTCGCCGACATCGCCCTCGCCCACCTCGCGTACCCCCGCTCGCCGGTCGCCGATCACGTCGCGATCACCCAGCGCGTGCTCGGCGAGCTCACGGCGATCGAAGACATCGGCCAGCTGTCGAGCGGGTGGTTCGGCGCCAAGCGGCTCGTGGTCCTCAACGCCGATCACCCCACGGTCTCGCACCTGCTCGAGGTCGCCCGGGTCGAGCCCGAGATCGCCGCCTACTTGCTGCTCAAGCTGTTCTACCTGCGCGGCGGCGCCGACGTCGGCTTCGGCCCCGAGCGCGACAACAAACTGGCGAGTCACGCCGTGGAGGCCCGATGGCAGCGATCGATGACCTGATCGACGACCTGCGCGCAGACGGGGCCGTGGACTCCGAGGGTCAGTTCACCCTCGACCGCGAGCAGGCCCGGGCGAAGATGCAGAAGTTCCAGCTGGCGGATCCGCGCCGCTACGTACTCGAGCTGGTCCAGGCCGCGGTCCTGCGCGGGGCCGAGACGATCGAGTTCGAGATCGACGCCGACGACATGCGCATGCGCTTCGACGGCGCGCCCTTCACCGAGGCCGAGATCGACGACCTCTACGGCTCGCTGTTCACCAAAGGCCACGGCCGCAAGGTCCGCGGCGTCCGCCAGCTCGCGCTCGCGCTCAACGCCGCGCTGGGCATGAAGCCCAAGCACATCCACCTGCGCAGCGGCGTGGTCGAGCTTCACATGCGCCCCGGCCAGCGCGACGAGATCCGCGTCCACGAGGCCAGCGCGGCCACGACCGAGCTCCACGTCAAGCAGCGCCTGCGCCCGCGGCTGTTCGTCGACTTCTTCTTGAACCTCACCGGTCAGCTCGCCGAAGAGCAGTACCTGCGCCAGCGCTGCGGCTACGCGAGCGCGGCGATCTTTCTCGATCGCAAGCGCATCAGCCGGGGCCTGGTCATCGACGACACGGAGGCGAGCGCGATCCGGGTCGAGGGTCCCGGCTTTGTCGGGGCGATGAAGGTCGTGGCCGACAACGCCGACTACACCCAGCTGCACCTGGTCAAGGACGGGGTCTGGATCGACTCGCGCTCGCTGCCCGAGTGCGGGACCCACCTGCTCGCGGTCGTCGAGGGCGAGCAGCTGCGCAAGGACGTCTCGCAGGCGAAGATCGTCAGCGACGACGCGCTCGCGCGGATCGTCGACAACGTTCGGCGGGCGCGCTGGATGCTGTGGAAGAAGGCCCGTGACGAGGCCCGCCAGCGCGAGGTCGGTGGTTGGATCCGGCTGCAGCTGCTCGACTACACCGAGCTCGACGAGCTCCGCGACAGCGTCGAGGCCCTCGCGCTGGCCGAAGAGCTGAGCTGGCCGGACTGTCGTGACGCCAACCGCGACGTGTCCCTGCGCGATCTCGTCGACCAGGTCGAGGCCGGCGAGACCCCGCGCTGGGGCACGCTCACCTACCGCGGCCTCGACCCTGACGCCGGGTCTGCGGTCGTCATGCTGGGCGAGGACGAGGCCCCGCGACTCGCTCGCGTGCTCGGGGTCGACCTCGTCCACGCCGACTCGCTCCTCGCTCGCGAGCAACGCCGCGCGATCGGGCGCGCGGCCTGGCTCGAGCGCGAGGGCGATCCGGTCCTGCCCACGCACCTCGAGCTCGCCATCTGCGGCCCGATCCGCTCGGTGCCGCAGCTCGAGCTGGCCGGAGAGGTCGGCGTCGACTGCCACACCCTCGACGCCCCGCAGCTCGAGCACCCCGCCCACGTCATGCTCTACAAGCAGCGCCACCTGCTCGGGCGGCTCGAGCTCGAGCTCGGCATCCCCAACCTCTGGCTGGTCATCGACGCCGAGTTCGAGCCCAACGACGACTACACCGACGCGGTCCGCGACATGACCTTCGTCCGCGCGCTGCTCGGGGCCCTGTCCGCCCTGCGTGAGCCCCTCGCCCGGCTGCTCGAGCTCGGCCAGGGCACGGTCAACGAGGCCAGCGGGCGCGGCCTGGTCAAGCGCTGGCTGATCGGGCTGCTCGATCCGCGCTCGCAGGTGGCGCTGCTGAGCAAGGCCGGGGCTGACCTCACCCCGGACTTTTACCTGCCCCCCGACGAGCTCCTGCCCGAGCTGAGCCCGGCGCGCCTCGGCCCAGCCGACAGCCACGAGCCGCTCGCGGGCCAAGCTCTGTTCGCGCAGCTCGACGGGCCACGGCTCTCGCTCGCAGACATCGCCGCGCACCACCGCACCCACGGCCACATCCGCTACTTGCCAGGCCGCCCCAAGGACCCCCGCATCCTCGCCCCGGAGGTCGTGATCCTCGGGCCCGGCGACCGCAAGATCGTCCGCGCGCTGTGGGGGCCCGACAGCTGCGAGCTCTTCGACACCGAGGCGGTGCTCAACGAGCTGCGCCACCGCGACCAGCCCCTCGTGTCCCCGGCCGAGGTCCGCGCGCAGCTGCTGCTCGCGCTCTCGTCCGCCGGAGCCCGAGCCGAACGCTGGGTCGTGGACACCAAGCCCGACTTCGAGGGCCTGGTGTTGCCAGCCTTCGGCGAGCTCGGCCCCGCGCTCGAGGACCTCGACGCCGACGCCCTCGCGACGACCACGGTCCGCGTGTTTCGAGCCCGGCGCCTCCTGTGCGAGGTCGAGGTCGAGCTCGGCTGCGGGCCGCTGCTCGCGGTCATCGATCAGCCCGAGCTCACGCCCGACGAGTCGTGGCAGGGCTTGAACCACGACCGGGTCTGGGACCGCGTGCTCGACCGCCTGCGCGACGCCGCGCGCGAGCTCATCGAGAGGCTGTGCGCCACCTACGAGGGCGAGACCGCCTCCGTCAAGCGCTGGCTCGCGCGCTTGTTGACCCGCGCCGCCGTGCTCGGCCTCGAGCGTGACGACCCCTCGATCCGCGACGCGATTCGGACCCTCGATCTCTTCGACACGGTCTCGGGCGCCGGCCTCAGCCTCGAAAAGATCGAGGGGATCCTCGCCGAGCACGGCCGGCTCGAGCTCGTCGACCGCGACACCAGCTGGGCGCAGGTCAAGGACCCGGAGATCGTCAAGGCCGACGAGCTCGAGCGCGAGGATCTGCGCGCGCTGACCGGCGACGCGATCGCCGACGGTCACCCCCGCCTACGCCACCGCCACGTGTTCGGCAAGCTCGGCGCGCGCCCGCCCCTGACCGAGGCGACCCTCGACCCCGCCAGGGTGTTCGTGATCCGCGAGGTCCACGGCGACCAGCGCAGCGGCGAGATCGGCCTCTCGCGCGTGCGCGCCGAGCCCGGCCTCGACCTCGTGCTCGGGACCGCCGGGCGCGAGGTCCACAGCGGCCGCGAGTCGAGCACGCGCGTGCACCTCCCGGTCGACGCGATCGTGATCGACGAGCGGCTCCCGCTCGACGTCGAGGGCGAGCCCGAGCAACACACCAAGCACTACCGCAGGCTCATCCGCCAGCTGCGGCGCAGCGTCCCCGCCCTGGTCCTCGAGCTGTGCGACGAGTGGGACGAGCGGCCCGAGGAATTTCGCCGCGAGGCCTGGCCGCTGGTCCTCGCTCACCTGAGCCACGAAGCTGACAAAGACCGGCGAAGGATCCGCGAGCAAGCCTACGCGGCCGCGCGCCAGATCTCGGGCTTTCGCGATCTGTGGGGCAAGACCTACAGCCTCGACGAGGTCGTCGCGCGATCGCGTCGCCGCCCGGTCGGTGTCCTGGTCGAGCTGCGCCCGCGAGCGCCCGCGCGGGACCTGTTCAAGCAGCTGGTCCTGCTCGTCGATCAGGCCGAGCTCGCCTGCCTCCGCGGCCACACCAAGGTCGAGGAGCTCGACCGCGGCTGGGAGGCGCGGCTAACCGAGCTCGCCAAGCTGGCCAGCGCGCCCAAGGTCGAGCGGCCCGAAGCGCACATCACCAGGCTGGTTGATCGCAAGGCCCAGATCGCCGGGGGCCTCGAGTGCGAGCTGTGGATCCCCCGCGACTACTCGCCGCTCACGCCGACGCGCGCAGCTCCTCAGCTGATCTTCGCCCGCGCCGGGCGCCAGCTCCAGCGCGTCGCGCTGCTCGACACCCTGCCCTGCGCCGGGATCGTTCACGGCGCCAACCTCGTGCACGGCAGCAACGAGCTGGACCTCGACGCGCGCCAGCGCAGCAGCCTCCATCGCCAGATACTGATCCTCTACATCGACCTGGCCAACAAGCTGCGCGCCGCCGGGATGGCCACGACCGACCATGAGCGCGGCCTCGAGTACCTGGCGTGGGTCAACTTCTGCTTCGAGTCTGCGCTCGGCGAGGTCGAAGAGCTCAAAGATGTCGGCAAGCGGGTCAAGCTCCTCCGGCAGCTCGCGTCCGAGGTCGTCCCCCCGACCCTGCGCGACGCGCTAGCAGCCCGTGGCGGTACGCCCGGAGAGCTGAACCCAGCTTCAGACCCAGACCCGGACCCGGAAGCAGAACCCGAACCAGAGCCGGAACCCGAACCAAAACCGCTCGCGGACCCCGAGCCGACCGCGCGTGCCGAGCCAGCCCGATCCGCGCAACCCCCGACGGCCGAGGCCGTCGTCCCCGCGGCCGTGGCCATGCCCGAGGCCCAAGCCGCGCCGAGCTCCCCACGCGAGCGCCTGCTCGGCGCCGTCCACGAGCAGCTACGCTGGGCCCGAGAGCGCCACAAAGACCTGCTCGACGAGCTCCGCCTCGCCCACCTCGACCTGATCCACACCGACGAACCGACGATCGCCGAGGTCCGGCTGACGGGCATCGCCCTGCATCGCAACCACCCTCTGGTCGCGCGTTTGCTCGGTCAAGACCCGCACGACCCGATCGACCTCGCCTTCGTCGTCGCAACGATCTACACGCTGATGAACCACAGCGCGACCAAGATCACCGACGACGACGAGCGCGTGTTCGTCGGCCAGCTGGCCGAGACCCTCGCGCTCTCGCTGCGCGCCATGCGAGGAGTCGTTTCGTCGCCTCCCTGACTCCTTTGTTGTCTCTGCGTAGCTGACATTCGCGACCTCGGGCCGGCTGGTGAACTCGGATCCATCTCCCGGCCTCCGAGGGTCGCGCGCTTCATTCCCCATGCCGTGGGTGATAGGGTCGAGCCATGGTCTACCGTCCGTTTCACCCGTCGTTTCGGGGGCTCGCGGCAGATGCCTGGGCAGCAGCCTGCGGGCCCTTGTTGCTCGGTATCTCGCTCTCGCTCAGCAGCTGTGGTCCCAACATCACCGAGTCCGACTCCCTCGGCGCGGCCGGGACCGGTGGCGAGTGCGCCGAAGGTGAGGAGGGCTGCCCCTGCGCCGCGGGCGTGTGCAACGACGGGCTCAGCTGCGTCGACGGCCTGTGCACGGGCGGCGGCTCGGGGGGCTGTGGCGACGGCATCACCGATCCGGGCGAGGAGTGCGACGACGGCAACGACAACAACAACGACACCTGCGTCGAGAACTGCAAGCTGGCCACCTGCGGCGACGGCTTCGTCGGGCCCGGCGAGGGCTGCGACGACGGCAACGACAACAACGACGACGCCTGCTCCAACGAGTGCAAGCTCGCGAGCTGCGGCAACGGCGTGCTCGACGAGGGCGAGGAGTGCGACGACGGCAACCCCAGCGACAGCGACGCGTGCCTGAGCACCTGCGTCGAGGCCACCTGCGGCGACGGCTTCGTCTACGAGGGCCTCGAGGAGTGCGACGACGCCAACCCCGACAACACCGACGTGTGCCTCGACACCTGCATGGTCGCCAAGTGCGGTGACGGCTTCGTGTGGCAGGGCAACGAGGAGTGCGACGACGGCAACACCGAAGACAGCGACGCGTGCCTGAGCTCGTGCGACGAGGCCATCTGCGGCGACGGCATCGTCTACGTCGGCGTCGAGGAGTGCGACGACGGCAACAACGAAAACAACGACACCTGCGTCGAGGGCTGCATCGCGGCCAAGTGCGGCGACGGCTTCGTCGGCCCCGGCGAGGGCTGCGACGACGGCAACAACGTCAACGACGACGACTGCACCAACGAGTGCAAGTCGGCCACCTGCGGCGACGGGGTCCATGACCCCAACGAAGAGTGCGACGACGGCAACGCCGACAACAACGACAGCTGCACCAACGCCTGCACCGCGGCGACCTGCGGCGACGGCTTCGTCCAGCCCGGCGAGGAGTGTGACGACGGCGACGGCGACAGCAGCGACACCTGCACCAACATGTGCACCAACGCCGTGTGCGGCGACGGCATCGTCTGGGCCGGCAACGAGGACTGCGACGACGGCAACGACGACAACACCGACGGGTGCATCAACACCTGCGACAACGCCGTGTGTGGCGACAGCTTCGTCCGCGAGGGCTGGGAAGAGTGCGACGACGGCAACAACATCAACGTCGACGACTGCACCAACACCTGCGACAACGCGACCTGCGGCGACGGCATCATCTGGGCCGGCAACGAGGACTGCGACGACCAAAACGGGGACGACACCGACGACTGCACCAACATGTGCACCGACGCCGTGTGCGGCGACGGCGTGATCTGGGCCGGCCACGAATTCTGCGACGACGGCAACACGCTGAGCACCGACACCTGCACCTATCCCGAGTGTGAGGAGGCCGTGTGCGGCGACGGCTACGTGCAGGAGGGCGTCGAGGAGTGCGATGATCAAGACGCCGACAACGGCGACGCGTGCCTGAACAACTGCAAGGAAGCCTACTGCGGTGACGGCGTCGTCCACGTCGGCGAAGAAGAGTGCGACGACGGCAATGATAACGACGACGACGAGTGCATGAACGACTGCACCGAGCCGGCCTCCGGCTGACTCGAGTTCGTCACCCGGCGCGTCCGATGGACGCAGGAGACGAGTGGGCGAGCACGCCTCGCCCCTCGCCCACTCCCCTCTCGTCCGCTCCCCTCGCTCGCCCCTC
>NZ_PVNK01000203.1 GCF_002994615.1 Enhygromyxa salina | reverse complement strand
GGCCTCGCCCTGCCACCGACCCCCCTCCCATGTGAGCGTGTCCACACCGCCGGCGTAGGTCCCGACGTGCAGCGCGTCCCCCTCGAACAGCAGCGCCGTCACCCAGTTGTCGCTCAGATGGCCCGAGAGCATCGACAGGTGCTGCCAGGACCCGTCGCGCTTCCACCGGATCAGCCCCTGCGTCGTCCCCAGCCACAGCTCCCCGTCGGGCGCCTCGGCGATCGCCCAGGTCGCCCAGCGGCGTGCGCGGGACCCGAGCGCGCGCACATCCCCCTCGCCGTCCACGATCGCAACCCCCGCGTGGGTCCCGACGAGCAGCTCCCCCGCACTCGACACCGCGAGGCTCAGCACCGTCGAGTTCGGCAGCCCGCGCTTCTCGGTCCAGGTCTCCACGGCCCCGCCACCCACGCGATGCAGGCCGCGCGCGGTCGCCACCCAGACCCGCCCGTCGCCCGCCGGGGCCAGCGCGTTGACCTGCGGATCGATCACGCCCTCGGGATCCTCGATCGACCTCCACTGCCCATCTTCGTACACGGCGACCCCGCGATCAAAAGTCGCAAGGTACAGCCGATCCCCCACACGCAGGAGATCCGTCACGTCCCCCGAGGGCAAGCCGCGGTCCAGCGTCGACACCCAGCGCCGACCGTCGCGGATCCACAGCCCCTCCGAGCTCGCCACGCAGCGGTCCCGATCAAAGCCCTGCACGTGACTGATCGCCGGACCAACCCGCGCCTCCGAGCCCAACTGCGCGAGCCCCTGCCCGCGGCTGCCGATCAACAGCTCGTTGTCGACGCTGGCGAGCGCGCGCGCGTCGTGGGTGCTCACGGTCCTCGAGTTGGCCCCGTCGACCAGGCGCACGCCCGCGAAGGTCCCGGCGTAGAGCGCCCCATCGTGCACGGCCAGGCTCCACACGACCCCCTCGACGCCATCCACGACCCGCGGCTGCTGCCCGAGAACCCAGGCCCCGGCGCCCGCACTCGCGACGACCACCTCGCCGCGGTGGACGACCAGATCCGTCACCCGATCAGCCTTGACCAGCTCGGGCCCCGCGAGCGCCCGGAGCTGGCCCTCGCGCAGCTCGAGCACCCCACCGCCCCAAGTCCCGACCAGCGTCCGACCATCATGCTCGACGACCGCGCGGACTGGCTCCGAGGCAAAGGACTCGAGCACCTGCGCGCCACCAGCGGTCCCCTGGACCCGCGCGAGGCCCCCCTCGGTCCCCACCCAGACCTCCGTGTCGGACCCCGCCACGGGCTCCACCGCGTAGCTGCGGGTCTCGGGCAGCCCATCGAGCGCCGTCAAAGGGGCCCCGGCCACCCCAGCTCGGTCGAGAAAGACCACGCCGCCGTCGGTCGCGGCGACAAAGCCCTGATCGAGCCCAAGACAGTCCCGCACGTCGCGGGTCGCGGTGGCGGGGGCGCTGGCTGGGGCTCCGGCTGCGCTCGAGGTTCACACCGCGACCCCGCGCCGCAAGGTCAGGGTCTGTCCGTCAGGCATGATCAGCTCGACCCGCTTGGCATCCAAGGTCGACGCCTCCTCGCCGCCGCGCCGGCCCTCGACGCGCTCCCGCGCCGCGTCGGCGTCGGTCAAGACCTGGCGCGCGAACACATCGAAGGCCCCATCATCGCGGACCTTCAGCTCGAGCCGCAGCTGCGGCGCCTCGACGTCGATCGTGTACTCCAGGTTCAAGATCTCGACCCGCCCGTCGGCGTGGGTGACCCGGACCAGGACCTCGTAGATGCCCGGCTGCGTGTCGTCGTCGACCAAAAAGCGCACGGTCCACTGCCCGAGCTCGTGCTCCCAGCGCGCGGCCTTGGTCTCGCCAAAGGGAAACACGACCTCGACCGACTGCGCGTCGCGGGGCGCGGGGATGTGAACCTCGGGGTCCCCCGGCTGCAGATCCCCAGGCCCGAGGTAGGGGCTGCCCCCGTCGGCGTCGAGGTTGCGACCGGAGACCTCGGGATCGCCCGGCGCCGCGGGCCCGTTGCGGCGCTCGATGTCGTAGCGCTCGTAGGCCTCCTCGCTCTCGAGCACGAGCATCGCGGTGTGCTTGCTGAGCACCGAGTGCTCGACGCTCAGCGCGATGGCGGCGGCCTTGTCGGAGGTCGCGGCGAGCTCGCGCGCGGCCCACTGCTGGCGCACGCCCGCGAGCAGCTCGGGCCGACCGAGCGCGATGACCTGCTCGAAGGGCTGACCGTCGGCGCGACCGCGGACCACGACCTCGCGCGGCAGCGGCTGATCCTCGCCGACCCGAAACAGCACGACCGGCCGCTCACCCTCGAACCAGGTCGTGCTCACGGGCGCGCGCAGCTCCTCGACGCCAGGCAGCTCGAGCTCGACGGTGGCCACGCGACGGACCTCGGGCGCGCGATCCAGGAACGAGGCAAAGGCCTGGACCTGCGCGCCCGACTGCGGCCGGACCGTGCGCCCGCCCGTGATCCCCGTCAGCGCCTCGAGCGTGTCTCGGCTCTCGCGCTTGCCGACGCTGACGGCGTAGAGCGGCGCGCCACCCAGGGCTGCCTTGGCCCGCTCGACCAAAGCCTGGCGGTCCGTCGTGCCCCAGGTCGGGGTCCCGTCGCCGACGTACACGACCTGGTCGAGGTCGGCGTCGCTCGGGCTCGCCAGCGCCTCGCCAACATGCGCGATCACGGCCCCGAGGTCGCTCGCGCCGTCGGGATCGATCTCGGCCAGAAACGCCAGCGCAGCCGCCCGCGCGCCCGCTTCGTTGCGCAGGAAGCCGTCGCCGAACACCCGCGTGTCGAGATCCGCCGCGACGAGCATGAACTCGTCCGCGGGGTCGAGCCCGTCGAGCACCGTCGCCACGGCCTCGCGCGCCAGCGCCCAGGACTCGAGCGCGCTGCGTGAGCTGTCGACCACGATCACGGTCCGCCGCCGGCCCACGCTCGCGCTCGGCTCGGGCACGGCGGCCCAGTCGAGGTCGAGGCGCGCGGCCAGATAGCGCTGCCCAGCGTGGGGCTCCTCGACGAAGGCGGGCACGCTGCTCGGCCCGAGCGCGACGCTCAGGTTCTCGCGCGCGGCGTGGTCCTGGCGCGCGAGGACCTCGCGTCCGTCAACGCTCACCGTCAACGAGGGAATCGAGGTCTGCATGGCCGGCGCCGCGGTCGGGATCGCAACCGAGAACCCGCTCTCGGCGTCGTCATCGGGCAGCAGCGGGGCCATGTAGCGCATGACCACGCGCTTGCGCTCACCGGGCTCGATCGGGAACACCCGCAGCTTGAAGGTCTGGCCGGCCTCCCACTCGAGCAGGGCCGGATCACGCATGCTGTCGACGATCTCCTCGTAGATCTTCCGGGCCCGGTCGCGCTCGAGGATCTCGCCGTCCATCAGCTGACCGTCGATCTCCATTGCGAGCCCGGTCACGACCGAGCCCGCGGGCAGCGGAAAGCGAAAGGTGCCCTCGAGCAGCTCCTCGCTCGGGTTGTGAAACACGTGCTCGACCTCGTAGCGAGCCATCGGCCCGGCGGTCTCGACGTCGACGGCGAGCGAGGCGAGCTCCAAGAACTGCGGCGCGCCGCGAAGATCCTCGACCTCGAGCTGACCCGGGCCAATCTCCTGGGAGCCGCGGTCCATGTCGTCGAGCCACGCAGAGGTCCGCGCGACCTCGGGCGAAACCGTGACCTGACTGGCCTCGCCCGAGCGGGTCGTCGACAGCGAGGACGACGAAGACGCCACGCAACCCGCGAGCAGCACCATCGACAAGACTGGAAAGTAGCTTCGCATCACTTGACCTCGATCTCAGCCACGCGAACGGTGTCGCCAGGCTTGGGCAAAACGTAAGAAAAAGTCTGCTGGCGCTCGTCGTCGCGCCCTTCGTTGACGACGACCATGACCTCGCCGCGGGCCTCTTTCATGGCCCCGCCGCTGCCGTAGTAGTTGACCTCGATCGCGTAGCTGCCGGCCTTGGCGTGGTTGGCGGTGAAGCTCTCGGGCCCGTAGCCGGTCGTGACGTCGCCAAACAGCGTGCCGCCGAAGGCCCCCTTGCGATGGCTGTAAAACACCTTCTCGCCCCGCGGGTTGGTGACCCACAGATCCACGTCGGTCCGGTCGGTGTCCCAGGTCAGGTAGACCTTGATGTCGTTCTCCGAGCCGCCCTCGAGCTCGAGCGCGTCGATCTTCGCGCTCCACTCCTGGCGCTGCGCGTCGGTCGGGGCGTCGCGTCGGAACCGGGCGTAGATCTGCCCGAGGCGCTGCTTGGCCGGGTGGCGCAGCTGCTGATCGGCGTCCTCGTCGGCGGCGATCAGCTCGAAGCGCTCGACGGCGCGCTGGTAGTCGCCCTGGCGCAGCTCGATGTCGGCGAGCTCGAACAGCAGGCGCTGATCCTCGGGCCGGAGCTCGACGGCGACCTCGAGCCGGGCGTAGGCAGTGTCGAGGTCCCCCTGGGCCTTGAGCACCGTCGCCAGCGCCCGCTGAGCCTCGGGATCTTCGGACAGGAGCTCGGTCACGGCGGAGTAGGTGCGCAACGCTTGCCGGGTCTGGCCGAGCTCGCTCTGGATGTCCCCGATCAGGCGCACGACCACGAGGTTGTAGGCGTCGACCTCGCGCCAGGCCTTGGCGGCGGCGAGGGCCTCGTCGAGCTCGCCCGCGTCGATCAGCGCGCGCACGAGCGCGAAGCGATGGCCTCGCTCGCGCGGCTCGTCATTGACGAGGGTGGTCAGCTCGTCGATCTCGGCGTCGAGCGAGGCGCTCGGCTCCCGGGCGGGGCGCTCGTCGACCGGCGTGACGGTGAAATTTGGCGGCGCGAAGGCCAACGTGGCGCAGAGCCAGAGCGAAGGGGTCATGATGGCGCCCAGACGCACGAGCGCGCACGAGCTATTCCGACCAAAGTCTCGATCTCGTCCCGCGGGCCCGAGCGGAGCGAGGCTGGCGGGGCGCAGGCCCGAGTCGGGATCCGCCTATGAAGGGTTGCGCCCTAGCTCCGTGGCGCGCGACACTCCGGGCGCCATGGACAAGACCTACCCCTCCGCGAGCGCCGCCATCGAGGGCATGCGCGACGGCATCACCTTGATGTCCGGCGGCTTCGGCCTGTGCGGCAACCCCGAGAACCTGATCAAGGCGGTGCACGAGGCCGGCCACGCCGATCTCGACATCATCTCCAACAACTGCGGCATCGATGGCGTCGGCCTCGGCATCCTGCTCGACGCCGGCCGGGTCCGGAGCATGACCGGCTCCTACGTCGGCGAGAACAAGACCTTCGAGCAGCTGTTCTTGTCGGGCGAGCTGAAGGTCACGCTCGTCCCCCAGGGCACCCTGGCCGAGCGCATCCGGGCCGGCGGCGCGGGGATCGGCGGGTTCTACACCCCGACGGGCTACGGCACGCCGATCGCCGAGGGCAAGGAGGTCCGCGAGATCGACGGGCGCTGGTACGTGCTCGAGATGCCGCTGCGCGCCGACTTCGCCCTGGTCAAGGCGTGGAAGGGCGACCGCCACGGCAACTTGATCTATCGCTACACGGCCAACAACTTCAATCAGGCCATGGCCACGGCCGCCACGATCACGATCGCCGAGGTCGAGGAGCTCGTCGAGCCCGGCGAGCTCGATCCCAACTTCGTCCACACCCCCGGGATCTACGTCGATCGGATCATCGAGGGCCCGTCCTACGAAAAACCGATCGAATTCCGCACCACGAGGGAGGCCTGACCATGGCGATGTCCCGCGAGCAAATCGTCCAGCGCGTGGCCAGGGAGCTGCGCGACGGCTACTACGTCAACCTCGGCATCGGCATGCCCACGCTGATCGCCAACTACGTGCCCGAGGGCATGCAGGTCGTGCTCCACAGCGAGAACGGCCTCCTCGGCATGGGCCCCTTCCCGACCGAGGACGCGGTCGACGCCGACCTGATCAACGCCGGCAAGCAGACCGTCACCGCGATCCCCGGGGCCAGCTTCTTCGGCAGCCACGACAGCTTCGCAATGATCCGCGGCGGCCACCTGGATCTGTGCGTGCTCGGGGCCATGGAGGTCAACGAACACGGCGACCTCGCCAACTGGATGATCCCCGGCAAGAAGGTCAAGGGCATGGGCGGGGCGATGGATCTGGTCGCGGGCGCCAAGCGGGTGATCGTGACCATGGATCACTGCAACAAAAAGGGCGCGCCCAAGCTGCTGAATCAGTGCAAGCTGCCGCTCACGGGCAAGCGCGTGGTCCACGAGCTGGTCACGGATCTGGGCTACTTCAAGCTCGGGCCCGAGGGCTGCACCCTGGTCGAGATCGCGCCCGGCGTCAGCGTCGAGGAGATCCGCGAGAAGACCGAGTGCGAGGTCAAGCTGCCCGAGGGTGAGCTGCCCGTGATCTCGATCTGAGCCGCAGAGCTTCGCGTGTCGAACAGGCAGACGAGCGCGGCGCCCATCTCAGCGCCCGACCAACACCAGCCCCGGCGCGCGCTCGGTGTCCAACACGACCGAGGTCCCAACCGGCGCCGCGAGCAGGTATTGGAGGATGTAGCGGCGCCCCACGACGTCGTAGCCGTCGATCGCCGTGATCACGTCATCGACCTCCAAGCCCGCCGCCGCGGCCGCGCCTCCCGGCTCCACACGGATCACCCGCGCGACCTGGTCGGCTTGATCCGCGACGTGGTCCCAACGAACCAGGCGAAACCCGAACGACGCCGCTTGCTGATCGGGGCTCAGTCGGCGCGTCGGCACGCCCAGGTCGCCGAGGTCGAGCGGGGCGCCCGGGTTCACGGTCACGCTGAGGTGGGCCTCGGTCAGATCGGGCGGGCGCGCGTGCAGGTTCTTCGGAATCACGTGCAGGGTGACCCGCCCGGTCGGCGGGTCCGAGATGAGGAAGCGCCCGCTCGCGTCGCTGACGTTGCGCGCGTCCTCGTGGACGTAGCGGCTGCGGAGCTGGGCGTCGAGCGCGGTCGCGACGACGCGAAAGTCCGCGAGCGGCTCGCCGGTCTCGAGTCGGACCACGCGTCCGAGCAGCTGGGTCAGATCGTCGAGCGGCACGTCGCCCGCGTCGTTGCGCCCCGCCCCGACCTCGGCCTCGACCGCCCCCGCGCCCTGGCTGGCCTTGATGCGGACCTGGTAGCGACCGACCGGCAGCCCCGCGACTGACCACTCGCCGCGCGTCCGCAAGAACACGTCCCGCCGGCGCACCGCCGCGTCCCCGCGCACGACCTCGACGACGAGCAGATCCGGGATCGACCCGTCGCTGCGATAGTGCGCGCGGCCTTGCAACGAGCCGGTGTCACGCACGACGAGCTCGACCTCGTCGCCGATCGCAACCCCAGACAGGACCGCCTCACCGCCGCCGCGAACCCGAGCCTCGAGCGTGTACTGCCCGCCCGACAGCCGACGGATCTCGAAGCTGCCGTCGACATCGGTCATCCGCGGCGCACAGCGACCGCGCGAGACGAGCGCGTCCGGGGGCGGAGCGTCCGCTTTGGCGCACACGAACGCGGCGGCCAGCGGCTCGCCGTCGCTATCGACGACGACCCCGGTGATCACCCCGGCTTGCGGGGCAACGACGAACTCCAGCTCACTCGCCTCGCCGCCCTCGACGCTCGCGCTCGCCGACGCCGCTGCGCCGCTCGAGCTCGTGAGCGGCTGGCCGCCCTCGGCCAACAGGTCGACCTGGTAGCGACCCGGCGGCAACGAGGCGAACGCGAACTGTCCCTCGGCGTCGGTCAGCGTCTCGCCCCGCCAGCGACCGTTGACCGAGCGCCGGACCGCGAGCACCCGCGCCGAGGCGACGGGGCGTCCGCCGACCTCGACGACCTCGCCGCGCAGCGTCCCTCCCGCGCGCAGGGCCAGCTCGAACGAGTCGTCACGCGGGATCGTGACGCGGAGCTCGGCGTCGACGGGAAACCAACCCGGCGCCACGCCGGTCACCACGTACTCGCCATCGTCGAGGCCCGCGAGCTCGACCTCGCCCGCCGAGTTGGCGACGGCCACCGCCGCGGGCGGACCCCCCCGCGCAGCGATCAGCGCGACGGCAGCCTCGGCGAGCGGCTCGCCGTCGCCCGAGACCCGACCCCGGAGGACGAAGCCGCGCTCGACCACGAGCTCGATCGACTCGTCGTCGCTCGGGTCTCCGCTCAGCTCGAGGACCGGCGGATCACCCACGAGCCGATGCCCCTCGCAGCGCACCGCGACTCGATAGCTGCCGGCTCCCGCAACCGAGAGCTCGACGCGCCCGTCGAGGTCGGCGGAGCTCGCCAGCCGACGCCCGACCTCCTCTTCCACCAGCGAGACCTCGGCGCCGGGGCAGCCCTGCCGGGTGTCGGCGATCACCACCCGCGCTCGAACCCTCGTCCCGCGGTGGATCAAGATGTCGACGTCCTCGACCCGGCTGCTGAACTCGACGGTGACGCCGCCCTCGCTCGCCCCCTCGCCCCACGGGCCTTGGCTGCTGAGCCCGAACACTCCGCCCGGCAACCCACGGATCTCGTAGCGCCCCTGCGCGTCGCTCCGGGCTCGGTACACACCGTCGTCGCTGCCCTCCCGCGCGTCGTTGTCGGCCCGGCGCGCCGAGACCAGCGCGTCGGGGATCGCCGCCCCGGTCCGAGCATCGAGCACCCGCCCGGCGATGACCGCCTCGGGCAGCAGCACCAGCTCGACCGCTCCGCTGGGCAGGACCAGCCCCTTGCTGCCGCTCACGTAGCCGTCGGCGGCGGCCTCGATCCTCGCGTGGCCTTCGCTCGCCCACAGCTCGAACTCGCCGCCCTCCCCAGACACGCTCGCGGCGATCGCCGCGCCGCTGGCGTCTTCGACCCGGACCAGCGCCCCCTCGATCGTCCCACCGGTCGCGTCCGCCACGACCCCGGTCACACGAACCCCGCCGCGTCGCAGCGTCACCTTCACGTGGTCGCCGCGTGGCGCCAGCTCGCCGGGTCGGGGGACCATGGCCGGTCGGTAGCCCTCGGCCGAGACCGCGATTCGCCAGCCCTCGCCCGCGCTCAGCTCGAGCTCGTCGACGAAGCCGCCCGCGTCCGTCGCCGCGCAGCGCTGCGCCAGGACCTCGCGTCCGGCCAGCAAGAGGCACACCTGCGCCCCCGCGATCGGCTGTCCGGAGCCATCGACCACAGCGACCGACATGCGCCGCGCCTCGGGCTGCTCCGGACCCGCACGGCCTGGCCTCGACCCCGCCTTCTTGGCCATCTTTGACTCGGTCGCGCCGTCATCTTCCGGCTTGTCTGCCGTGCTCGAACGGAGCGTGAAGCCGACGGCCAATGAGGCGATCAGCAGGCCCACGAACACCAGCCAACGCGGCCTCGCGCTTGGTCGAGTTTGCTGGTTCACGCCGCGGCTCCGAAGGCTTGGGTCGAGGTGGCTCTGCCCATCGACCGAGGATACCCCAGGCTCCAACGCACGGCTTGATCGTCACGACGACCGCGAGTGATGAACCACCGACCCCGCGCCGCGCCCCCGGGTTTCACCCTCGCGCTTGCCTTGTCTCACCCCTACAAGGCCCCGATTGCGAGCGGGGTCTGAAGCACGACGCCGCCTTGGCGGGACCAAAGTGGGCCATGACCAAACACCGACGACGACTGAGCACTGCGATGACCCTCGGCCTCGCCCTCCTCCTCGCGCCCGGGTGTGACGGTGAGGACGTCGGCGACGCCGACGCCGACGCCGACGCCGAGAGCGGAGACGGGGACACCGAAGATGACGCTGGCGACGGCGACGGCGACGGCGAAGACGACGACACAGGAGGCGCCAAGACCGGCGACGGCGACGGCGACGGCGACGGCGAGCTGATGGGCTGCGCCCTGCTCTCGACCGAAGCCGACTGCCTCGCAGAGTCCGGCTGCGGACCCGTCTACGGCAACGCCCTCGTCGACGACGGCGACGAGGGCTGGTGCACCCTGCCCGACGAAGTCTTCATCGGCTGTGCGAGCTCCTCAAACCTGTGCCCGACGTTGGGCAAGACGCTGTGTGGCGAGACCTCGGTCTGGTACACGACCGGCTGCGTCCCGGACAACTTGACGCCCTGCGAGACGCCCGGAGGAATCTCGGGCGCCTGCTAAAGAGGCACAGCGCGCGCGCCCACTACAAGAAGGGCTGGTAGCCCTCGAGGTCGGCGGCCGAGCGCGGGATGATCTTGTAGGTCGAAGCCGAGAGGTTCAGCGGCCCCTGAATGGCCGTGAACGTGGCTTCGAGGCCCAAATCGGGGAACGCTTCGTCGGCGTCCATCACGTTGAACACGTAGTCGTCGACGTAGCCGTTCGCGGTCCCGTCGTCGATGATGAACTCGCCATCGCCCGGCAAACCGACGACCTCCAGCTCGCCCTCCACGCGGACGAACACGCTCTCCCAGGTCGCGTCGATGTTGCCAACGGAGATCAGGTCGGGCGGCAGCGGCGACTCGAGCTCGCCGACGACCGTGACGCCTCCGTTCAAGGCGTTGATCTCGTTGACCTCGTTGAACTGCCCACGCACACCGAGCACGTCGACGACGTCACCGACCTCAATCACCTCGAGGTCTGGCAAGTTTTCGCCAGTGTAGACCCAGATGCCGCTGTACTGCCCACCGCCCATTTCCTGGACCCACAGGCCGTTGCTGCGCTTGGCGGTGACCCAGACGTTGGAGACCCAGACCCAGCCAAAGGACGGCGCGGTCCCGTCTTGGATCTGATAGATGGAGTATTGGTCGGCAGCTTCGCCGCAACAGTGGCCGTCGCCGTCGCCACTGTCGCCGTCGCCATCGCCGTCGCCGTCGCCGGTCGAATCACCATCACCATCACCATCACCATCACCGGTCTCGGTCTCGGTTCCGGTCTCGGTCTCGGTCCCGGTCTCGGTCCCGGTCGCGGTCCCGGTCTCGGTCTCGCCCTCGTCATTCGGCTCTCCGGCCTGGCAAGCCATGACCAAGCTCAGCGCCACACAAAAGAAGTTCGCGTGCTTCATTTGGCCGCGAGGCTATCACCTCAGCACCGCGATAATAACAAGGTTCGTCCCCCGAGCGGGCAGCATCGCCCGGGCTCAACCCGGCTCCTGAGACCGCCGCTCGTCCTCACAGTTTTGCGGCTCGTAGCGCTCGCGCAGCTCGTCTTTGAGCTCGCTACGCCCGGCGTTGAGCTTGCGGCTCGCGAAGCGCTCGATGATCTGCTCCTCGAGCGCCTCGAGTGGCAGCGGGCCCGGACCCCAGTGGCCCTCGACCAGGACGACGTGAAACCCGAACTTGGTCTGGGTGACCACAATCTCCCCAGGCTTGGCCTTGAACACGGGCTTGGAGAAGTCCTCGACCATGCGATCGGCGGAGAAGATGCCGAGGTCGCCGCCCCTGGCGGCCGAGGGCCCATCGGACTCGGCGCGCGCGAGCTCGGCAAAGTCGACGTCGGGCTGGTTGGCGAGCGCGGCGAGGCGCCTGGCCTCGGCCCGGGCCTCGGCCTCGCTGGCCCGGCCGACACGATCGGGATCGACCTTGATCAGGATGTGCCGGGCCCGGACCCGGTCGTCCTTGCGGTCGTAAGAGGGGGCGATCGTGTCGTACTCGGCCTGGACCTCGTCGGGGCTGACCGTGAGCGCGCCGCGGTGGTCGAGGATCGCCCGCTCGCGCAGCTCGGCGATGTGAAGCGCTCGTAGCGTGGCCTCGGTCTCACCGCGGCGACGCAGGTAGGCGTCCCAGTCCTCGATCCCCCGGCGCTGCTCGACCTCGCGCTCGCGGAGCGCGGCCTCGTCGTGGTGGACGCCGAGGCGCGCGGCCTCGAGCTCGAGCAGGCGCTGGTCGATCAGCCGATCCGCGATCGAGCGGCGGTAGCGGAGCTCGGCGGCCCTTGGCATCTCGCGCCCGCGGTCGCTGTACTTGCGCCGCTCGAGGCTCATGAGCGCCTCGTGGCCGACCATCGAGAGGCCCTCTTCGCCAATGATAGCGAGCAGCTCCGACCGGCACACGAGCGGCGCGTTCTCGGGATCGGGATCGGGCTCGGGCTCCGCGACGATCGGGGCCGCGGGCTCGGCGACGGCGATCTCGGCGGGGACCTGCCGACACCCGAGCAGCCCCGTGACCGACGCGAGCACCACAACACGCCCGAGCGCTGCCCCTCCGATCATGCGAGACGTACTACCACGACTCAGGCCCAGGTGGCCTCGAGCAGCGCCATGGTGAAGCCAGGACCAAAGGCCACGACGATCCCGTGGTTGGGCCGCTCGACGAGCTCGGGTCGCTCGTTGTCGAAGGCCCGGCGCAGCACGTCGAATACGCTGACGCTGGCCGTGTTGCCGACCTCTCGCAGGCTCGCGCGGCTCTGCCCGACCAGGCGCTCGTCGATCCCGAGCGAGGACACGATCCCGTCGAGGATCCGCCGCCCGCCCGTGTGTGCGACGACGAAGTCGAGGGCCTCCACGCCACGCGAGCGCACGAAGTCCTGGATCGTCGGCGCGATCTTGGGGATCGAGTGCATGACACCGCGGTCGAGGGTCAGGTGAAAGCCGCCGTCGCCGACCTCGTAACGAATGTAGTGCTCGCTGTCGGGCATGGTGTAGCTCATCCCCTCCCCGAGCCGCAGACCCGAGCCGTCGTGGGCCGCGCCAGACACGACGCAGGCCATCGCCCCATCGCCAAAGATGCTGGCGCACACGGCCGAGGTCAGGTCGTCGTGCTCGGGAAAGAAGCACAGCGAGCTGAGCTCGACGGCGACGACGAGGACCCGGGCCTCGGGGTAGGCCCGACAGTAGTCGTTGGCCATGAGCAGGGCCGAGACCCCGGCGACGCAGCCCAGCTGCGCGATCGGAAGCCGCCGCGTTGTCGGGGGAAAGCCGAGATCGTTGATCAGGTAGGCGTCGAGCGAAGGCATCACAAAGCTCGTACATGAGCTCGTGATGATCAGATCGATGTCCGCGGGCATCAGGGCCGCTTCGTTGAGCGCGTCTTCGATCACCCCCCGCGCCAGCGGCCGGGCGTGCTCCATGTAGAGCCTCGTGCGCTCGGCGAGGCCCGCCTGCTTGCCGATCTGCTCGAGGGGCAGCGCGAAGCGGCGCTCGGCGATCTGCGTGTTGGAGATCATCCGCTCGATCGCGCGAAAGTGGCGAGCGTGGCCATAGAGCTCGCGCGCCAGGGTCAGCATGCCCGCGAGCGACAGTCGGTGCTCGGGGTACGCGACGACCGGCCGCGACACCGATGAGTGGTGCGTCGACATCAGCTTCGAGCCAACTCCGCGTTGGCGCCCGCCCCCTCGGGCAGCCGGGCCTCGGGGAGCAAGGTCTGGGCAAGCAGCGCGAAGAAGGTCAAGGCGCCGATGATGAACGCGGCCGCGCGCAGCGGCAGCAGACCTGCGAGGAGCGCTGGAAAGGTCAGACACTCGGTCAGCCGCCCGGACTTGAGCGCGGCGTAGCCGACGGTCGCGCACGGGCTCCGCAGCAGCTCCACGCGGCTGTGGACCGTCAGCGCGGCGCCGAGCGCCAGCGGGATCAGCGGCGTCGGGCCGCACAGCCCCCGCGCGACCGGGATGATCTGCACGGCGATCCCGAGCAGCCCGACGCCCAGCGCGAGCGCGACCGCCGGTCGTGGACCCCACACGACCGGCAACACCCGCTCGGGCACCGCGCCCTCGTACAGATCCTTGAAGGTGCCGACGATGTTCATGTTGATGTCGATCAAGAAGATCGAGACCCCCGCGATGGCGGCCAGGGCGTGGACCTCGCCGGAGACCATCAGCGAGCCGTAGGCCGGCATCAACCCGAGCGCGGCGGGGAGCAAGAGATGGTGGACCAAGGAGATCTGCTTGACCCGAGAATACCAGCGCGTGAGCAGGTAGACGATCACGACAATCGCGGCGGCGGCCGTCGAATAAAGCAGCGACAACAGCACCCACGCAATCGTGAACAGGTGCCCGCCAACGAGGACCTCTCGAGCTTCGAGCCCGCCCGAGGGAATGGGACGAAAGGCCGCGTTCACGGCGTCAATCTCCCGATCCTCATAATCGTTGAAGCACTGCGTCGCAGCACAACCCACCAAAGCCGCCACGGGTAGCACCAACCACAATTCACGCAATTGCAGATCTGCCGCGCAGGCCCCAACAAAGATTCCTGCCAATGGTATCGGCACGTTGAATACACGTATGAGCTCGAACCACGAGCGCATGTATCCCTTTGGTTTAGCGCCCATCATTCGACTCAAACGATGTGCTTATAGCACCTGATCCGAAGATCGAACACTCACCCTCGGGGGGGGTTCGGAGCCACCCACGCGAGGTACCGCAGACACGCGCGCGAGTCCGAGGGCGCCAGGGCGCGTGGAGCACGCTCCGAGCAGGCCGCGAATGAGGCCGCAGACCACCGCCGCGAGGCCCCAGGCCGCGGGCGGGAGCTGCGCAGGCCGTCGATTTCGACATGTGGGTGGGCTCGGCGCCGGGCAGCGAGTATGCTCATCGACACGTGGACGCGGTCGTCGACACATCGCAAAGGCCACTATGCCGGATCACCGTCGGTACATCGCCGACGATCGAGAGCTTCGACGACATCTTCAAGCAAGTCGAGGCCGAGCTCGGTCGCCACCGGTCGATCTGCGTGCTCGCCAACGCCGAGAAGACGGCCCGCATCGACCTCGCCCACGTCAAGCGCATCGCGGAGTTCGGTCAGACCCATCACACCTTGTTGCAGGCTTACATGCGCGCCCTGGCCTTCGTGATCCCCTCGGCGGTGGTCCGCGGCGCGCTCAAGCTGGCGTTTCAGATCAAGACACCGCCGCACCCCTACCGCGTCTGCCACTCCGAAGAAGAGGCGCAGGCCTACCTCGCTTCATTCATCGATCAGATCTCGGGCTGAAAGCAGATCAGCGACTTGAACTGCGGGCAGCGTTGAGCGCGAACAGGCGATCGATGACCTCGTCCTCGAACGCCGGGTGCTCGCCAAGGTACTCGGGCACCTCGACGTCCGCCCAGCCATAGGCCGCGAGCACGGCCCGATCGAGCTCGACGTGGAGTTCGCGGAGCTCGACGATCGCGTCTGCGCGACAGGCTGGATCGCGCAGCGCGTTGTAGGTCTTGGTCAGGCCGAGCGCGGCCCCGACCATGTAGCGCGCCCGGGCACGATCGAGGCGCTCCCCTGCCCTGTCGAGCGCGGGGTCCGGGAGCGTGGGCAGCGCGAAGGTCTCGAAGCAGTCGCTGGGTGAGTAGTTGATCCCCGCGTTGCGCATGGTCGAGCTCAGCAGCCACGCCCAGATCCCGTGGATCCGCGACTGCAACACGGCGAAGGCCGCCCAGGTGTCGAGCGGGAACACGCACAGCTTGTGCGAGAACAGCCGCCGCGCGGGCTGAAACGCGAACACCAGGTGCTTGCTGACGAGCGAGGTCACCAGGCACCGAGACAGGGGCGCGAGAGCCCGATGCAGCGCAGGCGTGGCGCGCCCGTGCTGCCACCAGTAGCTCTTGCGCCGCCGACCGTCGGGGTTGTCCTTGAGCTTGTCACGGCCGGGCTTGACCTCGCGTCGGACGATGTCCAACAGGTCTGGCCAGGCCGCGGCCTCGTCGAGCGAGAGGTCACCAAAGTCGATCGCGTAGCGCGTCGTCGCCTGGGTCGGCGACGCGTTGACCTGCTCACCGCCAATGTACGCGCGGATCCGTGCGCCGTTGCGGGCGTCCTTGGCGACCAGCTGCTCGCGCTCGGCCGCGCTCAACACAAAGCCGCGCCCGAGCACGTAGGTGCCGATGAACGCCAGCGTCGCGTTCGCGGCCAGCCTGATCGGATCAGCCCGCTCGGGTCGCGCCCGGAGGCGGCTGTTGATGACCTCGACCGCTTCGCCAGCGAGCCGCCGCTCGAGCCCCTCGCTGACCGGCCCCCGAGCGAGGTGCACGATCGAGACCGTGACATGAGCGGCGCCGGGCCACTCGAGGTGCTCGGTCGCGTCGTAGATCTCGGCCCCCGACGCGAGCAGCTGGGCGAGCCCGGTCGCGCGCGTGTCGCCCTGGCCGATCGTGTTGGTCGCGACGAGGCCAATCGTCCCGCCCCGGTGACCGAGCAGCGCATTGGCCCGACGGAAGAAGTGCGCCGAGTAGTCGGCGTTGCCGTGGGCGCCAGGGTGGACCTGCTTGAGCCAGTCGAGGTAGGCGCGGCCGCCCTTGTCGAGCACGCCATTCTTGCCCAGAAAAGGCGGATTGCCGACAAATGCATCGATCTGGAGCTCGCCCTCGGCGTCGCACAATTGAGGGAATTCGACAAACCAATGAAAGGGCCGAGGCCCCGCTCGAGGCCCGCCCGAAGCTCCACCCTCGAGCTGCTCGACGAGGCGGGCCCGGGCCTGCGCGCGGGCCCGGGTCCGGGTCGAGCAAAAGAAGGCGTGCACGACTCGATCACCGAGGGCCCGCAGCGGCGCCGTCACGCCCTCGAGCTCGGCGAACGCGGCCGCGCGCCGAGTCGCCGCGGCGAGGCCGAGCTCGGTCCCGAGCGCCGACAGCTGCGCCCGCAGCCGCGCCCTGCCCTCGCGCGCCCGGTCGACGAGCTGGCCGACCTCGTCGACCGGGTCGCCGCGCTCGACCTCCCAGCTCAGCCGCCGCAGCTGCTCGACCGTCAGGCCCACGAGCGAGTCGCCGCAGCGCAGCGCGTGGTCGAAGCAGGTGAAGGGCAGCTCGCCCGCGCGGGTCTCGAGCCACAGCGACAGCTTGCCGAGCTCGACCGCGTCGGGGTCTTCGTCGACCCCGTAGATGCAGGTCAGCGCGACCGCCAGCGGCCCCTCGTCGTGGTCGAGCCGGGCGCCGAGCTGCCGACAGACCGCGAGCAAGAACACGCCCGAGCCCATCGCCGGATCACAGACCGCGACAGAGCCCGGCCCACGCGTGCGCAGCAGCGGCTCGAGGGTCCGGGCGACCACGCGCTCGGCGAGCTCGCGCGGGGTGTAGTGCATGCTCGTGCGTCGGCGATCGGCGCGGGTCCGCATGGCCTCGTAGACGCCGCCGAGGACCTCGACCTGTGCGTGTGCGTAGACCCGCAGCTCGTCGAGCACCGCGAACACCGACGCGTCGTCGACCGACAGGCCGGCCAGCGCCGCGACCCGGTCGGGCGCGAACAGCCGCCCACCGCGGCGCGCGTGAACGGTGTCGAAGATGCGCAGCAGCTGTGGCCAGGCGTCGACGCACCCGGCTCGGTCACGGGTCTCGAGCAGCGCCCGCAGCTCCCCACCGAGCAGCCCGCGCCCGCTGGCCTGCCACAGGAAGATCAGCCGGAGCACGACCGCGAGCAGCCCCTCGCCGATCCGCTCGCGCTCGCGCTCACCCTCACCCTCACCCTCGCCCTCGCCCTCGCCCTCACCGTCACCGTCACAGCCGACCGCCTCGAGCAGGCGCGTCAGAGACCGGACGGCGGGCAACACAGACATCCGACCCGCGCTAAAGCTCGACGCAAGAGGTCGGCGCCGTCCTCGTGGCTCCCTGCGGATCCCCAGGAAAGTCGAACGAGGGCGTAAAGCCCTTGTCGACCAGCTGCCCCCACATGGCAATGACCGCGCGCTTGCCCGCGCTCAGCTCCCGGGTGATGGGTAGGTACGCGCTGTTGTCTCGCAGCGCGGCCGAGGTCCGCTCTTGAATGCCGGAATTATTGTCGATCAGCTTCTGCTTGCTGCCCACGAGCCCGGCCATGATCGGATAGATCAGGGCATAGGCGGCGAAGATGTGGCGATCGACGAACTCGTAGGCCGCGTCCTCGCTGTGGGTGCGGTTCCAGCACTCGGCGAATTTCGCGGGCAGATCGTCGTCGAAGGGCATGATCCGCGCGCAGGCGTAAAACGCGTTGAGCGTCGTCAGGCCCGGGGCCACCGGGCCGATCTGCTCGGGAAGCTTGGGCGCTGGATTCGAGTCGAGGTAGGGGAAGAACACGTAGGTAGGAAACCCGGGCTCGATCGGAGCGAAGGAGAACGAGCCCCGGCCGTAGCCGGTGTCGTCGAGCGCGACCTGAACCGTCAGGACCTGGCTCGAGCCCCCCGGAGTCGGGAAGTAGGCCGCGGGCGCCCGGGGCTCGGTCTGGCCCGGCAGCGTGCTCCCGACCAGCTGCCACGCGCCCCCGTCGGCGCCGGGCGGCGCGGACACGCGCAGGTACTGGGCGATGGTCACGTGCACGGTCCGACGCCTCGGCGCCGGGCCGTTGTAGAGCACGTCGAAGTTGATCACGCCGGTCTCGCCCTGCTCGACGTAGACCCCGCGCTGGTCGGTCTGGACGACCAGCTGATCGGCGCTCTCGGCGAGCGCGGCGACGAACCTCATCGAGCTGCTGCCGCGATACAGGCGCTTCTCTTGGGCCTCGAGCACGAGGCGACCTTCGAGCGGTACGCCCGTGGGGATCGCCATGTCCACGATCCCGGCGGTCCGCTCGTAGGCGGCGGCGGCGTAGGCGGAGGGCTTCAAGCTCCCGATCTCGAAGCGCTCGCCGCCGCTCTCGATGCCGACCCGAAGCTCACCGAGGTCGTACTTTTGACCGGCGCTGTCGGTCTCGGGCACGGTGTTGCCCAGATCGAGGCTCAAGACCCGCGCGCCCCCGTCGATCCGCGCGTTGGCGCAGCCGAGAGGATTGGGCGCGTAGCCGGTGTTGGCGTTGACTAGCCTGGGATCGATGACCGCGGGCAGGTAGCGCTGCCAGGGCACCGTCGAGGGCTCGCCCTTGTCCCAGATGCCGACCGTGCCGACGACCCTGGCGATCGCCCGGTTCTTCTTCTTCGACATGCTCGGGGTCTGGTTCCAGAGCTTCAAGAGCTTGTCGTACTGGCAGGTGATCAGCTCGTTGACGTAGGCGCCCGGGCTGGTCTCGCGCCTTGACGACAGCTCCAGACACTCGGCCAGCTCGGGGATCTCGGCGAGGATCTCCTCGCTCGCCCAGCGCTGGGTCAGGTAGGTCGAGAAGCGCAGCTGCACGCCCTGGACCCCGGCGCTGCGCAGGGCCGTCTGCATCCGGCTCAGGAGCGTGGACGCGCCCTTGGGGTTGTTGATCGCGACGCCCGTCGTCGGCAGGCCGATCTGAAACACGCAGCCACCGACGCCGGCGATCTCGACCTTGCCGTCGGTGTTGAGGTTGCGCTGGAAGTTGATCCAGCGCGAGTGCATGCGCGTGCCCTCGGGCACGACGCCCGTCAGCCACGGCGAGTTCGGGTCGCTGGGCTCACCGATCTGGACGCCGCCCACGTAGATCTGCGAGCTCCACAGCGCGCCCGGGTTGAGCTCGACCCGGCGCGCGCTGCCGGTCTGGGGGCTCGCGTTGCCGAGGATCGCAATCGGCGAGCCGACGATCGGATCTCGAGTGAGCAGCGGCGGATCGGCGGGATCTTGGGCGTAGGCGATCTGGCCCGCGGTCACGGTCGTGGTTGTGCCGCCGGTCTTGGACTGAATGAACTGGCTGGAGTTGGCGCCGTAGTAGTTCCACTCCGAGGGCGGCTGGCGCCAGCTGGTCGCGCCTTCGGTGTGGGTCTGCGGGGTCAGGACCCACTTGGGGAACAGCTCACGATAGTTCTCCGGGGTGATTGCGACCCCATCGACGGTCTGCGTGGCCAGGTAGGCCCAATTCAGCTCGGCGACGGCCGAATCGTAGGTTGGCCAGTGGTTGCCAGTCGCAACATCCCAGGATGTGCCGCCGCGAAAGTAGATGCGTGGAGGAACGAGAACGGTCATGGATGGCGCAGCCTTGGTCGGGAGCGCCACCATACCGCATCCGCGTTCACCGCAGGGCTCAGATGTTGATCTTGATGTGGGTGTGGTCCTCGACCAAAACGGCGATGTGCTTGCCGTCGTAGTCGAGCCAGACCAGGCCGACGTTCTTGACGGGGATCTCGGCCGAGCTCCCGCTCGAGGCGACCGCCGTGCCCTTGAGCCAGCGCGGGCCCTTGTACTCGACGGACTTTTGACCGGTCGCGGAGATCAGCTCGATCACCGCGCCGCTGCCCGGGTACCAGTCGACCTCGTAGGGGTAGAAGGCGCCGATCTCAGCCTCGAGCGCCTTGACGCGGACGTCGAAGCCGGGGCCACGCAGGGCATGGAGGACGCCCTGCTCGCGCACGGCCGCCTTGGCGCGATCGAGGTAAGCGAGCGCCCCCGCGAATTGATTGATGCGGCCCTTCGGGTACTCGAAGCCGCTCTCCTTGCGCGCGTCCTTGAGCTCGTCTTTTTTGAGGTCCTCGTTGCGCGACCGGGCCAGGACGTAGGCCCGGGCGAGGAGAACCTCGGGCAGCTCGGCGGCGAGGCTCTCGGCCTTCTCGAGCGCGTCGTAGGCCTTGTTCATCTTGCCCGCGTCGATCTGGGCCAGGACATCGAGCGCGTGAAGGATGGCCTTGACCTCGGTCTGGTCCTTGCCCGCCCGGGCCTTGTCGATCTCGGTGAAGGCGAGGGGCAAGCGGTTGGCCGCGATCGCCAGGACCTGCTGGAGCTTGAGGCGGTTGTTGTCCGCGTCGAGCTTGAGCGCGGCGCCGATGTCTTTGGCAGCGCCGACGGGATCGCCCATCTGCAGATGCTGCGCCGTGCGCGCTGAGTACATGACCACGAGCGCGGCGGTCATGACCTGACGCTGGGTCGGCTCGAGGTACTGGCCCGAATTCTCGAGCAAGCTGGTCATCCGCGCGATCGCGGGATCCGAGTCGCCATTGCGGAATTGCGCCTGGGAGATCCGAAAGCGCAGATCGAACTCGGGCTCGTCTTGGAGCGTCGCGGTGCGGACCTTGAACAGCGCCTCGACCATGTCGTTGTTGCGGCTGGCGGCGGCGGCCCCGAGCAGCTGGATGCGCAGCTCCTGGAACTGCTGCTCGGCCTCGGCTTGTCCGCCGGCGATCAGCGGCGCCGCGGCCTCGAGCGCGGCCTGGGCCTGGGCGAGGTCGCGCTGAGACGGCGCGAGCCAGGTCCGGACGAGGCCGAGGGCGTCGAGGGGATCCTTGCCCTGCTCGAAGGCCTGCTGGAACAGCTGACGCGCGCCGAGGATGTCGCCCGCGGCGAGGGCGTTGACCGCGGACTCGTGGACCATCATCGCGCGCAGGCGGCCGCAGCCGTGGCAGCCGTCGACTTCGAGCAGCTCGTTGGCGTCGGTCATGAACCCACGCTTCATCAGCAGCCGCGCGAGGCCGAGGCGGGCGGCCTCGTTGCGCGAGTCGAGATCGAGGGCCTCACGGTAGAAGTCCTCGGCCCGCTTGGGCTCGTCGGCGGCGAACTCCGCGGCCTGGCGCGCGAGCAGGACCGAGAGCTGCGCCGAGGCCTCGACCCGGGTCGACTCCGACTTCAACGCCTTGCGCAGTTGAACCTCGGCTTCGGCCTCGTCGCCGATCGCAAGGGCATCCTGGGCACGAGTGAGACTTCCGCCGCAGCCGCCGACTCCAACGAGAGAAGTGGCGAGGACGAGGGTGGCGAGGACACGCTGGGGCTTATTTCGAAGCATCGGACCGCCGCGAGGTATATCAGGGGATCCCGAGCGAGAGTAGCTCCGAGCCGGGATCCCGAGCGAACCATGCAATTCGACGTCGACACTCACACAATCTTCTTGGGACTGAGCGGCTCACACGCCTACGGAACGGCCCGCGCTGGATCTGACGTGGACCTGCGGGGCTGCTGCGTGGCACCGCTGCGGACGCGCTTGTCGTTTCGCACCAAGTTCGAGCAATTCACCTGGGTACCCAAATCTGCGAGCGCGGAGCCACCGCTCGGGGCCACCTATGCGCGGGCGCTCACACGCGCGGGCGAGCACCCGAGCGCGGGGCCGTCGCTGCGCGCGCGCACGGCCCCGCCAGACCTCGTGATCTTCGACCTCGCCAAAGTCGTGGCCCTGTGCGCCCAGTGCAACCCCAACATGCTCGAGCTGCTCTTCCTCGACGAGCGCGAGATCGTGTTCTCGACGCCGCTGTGGGATCGGCTCCGAAGCCAGCGCAATGCCTTCTTGTCCCAGAAGGTGCGCTTCACCTTCGCGGGCTACGCCCAGGGGCAGCTGCGCCGAATCCAGGGTCACCGCGAGTGGCTGCTGCACCCCCCCGACCACGAGCCGACCCGGGGCGAGTTCGGCCTGCCCGAGCAGTCGCTGCTCTCGGCCGACGAGCGCAACCGGATCGAGGAGAGCATCGCCAAGGTCGTCCGCGGGTGGACCGTCGACGAGGGCATCGAGCTCCCGGGCGCCGAGCGTGACGTGTTACGCGAGCGCCTCCGCGAGTTTTGGTCGACGGTGCTGACAGCTCGACCGGGCGGTCAGCTCGACGAGCAGGTCGCCGAGGTCGCGGGCGCGAGCTTGGGCCTCGGCGCCGAGGTCTTGCGCACGCTGCGGCAGGAGCGTCGCTACCGGGGCGCGCGCAAGCGCTGGACCCAGTT
The DNA here is from genome assembly GCF_002994615.1 of Enhygromyxa salina. Lineage (GTDB taxonomy): Bacteria > Myxococcota_A > Polyangia > Nannocystales > Nannocystaceae > Plesiocystis > Plesiocystis salina_A. The sequence goes on along the minus strand of NZ_PVNK01000203.1, from coordinate 28,468 downwards.
TCAACGCTGGCAGCGCGAGCGCAACCCCAAGCGGGCCGCGCTCGAGGCTGCCCACGGCTACGACACCAAGCACGGCATGCACCTGATCCGGCTGCTGCGCATGGGCCTCGAGATCCTCCGCGACGGCGAGGTCCACGTGCGCCGGGACGACGCCGAGGAGCTCCTCGCGATCCGACGCGGCGAGCTCAGCTACGACGCGCTGCTGGCCGAGGCCGAGGCCCTCGATCAGGCGATGCGGGCCGCGCTCGAGACGACCTCGCTCCCCCGCGAGGTCGACGAGGCCGCGCTCGACGAGCTGCTGTTCGAGCTGCTGCGCGACGCGAGTCAAGGGGAAGATTGACGCTCGCGTGTGATCGGAGTGACGATCGAGCTACATACACCCGTCCGTGCTGACCGACGCGGCGAGCGACTTCCCATGACCATCACAAAAACGCTGGCAGGACTCCTTCTCACCGCACCGCTGCTCGTGGCCGGGTGCAACCAGCTCTCGCCCGAGACAATCGACGACGAGGGCGCGGGCGAGGCCGCAGACACGAGCGAGGCCGCAGACACGGGCGAGACCGCAGACACGGACGAGACCGGGGGCACGGTCGACGAGCTCAACAGCTTCTACCCCCTCGTCGATGGCGGGCAGTGGAGCTACGTCTCGACCAACAGCATGGGTCAGATCACCGGAATGGACATCGTCGAGGCGACCGAGACGACCTTCGCGGGCGAGCCCGCGTGGGACTTCGTCGACAACCCGAACGCGAGCGGCGAGTGGACCCGAAGCACGATCGCCCGGTCTGGAACCGTCGCCGCGCGGGTCCACAAGGAGGTCATGGACGCCAACGGCACGATCATGATCGTCGACTACGATCCCGGCTTCGTCCGCTTCGACGACGCCTGGGACACGGTCGGCTCGTTCGAGGAGATCCTCTACGACCGAACCGAGACCGACGGCGACGGGCTCAACCCCGACTACGAGCCGCGCGGGCACAGCTTCGAGGTCATCGCCGTCGACCAGGAGGTCACCGTGCCCGCGGGGACCTTCAACTGCGTTCAGATCGAGCGCGTGCGGACCGTGGGCACGACCGCGGGCGAGACCGTGATGTTTTGGTACGCCCCCGGGATCGGCAAGGTCCGCGAAGAGCGACCCGAGGACGGCGAGGTCGAGGAGCTGGTGAGCGTCTCGATCCCCGGCGGCGCCGAGTATCCCTGAGCGCGGCGAGTATCCCTGAGCGCGGCGAGCAGCGCGAGCGCGCCTGTTGCCCGCCGCCTCAGTGCTCGCCCCCGCCTCCGGCCGCGACCTCGAGCTCGGCCCGGAGCTCGTTCGCCGACGCGTGCAGGGTCTCGTCGACGCCAGCCTCGAACAGCGCCTCGGCGCGATCGAGGGCCTCGAGCGCGGCCGAGCTGCGCCCGCGTCCGCCCTCGATGGCGGCCCGCATCACCAACGCCGCGAGCACGTAGTGGAGGCCGTCGCGCCCGGTCTCGCCCGCCTCCTGCTCGAGCTCGACGAGGCCCGCGAGCGCCTCGGCGTCGTGACCTCGAAGGTGGGCGAGCTCGGCGAGGCTCAGGCGGATCTCGAACACCGCCGAGTGGGCGTCGCCGACGCTCTCGGTCAGGCGCGCGAGGCCCTGCTCGAAGTGGGCCTGCGCGTCGTCGAGCCGACCGAGCCTGAGCTCGGTGCGGGCGACCGCCCCGAGCCCGCCGATCGTGATCGGGTGATCGGGCCCAAACACCTCGAGCTTCATGGCGTAGGCGGTCTCATACAGCGCGAGCGCGCCCTCGTAGTCCTCGCGGACCAGGGCCGCGTCGCCGAGGTTGCCGTAGGCGCCATTGAGGTAGGCGTCGGCCCCGTTGGCCTCCCAGATCTCGATCGCCCGCCTCGCGTGCCGCTCGGACTCCTCCGCCTTGCCGCGCGCGACGAGGGCCGCCGCGAGGTTGTTGTGACACTGCGCGACCTCGGGATGATCGGGGCCGACGAGCTTGGTGTAGACCTCGACCGAGGCCCGAAAGCCCTGCTCGGCCTGCTCGTGGCGGCCGAGGTAGTGCTGGGTCGCCGCGATGTTGAAGCGCAGATCAGCGGCGCGCATGTGCTCGGGTCCGAGCTCGCGCTCGGCGAAGGCCAGCGCCCGCTCGAAGTGCGCGAGCCCGGCCTCGTAGTCGCCCTGGGTCGTGAGGATCGAGGCGCGGTCGGACTTGACCTGGAGGACCTGCATCGTCGGCTCACCGAGCGCGACGAGCTCGGCCTCGGCCTGGTCGAGGAGCCACAGGCCGAGCTCGAAGTTGGCCCGGCCCGTGCCCTCGAGCCACGCGATCATGCTCAGGGCGCGGGCGAGCTCAGCCCGGTGACCCGAGCCAGCCGCGACGGTCGCCGCCCGCCGGGCGACGGGCAGCGCCTCGTTCGGGCCCGTCGCCTCGAGCAGCGCCGAGTGCAGGTAGAGGGCCTCGGCGAGGACCGGGTCGTAGCCGAGGGCCTCCGCGTCTGCGACGAGCCTGGCCGCGAGCTCGAGCATGTCGCCGCCGTCGGCCGAGCGGCGCAGGACCTCGAGCTCGGCCGCCCGCGCGCGCAGGGCCTCGACCTGCTCGCGCTGCTCGGGGGGCGGCGCCGCGACCCCGCCCTCGAGCAGCGCGAGGTCGTTGCAGCTCGAGATCGGCGCGCTCGCGCCGAGCAGGTCGTCGACCTTGCTGACGGTCTCGGGCTCGGCGGCCACGAGCGCGGCGCCGACCGCCGCGAGCTCGCTGCGGCGCTGGGCGAGGCAGCTCATGCGCCGATCGAGCAGCTCCTCGGACTGCTCGCCGTAGACCCGGGTGGCCTCGCAGGCCTGGGTGTGCGAGTCGATCCAGTCTGCGCGGGCCTGGTCGAGCTGGGCGGCCACGCGCTCGAAGCTGCGCCCGGCGAAGGGGCGCTCGGAGGCCGCGAACGCTCGCTCGGCCGCGTCGCGGACCGCGGGGTCCCACACGCCCGTGAGCTGCTCCTCGGCGCGAGAGCACAGCGCCGGGGCGGCCTCGCTCGAGGGCTCGGACGCGCCGCGAACGTAGACGAAGCTGGCGACGATCATCCCGACGACGCCGAGGCCAGCCAAGCTCAGCGCGACGAGCGAGCCCCGCGATCGACCCCGGCTGCGACGGAGGGCCGCGCGGAGCTCGTCGAGCAGCGAGTCCATGTCCGCGAAGCGATCGTCGGGCAGGCTCGACAGGCCGCGCTCGAGCGCAGCGCGGACCCGGGCCGGGACCGGCGAGTCCCGGGGAAAGGGCTCGCGCTGGCCGCTCGTGACGCTGAAGGCGATCGCCCCGAGGGTGGTCCCGGCGAAGGGCCGCTCGCCGACCAGCGCCTCCCACAGCGCGACACAAAAGGCGAACTGATCGGCGCGGTGGTCGGCGGTCCTGCGCAGGTGCTGCTCGGGCGCCATGTAGGCCGGCGTGCCCATCGTCGCGCCGGTCAGCGTCAGGCCACCCACGGCAGCGACCGAGGCGCGCGCGCCCGACTGGCTGCGCAGGGTTGAGCGCAGGTCGTCGAGCGCGGCCGAGCCCGGCGCGCTCTCGTCGCGCCGCGCGAGCCCGAAGTCGCCGACGCAGACGCGCCCGTCCTCGCGCACGAGCACGTTGTCGGGCTTGAAGTCGCGGTGCACGATGCCCTCGCGGTGGGCGGCGGCGAGGCCCTGGCCGGCCTGGATGAACACGCGGACGAGGTCTTGCCAGGAGCCGGTGTGCGCGGCCAGCCACTCCCGGAGCGAGCCCCCCTCGACGAACTCCATCGCGATGAACACGTCGTCGCCCGCGGTCCCGACGTCGTGCACGGTGATCACGTTGGGGTGCGAGAGCCGAGCCATGGCCTGGGCCTCGCGCAGCAGCCGGGCGCTCGCCCCACGCGCGGCGCGGGGTCCGACGTGCATGAGCTTGAGCGCGACCTTGCGATCGAGCTCGGGGTCGTAGGCCGCGACGACCACGCCCATCGCGCCCTGCCCGACCTCCTCGAGCACGACGTAGCGACCGATCAGGTCGCCGCGATCGAAGGGCAGCTCGGAATCCGCGCCCGCGCCCGCGCCGAGCGAGGCCAGCGTCTCGTCGAGCGGTCCGCTGTGATCCCCGGCCTCCGATTGGGGCAAACCCGCCGTCATCAGCGTGGCGCATACACCGACGCCCGCCCGAGGTCCAGGCGTTCGCCCGCGGCCATGCGCGAGCCGGCCGAAGGACTGCAGCTGCAGCCGCCGCCCCCTTCGAGCCTGACCCGCGCCTACCCCGAGCTCACGCCCAATCAATTGGCGAGCGCATTTGAGAGCGCTTGCTCGAGCTCATCCGGCGTGGTTCCGGCCTGCTCACACGCGGCCGCCCACGACTCGGCGCTGGCGCCGAGCAAGTGATCACGGACGGCGTCGCGACCGAGCTCGGCGACCGCCGTCTTCACGATCAAGCCCGCGATCGGATACGAAGTCTGCTCCGGGAGCTTGGTGAACGCCGGGCCGAGCAGGGTCGCGATCGGGGCGTGCTCGGTGATCTGCGACTTCCAGGCCCCGAGCCTGCGCCCGCCGTACTGGCCGCTGACCCAGACCGCGAGCCCCTCGCCAAACAACGCGCTGCCCGGGGGCCCCCACGCCTCGTAGGCGAGGACGTGGGTGGCCTCGTGGGCGAGCAGCGACTCGAGCTCGCCACCGACCGCGGGATCGAGGCGGATCACGTGGACCGAGCCCGACGACACGACCGCGTTGCCGTGGCCCCCGTCGCCCGTCAGGCGCCGCTTGGTCTCGGCGTCGGGGTAGACATAGATCGACAGCTGCACCGGATCGGACACGCCGAGCTTGTCGATCACCGTCTTGACCCCGCGAACGCAGGCCTCGACGAGCTGCTGCTCGTCGGCGTCGGCGGGGCCCTCGGCGAGGAAGTGAACCCGCAGCCGCGCGCCGCCCTTCTCGAGCGTGCGCGTCAGCCCGCGCCAGGCCGGCCGCGGCGCTCGCTCGCTCGCCAGCGCGGCCTCGAGCTCGGCGCCTGGACCACGTACCCAGCGCCCGGTCACCAGGCGCCCGAACTGATCGGCGATCAAGATCGGCTCGGCGCCGTGGGACACCTCGTTGATCTCTGCGACGCCCGGAGTCCCGGTGCCCGCGTAGAGCAGGAACTCCGGATAGCCCGGCCCGCGCTCGTCCGGGGCGCGACCCGGGACCACGGCGATCACTCGGTAGCCCGGCCCGCTGAAGGTCTCGCCGCCGATCGTCAGCGCGTCCGACGAGAGCTCGAAGGGCAGGGTCGGGGCCAGCTCCGCGAGCATCGTGTTGACCTGGGGGCCGCCGTAGACCACGGGGTTTTTTGGCCACACCCTCGGACCCTTGCCGACGTCGATCGACGCGTCGGTCACGAGCTTCGAGGTCGAGAACAAGAGCGCGCGGATGAACTCGGCCTGGGCCACAACGCCGCGATCGGCGAGCTCGTCGCCCGCCGTGCCCACGACGAAGGTCAGCTCGCCGCGGGTGAAGAACGCGTTGGGGGTCGGGCCTGTGGCCTCCTGCGCGGACCTGGGCGCGCGCTCGCTCGACGACGCCGCGGCCGGGTCGGGGCCCCCCTTCACGGCAGGATCCGGCTGCCGCCCGCAACCGCAAGCCAGCGTCAAGCCGATGAGGCCAGCCACGCTCGACCTTCGAACCACCCGCACAGGTCATGCTACCTGCGCCATCGCCCGCAATCCAAACCCTTCGCGGCCGCCCGACCTTGGCGCGCGCCGGAGCCCCGCACGCGAATCAGCCACCTCCTTGGCCAGCGCCGCGGTGTCGACCTCGACCTTCTCACAATGCGCGAGCAGCGCACATCGCATCACTCCGAGCCTACATGTCTTCGAGTGGGGCTTGACGCCAGAGCAGCTGGCCGTCGCGATCGAGGCGCATGAGCTGGCCGTCGCCCGTCGCGAGCCAGACCTCGCCCTCGGCCGTGACCGCGAGCGAGGTGTACTCCTCCTGGTCCGAGGGCCGCACGGCGGCCATGCCCTCGCCATCACCGCCAACGCGGACCAGGACCGAGCTGCTCTGCTCCTCGCCGCTGACCATGGCCTCGGTGAACGCGAGCATCTGCTCGACGCTCATCGTCCCGCCGACCGTGCGAAACACGGCCCAGGTCGTGCCGTCGGGGCTCGCCACGGGAGTGACGATCGAGACGTTGACGCTCGGAGCGGGGACCGACCAGCGGATCTCACCGCTGCGAGCGACGCGTCCGACCTTGTCCCCGAGCACGATCCTGAGCTCGCCGTCGAGGCCCACGCCGAGGCGGCCGCCGGCCTCCTCGGCCAGCCGGCGGGCCCCGAACAGCCCGGCGAACAGGCCTCGCTTGGGCCACAACGGCTGTTCGCGACCCTCGGCGTCGATCCGGATGCGGCCGCCGCTCATGGTCTGGCACACGAGGGTCCCGTCGGGGTCGGGGGCCACGTTGATGACGGGCTGGGGCGCCGTCGTGGTCCGCAGGTGCGCGCCAGTTTGGGCATCGAACACCTCGATCGTCCGGAGCCCCTCGCAGTAGCCGAACAGCTCGTCGGCCCACGCGCACAGGCTCATGAGCCTAGCTTTGCCGATCGACTCGAGGTCCACCATCCAGCGGATGCCGAGCGGGTCGGTGTCGAGGGCGAGCAGGGCGAAGGGCGTGTCGCCGTGGGAGCCGACCGCGTAGACGACGCCCGCGCCCGCAGCGAGATCGAAGGCGTGGAGCCGGCCGCGCAGCCCCGGGGCCCGGCTGGCGCCGCCGTACAGATACCAGCTGGCGACGGCGCGGGGGGCATGGAGACGGCGCCAGACCTCGTCGGGGACCACGGTCTCGCGGCCGCACGCGCCACACTCGAGCTTGCGCGTGTCGCCCTCGGCGGTCAGCGGCGCCCCACAGCCGCTGCACGACAGCGTCTGCGGCGCGAGCTCGCGGCGCTCACGGGCGAGCATGTGGACGTCCTCGCCGACCAAGGTCCCGGCCGCGAACGCACGGACCGAGACCGCGGTGGCGCAGGCCGGGCATGCGCGCTCGGGCAGCGCGTTCCATGGCTGGCGACAGTGGGGACAGGTCGCGTCGACGGCCGCGATCGCCAGGTTCAAGGTCATCCCCTGGGCGTCGAAGCTGCGGCTCGTGGTCGCGTTGTTGTCGAGCTGCTCGGCGATCTCGCGGGCCTCCGCGAGCGCGCTGTCCCACAGCTGCTCGGGGATCGCGAACTCCGCTCCGCACCCGACACAGGCCAGGCCGTCGACGGCCGCGTTGACGGCCGTGACCTCGGTGCAGGCCAGACAGCGAGTGCTGGCTTGCAGACGTACCCAGGTGGTGTCTGTCATCACCGCACGGTACCAAATACAGGCGGCCGTCGTGCTCGCCGACGTCGTAGACCGGGCCCACGCTGGAGGCCGTGATCCCTGGCCAGGCCCTACTCGTCGAGCTCGTCCCAGAGCCAATCTCCGGGGTGCGCTTCGCTGTTCTCGAGGTAGGCGGCCCGGGCCAGGCCGACCTCCTGTCGGGCCTCGTCATCACGCCCGAGCGCACGCAGGGCCTTGGCCACGACCAGCCGGCGCTCAGCGATCACGCGCGAGCTCGCGGGCTCCTCGAGCACGATCGCGTCTGCGGCCTCGACCTGCGCGAGGGCCTCGAGCGGGTGGCCGCGACCGAGCTCGATCTGGCCAAGCTCGACCAGGAGGTTGGCCATCATCGCGCTCTCGCCCTCGCCCGCGGCCTCGAGCCGCGCCCGCGCGCGCTCCCCCTCGGCGAACGCCACCTTCCAATTGCCCATCCGACGATGGATCTCCACGCCCAAGGTGATGATCTTGACCAGATCGACCTGGGTGTCTTGCCGATGCGTGCGCATGACCGCCCGCGCCTCGTCGAGCAGCTTCAGGCCCCGGGCGCCGTCGCCAGACCGGGCCACGGCGATCGAGAGGTTGGCCTTGCACTGCGCGGTGGCCATGTTGTCGTCGCCGTACTCGCGCTCGTAGACCGTCAACGCGCGCTCGAGCATCTCGACGCCGCCCGGATCTCCGATTTCGCTGAGCAGCGCGCCGTAGTTGAACATCGCGGCGGCGACGGTGATGTGCTCGGGCCCGAACAGACGCGTGCGTCGCTCGAGCAGCTCGGCGAACAGCTCGTCTGCGGTCGCCGCGTCGCCCATCTGCCAGGCCAACACCGCCCGGGCGTTGAGCGCGACGAGCGAACGGAGGTCGTCCGGGCCCAGGGTTCCGGCCCAGATCGTCTGCGCCCGCTCGACCCCGGCCATCGCCTGCCGGATGTGCCCCTCGTCAAATTGAGCCGTCGAGAGGTTGAAGTAGGCGTCACCAGTGCGCTGCGCGTCAGGGCCGTAGAGCTCCAGGGCCATCGCGACGGCGCGCTCGTAGCTCACGATCGCAAGCTCGTAGTTCCCGCGGCCCCGCTCGAGCCGGCCGCGCGCCTCGTGGAGCAGGATCCTGAACGAGTCGTTGTCGACGTAGTCCGCGAGCGCCTCGGCGACCCGGAGCCAGCGCTCGGCCTCGGGATGGCGGCTGTCATGAACCCCGATCAGCGAGGCCAGATCCTCGGCGGACTTGCCCGCGAGGAGAAACAGCCCGGCCGCGAGCGCGCCCTCGTAGGCGAGCTCGATCTCGCCCTCGGCCCCGTCTTCGCGGAGCTGGCTCAGGAGGTCACCGCGGACGTAGCGGGCCTCCGCGATCAGCGTCGGGTGTTCGGTCGCGAGCGCAGCCTCGTAGGCGGGCTCGAGCCGGGCCTTGGCCTCGGCGTAGCGCCCGATCGTCCGCTGGGCCAAGACCGCGTCGAGCTCGCCGAGCAAGCGCTCGAACTCGGCCCGGCGGGCAGGATCGGCGGGCGGCGGGACCCGGGCGTGCATGATCTCCGGGTCGCTGCAGTCGTCGATGTCGCCGATGTCGTCGACCTTGGCCGAGGCCCGACGGAGCTGATCGTCGTCGGCGTTGGCGAGCTCGTCGACGAAGGTCTCGAAGCGCGCGCGGCGACGCTCGAGGCACAGCATGCGCTGGTCGAGCATGTCCTCGGACTGCTCGCCGCGGATTCGCGTCGCCGCGCAGGTCTCGGTCCACGCACCGGTCCACGCGCGCGCCCAGCCGTCGAGCTGCGCGCTCAGGCGGGCCTCGTGTTCGGCGACCCACGCCCCGTCGAGCTTCGCGTAGCGGGCGTGGACGGCCGCCTGCTGGGCCGAGCTCCAGGCCTGGCCGAGGGCCTGCTCGGCGCCGGTGCACTGGGCGGGCGGCGGCTCGGGCTCGGGCTTGGGCTCGGGCTCGGCGCGCAGCTGCGGGACGATCGCGATCGCGGCGAGCCCCGCCACGCCGAGGACGACGCCCGCGACGCGGCGGCGCCTCGCGGCCGGGTCCGTGACGAGGGCCTCGAGCAGGTCGGGCATGTCGGGCCACCGCGCCGCCGGATCTTTTGCGAGTCCACGCTCGACCACCCGACGCAGCCGGCTCGGGACTGTCGCGCTCGCTGGCGGCTCGCGGAGCTTGCCCTGCTCGAGCGCAAACAAGATCGCGGCCGCGGTGTCGCCAGCGAAGGGCCGCTGGCCGTAGAGCGCCTCCCACAGCGCGACGCAGAAGCTGAACTGATCCGAGCGCGCGTCGACGTCGGCGCCGAAGAACTGCTCGGGCGCCATGTAGGCCGGCGTACCGACCAGGGCCCCGGTTTGGGTCAGGGGGGCGGACAGCGAGTCCCCGAGCGTGTCCTCGGAGAGCGCCGAGATCGCGCGCGGGCGCGCGGGCGTGTCCCCGGCTCGGCGCGCGAGGCCAAAGTCGGCGACCTGGACCCGCCCGTCAGCTCCGAGCAGGACATTCGCGGGCTTGAAGTCGCGGTGGATCAGGCCCGCGGCGTGGGCCGCCGCGAGCCCGCGCCCGGCGGCGATGAAGCGATCGAGCACCTCACGCCAGGGGTGGGGGCCCTCGCGCAGCCAGCCGTCGAGGGTCCCGCCGTCGACGAACTCCATGGCCACGAACACGCTGCCACGGTGGATCCCGACGTCGTAGACCGCGACGACGTTTCGGTGGGAGAGCTTGGCCATCGCCTGGGCCTCGCGCTGCAACCTCGAGCTGCTCGCGAGCGACGCGTCGCTGACCTCGGTCCCCGGGGCCTGATGCAGCAGCTTGATCGCGAGCTTGCGATCGAGCTCCGGATCGTAGGCCGCGTAGACCTTGCCCATGCCGCCAGCGCCGAGCTCATCGACGATCAGGTAGCGCCCGAGCTGCTCGCCGCGCCCGAGCTCGACGGGGACCCGCTTGGCCTGGCCCGGAGCGAGCTGCGTCGCGTCCAGCGTCGCGTCGTCTGACGGGGACGGCATGGCGGCCGAGCATAGCCCACGCACGAAGCCCGCTCTCGCCCGGCTCCGGCCGCGCGCCACGCATCCGTGCATGAACCTCGCGGTCGCCGCCGCGCGATCCTTCGCCCCGACTCGATGGGTTCGACGAGAGCTCCGCAGAGCCTGTAGCCGCCGTAGACCCGGGCCCTCGCGGAGCGTATAGACTCGGGGACATGATCGTCGTGACCAACCGGATTCCCGTCGCCGAGGGGCACGAGATCGACTTCGAGGACCGCTTCCGCGAGCGGGTCCACCTCGTCGATCAGCACCCCGGCTTCATCCGCAACGAGGTCCATCGTCCCCGGCCGATGAAGATGGACCGCGAGACCGGCGCCTGGTCGCCGGATCCAGACAAGCAGGGCTACTACGAGGTCAAGACCTGGTGGCGGAGCTTCGACGACTTCGTCGCCTGGACCAAGAGCGAGTCCTTCCGCGAGGCCCACCGCGACCGCCCGCCCAAGGAGATGTTCGCGGGCCCCAACGTGCTCGAGGTCCACGAGGTCTTCACGAGCACGGACCTCGACGTCTGAGCGCCACGGCGCGGCGCGCAGGCCAGGGTTGTGCGCTACCGTGACCACGAGCCGAGATGGCCAAACGCGACCGCCCCCGATGACCACCCTCCACGCCCTCCGCGTGGCGATGAGAGTGGCCAGCTCGACTCACATGCACGATGGCTTGCACCGCGGAGATTTCAGCGAATAGTCGGCGCCTGCCACACCCCGTGGCGCAGCAAGGAACCGCCATCATGCTCATCACCATCGTTGCTTCTGTCGCCTGTGTCTGCGTCGTCCTGTTGCCGGCCATCGCCGAGCTGCGCCGGATTCATGACGAGCGGAACAATCCCATGCGCCTGCTCCGGATCCCGACTCGACGTGCCCAACTACGTACCGACATGTACGAGCGCTGAGTCTGTCCATGCCGGCCGTCGACGACTTCACGAGATGCGGGCCGGCGCGACTGGCCACGCCCCGGCGTAGCGCGAGCGCGTCGCGGTCACCCGCGTCACCTTCGGGTCGCGCCCGCAGCTCGAGCGCGACGGCGCGAGCCCCGACGCGCTCGCGATCGGGACGTCCGCGCGCTCGCGCTCGCCCGCGAGGCGCAGGGCCAGTCGCATCAGCCCCCCGCGCCCGTCGGTGTTGGTCCGGGCCAGGAGCTTCTGAATCGCCCCGAGCGCGGCCCCCTCATCGACGCCGAGCTGCCCCGCGATCGCGCGGCTGGTCGACCCAAACAAGACCGCCTGGGCGAGGGACTGCTCGAGCTCGTTGAGCCCATAGGCATCGCGCAGGCCCGCGACGAGGAGCTTCACCACCTCGTTGATCCGAGCCACGTGGTCGACGGGCGTGGAGACGATGGAGACTGGATCGCGCGGGGAGACTGGGGCTTTGCTGGTCATGATCGGAGGAGGTCCGACCATGCGCAGGATCGGGGCGGACCGTCAGGTACGACAGAGCAACCGCCGCGTCACCGACCGTCACCGATCGTCACCGACCCCTCCGCGAGACAGCCGCGCCCGCAAGGCCTCGGCTGCGGCCGCGCCCGACGACTCGCGATGAGCGAAGGCGACGCCGTCGAGATCGGGCTGCGCTCGGGCGCGCTTGCGCGAGACCATCAGGCAGCGCGGAGATCTTCGATCAAGTCTTCGTCTGCGCGCTCGGTCACGGGTCCCGAAACAGGCATGCGCGAGGGCGACAAAGTGGTTCGGCCGCGGACGTTGCGCAGTCAGCCTCCTTGTCGCCTTCGGCGGACGCTCGGACCTCCGGCGCACTCCCCACGACAAGGCGCTACACTCGCCCGCGATGGCATCCGACGCAGAGCTGCTCGTCGCGTGGTCCAAGGGCGACCAGGTCGCGGGCGAGGAGCTGTTCGAGCGCCACTACGAGGCGGTCTCTCGCTTCTTCCGCAACAAGTCCGGCGACGAGTGGTCCGAGCTGTGTCAGCGGACCTTCCTCGCCTGCGTCGAGTCCCTGCCCCGACTGCGCGAGCAGGCCAGCTTCCGCTCGTTCCTGTTCGGCATCGCGTATCGCCAGCTCTACCGCTTCTATCGCGAGCGCGCCTACGACCAGGCTCGGCTCGACTTCGCCACCTTCTCGCTCGTCGACCTCAACCCCAAGGCGAGCTCGATCGTCGCGGCCCGCCAAGAAGAGCAGCTCCTGCTCACCGCGCTGCGCCGGATCCCGCTCGACTACCAGGTCATCCTCGAGCTGCACTACTGGGAAGACATGACCGCCAAGGCCTGCGCCGAGGCCCTCGGGCTCCCGCTCGGTACGGCCAAGACTCGACTCCGACGGGCGCGGCAGCTGCTCGAGGTCGAGCTCGGCAACTCGGCGGAGTCGCCCGAGGTCCTGACAAAGACCCTCACGGGCCTCGACGACTGGGCTCGAGGGCTCCGCGCTCAGCTCGAGGGCTGAGCTCCGCGGACATCGGCCGACATGTCCGAAGCGCCCGAGCCGAACGCGCCCGAAGCGGACGCGCCCGAAGTGAACGCGCCCGAAGTGAACGCGGACGAACTGCCGCCCCGCTCGCCGGCCATCGACGCCGCCAAGCAGGCGCTCGGCGCTCGCCCGGGCTTCGAGACCCGGCGCCAAAAGCAGCTCATGCGCGCGGCGCTGTTCGGCAAACCTGCGACGCCGACACGCCTCGATCGCTACCTCGTGTTGCGCGAGCTCGGGGCCGGGGGCATGGGCATCGTGTACCTGGCCTACGACGACCAGCTCGATCGTCGCGTCGCCGTCAAGCTCCTGCGCGGGTCGAGGTCGAGCGCCGAGGCCCAGTCCCGGCTCCAGCGCGAGGCCCAGGCGATGGCCAGGCTCTCGCACCCCAACGTCGTCACGGTCTACGAGGTCGGCAGCGTCGAGGATGAGGTGTTCGTCTCGATGGAGTACGTCGCCGGCCGCGACATGCGAGCCTGGCTGGAGGCCGAGCCGCGCAGCTGGTCCGAGGTCCTGGCCGCCTACCTGCCCGCGGGCGCCGGCCTGGCCGCGGCCCACGAGGCCGGCATCGTCCACCGCGACTTCAAGCCGGACAACGTGCTCGTCGGCGACGACGGCCGGGTTCGAGTCGCCGACTTCGGCCTCGCCTACGCCCAGGCGGGCGAGCTCAGCCAGTCAGCTCCCTCCGAGCCGTCCGCGCCCCGACCCGAGCGCAGCCCGCTCGACACGCCCCTGACCCGAACGGGCGCGCTCCTGGGCACGCCCGCCTACATGGCGCCCGAGCAATTCAGCGGGGCCCCGACCGACGAGCGCACGGATCAGTTCAGCTTCTGTGTCGCCCTGTGGGAGGGCCTCTACGGTTGCCGGCCCTTCGTGGGCAAGACCGTCGCCGAGATCGGCATCTCGGTCACCGCCGGCGTCATCGATGACCCGGAGCTCAGCGCGAGCCGGGCGGTCCCGACCTGGCTGCGCGCCGTGCTCGAGCGCGGCCTGGCCCGAGAGCCCGGCGCGCGCTGGCCGAGCATGGCCGCCCTGCTCGCGGCCTTGGCCGACGACCCCCGGGTTCGTCGCCGCCGCCGCCTTCGGGCCCTCGGCCTCGGCTCCGGGGCGCTGCTGATCATCACCGCGCTCGCGGTCTGGGCCACGAAGGAGCTGCGCGCGAACGTCCGCCAGCGCTACTGGAACGCGCTGACCGAGGACCTCCTGCAGATCGAGCGCGAGCGGGGCCTCGCGCAGGCCAACGACGACGCCCGCCGAGCCCGAGACGCGACCAAGCTCAGCGTCTACCGCAGCTACCAGCCCGAATTCGGCGAGGTCGACCACGTCGATCCGGCGATGGCCGCGGTGCTCCTGCGCGAGGTCAGCCCGTCGAGCCGGGCGAGCGAGACCTGGCTCTCGGCCGCCAACCTCAGCCTCGGTCGACCGCTCAGCCACGCCGTGTTCGATGGCCACCGCGACGTCGTCGTGGGCCTGGTCTTCGCGCCCGACGAGGACGCGCTCTACTCGGCCTCGATCGACGGCGAGGTCTGGCGCTGGGAGCTCGACAGCGGCCAGGGGCGCCTGCTCTACCGCCACGAGGGCGCGGTCACCTCGCTCGCGCGCAGCCCCGAGGGCGGGCGCCTGTTCACGGGCTCGGCCGACAGGAGCGTTCGCGCGTGGCCAAGCCAAGACGGGGCGCCGGAGCTCGTGGTCGAGCACGAGGCCCCGGTGACGGCCCTCGGCCTGAGCCCCGATGGTCGGACCCTGGCGTCGGCGAGCAAGTCCGGCGAGCTGCGGCTGACCGAGCTCGAGTCCGGGGTCTCTCGCCGCCTCGCCGGCCACGCGCGCGCCGTGCATGCGCTCGATTTCGACGCCGCGGGGCGGCGCCTCGTCAGCGCCTCGAGCGACGCCGAGGCCAGGATCTGGGCGCTCGATTCGGGTGAGCAGCTGGCCAGCGCGAGCGGCCACACCCGGCCGATCTACCACGCGCGCTTCGTCGCCGACGGCCGCGTCGTGACGGCGGCCGACGACGGGACCGGGCGGGCCTGGGCTCTCGAAGCGGGCGCAGCGAAGGCCGAGGCCCTCGGGGTGTTCACGGCCCACGAGGCCGCGATCTCGGCCCTCGCGATCCACGGCACGAAGCTCGCCACGGCGGCGGTCGACGGCAGCGTGCAGGTCGCGTCGCTCGACGATCCGAGCGCCAAGACCTCGCTCGTCCGCCACCCCGCGCAGGTCTGGGGCCTGCGCTTCGACCCCCAGGGCCAGCGCCTGATCACGAGCTGCTTCGACGCCGTCGCCCGGGTCTTGCGGGTCGACGGTCGCGGCCCCGTCGTCGAGCTGCGCGGCCACAAAGAGGCCCTGATGCCGCTCGAGCTCGACCCCGGCGGCCGCTGGCTCGCTACCGGGTCCTACGACGGCGAGCTGCGGATCTGGGATCTCGCCCGCCCGCGCCTCGATCTGCCCTTGCAGGGTCACCGCGCCAACCTCCACAGCGTCGAGCTCGGGCCCGCGGCCGAGCGAGTGCTCAGCGCGGGCGCCGACGGCAGCGTGCGGGTCTGGGCCTCGGACTCGGGCGTCGAGCTGGCCCGCCTCGACCGCGACGGAGCCTGGAACGTCGCGGTGTTTGAGCCTCGCGGCGAGCGGGTCGCCGCGGGGGCCAACAACGGCGACATCGTGGTCTGGGATCCGACCAGCGGCGAGCGCCACGACTCCCCCCTCCACACCGACGCGATCCGGGCCCTGCGCTTCACGGCCGACGGCGCCCTGCTCTCGGCCTCCTCGGACCACAGCGCGCGGATCTGGACCCCCAGGCTCGAGCGCAGCGTCGCGTTGCTCGGACACACGGGCATCGTCACGCAGATCGTCGAGAGTCCGGCCAACGGACACCTCGCCACGAGCTCCTTCGACGGCAGCTTGCGGATCTGGCGAGCCGAAGATGGCGCCGCGATCGCGGTCCTCGACGGCCACCGGGGCCCGATTCGGGACCTGACCCGCAGCCGCGCGGGGGTCTGGGCGACGGCCTCGGACGATCACGACGCGCGGCTGTGGCCCGACCTCGACCCCAGCCACGCGATCGTCTTGCGCGGCCACGGCATGCGGGTCCAGAGCGTCGCTTTCGATCCGGCGGGGCGGCGCGTGGTCACGGCCTCGGCCGACGGCACCGCGAGGGTCTGGGACGCGGGCGACGGCACCTTGCTGCACACCCTCTCGGGCCACGCGGGCACGGTCTGGGGCGCGCGCTTCGTCGGCGACGAGCGCGTCTTGACCCACGCCGACGACAACACCTTGCGCCTGTGGGCCCTCGATCAGGGCGGCCGCGCGATCGTGCTGTCGGGCCACGCGGGCGCGGTCGTCGATCTCGCCGTCGATCCAGCCCGGGGCCTGGCGGTCTCGGCCTCGGTCGACGCGGAGCTCAGGATCTGGCGCCTGGCCGAGCTCAGCCACGACATCGACAGGCTCACGACGCGACTGTGGCTCGCGAACATCTCCTGCCTCGGCGTCGGCCAGCGGATCCGCGACCTCGGCGAAGATCCGGCCGAGGCCGAGGCCAGCTTTCGCGCCTGCGAGCGCGCCCACGGGCGGCGCTGAATTTCTCGCCCCCCAGCGCAATCCCTCCGATGGGCTCGCGGCACTGCCGAGCGAAGACAGCCCCCTCTCCGCCTCGCTCGCGCTCTTGGCGCGACGCCTGGCCGAGCTGCGCGAAAAAAGCGCACGCCCTCCGACCGTCCAAAACGGCTCGGACAGGCTTTCTTTGGTTTTTTGTCAAATTCGCAATCCCTCGCGCGGGTCCATGGCACTGCCCCCGCGAGCGCGGCCGATCCTCGCGCGACACGGGATATCGACATGAAGACAGCTTTCCATCTCATCGCCACCTCCGCTTTGCTTGGCTGCGTCTCCGGCGAGGGCTTCGACGACCCCGAGCTCGATCCGCAGACCGCCGACGACGCGTCCGCGCTCCCGTCGAGCGTCGCGCCCGGGACCCACGCGGAGCCCGAGCCCCGCTCTTCGCTCAACTATCCGGTCGTCTCGTGCCCCAACGCTCGCCTCATCGGCGTGCTCGATCCTGGTCAGGAGGACTGCAGCCTCGCGGGCACGCTCCCGGGCGGCTGGAACGCGATCAGGATGTTCGACACGGGCTCGCCAGACATCCAGAGCCTCGGCGTGCCGGCGCCGGGGGCTCTGGGTCGCTACTGCATGTACGAGCCCGAGGCGCCGTCGGTCAGCCAGCAGGACTACATCGACCTGTTCGACCAAATGCACGCCTCGGGCATGATCTCGCTCAACTCCGTGGCGCCCGACTGCTTGGGCCAGGGCACCCAGGGCACGGACCTCTACGACACCGTCGTCCGCGAGGGGCTGCAGGAGGCCTTCGGGCTCAACGTCGATCGGGTCGACGGCATCGATCTCGGATCGACGGTTGGATTTCGCGCCAACGTCGACCTTGGCGTGATCGACTCGACCTCGGGCAGCGCCGCGGCCGGCCACGTCACGCCGATCAACGAGCACGGCCTGCAGATCGCCGCGATCATCGAAGACCTCGCCTGCCCCAGCCACGACCCCAGCTGCATCGACAACCTCAACCACTTCATCGCGCTGCCGCGGACGGCCTGGGACACGCCGCCGAATTGGATCGAGGGCGGGCATCAGGGCACGCAGGGCGACCTCGCGATGGCGGTCTATGCCGCGGTCCGGGACTGGAACGAGCGCCTCGGCGGGCCCGGTGGCAGCGAGCGCCTGGTCCTCAACCTCAGCCTCGGTTGGGAGCGCGGCCTCGGCGAGCCCATCGATCCAAGCCGCGGGCCGATGCGCTCGCTTCAGTCCGCGCTCGAGTACGCCTCGTGCTCGGGCGCGCTCGTGTTCGTCGCGGCCGGCAACAACCCCAGCCCGGGCTGCGAGGACGAGACCGAGACCGCGGGCCCGACCGAGCCCGCGGCCTTCGAGAACATCCCGGCCCCGGACAGCGCGACCTGCACGAGCCTCGGCTTCACGCCCGGCGGGAGCCTGGGCCGGCCCGTGTTCGGCGGCGCCGCCTACCGACCCCTGGTCTACGCCGTCGGCGGCGTCGACGAGCACGACCAGCCCCTGATCAACGCCCGCACGGGCGGCCAGCCCCGGCTCGTCGCGCTCGGCTCCAACGGCGTCGGCGGCGTCTCGCCCAACCTCCACGCGGCCTTGACCGGGACCTCGGTCTCGGCGGCTGTCGCGTCCGGGGCCGCGGCGCTGATCTGGTCCTACCGCCCCGAGCTACGCCCGAGCGAGGTCGCCGAGCTGCTCTACGACACGGGCTACGCGACCGGAGACGCCGCCGACTTCGGCGGCGGCGTCCCCAACGCGGTCCGGCGCGTGTCGGTCTGCGCGGCCCTGGCCAGCGCCTGCGCGGGCAAGCCGTCCTACTCGTGCCCACAGCTGACCTGCACGGCCTCCGCCCCGGCCACTGACGGCAACCTCGGCACCTTCTTCTTCGAGGTCGACACCGTCTACGCCGACGTCGTCGCCGCCGAGACCCTCGAGAGCTTCGACCAAAGCAGCGACCTCGGGACGCCGGCGACCTGCGGGATCAGCAGCTGGGACAGCCTGCTCGATCCGCAGCCCGAGACCCCGATCTGCTCGCACTGCTCGATCGACGTGCCCAAGGGCGGCAGCTCGGGCGACGACCAGCTCACGATGGATGTCGACCCCCTCTACAAGGGTGACATCAGCAGCGCGACCCTGGTCAGCTACGACGCTTCGCGTGCCGCGACCACCTATGTCCTGGACTCCAGCACGATCACCGCGCTCAACCGGTCCACGACCGACCTCGTCAGCGTGACGCTGGATGTGCCCGACACCATCTCGGCGGTGCTGGAGTTCGAGGTCGACAAGGGCGGCAGGACGACGACGCAGTCCAACCCGATCACCGTCCGGAGCGAGTAGCGAGGGCGTGCACGCTGCTGGGCCCCCAGCCTTCTCGACTTGCTATTCACGACGCCCGATCAGCTGCCGCGCGAAGGCCTCCTCATTCGCGCCCCGCCGCCGATGCTCCAGATCTTCCCGACGTCCCTCTCGGCGGCGAAACCACGCCGGAATGGGGCCGCGGACACCCGGCGCGGGACGTCACTCTCGGGCGTCGACGCGAGCCAACGAGCGAGGTGGCGAGCTTTGATCTGACTGCGCCATGAGCATCCAGTCGAGTGTCTCCCCCAGTCGCATCGGCGTCCCATCCCAGCGCGGCGTGTTGACCTCCGGACCCAGATTGATGCCTTCGTCGCCGAGCCACTCCTCGAGCTCATCGAGTTCGGCTCCGGTCGCCGCACTCGCCGGGACCTCGACGAGCTCGCGCTTCGTGCTCGCTGGGATGAAGCGCGGTTGACCCTCGCGGAGTTCCACGTCGAGCACGCCTTCGTGGATCATACGGTGGTGCGCCGGGCACACGAGGACCAGGTTCGACAGCTTGGTCGGGCCGCCGTCGGCCCACTCATGGAGATGATGCGCGTGTAAGTGCCAGCGGCGCTCGCAGCCCGGCACGCGACAGCCGTGATCTCGCAGCCACAGCGCGCGTCCGATCGCCGAGGGGATCACCCGAGTCCGTCGACCGACGTCGAGGACCTCGCCGTGCTCGCCGACCGTGACCGCGACCTTGCTGCCGCAGCAGGCCAGCATTCGAGCGACCCCCACACCGATCGGCGTGCCGTCGCGCAAGAAGCCGCCGACACCACTAGGGGTATCTGGATCCTGCTCGAGATGATCTTTGGAGGTTACGAGCACCAGCTCGTAGCCCGAGCCGAGGGTCCGCGGGCGGTGTTGCAAATAGGCGCGGGCGACATCGACGATCGCGTCGGCGTGGCGCTGCTCGGGCCCGCGCAGGTCGCTAGCCAGCGCTTCCGCGGAAGCTTCGGGCATCGGTGACCCATGGGCTTGTACGGGTTCCTCGTCAGTCGCCGCTTCGGAAGCTTCTGCGGAAGCCTCCGCGAGCGAGCAACCGGACGACGCCGACATCACCGCATCCCAGACCAGCGCGGCCTCTTCGGGTGGCAGCTGAATTTCGATGCGAACCATGCCCCCCGCGACCTCTGACCTGCGCACAAAACGTTCGTCGACTGCCCACTGCTTCGTTCCTGGCGACGCGTCGACCTGCTCGACGGCGTTTCGATAGGAGCGAACGAGGCGCTCGACCTGCGCGGCGGTGGCGTGCATCGCTAAGTCGATGAGATCCTGCTCGGTCTGTGGTGTGGCCACGCGAGTGATCGCTCGGACCTTGGAGTAACTGAGCTCACCGCGGCCAAACAAGTCGTCGAGCTTCTCGAGTGAGCCCAGCGCGCGGGCGACCCGGACCTGCTCGCGGGCAGCCTTGAGCCCGACGCCGATCCGCCAGGCGAGCCAGGCGGCGCAGGACGAGAACCCCAGGCCCCCCCAGGCCTCGCAGCGGTCGAACACCCGCAGGCGCGTGAGCAGGGCGTGCTTGGCAACGTCGACGCGAGCGGCGAATGTGGCGATCTCATCGGCGAGCGACTCAACCTGCTCGGGGGTTAGTCGAGACTCACAACCTGACGTATCCATAATGTCAGAATGCATCACAACAATGAACTAGTCAATCCAGTTCAGCCCATTGCCTGATCCAAACGAGGACACCAACAAGAACACTACGTTTCATGACATCGACAATACCTGTGACCTGAAGTCGCCAATCCCGACCTCGCCGCGGTCGTCGCCGCAGCGCGCTTCGTCAGCTGCGGCTCGTTCACCCCGGCTCGTAATGGGGGCGCCTGGCTTGCGTGGTCTCATCACTGGACGAGGCCGAGACCGAGGACGAAGTCAGCGCCACTGTCGCCCGACGCGCTCACGTCGAGGCTCGACACGACGTTGTACATGAGCGCAACGTCGACCCCGGTTGCTCATCAAACTTGTCAGCGTCCGGGTTCACGACCCTGAGCATCACCCCGTAGACTCTGCTACTCTCCCCCCGCCGCCCATGGACCTCTCGTTCACCCCCGAAGACCAGACCTTCCGCGAGCAAGTCCGCGCGTGGATCGCCGACGCGCTCCCCGACGACCTCGCCGTCAAAGCTCGGGCCTGTGCCCACTTCACCCACGAGGAGATCATGCGCTGGCACAAGATCCTCGCGGCCAAGGGCTGGGTCGCCCCGAGCTGGCCCGAGAAATTCGGCGGCCCCGGCTTCTCGGTCACCCAACGCTTCATCTTCAACGAGGAGCTCGAGCTCGCGGGCACGCCCCCGCTGAGCCCCTTCGGCCTGGTCATGGTCGCGCCGCTGATCCAGCGCTTCGGCAACGAGGCCCAGCAGGCCCGCTTTTTGCCCAAGATCCTGTCCGGCGAGGAGTGCTGGTGTCAGGGCTACTCCGAGCCGAACGCGGGCAGCGATCTGGCCAGCTTGCGAACCACCGCCCAGGACATGGGCGACCACTTCGTCGTCAACGGCCAAAAGACCTGGACGACCTACGCCCAGCACGCCGACTGGATCTTCTGCCTGGTCCGCACGAGCTCCGAGGGCAAGAAGCAGGCGGGCATCTCCTTTTTGCTGATCGACATGCGCTCCGAGGGCCTCGAGGCCCGACCGATGCTCACGCTCAGCCACAGCCCCGCGTTCTGCGACACCTTCTTCGACAACGTGAAGGTGCCCAAGGACAACCTCCTCGGCCCGCTCAACGGCGGCTGGACCCTGGCCAAGGCCCTGCTCGGTCACGAGCGCACGCTGGTCGCGGCCGTCGGGGTCGTGCGCCGCTGGGTCCGGCTGGCCAAGTCGATCGCCGCGGTCCAGGTCGGCGCCGACGACCGCCCGCTGCTCCAAGACCCCTACTGGCGGCGGCGCGTCGCCGACATCGAGATGCGCCTGCGCGCGCACGAGATGACCAACTACCGGGCCCTCGCCGAGCAACAAAAGGGCCGCCACCCCGGGCCCGAGACCTCGATCTTGAAGGTCGTCGGGTCCGAGCTCCAGCAGCGCGCCAGCGAGCTGTGCATGGAGGTCATGGGCCACGACGCCCTCGCCTGGCTGCCCGAAGACGGCGTCGTACCCGACAACGAGCGCTGGGTCGCGCCAAACTTCTGCTACGACCGCGCCGCCACGATCTACGCCGGGTCCAACGAGATCCAGCGCAACATCATCGCCAAGCACATCCTCCGACTCCCGAGCGCCTGACATGGACTTTGATCTCAGCGAAGAGCAACAGCTGCTGGCCAAGACCGTCGGCGACTATCGCAAGCAACGCTCACCGGTCTCGCGGTTCCGCGAGCTGCGTGACGCCGAGGGCCCGGGCTGGAGCGCGCAGGCCTGGGCCGAGATGGGCGAGCTCGGCTGGCTCGCGGCGCCCTTCCCCGAGGCGCTCGGCGGACTCGGGGGCAGCTTCGTCGAGGCCGCGATCATCCTCGAGCAGCTCGGCCAGACCCTGGTCCCCGAGCCCTACCTCGCCAGCGTCGTGCTCGGCGGCTACACCCTCGCGCTCGGGGCCGACGAGGCCCAGCAGCAGCGCTACCTCGCGCCGATGCTCGAGGGCGAGACCAGCCTCGCGCTGGCCTGGGCCGAGGCCAACAACCGCTTCGACCCAACGCGGGTCGAGTGCGAGGCCCGGCCCGCAGCGGGAGCCGGCGGGTTCACGCTCCACGGCGACAAGCGCTTCGTGCTCAACGGTCACGCCGCCGACCACCTCTTGGTCTCGGCCACGACCCCCGACGGCCTCGCGCTCTTCGTCGTGGGCGGCGACGCGCCGGGCCTGACCCGAACCACGGTCGGGCTGATCGACGGTCAGCGCGGCGCCCACCTGCGCCTCGACGGCGTCGCGGTCACGGCCGCGCAGCGCCTCGCCGGTACAGGCGCCGGAGCCAAAGCGGTGCTCGAGCGGGTGCTCGACTATGGGGCCGCGGGCGCCGTCGCCGAGGGCCTCGGCGTGGCCTCGGCGATGCTCGACATGACCAACGAGTACCTCGGCACCCGCGAACAATTCGGGCGCAAGATTGGCAGCTTCCAGGCCCTCCAGCACCGCGCCGTCGACATGTTCATCGAGGTCGAGCTCCTGCGCTCGCTCAGCATGGAGGCCATGATCCGCGCCAACGAGGCCGACGAGCGCGAGCGCGTGATGGCCGTCAGCGCCGCCAAGCACCAGCTCGCAACCGGCGGCCAGCTCGTCAGCCGCCAGAGCGTCCAGCTCCACGGCGGCGTCGGCGTGACCGACGAGCACGACATCGGCCTGTTCTTCAAGCGCATGCAGGCTCTAGCCACGATCTGCGGCGACGGAGCCCACCACGCGACCCGCTACGCCAAGCTGATCTAGCAGCCTTTCAAACAGCTCCAAGCAGGCGCGGACCGATCTGGGCCAGGCGAGCGCTCAGCCGCCGCCGAGCACCAGCGAGGACGCGTTCGGGACCCCGCTGAGGGTGAAGATATCCGCGACCGTCTTCGGGTCGGCGTGTCGCGGATCGACGATCACATAGCGCAGCAGCAACTCCAACTGCTCGCCCGCGTCCGTCGCAGCGCTCGCCTCCACGAGCAAGCCCTGGCGATAGCCCGCGAAACTATCGTCAATGATCGCGGCGATCGGCGCGACCGCCTGGGCGTGAAGCTGGGCAGCGAGCTCGGCCTTGCTCGGCAGCGAGAGCGGATCCTCGGCGATCCCGGCCACGCTCTGGGCCGCGTGCGCGTCGTCCTGGGCGCTGATGCTCAGCGGCTGATCGAAGACCAGCTCGGGCCGCCCGTCGGCGTGCGCGAGCGTGGCGGTGGCCTGGACCGTAGCCGTGAGCGTGTGCGTGGTGACCGAGAAGCTGTGGGTCGAGTAGACCGGCTCCTGGGTGGTCTGCTCGGTGCTCGCGGCCTTCTCCTTGGCCCGGATCACGGCGTTGCGCTGGTCCGTGAGCGAGCGGCGGGCGGCCTCGAGCCGGCTCCGGGCGTTGCGCAAGTTCTGCTCGGCGCCGGTCGAGACGCCGGGCGTGTCCCCCTCGCGGGCGACGTCGGCGCTGTACTGGTCGACGTACTGCTCTTGCTTGGTGACCTCGTTCTCGCGCTCGACCAGGCGCCGCTCCTCGTCGAGCACGTCGTCCTGGGCCATCTTGTAAAACGGGTTCTCGACCTCTTGGGTGCCCGACTGGTACTGGACCGACTGCGCGCGCGTGCTCTTGTCGGTCGAGAACCTGGCCTCGCCGAGCGTGAGCGAGAGCGTCGCCGAGCGGCGCTCGCCCTGGGCCGCGACCTCGAGCAGCGACGCGCCGACCTTGCCGAGCAGCGCGGCCGCGACGGCCCTGGCCCCGACGTCGGCGCTCCTGGCCGCGACGACCACGAGGTAGCGCAGCTCGGCGGCGACCTGATCGCGGGCGGCGTCGCGCTCGGCCACGCCCGCGCCGCTCAAGTCCGCGATCTTGGCCCGATAGAGCAGGACTGAGCCCCGACGCCCGGCGGCCTCGGCCTCGCTCGCGGCCGCGCTCAGCTGCGCGACCCAGGCCTGGACGACCGCCTCGGTCGCGGCGCGGACCCGACCGCTCGCGCTGGGCAGACGGGCGCTGATCCCATCGAAGATCGCCATGGCCGCGGCAAACTCCTGGGCCTGTGCTTTTTGCTGGGCGCGCTCACTCGTGACCGAGACGACCTCGTCGATCAGCGCGATCGTCGTGGGGTGACTCGGGAGGATCGCGTGGGCGTCGGCCGCGAACGCGATCGCCTGGGCGTCGGCGTTGGCGGCCAGCGCCCTGCGGGCGTGATCGGCCCGGACCTCGACCTGACCGGACTGGGCCGCGTCGAGCTTGGCCGCGATGTCCGCGTCGTCGGGGCGCAGGCGCAGAGCCTCGGCGTACTCCGCAGCGGCCGCGTCGTAGTTGGCCGCGACCATGAAGTCGTCGCCCTTCTTGATGTGGCCCTTCCAGGCGCAGCCGAAGGCGAGGGTGAGGGAGAGCAGCGAGGCGGTCAGAGCCGAGCGAAGCCAGCGTCGTCGCATCCGTCACCTCTACCACGCGCATAGTCCGCATCGCACCGAGTTCCTGCCGGAGTACACCCGCCAGCTCCGGCTCGGCGCGAGCACGGGCTCGGTCTTCGGTCCGCGCCAGACCGAGGTCGACTCGAAGCTGCGCTCGGCGTGCCAGCTGGTCGAGACGCCAGGTCTTCGCCGAGCCAGTCCCACGAGCTTCCCTGGATGGGCCGAATGGAGTCGAGCAGGCTGCGGGTGGGTCCTGGCCGCTGCAGCCCGTGTTCAGGGCCGCTGCGGGGATCGGTTAGGCTGAGCGCGGCGATGGTGCTGTCTCGTCCGCGCTCGATCTTGCTCGGCCTGTTGAGCCTGGGCAGCCTCGCGACCTTCGCGTGGATCGGCGCGTGCGCGGAGCTCGAAGAGGTCGACCTCGGGACCTGTGGCAACCGCGTGCTCGAGCCCGAGCTCGGTGAAGACTGCGACGGCTCGGCCCTCAGCTTCGGCGAAAACGCGCGCTGCGGGGCCCCTGGGAGCGCGGGCGCGTGTCGCCTGACCTGCGATCCCCAGGCGCCCGCCAGCAGCTCGCGCTGCCCCTCGGGCTGGGGCTGCGGAACCGACGGCGTCTGTCGCCAGCCCAGCGCGGAGTTCGAGTTCGGCACGCTCCCCGGCGAGGCTCGGGCGGTCGGCGACCTCGACGGTGACGGCCGCGACGACATCGTCCTGCGCGGGGCCCAGGCCGAGGCCCAGGTCGCGTTCTTCAGCGAGGGCCGGGTCTTGACCGATCTGTTCACCGACCCCGCGCGCAGGCCGATCAGCGACTCACCCGCGGTCCAGCCGATCGTGACCCGCCTGACCGCCGACGAGGTCGACGACCTCGCGCTCCCGCTGATCGGCGACGACGTCGCGATCAAGGTGTTCACGGGCAGCCCCAGCCGTCAGCTCGACGACCCCTTCGTCGAGCTCGTGACCGCGCCCTTCGGCGCGTCCGGCCAGCTCACGATGGAGGCCGCCTTCAACCCCCGCGGCGTGCCTGCGCAGATCTGCGAGGTCGGAGGCTGCACCCAGACCCTGCTCCTCGGCCGCAGCGAGGGCGGCGACACGCGTTACGCCGTGCTCGAGGACCGCGAGCTGACCGAGCTGTTCTCGCTCACCCCGGGCCACCACAGGCAAGCCACCGCCCTCGCGCGCTTCGACGAGGCCCGCTCGTGCGACGCCCTCGCGGTCAGCTACCGCCAGACCGAGGACGGCTCGCCCGGCAACCTCGTCGAGCTGTTCTCGCTGTGCAAGGGGCCCAATCAGCTCAACCGCAGCGATCAGCTCGATCCCCTCGGCACGGTCGCGCCCTTCGCCAGCGTCGCCGTGTCCGACACGCCCGAGACCTTCAGCCTCGAGATCCCCGGCGTCGGCGACGTCAACGGCGACGGCCACCCCGATCTGCTCCTCAACATCACCGACAACGACACCACCACCCCCGACGACGACCGGACCTACGTCGCCTTCGGCCTCGGCGACGGCCAGTTCAACTCGCGCGCCGACCTGAGCGGGCTGTCGGGGCTCGCCGATCGCTCCGCGCCGCTGATCGCCGCCCACTCGTGGTCGTCCTCGAACGATCCGAGCGTCCGGTTCACGCACGCGACCTGGCCGCGGGCCGTCGCCGACATCAACGGCGACGGCTACGCCGACTTCCTGCTCAGCGCGGGCATCGTCGCGCTGAGCAGCCCCGATCCGAGCGACGCGTGCGTGGTCGCGGGCGAGACCGTGCTCGCGGGTCCGCCGATCGGCCTCCTCGACGAGCCGCAGTGGGGCTACGCCTGCCTCCTGCTCACCAGCACCGGCCTCGTCGACGCCGCCACCGCCACCCGAGCCCAGGTCGCGCGGAACTGGCGGACCTCGGGCTCGCTCGCGACCAGCCTCGACGTCCAGGGCGGCGGCGTGCGCGGGTTCGCGGCGATCGACAAGAACAAGATCGAGAACACGGGCAAGCCCATCGATCACTCGGAGCCGGACTTCCTCGATCTGGTCTGGGTCGACCCCTCGACCTCGCAGCTGGTCCTGCGCACGATCACCGCCACGCGCATCGAGCAGGTCGCCGCGGGCGACATCGACGGCGACTTTCAGATCGACCTCGTCTACGGCGGCGGGGACTCGGTCCAGGCGATCTGGGGCCCGCCCTTCGACCCGGCCCGGGCGAGTAAATTCTCGCCCGTGGGCTTCGACATCCTCCGGGTGTTCGGCGAGGGCCTGGCCAGCGCGAGCCTCGGCGCCGAGCGGGATGGGCGGCTGACGATCTTTCGCGACGGCCAGTGGCCCGCGCTCGCGCTGATCAAGCCCGGCGAGTGCGCCACGCCCGACGACTGTCACGTCCGCTTCGCCTCGGGCTCGCTCGGCGACGAGCTCAACTTCGCGTGGGCCCTCGGCGTGGTCCAGAGCACCGAGGCCGGCGGCCTCCGCCTGCTCCGAGCGGTCGAGGGCGAGGCCGAGCTCGGTCCGGCCTACGACTCGACCGACGCCGACTTGCTGCCCCTGTCCGAGCTCGGCCTGTCCGCTTCAGCCGCACACACGACCGTGCTGGCCGTCGAGCTCGGACCCACAGGCGACGACCAGCCGCCGATCGAGGAGGCCGTCGTCGTCGGCCGAAGCGACGAGGGGATCGAGCTCGCCGTCCTCCGCCCACGGCTCGAGCGCTCGCCCGCCGGGCCCCTGTGCGGGGAGCCCTTCGTCGTCGAGCTCGAGCGCGACGTCGAGGAGACGCGCGCGGTCTGCTTCGAGCTCGTCGGCCAGCTGTCCGTCCCGGGCACGGCGCGGGCCCACGGGCTGAGCGAAGCGCCCTTCATCGAGGTCGCCGACGCAGACGGCGACGGCAACCTCGACCTGAGCTGGGTGACGGTAGACAACCACGTGGTCCTCGCACGGGGCGACGGCTCGGGCTCGCTGTCGCTCGACGACCTGATCGAGCTCGAGCTCCCCGAACTCGAAGGCGAGCCCGAGAGCAGCGAGACCTCGGGCCCCTCGCACATCGACTGGGTCCGCTGGATCGAGCTCGACGGGAGCTCGGGCCGGGAGCTCCTGACCAGTGACTACCTCGGCACCCGCCGGGTCTGGAGGATCAACGTGAACTTCAGCAGCGGCGTGCTCGAGCCCCGCGGCGCCCTCGAGCTCGACACGGGCAACGAGCGCAACGTCGGCCTGATCGGAGACTTCGACGGCGACGGCGTCGACGATCTCGCCGTCGGCAACCGCGTGTTGTTTGGCCAGCCCTTGAACGACTGACGCCTTATTAGCTCGCTCGCTTCGAAGCGAGTGACGCCCGGGAGGTCTGAGCCAAAGTTCGACTTCGCCGCTTCGCCTCCTTCGCCTCCTTCGTCAATGTCGTCGACCTGCGACCGGATCAGGCATTCTCGATCACGGCGAGACCGGGGCCGGTCATCCCCCTGTTCCGCGGGGGGGTCACCCGCAATGACCCAATTGATTTCTTTGCAACGACTCGCACCATGTGATCGGCGCTAAGCTGGGCTCTCGACCGCGCGCAGCGATCGAGTAGAATCGACGAGATGACTCGCCATTACACAATCCCCCCGAACACCCATTGGTCCAATGTATCGCATCACCCCGCGCCGGACGTTTCGTCGAGGGCGCAAACCCAAAGCGCCGCTGAGGTCGGCCCATTGCAACCACTGGCGAGAAGGTTCGCGGCGAAGAGGCCAAGCGAGGCGTCCCTCGTCGACGGCCTCAGCGCAGGAGCGTTGGCCAAGCTCTCTGCGAGTGCCATGGTCTTGCTCCTCGGCGTCAGCATGAGCGCCTGCAGCGACGACGCCGGCGGCAGGGAAAGCGCCGGGATCGACGACGCCGGGACGGCGGGCGAAAGCGCAGGCGAAACCACTGGCGACCCCGACCCCGTCCCCGAC